>CAXUFL010000042.1:0-44008 GCA_964250455.1 uncultured bacterium
CAACCTGGATTGGAAACTGTCAACTAGTTCCTTTGGGGAAATTTGAAGGGGGCGGGAAGCTCATGTAACGCTGGTTTTGAGCAAAAATGAATACGTGGATTTCGTTGTGAAGGACGATCGCTGTGAATTTTCAGACCGTAATTTCGACGCTTCATCAGTTTTGGGCCGAGCGGGGATGCTTAATTGTTCAGCCGTATGACACTGAAAAGGGAGCAGGAACCAAAAGCCCCCACACGTTTTTGAGAGCGATCGGACCTGAACCGTGGTCGGTTGCTTATGTCGAGCCTTGCCGTCGTCCGGGAGATGGGCGGTATGGAGAGAATCCGAATCGGGTACAGCACTATTATCAGTACCAAGTTTTGATTAAGCCTTCGCCTGACAATATTCAGGAAATTTATCTAGAGTCGCTTCGAGCGTTGGGGATTAAGCCAGAAGACCATGATATTCGGTTTGTGGAGGATAATTGGGAAGATGCGGCAGTTGGGGCTTGGGGCGTTGGTTGGGAAGTTTGGCTCGATGGAATGGAAGTGACGCAGTTCACTTACTTTCAGCAGTGTGGGGGGATTGATTGTCGTCCGGTTTCGATCGAGATTACTTACGGGCTTGAGCGATTGACGATGTATCTTCAGGGTGTCAACTCAATTTTTGATATTCAGTGGAATGACGAGATTACTTATGGAGATGTGCATCTTCAAAGTGAGATCGAAAATTCAACTTATAACTTTGAGGCGTCGAATCCTGAATTGCTATTCACGTTGTTTAACCTGTTTGAGCAAGAAGCAGAGCAGCTTATGCAGAGAGAGTTGGTGTTGCCTGCTTATGATCAGGTGTTGAAGTGTTCGCACACGTTTAATCTGCTGGATGCGCGTGGGGTGATTTCGGTGACGGAGCGGGCGCGATATATTGGTCGGGTTCGGAATCTGGCACGGCAGGTCGCACAGCTTTATCTGAAGCAGCGCGAGGAGTTGGGCTTTCCGTTGTTAAAGGCAGAACTGGTTAAGGCTGCTTGAGAGGACAGAGCGAACCTAAACATGGGACAAAAGCTTGCAAAGTGAGACGAGGAGAAGATTCAAGAATTCGTAGAAGTACTTAATCAACGAATGAGATAGACTATGGGTCTGTAATACAGTTTTATGTCAAAGATTAAAGCAAGAATCATTTTGATGAACGTTTGAATGTGCAACTGCGAAGCAGCCGCAAATTGGTTGAGAGTAGGCTTCCAGTTACGAGCAGGTATATCCACTTTCTGTCGATGTTATGCACGGCAAGATATAGAACTCTGAGTGCAGACTCATCGGTGAGAAAACACGGTGAGATTTGAGCACCTTTCTCAGCATCAGGTTCATCGATTCGATGGTGTTGGTGATGTAAATACACGGCAAATGAACTCATATCAAATTTAAGCCAAGTTCTCTAAAGGATCGTTAATGAAATCGAGACCTAGCTTCTCCTCAAAGTTTCCTAGATGGAGGATTCAGGGGACTATGCCCAAGCAATAGCCCTCTAATTAATTGTCCATACACGGTAAAATCTGGTGCGACGGGATGACCAACTTTGCTTTTTCAGTTAATCTACGATCGCCATATCTAAGCTTCCACTTCTTAACCATCTCTCCACGCTTTTTGATATAATGCGTAACTCGGAGTCTGTTCATTGAACACTCATCAGATTTGTAATCCATAAGGAGTCCACGACCCCAGCATGATCAAACTGCGATTAAAGCGCTTCGGCAAAAAGCGCGAAGCCAGCTACCGCATCGTTGCGGCTCAAAGCACCACCCGTCGAGACGGTCGCCCGCTTGCCGAAGTCGGTTTTTACAACCCCCGCTCTGACGAAGTACGCTTAGATGTTCCGGCGATCGTTGATTGGCTTAGAAAAGGCGCTCAGCCAACTGATACCGTGCGCGACATCCTGAGAAAAGCCAACGTTCTTGAGCAGGTCAAAGCCTCCTCGGAAACGGTATCCTCCTTATAGCGTGCGATCGTGAACACTACTCCAGATTATGCCGGACTGATCCGGTTTCTCGTTCAACCCTTTCTTGAAGCTCCCGACGCTTTGCGAGTCGATTGCGAATTTTTGGCGAATCGATCGCGGGTGTGGGTGCGATTAGCATTTGAAGGGACGGATAAAGGCCGCGTATTTGGACGCGGCGGACGCAATCTTCAGGCAATTCGGACGGTTGTAGATGGGGTTGCAAAAGCTGCTGGACAGTCGATTAATCTGGATGTATATGGCAGTCAAAGCCGCGATTCGGAGGGTTCTGATGAGCGGTCGAGTGGGCGTTCTGCACCGCGTCCCGGTGGTGGATCACGCCGTCCAAATTTGCGTTAACTGTGTTTTCTCAGCGCATTTTGTCAAGGAGGTGGCACTGCGCCGTGGCTGAAATTCGTTTGGGTGATAATGAATCGATCGATTCTGCACTTCGACGCTTTAAGAAGAAAATTCAACGCGCTGGCATCCTAGCTGAAGTGAAGCGTCGGGAACGGTACGAAAAACCGAGCCTGCGCCGCAAGCTAAAAGCGGAAGCTGCTCGCAAACGTCGATAAGGTAAAAAGGCACTCAGTAAGAGTGCCTTTGCTGTTTTTCTTCAAGATCTAATGCTGGTGTATCAGACGACAGCGACTTTGGCGTGTCGCGACAGCTATTAACCCTACCATCCCAGCCGATCATCGTTGTCGCGACAATTATGATCGAAGACAGAAACCTTACACAGTCGTAGATTTACCGCTGTCATCTTGAGACATCGTTCTAGGGACTCGCTTCACGAGAGCCAAAGGCACCGCTTTTTCTAGAGCAGGGTTGGTAGCCGTCATGCCGCTTATGTCACTGTTATTTGACACCTTTGCTCAGACAATTATCCATGTCCAAATTTGATAGTCAAACCATAGTCAAAAGGTGTCTAAGAGCGTCCAAAATTACCTAATCGATCGCCAAAAGAGAACCCCAAAAATTTTCGAGGATTCTTCAGAAGCCTTAATGTATTAAGATTTTTAGAACGGAGAGAGAGGGATTCGAACCCTCGGTAAGTTGCCCTACACAGCATTTCCAGTGCTGCGCCTTAAACCGCTCGGCCATCTCTCCAGCAGAATTTATATAGTAGCAGAACTTGACGCATACTGAATAAGGAGACCGAATTTCACTGAAATCATGACGCAGTTTCATACCGTTCACGTCTACTACCGTCAAAAAGGCACCCAGCACACGTTTCGCGTTCCCGACGATCGATACATCTTGCACAGTGGCGAAGCGCAAGGCGTTGAGCTTCCATTCTCGTGTCGCAACGGGGCCTGCACAACCTGCGCTGTTCGCGTTTTATCCGGCGATCTCGCTCAGCCCGAAGCGGTCGGATTATCGCCTGAGCTAAAGCAAAAGGGCTATGCGCTGCTGTGTGTAAGCTATGCGCGATCGGATATCGAAGTTGAAACGCAAAACGAAGATGAAGTGTACGAGCTTCAGTTTGGGCGATTTTTTGGTAAAGGAAAAGTGACTCGTGGCTTGCCGCTCGATGAGGAATAAGCGATCGAGGTGGTAGACTTGGGCGTGATGAATCGCCAGATCGATGCTACAACCTGAGTCTTTAGCAAATTTCTTAGATATCGCAACCGAAGCGGCTCTTGCAGCCGGAGCCGTTTTACAACATCATTGGGGCAAGCTTGAAGACATTCGTGAAAAAGGTCGTCCGGGCGATTTAGTCACCGAAGCCGACAAAGCGGCCGAGCGTGAAATTCTTGCCGTACTGCGGCGGCATGTTCCCGATCACGCTATTCTCACCGAAGAATCGGGGCGGTTTGGCGACGACGATCGCGCCTTTTTATGGGCGATCGATCCGCTTGATGGTACGACAAATTACGCTCATCAATATCCGTTTGTTGGCGTGTCGATCGCGCTCTTGATTCAGAACATTCCTTCGGTTGGCGTGGTGTTTAATCCGATTCAGGGAGAATTGTTTCGAGCGGCAAAAGGATTAGGCGCAACGTGCAATCGTCGATCAATGCGCGTGTCGCAAATAAGTGAATTGGAAAAAAGCTTGCTGGTCACGGGGTTTGCCTACGATCGGCGCGAAACCCTAGACAATAACTACGCTGAATTTGCGCATTTGACTCATTTAACGCAAGGGGTACGGCGCGATGGTGCGGCGGCGCTTGATTTGGCGTATGTAGCGTGTGGGCGATTTGACGGCTATTGGGAGCGAGGCTTATCGCTGTGGGATATGGCGGCGGGAATTGTACTCGTTGAAGAAGCGGGCGGAGTGGTGACGGCTTACGATCGGCGCATGATCGACTTGGGATCAGGGCGAATTTTGGCGACGAACGGCAGGATTCACGATCGTTTGAGTCAAGAACTGCTGCGGGTTGGCGAATCAAAGAATCGGTGAATCGATCCCCGAAACGCGGGCGTGACTAGAGGTGCGGCTACCCAAACGAAATCCCCCTGCGCGGACTAGTCTATTGACTCTTAACCCGCAAAGGCGGTTTGGTGTGTGTAGGCGCGGTTTTAACTGCCAGCCTCAGAAATCTTTACCCGTATGAGGACTGAGCAAAGTTTTAAGGAACTATAAACACGGGCGTTCCCGAATAGCTGGATCGCTCACAAGTTCACTCAGTCAGCAGATTAACTATGAGCTTTCAGATCGATCGAGGATTATTTTTACTAGATTTTTCTGACTATCATGCAGTTTTGGGCGTTTCGATCGAAGCCGACGCCAAAGAAATTCGCAAACAATATCTTAAAATTGCGCGGCGGCTTCACCCGGATAGCGGCGCAGTAGAAAGCGTCACCGAAAAACAGCTTGCCGGACAACTTTTGTCTAAGCTGGTGAATCCGGCATGGGAGAAACTGTCTCAAGAAAAAAGCCGCACCGATCATGCGGTTGTGCTCAAGCTCAAAGGTCAAGCTGCAAATCGTAAACGCAACGAGCTAGACATCATGAGTAATCTGGCAAAACAGCTTTTAACCGCAAGCAATCCGAATTATTATTACCGCACTGCCCTACAGGATTTAGCCGATCGCCAATATCAGCAGCTTGATCAAACAATTGAACTCACCGCCCAAATCAGCGAACTCAATCTCGCTTATCTTATTCGCCTCGACGATGCAGACGATTCTAACCCAACCGAATCGAAACAACCTTATACAACCGCTCAAAGTCAGGCAACGCCTGTCGAAAAAGCAGTAACGGCTCCGGTGCCTCATAGCCTTGCGGATCAGTATTTGCGTCGAGCCGAAGGATTTGCGATCAAGGGAAATTATGCTCAAGCAACGCTAGAATTGCGGGATGCCCTCAAAATTAATCCAAACCATAGTCGCTGTCATAGCTTGATGGGCATGGTTTATCTGCGGCAAAATCAACCGACAATGGCAAAAATTCATTTTAATAAAGCGTTGTCGATCGATCCTGCGGATGCAATGGCGCTAGAGGGCAAACAAAAGCTTGAACCGCAAGCCGCAAAACCTGTTGCAGCATCGGCGACGGCAAAAACAGCGCTCAAACTCGATCCCAAAAAGCCGACTAGCTTATTTGGGGGTCTCTTTGGTGGAAAGAAAAAGTAATGGTTTATCAGCCCCCCGCCGGAGCACGCGATCTGCTGCCTCTGGACGTTGCCCAAAAATGTTGGATTGAAGATCGGCTTCAGCAAGTGTTTCATCGCTGGGGGTATGGTCGAATTATTACATCAACCTTAGAGCGCTTGGATACCCTAATGGCGGGCGGCGCGATCGATCAATCTACGGTGATTCAGCTTCAGCCGTTAAACGAAGAGCCGCTCGGATTACGCCCGGAGTTAACCGCGTCGATCGCTCGCACGGCAGTTACCCGAATGGTAGAAGGTGCTTTTCCACAACGGCTTTATTACAATGCCAACGTGTTTCGACGAGCATTAGAAGGCAGCCACAGTCGTCAGCAAGAATTTTATCAAGCGGGCGTTGAGCTACTCGGCGGCGGCGGACTGCTGGCAGATGCAGAAATTTTGCTGTTGCTGATTGATAGCCTCAACAGTTTAGAAATTCCGCAGCCCTGGCATTTGATTTTAGGTGAAGCGGGGTTGACCCGATCGCTGCTTTCGATTTTTCCCGATAGTTTGCGTCTTCGTGTCCGAACGGCGATCGCTCATCTCGATCGCATCGCACTCGAAACAATGCCGATGTCTGAAGAACTGCGCGATCGTGCCTTTTTATTAATGGATTTACGCGGAAAACCTGCGGACGTTTTGCAGCGAACGAGTACGATCGTGCTCGATAAAACGCAGCGTGAAACCGTGAATAATCTCAAATCGTTAGTCGATTTATTGCAAGATACTTTGCAGACGGAATTACCGATCGTGCTTGATCTCAGCCTGATCCGCACGTTTGATTACTACACTGGAATCGTGTTTGAAGTAGTGAGTGAAACGTCAACTTGTCATACGGTGATTGGGCAAGGTGGACGATACGATCAGCTTCTTGGACAGTTTCACCCGCAAGGCGAATCGATTCCCGGTATTGGGTTTACTTTAGCGATCGAAGAGGTGCATCAAGTGTTGATGTCGAGCGGTCAGCTTCCTAAGCAAGCGCCGTCGAGCAATTGGCTCGTGGTTTCGGAAACCGAGCAAACGCACGCGATCGCTTTTGCTCATGCTCAACAGTTGCGGAGATCTAATCCGCAACTTCGCGTCGAGCTTGAACTTAGTGGACGCGATCCCGACGCGATTCGCGAATATGCCCATCAGCGTCGAATCGCCCGAATTGCCTGGATTAGCAGCGCTGAATCTCCGATGACTGAAATCGTCAAAGCTTAATTTGTGGAGCTTCCCACGGCATAATGGATCTGCGAGGGTCGAACTCGATCCCGTTTGTCCCTAGAGCGAGAAAGCGTACTGTGTCTCATACGATCGTTACAAACACCTGTGAAGGCGTTGCCGATTGCGTCGATGCGTGTCCGGTTGCCTGCATTCATCCGGGCCCAGCGAAAAACACCAAAGGCACGGATTGGTATTGGATTGATTTTTCGACCTGCATTGATTGCGGCATCTGCTTACAAGTCTGTCCGGTTGAGGGCGCGATCGTGCCCGAAGAACGCCCAGATTTGCAGTCTACCCCTTAGTCGTTTAATTGCCCCATGAATACCCCGGTTCTCGATGTTCAAAACGTCCATGCAGGCTACATCAAGGATTTAGACATCCTTCAGGGTGCAAACATGCAGGTTTACCCGGGTGAACTGGTTGCGATTATCGGCCCAAATGGAGCAGGCAAATCAACGCTGGCGAAAACCGTATTCGGCTTGCTGACGCCACACACCGGAACGATTCATTTCAACGGTCAACCGATCGCTGGCTTAAAGTCTGATCAAATTGTGCGGCGCGGCATGTGCTACGTGCCGCAACTTTCAAACGTGTTTCCGTCGCTTTCGGTTGAAGAAAATCTAGAAATGGGTGCATTTGTTCGAGAGGTGCCGTTGCAGCCGTTGAAAGACGAAATTTTCACCCGATTTCCGCGCTTAGCCGATCGACGCAAGCAGCGAGCGGGAACCTTATCGGGCGGCGAGCGGCAAATGCTGGCAATGGGAAAAGCATTAATGCTAAAACCAAATCTGCTGCTGCTTGATGAACCTTCGGCGGCGCTGTCTCCGATTCTAGTCAACAGCGTTTTTGAGCAAATTCGCCAAATTAATCAAGATGGAACTGCGATCGTGCTGGTTGAGCAAAACGCCCGCAAAGCGCTAGAAATGGCCCATCGCGGCTATGTTTTAGAAGCAGGACGCGATCGCTTTGAAGGTGCAGGCGCGGATCTCCTTAACAATCCGCGTGTTGCCGAGCTTTATCTTGGAGCGGGACGATCGCATTAGGAACTGGTTTAACCGTTATTTGCGATCGTTGTCCACGTCATTCCACGTCGGTAGGGCGGGGGAGCGAACCGAGGGTTGGCGCGATGTCGGCGTTTAAGTCATGACGGCGAGGTTCTGCCCGAACCCTCGCAAGCGTTTATCTACGCCACCTCGCTCCGTGCACTACGACGACCGTTAGCACACTTCGCTACTTCTCTAACGCCCTCTGAGATTTCTGATTTTTTTAGTATTGCAGAAAATGTTCAATGAGGTCAGCCGAATAAAGACCTTAATCCTCGCATCAAGAAAGCGCCAAGTTGTGACTCGGCGCTTTTATGTTGTCTGCTTATCGAGCGCCAACTACATACGGAGACGAAATCGCTTGCGCTTTACCTTGATTCACCAGTGCTTGGTAAATAAACGCGGCAACTTCTGCCCGTGTTGCGTCACGATTCGGATCGAGTTGTCCAACGGTCGGGTAATTCACGACGATTTGGCGTTGAGTTGCCGCCGCGATCGGGCCCGTTGCATAGCTCGGAATTTTGGAGGCATCTTGATACTTCGAGAGCAAACCTGCGTCGCCAGTTCCGAATCCTAAACCGTTCGACAACGCAACTAAAGCTTGCACTTTCGGAATTTTTAGATCAGGCTTAAAGGTACCGCCCGGAAATCCTGCCACAAATCCACCGCGTGCTGCGCTTTGAATAGCTGTGTAAGCCCAATACTTGCTGCTGACATCAGAAAAGGTTGTTGCCGGATTTTTCGGTGCAGGCTCAAACGCTTTGAGCACGATCGCAGCAAACTGCGCCCGCGTCACCGGATCATTGGGTTTGAAGGTGCCATCGGGAAAGCCAGTAATGATTGCTTTAGAAGCGAGCGCTTGAATGTACTGCTGTGCCCAATGTCCTTGCACATCTGCAAATACCGTATTCGTTCCACCGGGCGCAAAGTTAACTCGACCTGCAATTTTCTTTTGATCGATGTTGTTTCCGATCGCTTGAAAGGTATTGCCCGTAGTATTGTTGAGATCGATGCCTCTTGGTTTGAGCTTAGCATCGGTGCCGTTGTTGCGAATCGTGTTGTTTCCTAAGCTATCGGCGGTGCCCAAATCTGGAAATGAACTATCTCTCGCGATAATGCCGTCGCCTTTGCTGTCGCTAATCAAGTTATTGCGAAGAATCGGTCGGGCTGAACCACTCATGTAAATGCCCGCTTGGTTCTGAGTGATTTGATTGCCTTCGAGTCGGGGGATTGAATTTCCGCCGATCGCTAAACCAAATCCAGTATCTAGAAAAACGTTATTTTTGATTTGACCGCGTGCGTTACTGGTAATCGAGATTCCATTACCAGAGTTTTTCGTAAACACGCTGTCCGATACGACCGGATTTGAGTTTCCAGTTGCGAAAACGCCTTCTCGATTATTGTTTGTAAACGTGTCGTTTGCAATAATGCAGTCTACGTCTTCAACCCAGGTTCCTGTTCCGCGCGTTGCTGTGTTTGTAACCGTTACCCCGCGAATTTCGCTTCCGTTCTCAGGTCGAATTGCTGCGTTTTGCTCACCGAAAGTTTTACTGAGTGTTTTTCCACTGCCTTGAATAATTACAGTTTGTCCTTTGTTGCTTTCGTCGCCGCGTAACACGACGCCGGACTTAAGAATAATCGGAAACTGTTCTCCGCTTTGTTGCGTGTAGCTGCCAGGAGCGAGTTGAACCACGGTTCCCGATGTGGCTTGCTGAAGGGCAAAGGTGATCGTGCGGTAGGGAGCAGCTTCAGTCCGCCCGGCCGTTGTTTGATCAGCGCCTGTATTGGGGTTGACGTAAAGAACCGTGCTGGCCGTTTGCGATGGAGAGGGGCTTGCAGACGGATTGGGTGCAGTAGACGGCACTTGAGCCAGAAGCGCCGATCGTCCACTCGTGTAGAGTAGACCGATCAAGCCCAAGTAGACAGGCGCAGTGCGAAAGAGTTGACGTTTCATAAACGAATTGCGTTGTTTTGGAAAGCCCTGACGTACCATAAATTTTCTCAGATAAAGGTTCTAGATCGAGGACATCGCTCTAAAAATCGGTGACAAACCTTGAAGGATTCAAGTTCCCTGTGTTTTAGCCATTGCAATATATCTTGTTTTTTTAATTTGTAAACAGGATATGGAGCAATTTGAACCCGTGTTTGAAATAATTATGGTGATAATTTCGCAGCGTCACTGTTTCTAAAAGCGGTATTAAACGTTTTCGTTAAAAGGAGTGTTGATATGTCAGATTTTCAAGATTTTCTCACGCACGCGATCGCTCAGGTGACGATCGGTGAGTTTCAGCTTGGTAAGTTCGAGGAAGCACAGCAGCTTTACCAAGATGCCGTTTCAACGTATTCGGACGGGTTTCGGGGGGCTTATTTGCTGCGAGAGCGAGGAAGCGATCGCGGAATTTCGATTATTTTTTGGGATAGCGAAGAAATGATGCAGGCGAATGATAGTGCCGTGCAGCAAGCGATTCTTAAAAAGATGGCTCCGTTGTTTGTTGGTAAACCTGTTATGGAAACTTACGAAGTCGTGAGCGAAACCCTACCCGCAAATCAAGCTGATTCGCGCTGAGTTTCTATCTTTAGGCAGGGTAAAAGCACTGAACTTCTCGCTGATCCTGATCGTCATTGCCTTTAGAACTTTAAGAAGAATTATATGAAAAGCTTATGGCGTTGGTTGGGTGCGGGCGTGGGTGGCGTGCTGTTGCTGACCAGTTTGCAGGCAATGGCAGCAGAACAAGTAATTTTGAAGTACAAGGTTTTTCGTGAGTCGGTGTCGGTTCCTGATCTAACGGTGTTTGCCCAAACCGGACAAGCATCGCCGGATTTGCAGACGTATTTAAGGTTGTCGCGCCAAGATCCGAATGTCGTGCGTCAAACGCTCACGCGACCGATTCGAGTCAATCCGATCGTGCTTGATCGCGTGCTTAACAGTCCGGTCGGCAACGTGGTGCTCGATCAGTTAGGTCAATCGATTCAAACGCCGAAAGGGGGTGCTGAACGTGAAGCATTGCGATCGGCATTAACGCTTTCGGCAAGTCGAGACGGCAACATTTCGATTTTGGAAATCTTGCAGAACTATCCGACTCAGGAAGTGGTGATTGATGGCGATCGTATTGAAACCGCTTATCGTCAATTAAATGATCTTGCTGCTCGCCTTGAGAATCCATTGGGCAGAATTTTTAGATAAGAAATTGGTTGACACTCCGCCGCTAAAAACATGGCGAGTGTCAATTAATAAATTGCTGCATTCATTCCTCACACTATTTACACATCCGGCTTATGTTGTCGATTAGCTCGAAGAATAAACGAGCGAATCAAAACGCTGAGAATTTTAATATTAAGATATCTTTACTCGTAGCACTTACTTGAACGAATTCTGAATCTGGTGCCCTCACAATTTCCTCATAATCGTCCTTTACCGTCAAAAATAATATCATTCCTATGGCCTAATCAATGATTGCTACCGATGCAGGGCGCAGTTTAACGCAAGACAGTTTTACCAACATCAATTTAGATAATTTTTGGAGTCCACTCCTTGAATCGCTGCATCAAGGCGTCGTGATCGTCACCGTCGATCGCCACATCGTTTATTTCAACTCCAAAGCCAAATTACTTTATTCGACTTTGCTTGAACCCGATGAAGATGCTCTTTTACCGATCGCGGTTGCTCACGGGTGTGATCAACTCGCTCAAGAACTCGCTTCAGGAACTCAATCGTTAGTAATAGAGCAGACCGGACATAAAGGACAGCAGATCCGATCGCGGCTTTGCTGGCTTCAAACCGATGTAGTCGCAACTGATGTTTCGGCTCGCTATACCGATCAGAGCCGTTGCAATTTTTACAACGCTGCGCAAAGCGCGAATCGTGTTTATATCTTGGTGCTAGTAGAAGACTGCGACGAAACGCTGCAAGAGTCACTGCGAATCGAACAAAAGCGCTATAACTTAACCAACCGAGAGACAGAAATTTGGCGATTACTGCGACAAGAATACACGTATCAAGAAATTACTAAAATTTTGCACATTAGTATGAATACAGTGAAAACTCATATTAAAAATATTCACACGAAACGGCGGGCTAAGAGTCTTGAACAATCTACATTCTGGTACTCTCGCTAAAGCGCATTGCTTTTTCCTTCAAAACACATAATGCAGCTAAGATTGCTGTGTTTGTTTGATGACGATCGCAAGGATTTTCTAATATCAAGTCCAAGAAAAACGTTGTTTGGTAATTGATTCAGGACTGTTGAGGAACTCGCGACAAACAGTCTAATCAAGATTTATCTTGGACTCTTACATCCTAATTGCTTCAAATCTTTCGCGAGTGATTCGATAGCAAATGAATGTGGAAGCTGAAAAACCCAATAAGGGCGGGTTTTGCGAGTTTATGCACTTGTAAAGTAATGTCAGTTCCGGTTAAGCCTAGCGAATGAATTCGCGGCTACGCAGACAAAACCACCCACGGGTTCCTCACAGCAAATTTTGAGTCTAGTCCGCCTGATCGTGGACTTCGATTAGCCGCGCCTTCGCTAGGCGAGTTGGGATTTTTTCAAGAACTTCTCAGAAACAAACGGTTTCTTTCGCTTTTCCCAAAGTTTTACCTTTGTTGAAAACTCAGATTAAAGGGCTAACGGCGAACGGTTAAAGCGACTTCTTCTCGCGGCGATCGTGGATAAGTCACTGGCTCATCTCTAAGCAACACATCGCGAATCAAACGGGCTGTTAATCGCTGAGCTAACCCTCCTACAATTTGCTGTCCGATCTGCTGCGTTTCTGGCTTTGCCAAAAGTCGCGGAATCAATGCCAGCACTTTATTTTGATCAAAACCGCGTGTACTGCGCAAAATCTCCCAAATGCGTTTGACGTGATTGAGCGTTTCTTGGTTTTCGGGCGGCAAAGGCGATCGCTCAACCGTCAACCCAACCCGCTCACGAAAGCCGATCGTCAAATTCTGCCAAGCCGATTGACTCAACGCATCCAAACCTTTCACAATTTCACTGACTAAATTAACCCGAATGAATTCACCTCGTTCTGAGAATAAAAAGTCAGCGCCTTGCACCAATGCCTGATCCATGTCGTAATCAGAATTATCTTTCGCGTTGCGCAACAAGTTTTCTAAGCGATTCCAGCGAAAGCGACCGTCCTTAAACAACAGATCCCGCAGCGATGCGCGAAGTTCGGGGGCCGGATCGGTAAGCAATCGCTTCGAGACGTAGGGATAAGCGCGGCTTAGAACTTTAAAATCGGGATCAACGTTGATCGCAATCCCTTCAAGGGTAACGAGCGATCGGATAATCAACGCAAAAAACGCAGGCACCTGAAACGGATAGTCGTACATCAGCGCCGATAATTTATCGGTGATGCTTTTGATGTTGATTTCGGCAACCGACGCCCCCAAAGCTTCGTTGAATACGATCGAAAGAGCAGGCACGATCGGCGTTAAATCGGTATCAGGCGTGAGAAATCCTAAATTGACATAATCGTGGGCCAAGCCTTCAAAGTCGCGATTGACTAAATGCACGATCGCTTCGATCAATCCGTAGCGCTGATACGGCTCAATCTCGCTCATCATTCCGAAGTCGAGGTACGCTAAACGTCCGTCGGGCATTGCCAGCAAGTTACCCGGATGCGGATCGGCGTGAAAAAAGCCTGCTTCTAAAAGCTGTCTTAGCGAACACTGCACGCCAACATCGATTAAATGAGTCGCATCGATGCCTTGTTCCCGAATCGCGTCGAGCTGGGTTAGCTTGGTTCCAGTGATCCACTCCATTGTCAGCACGCGCCGACCTGTATATTGCCAATAAATTCGAGGAACGTAAATATCGGGTAGGTATCCGTAAAGGTCGTCAAAGCGCTCAGCGTTGCGACCTTCTTGGGTGTAATCCATTTCCTCAAAGATCCGCGCGGCAAGTTCGTCGGTAATGGCGACTAAATTACTGCGAATCTGCTTGACGTTGCGCATCGCCATGCTTGCCAAGCGCCGCAAAATGTACATATCAAGCGCGATGTTTTGCGCAAGTCCAGGACGCTGCACTTTTACCGCAACCGTTTCACCTGTTTTCAGCTTGCCTTTGTAAACTTGACCCAGCGAGGCGGCCGCGATCGGCGTTGCGCTTAATTCTGCATAAATCGCTTCCGGGCGTTCACCGAGTTCTTCTTCGATAAACTGAAACGCAATCTCATTAGGAAACGGCGGGAGTTGATCTTGTAGCTTTGTGAGTTCTTCGAGGTACGTTGGCGGCACCAAATCCGGGCGAGTTGAAAGCGCTTGCCCAATTTTGATAAAAGCCGGCCCTAATTGGGTTAGCATTTCGCGCAGATGAATCGCTTGACTCTGCTCTTTAGCAGGGTTAATTCCCGTTGTGCGATCCCACCAGAGGCGCAGCGCAAAAAACACAAAAGGCAGAAAAATTCCTAGCGTCCGTCGCCAAACTTGCAGCAATCGCGATTGATAATAAGCCGCGATCGCAATTGCATCATAACGAAGGCTTGCGGTTTCAGGACGCTTTGGCACTAGCGCTAATTCTGATGTCATCCTGCCGTTTTCGGTGCGAATTGAATCGTGGATGTCAGAATGCGGATCAGCGAGTTCAGCTTCGACCAAAGAAACAGATTTAGATGGAGACAAATTCATGAATCGAACACCGAATAACGGCAGAATGTTAATTATTGTAACAAGAAGCTTAAGCGCTTTTACTAATCTCAGTTAACCATTTTGCAGAACTTTCGACTGCGCTTACTTTTGCTAGATTACCGAACGATTTCGATCCAGGAATCCTCACGACTGCATACACGCGAGGAATAAACTGTTCTTGACGATCGCACCGAACAAATTTACTATTACGAATGAGAAAAATTGCTTGTGCTCAATCCCGTCCCCGCTAACATTGAAATAGAGCCGATCGTTTCAGCCTCACAGGAGTCGCAAAACGCGGACTCCGTTGAGTAGAATCAAGCCGTCAGCCTCGTTGTTCCTTTTACTCGGTACAAATGTTATTGTCCCTGCGGATCGAAAATTTTGCGCTGATTGATCGCCTAGAGCTAGAGCTAGGTGCGGGATTGCACGTTCTGACCGGGGAAACTGGCGCGGGTAAATCCATTATTTTAGATGCGATCGATGCGGCATTGGGTGGTAAAGTCACAGGCCGAGCCGTTCGGACAGGTGAAGATCGCGCGTTGATCGAAGCGACGTTTAAGACCAACGCTGAGCTGAAACACTGGTTTGAGAAACAAGAAATAGATTTAATTGACGGCGATCTCGCGGTTTGTACGCGGGAAATTGTGGCAAGCGGAAGCGGACAGCGCAATCGATCGCGCATTAACGGCGTGTTGGTGAACAAGCAGCAAATGGAAGCGGTGCGCGATCGATTAGTTGAGATTACCGCTCAAGGGCAAACCGTTCAACTCGGACAGCCGAGCCTTCAGCGCGATTGGCTCGATAGCTACGGCGGGTTAGCACTCTTAAAGCAGCGTGAAACGGTTGCAAGCGTTTTTGCGGCTTACCAGCAAGCCGCTCAAGCGTTAGAAAAACGGCGTCAATCTGAGCAGCAACGCCTTCAGCAGCTTGATTTATTCGAGTATCAACTGCGCGAACTCAACGCCGCCAATTTAGATGATCCTGATGAGTTAAATCAGCTTGATCAAGAACGCAAGCGGCTCGGTCACAGCGTTGAATTGCAGCAGCAAAGCTATCAGGTGTATCAAGCCCTGTATCAAAATGAAAACGGCGAGAACGCTTGTGCAGATTTGCTCGGTAAAGCAGAAAGCTTGCTGACCGATATGGTGCGTTACGATGCGCAGATTCAGCCGATTCTCGACATGGTGACGTCGGCACTGGCCCAAGTCGAAGAAGCCGGAGCGCAAATTAACGCTTACGGAGACGATCTTGAAACCGATCCCGATCGACTCCAAGAAGTCGAGGAACGCATCGTCGAACTCAAGCAAATCTGCCGCAAATACGGGCCTACTTTGACAGACGCGATCGCGATGCGTCAATCGCTACAGTCTGAACTCGAAGCCATTACCGGAGCCGGACAATCGCTCGAAGAACTTGAACAAACCGCCGATCGCTACAAAGCCGAATTAACCGAAGCGTGTGCGGTTCTAACTCAACTTCGTCAAACGACCGCTCAAGATCTCGAAGCGCGATTAATTGCCGAACTCAAGCCGCTTGCAATGGAAAAGGTTCAGTTTCAGGTCGGCATCGCCACGATCGCCCCGACAGCAGCAGGCAGCGATCGCATCACGTATCTATTTAGTCCCAACCCTGGAGAACCGCTTCAACCCTTGACCGAGATTGCGTCCGGTGGCGAAATGAGCCGATTTCTGCTGGCGCTTCAGGCGTGTTTTTCGCAAGTTGATTCTGCCGATACCCTAGTATTTGACGAAATCGATGTAGGCGTGTCGGGACGAGTGGCGCAAGCGATCGCGGAAAAACTGCATCAGCTTGGTCAGCATCATCAAGTGTTGTGTGTGACGCACCAGCCGATCGTGGCTGCAATGGCGGATTTGCATTTTCACGTGGCAAAGCAAGTCATCGAACTGAGTAACGGGCACCACAACGGCAACGGTTCTAAAGATGCGGAATTGAGAACGATCGTTCAGGTGCGTCCTTTAGATCGTGAGCAACGGCGTCAAGAACTTGCACAGCTTGCAAGCGGTCAAGTTGGTTCAACGGAAAATGCCACCACTGAAGCGGCCGCCGTTGCTTTTGCGGATTCTTTACTGGCTCAAGCGAAAACGCTGCGCGAAAACGGTGTGAGTGCGGTGCAAACGGTGGTTGAAGAAAAGCCGAAAGCTAAAAAAGCACGGGCAACGCGCAAATCTTAACGGGTGTTGCGCGATCGAAGTATTTTGCTCTTTGTACCTTCAGGTGCGCTTCGGCGACTCGATCGTGGACTCCATAGGCAAAACTCCTCAAACTTACCTTAGTTAACGTAAATTCGGGTGAATTGCCGAGATCGCCTGGCGACCGAAGTTGCGGCTACACAAACAAAACCCACCTTCGTGGGTTAAGAACCAATCTCAAAGACCAGTTCGCAACGGCGGATTTAGTTTGTGTAGCCGCGTAGCCAAAGGCAATGCGCGAAGCTAATATCAGTCGCCGAGCGTTTCGGGCAGTGATTACTGAGGCAAGCAGATCACAAACGCTCTAAACTGAACATCTCTAAGCCATTTTTACGCGGACTCACGATCGTTAACGCGATGCAGTTGAACGAGTGGTCAGCGATAGAAAGCCTTTAAACTCAAGATTTTCGGTTGTGATCGAACTCGAAGCGCTAACACTGCGAACACTTCCTGCTGCCTCTCTAAAGCTGCTGAGCGATTGCGAAGAACCCAGCGACGACAAAATCGCAGTATTAACAAATGCCATCAATGCACCGTTGTTAATGTAGAAATACCCCATGTTGCCATCGGCAGGATTTGACAATCCTCCCGCATTGCGCAAACCATTCATCGCAGCTTGAAAGTTCACCGACTGCGGAAGCGTGCGTTTAGGTTTCGGATTGAACTCCTCGATCGCGCCGCCGCCACCGAGAAACAACAGCGTATTTGCATCAAGCCAACCGAAGCTGGCAAAATTCACCCGCTCTTTGCTACCGGGAGGTCCAGAAATGCTGAAATCGGTTGCAGGCTGACCTGCGATCGTGCGTTGACGAACGGCTTCGTTTCCCAGCTTGGATTTTGCAAACTGATTCAGCTTGTTTAGCATGGCTTCGGCGGCGGCGCGATCGCTCGTGCGCACCATCACACCTGATGCAAGATCAATCTTAACGGTCGGCAGCAGTCCTTGTCGTGCGGGATACGCAAAGCTTGCGATTTCGCCGTTCATCCACGGAAAAATGTCTCGATCGTCGATTCCGAGAGTACTTTGGCTAAATTTGCGAAATTGAGCAAGCTGATCTTTCCAAGTGGGTTGCGTTTCGAGTCCGGCGATAAAGGTTTGCCAATACAGCGCTAAATTCTGACCGTTGCCAACGACGTAGTTGATTTCGGGCAAGCGATCGAGAATTTCGTTGCGGGTAGTGAGCTGATTGATTCGCTCTGGGGGTGGAGATTGCTTAAAGCTGATTCCTGCTTGAGCGTGCAGTCCGTCAGGTTGTGCCCAAACGTACGCGCTGATGGTGTCGTAAAACCCGTTTAATGGATCAAGCTTATTCGGATCAAGCGGTGAAATTCTGAACGCATTCGGCAGGCTATTGATTTGAGATTGATTGAACTCAGTCGTTGCTTTGAGCAGGTCTGCATACTTGCCATAAGCGACAAAGAGCGATCGTGCCGCTCTTGGGTCGTTGATCGTGCGCTGGAATTTCTCATTGCTGGTTAATCGTTCTCCGGATTGCGCATCGATCAAGGCTTGAATTGCTTCTTTCGAGTAGGACGAAACAACGTAATTGGGCAAAACGGCGATCGCGAGTTTTTGCTTTCCAAAGAAGAACGCAGGCGAGTTTGATGCTTCGGGTTTTTTAGTGCTGTTTGCTTTTGGCTTGGCGGGTTTTTTGCTAGGTTGTTCCTCAAACGGTTCAGGTGCCCATTCTAAAATGGGGATGCCTTTATACTGTTGCTCGGTTGGAGATTTGCGACGGGCGGCGCGAGTACGATCGACAAACCGATTCACGCCTGAGGCATCTTTAACCGATGCGATCGTGACTACATTTTTCGACACCAGCGCGATTCCAATTTGATCGCCAAGCCAGGGTTGCACATCGCTTGCAAAATTTACGCCTGCTTCGACCGGATACAAAAAACCCGGAAACGAGAAATCGCGGGGAAATAACCCGAACTGACTCAACGCTTCCCAACGAGCACGATCGGTATTAATTAGAACAACGCCGCTTGTCGCTTTCGGAAGTAGGTTTGCAATCGTTGATCGAGCTTCTAGAACCGACGGAGCAGCTTGAACCGTTGGAGCAGATGGCGCAGATTGAGCCAGCGCAGGAACAGGTGCGAAGCTAAGGGCAGCCAGCATCGTCAACAGCGATCGGTTTAACAGCATGAGCAAGCGGAGTAAAGGAATACAAGTAATTTAGACATGAAGTTTCTGATTACTAGAAAATTTAGTAATCTTTACAGGGAGAATGCCCGCAATCAGAGAACTTTCAACGTCCAGATTCGGTCTGATGCTTCCACCAAGCTCGAACTAAACGAATTTCATCCCAGCCGTAAGCTTCACCAAGCTGTTCGCGAATGCTGCTGAGTGCGAGATCCTCAACAGTTTGAATCGCAACCAAAATTTTTTCTCGACGGGCAGGCGACACCAAGCGATCGAGATCCACCGCATAGCCCATTTCAAGCAGTTCGGATAAATGATTCATAATCGTGCTGAGGCGCACGTTGCGCTGTTCGGCAATATCGGCCGGCTTAATGCCGCGCTGAAACATCTCCAGCGTGTAAAGCTGCGTGTAGGTTGCTTCACCCGGGCTAGGCGGCACGATCGACGACTCTAACTTGATCACTTTCTGATCGTCGATTTTTTGAAGCTTTGTTTCAGAAATCGGTGTCACTCCTTCTAACGGCTTTAGCTGCGTGACCGTTGTTGTCGAAATTGGTTCCGTTTGAGTTTCTAGCCCTTTTTCCGCTCGAAATGCTCGAATCTCATCGAGAAATACGTCTCCGTACTGCGCTAACTTACGGCTTCCTACGCCCGAAATTTCGAGAAACTGTTGGCGCGTTTGGGGTTGACGCTGCGCCATAATGCGCAAGCTGGCATTTGCAAAAACAACATACGGCGGGACGGCTTGCTTATCGGCTAAACGTTTACGCAGCTTTTGCAAACGATCGAACAATTCTTCGGTTTCGGCGGTATTTTCCGGCGTCGTTTCGGTTGGCGCTGGAATCGGTTTAAGCTGCTCGACTGCAATTAAAACCTGTCGCTGTCCGCGTAAAACTTCCCAGCTTAATTCGTTTAACTTCAAAACTGAATAGCCATCGCTCGATTCATCGATTAAGCGTTGATGAATTAACGATCGTCCTAATAACCGCCAATCGTCAACAGTGCGATCTTTTCCGATTCCATAAGTGCTTAACGTGGTGTGATTGTTTTTAATCACTCGTTCGTTTTTCGAGCCGCGCAAAACGTCGATCGTATGAGCGATGCCAAACGTTCGACCGCGTTGAGCAAACCGCGCTACGCACGAAAGGAATTTTTGCGCCTCGATCGTCCAGTCTTCGATCGGTTTTGGATTGCGACAGTTATCGCAGGTGGCGCAATTCCCCGGAAAATCTTCGCCAAAATAAGAAAGCTGAATTGTGCGGCGGCAGTCGGTCGCTTCGGCGTAGTTAATCACACGTCGTAACTGCTGCGTTGCAATTCGCTGTTCAGCTTCAAGCGTTTCTCCTGTATTAGGATCGACTTTTTGAGCGATAATGTATTCGATTGTTTTCACATCTGCGAAGCTGTAGTACAGCGTGCAGTGAGAGGGTTCTCCATCGCGTCCGGCACGTCCTGATTCTTGATAATAGCCTTCAATGTTCTTTGGGATATCATAGTGAATCACAAAGCGAACATCTGGCTTATTGATTCCCATTCCAAACGCGATCGTAGCCACAATTACTTGCGCATTGTCGCGAATAAAGTCAGTTTGATTTTGCTTACGAGTTTCGTTATCGAGTCCCGCGTGATATGGAAGCGCTTTGATTCCATCAAGTTTTAGCTTTGTTGCAACTTCTTCAACGCGCTTACGGCTCAAACAATAAATAATTCCCGCTCCGGGTGTTTGCTTGATTTGCTTAACGATCTCCTGATAGGTTGTCTTTGTTTTCGGTCGAACTTCATAATATAAATTCGGTCGATTAAAGCTCGAAACGTGAATAATCGAATTGTGTAAATTTAACTGCTTGACAATATCATCGCGGACTCGATGCGTTGCGGTTGCCGTTAAAGCAATAATTGGAACGGTTGGAAAGCGCGATCGTAAGAATGAAAGCTGACGATATTCTGGACGAAAATCATGTCCCCATTCAGACACACAGTGCGCTTCGTCGATCGCAAACGCAGAAAGCCCGATGCGATCGACAATATGCGGCATCACACCATTGATAAATTCTTCGCTTAGCAATCGTTCTGGCGCAACGTACAGCAGCTTAATGCGTCCTTCCATTACGGCCCGACCCCGCGATCGACGTTCTTCGCTCGATAAACTGCTATTGAGAAACGTCGCTGCAATGCCGTTATCGCGCAAAAGTTCGACTTGATCTTGCATCAAGGCAATCAACGGCGATACGACAATCATCAAACCCGGTTTGAGCAAAGCTGGAAGCTGAAAACAAATCGACTTACCACCGCCAGTCGGCATAATGACAAGCTGATCACGATCGTTCAACACGTGCTCGATAATTTGCCGTTGACCCAAACGAAAGCTGTCATACCCGAAATAATGCTTCAACGCTTGTTCGAGCGAGAGAAAATTTTCTGTAATCGGCAATGACGTAGACATGAACGATCGTGCGTGGTGAATAGCGCTAGTGTGCCCCGAATTCTCGGAACGCAGACCATTGTAGGGTGAATCGGCGATGGTTTAACAAGAAGCTCGATTTCGCTCTGCTGGCTCATTCTAGCGCACTAATTGCGGTCGCAAACTAGAGATTTCTACTCACGGACAATTACGATCGACGCCCGTTGTCTAGATGAGCAATTGCTAATGAAATCGCTGTTTTTACGCGGATTGACGCTTATCAACTTTGCGTTTGCCAAGCTTTTGGATCTCCTCGACTGTGAAGCACTGCGATCACAATCGCGCGATCGAATCCGATTCGGTATTAAACTGCACAAGGAAACCGTCGCATCACTGCTCGTAAAGATTAGGCTTACCAGCAAAAGGCTTCAGATCATGAAGTTTTTAAGAAGCGATGAGAGAAGTAAAAAATATTACTTTGAGAGAGGATACGATTGTTTCATCGTTATTTCAAACGTGCAACGAAGACTGAACTAATATGAGAAGAAATTTCTGGAAACCGCTTGCAGGAATGGTTGCTGCTCTCTCTGTCTCTGCGCTGAACGTTTCTGCCGCACAGGCAGAAGACCCTACTTTGCAAATTACAAACAGTGGAAAAATCGGGATTACAATGCTGGAAATCAACCGTGATGGTCGTTACTGGTTAGAAATAGCGGGCACCACGCTTGATCCAGGTGCAGTTGGATCACTGCCGTGGTTAAGTAATTCTGGACCCGACTGCACCCCTCAGGTGCGGGCATTATACGAGGATGGAACCGTATCTGAGCCTGTAACAATTAATGTCTGCAAGGACGACCAGGTTACGTTCGGAAAGTAGCGCCTACAGCAGGATTGCGTCTCATGAGTGTGTCTGGATCTGTTAGATCCAAGCTTTGCTGGTAGCTCGATCAGTGTGGCCGCCTCAAGGGTGGATGTTCTTGACCGAAGGTGTCTGTGAAGTTAGAACCATTCACTCTGGTCATAAATTGCACGCCTTAATCGGTGGCTAGTTTATTCAAACTAGAGAATCAAGAGCTGCTGACGAGACAGCTTGAAAAGCTCGATTTAGGTTTGGAATGCTAGGTAGAGTTCCGACCTGTTGTTTTCTCTCCTACGGTTGTCTTAAGCCACCGTAGGAGCTGTTTTACGTCGGCCTGACTCTGAGAACGCTCACTAAGTGAGTCCACGGGTCGAACCAGTGGCTTCTGATGCTCAGTTATCTCCTAGCCCTGGTTGCTGCCCCTCGTACCAGTAATACGCCTCATCGAGTTCTTGGCGAACTTTTGGACGAAATATCAGCACAAAACTCATTGTTCCGTTGATCGACGCTTTTATCGATTCCCAGGTCATTACATCGTCAGGATTCGCTTCGTAGGCAGTAATACCTCTAACATTTCAAACCTTTTTGTTTCGCAAACTCCAAAGCCGTAACGCCATCGCTATTTGCTAAATTTGGATCAGCACCTGCATCAAGTAAGCGCTTGATGATGACAAAGTTTTCGGTGGCGATCGCTAAATGCAATGCAGTCTGACGAACAATGTTCAAATCTCTCACAAAAATGCTGTCAAAATCAGGCTGCATGATTGCATTTACGTTTGCATTTGCATTGATTAAAATGCTAACAGCATCGAGATTTTGCTGTTCGATTGCTAACATTAACGGCGTTTTGCCTAACATATCTTTTACATTGGGGTCGGCTCCAGCATCGAGCAATGCTTTTACAATTGACGTGATCGATTGCTCGATTGCTTTCGATGCCATCGGCTCACGCGGCTCTAGAACTGAACGCAGTTTTGGAGCAATAAAGACACCAACGATCGGCGTTGAATTGTACATTCCCGCTTTATTTACGTTCGCGCCTGCATTAATCAATACGTTGACAATTTCAAGTTTTGCACGTTTGCAAGCAGCAATTAGCGGTGTATCTCCGCCTACCTCACGAGTGTTTACGTTGCATCCCGAATCGATTAGCAGTTGCACAATTTCGGCGTTGCTATACTGTGCAGCATCAACAAGCAGTCGAAAACCCGTGCCAAATTTAACAACGGCTCCCGCTTGTAGAAGGATCTGCACGATCGACGTATATCCTTTCTGGCACGCCACGCGAATCGGACACAAAGCCGGATTGTGATTATTCCAGTTTGGATCAGCACCCGCATCGAGCAGCAGCTTCACGATCGCGCTGTAGCCTTCATCAACCGCAAAGCTCAGCGCATCAAACGTGAAAAACTGCGTCATTTTTGCATTGACATCGGCCCCCGCTTCAATCAGCGCCCGCACGACTTCAAGCCGTCCTGCCATAACCGCACCAATCAGCAGCGTTGGTTCATCTTTTCTTCGCTGATGATAGTGTTCGGCTTCGAGCAGCGCTTGAAAAAGCGATCGATCGCCTGCTTGAGCCGCGATCGACAATCGATTAAACTCAAGCGTTGATGCTTGCGTTTCACAATCCATTGCGATCGCATTAAAGATGGCATTAAAAATTTCATTAATATCATTCTGCATCGTCTTCGTCCGACGGTTCAACATCGGTTTCCCAAATTTCGTTTAAAGTAATCCAATCGGCCCGATCGATCGTGCCTTCAGAGGTTGGCATCGTTTGCAAGACGGGCGTTTGATCGTCACCCACGCACCAAACTGCCGGAAGATAAATTCCTAGATTCGAGAACGTGCCGTGAATAAACCGAATCTGAACATCAGCTAAAATATCGGCTTCATCTTCGTCATCGAGTTCTAAAAAAATAGGCTTATCGCGCAGCTTCGACTTAAACTGAACTTCGCCGTCAAAATATTCAACCGATTCTAAAACTTGATTGTCCTCGAATATCTCATACGCGATCGCGCCAGAAGCGTCTTCTTCGATCAGCGTCACGGCTTTTGTGTGCAGCACGCTGGATAAAGCTTTTGCATCTTTTGGAACTTCGTCAATTAACTCTAAATTGAGCCAACCAAGCGATCGCAAAAGAATCGTCCACTGGCCAACTTGAACAATCGGAAAACCTGGATTTAGAGAACTTACGGTGTCCGTCGCATTCCAAGCTTTCAAAGCGATGTTTTGCTTCCACTCAAGCTGACGCGACTGCAAGCGATATTCTTTGAATTTCAGGGTTTGCCAATCTTCTCGATTGCACGTTGTCGTTTGATTACGTTGATTGATAAACGCCTTGATGACGGCATCGATCGACGCTTGTACGGCAATCAGCGAGTATTCTGGATGTTTTTCATAAATCAAATTCAGAAAATCCAAAATGCCTAATTTTTGCGCCTGTGCGACTTCGTTCATGCTCGTTGCTGGCTAATCTTTTCTAAAATAAGTTCGACAAGGGATTCTGCTACGGTGTCAGCGTGTTACACCCCCTAAATCCTCCACAAGTGAAGGACTTTGAACGGAGAAAACGCATTTGATTTCAAAGTTTCCTAATTAGGAAGCGTCCTGAATCTGTTATCGAAGTGAACCACTTCGGTCGATCGGACGTTGTTTTAGTGATTCCCTTAAACGTGTAAAGCGTACCAAGTCAGCTTTATTCGAGCGTGTCGGCAACGCTGCCATCGGGTCGAATCATGCCAAATAGAATCGCGTCACCTAAAAGCGTGCTGCTCATTTCTGCATGAGTAAAATTCGCCTGTGTTAAATTCGCACCCCGTAAATCGGCACGTCCTAAATAAGCTTCAACAAGAATGGCTTCAATTAAAATCGCGGCTTGCAGATTGGCGCGGCTAAGGTCAGCGTGGTTGAGTCGGGCGCGTTGCAGATTGGCGCGTTGCAAATCGGTTTTGTGCAATTTGGCGTGATTTAACGTTGCATCGTGAAAATTAGCACCGATTAGGATTGATTCGCTGAGGTTTGATCGATTTAATTTGCCATTTTTGAGATCGGCATCGGTGAGGTTGGCATTTACGATCGTCGCATCACTCAAACAGGCACTTTGCAGCCGAGCCTCGCTTAGATTCGCTTGGGTCAAGTTCGCTTCGCGCAAGCTTGCTTCGTTTAAATTTGCTCCGGATAAATTTGCCCGACTCAAATCGGCTCCAGACAAATTCGCTCCGCGCAAATCTGCCCCGCGCAAATCCGCGCCCCGTAGCTTTGCGCCTTCAAAACAGCGTTTTTCTTCGCGGAAATTGGCTCCACGCAAACAAGCTCCGCGTAAATCGGCTCCACTTAGATTCGTGTTGCGCAAATCGGCTCCGGTTAAGTTCGCATCAAGCACGATCGACAATCCCAAATCCGCCCCGCGCAAATCGGCTCCACACAAAATGGCTCCGTGTAAATCGGCATCGCGAAGATTTGCACCGAGTAACTCTGCTTGGCTTAGATTAGCGCCGCTCAGCTTCGCGCCTGCTAGATTAGCTTGATTGAATGTTGCGCGATTGAGAAAAGCAAGAATCAACCGAGCGTCGTGTAAATCGGATTGCGTGAAATCCGCTCCGATCAAATCTGCCGCGTTAAGGTCCGCTCCACTGAAGTTTTTTCTAGAAAAATTGAGTTCTCCCGCCTCGTAGCGCTGGAGCAGTTCTTGAGCGTTCATGCGATGCAATTTAAGATCCGATAATCTTAGTTTGCCCGCGATACCGATTCGGCTGAACGAGTTGCCGCGATAAATTGAGTGGCTCCAGCACACGTCATATCGGCAATGCTGCCTGTTTGCATGACTTGCTGAAGCTGACGCTGTAATTGATTGAATTGTGGTTTAATTGCTCGTGCAATAATCGACACAATTTCAAGATAGAAATCGGCATCGACAAGCTGTTTTGCCTTCGCTTTTAGGGTTTGTTCAAAGTCGTCGATCGAGTCCGTTTGGCTTAAAACCGTGCGCAGCAATCCATCTAAACTGTAAAGCCGCAGATTTGTCCAGTCGGAAGTCCGAAATTCAAACAAATAGTAAGCCGAAGAGAATAACAAAATCTTAGCTTGTAGCGGATTAGCGTATTTCAAAATTTCGACTCGAACATCAAACAAATCGATCGCTTCTGAATTGATTTGTTTGGAATAATGCAATTCAGAAACTTCGCTTTTTTGCCCGTACAAAGGTTCAATTTCACGAATAATACATTCTGCGATCAAAGCGTACTCGATCGGTTTGTTGAGCGTTTTCACACAAGCGCTAAGCGTCGATCGAGCCGCCTCAAGATTCGGATACTGTTCGATAAATTCCTCGATTAAATCGCGCAGTTTAGTTTGCTCGATCACATAAGCGTTTGCTTCCCAATACTTTCGACAAACGCAAATTAAAAGCTTTTTAATGCGACTTAAATTGACGTTTTGCTCGATCGTCTGCACCACAGTGCGCAAAGCAGTTTCTTCTTCGGGAACATCAACGGCGTGTGACAAAATTGCACTTTGGTCATAAAGCCGTTCAAACGCCTTTGTGATCGTTTGAGCGACTGGCGCATATTCCGCCGATTTATTGAGCGTTCCGACTAAGTGATTTAGACGCGATCGGAACTGCTCGATCGTGGAATGACTTTGGCGCAGTTCTTCAATCAGCGACGAAAAGCTGATGACGCTTAAGCGTGACGGGTCATTCTCCCACCAGTTTTTACAAGCGTAGAGCAGTAATTTTTTAATTCGCAGCGCGTTGGCGTCGTGCTCAAGCTCAACCAAAATCGAAGCTGAATCGGTCATCGCTCAGGGAAGAATTCAACAGCGCTATGATGCCCAAATCAATCGAGAAGTTAACGATCGTTTATGAATTAACGTGAGTACAAGATAAGCACGTCTGCGAAGCTAACCCGAACTTACGTCAACTAAACTGCTGCGCGTAATATCGGGCATACCGTCCACCTTCTGCGATAAGTTCGGTATGCGTGCCCGCTTCTACGACTCGCCCTTTTTCCAGCACCAAAATTCGATCGACTCTGCGCACCGTTGCCAATCGATGAGCAATAATAAAAACGGTTCGCCCATGCATAATTCGCTCTAACGCTTCTTGCACTAGCGCCTCTGACTCGGAATCTAGCGCCGATGTCGCTTCATCTAAAATCAAAATCCGGGGATTAAGTAAAACAGCACGCGCGATCGCAAGTCTCTGCCGTTGTCCACCCGACAAATTAACGCCACGCTCGCCCACCCACGTATCATAGCCATCGGGAAATTGACTGATAAACTGATGCGCATTGGCGATTTTTGCCGCTTCTTTTACTGCATCAAGATCGAATTGCAGTTGTCCAAACGCGATATTTTGCGCGATCGTGCCCGTAAACAACGTGGTTTCCTGCGGCACAATTCCAATTTGACGGCGCAGACTGACAAGTGACACATCGCGAATATTAATGCCATCAACGAACACCTCGCCACGCTGCGGATCATAAAAGCGGGGAATCAAATTCACCATTGTCGTTTTGCCCGCTCCGGATGCGCCAACCAACGCCACCATTTCCCCGGGCAAAACCCGCAAATTTAGCGTTTGCAAAACCGGACGACCAAACTGATACTCAAAGCTAACGTTTTCAAATTCAACTCTACCGTTCACCGACGGTAAATCTGGCGCGTTCGGTTTTTCAACGATCGACGGTCTGATTCTCAGCAATTCAAAAATGCGATCGACTGACGCTTCGCCTTGCTTGAATTCGTTGTAGTTATTCGTCACCGTGGCGATCGGCTCAAACAAAATCGCAACCGCCACGACATAGCTGATAAACCCGCTTGGCGTTAGATTTCGCTGCGAGATTTGCCAACCGCCGACCAGCAGCAGCGACAAAATGCTTAATCCTTCAAGAATGCCTTGCACCGGATATTGAATCGCTCGAAGTCGTTCCGTTCCGTACTTTGCTTGACGATTGCGCTCTGCTGCGCCGTAAAACCGCTCAGTTACATACGCTTCAGCCGCAAACGCCTGCACCAGTCGCACTCCGCTAAACACTTCGATTAGCAACGCCGAAAGATCCGAGACGCGGCTTTGGCTACGATACGACAGTTTTCGCATTTGCTCACCAAACCAAGCGATTAAGCCTGCCATCAACGGAGCCACAATCAGCGTTGCCAGCGTTAGCTGCCAGTTGAGATACACAATGTAGCCGAGCATCACCAACAATCGCAGTACGTTTGGCGTGAATTCGCGAAACACTTTGTTGATCACTTCACCGATACGATCGACGTCCTCGGTTAAGCGATACGCTAAATCTCCGGTTTGTACGGTTTCAAAATAGCTTAAGCTCAAGCGCTGAAGATGCGAAAAAGCGCGTTTGCGAAGTTCAAGGGCGATCGACAATGCCGCTTTTGCCATCAGCGAATCTTGCCCGTACTGCGCAATTTTTTGCGTGCCCCAAACCAGCGTAGCGATGCCCGCTAACTCGGCGATCGCGCTCACTCGACCTTCAGCGATTAGCTCTGACAATCGCCGTGCTAAAGAAGCTAAAACGGGCCATGTCACAGTAGATGCAAGCGTACACGCCAACGCCTGAAGAATAATTCTCCACTGCGGGCGAACGTATGAAAGAAGCTGCCAGTAGCTAGAGCGTTGTTTCAAGGTCGGTTAGCTTTGTGTTCTTGGTAGAGGTGAAAAATTGACGGCAGGAGCGAAACGACGATGATTACCAAAATAATCGGCAATAAGTATTTATCGACATCTGGAATCAGTGCTCCTAAAGAATAGCCCAACAGCGTCACTCCAAACGTCCAGATCAAGCCCCCGATCACGTTGAAGCTTAAAAACGTCCGGTACCGCATCGCCCCGATTCCCGCGACGATCGGCGCAAACGTTCGCACAATCGGCACAAATCGCGCTAGAACGATCGCTTTTCCACCGTGCTTTTCATAAAAACGTTGCGCCGTCACCAAATGCTTTTTATGAAACAGCCACGAATCTTCTTTTTGAAACAATCGCCGCCCAAATCGATTTCCAGTGAGATACCCGACGCTATCGCCAAGCACCGCGCACACAAAGCATCCCAGCACCAAAACGGGCAAATTCAATACTTGTGCCGACGCTAAAAATCCTGCCGTAAATAACAAGCTATCGCCGGGAAGGAAAAATCCAATCAGTAAGCCAGATTCAGCAAAAATAATCGCCCAAATTGCCAAATGTCCGACGATCGGGCCAACCTGTTCGATCCAAGCGCGAAAATGTGCGGTGTCTAAATTCATGCGTACTCCAGTATGCGAGGGTCGTTGTGTTCATGCGTAAAAAGATAGTCATCCGGATAAATTTCTAAGCCGATGAGCTTTTCTTTTTACGAATTATCCACACGATAAACGCAACGACGATCGCCCCCAACACAATTTTTGAAACCGGGGCTAAATATTCATCAACTAATTCATAATGGTCTCCCAATACGTAGCCTGCATAAGTGAGCGCTGCTGTCCAAAGCGTGGTTCCAACCGTTGAGTAAAACAAAAACGGAGCCATTCGCATTTCACTAATGCCCGCAGGCAGCGAAATCAGCGTTCGCACTCCGGGCACCAATCGCCCGATTAATACGGCTTTCGTTCCATGACGATAAAACCAGCGATTGGCTTTATCGATGTCATCGCCTCGAACACCGATCCATTTTCCATAGCGATCGGCAAGATCTTTCAATCGTTTTTCTCCGACTAATCGTCCAGCGTAGTACCACAGCAGCGTTCCAAGAATCGTTCCTACGACGCCCGCAAGCACGGCATACTGAAAGTTCAGTTTGCCTTGAGCCACCGTGAACCCCGCGAGCGGCATGATTAACTCTGACGGAATTGGCGGAAATAGGTTCTCCATAAACATCAGAAATCCAATTCCCAGATAGCCTAAGCTGTTCATGGTAGTGGTAATCCACTCAACTAGCGCAGCACTCATGCCAGTTCGCTCCTTTTCAATGCAGCATCTATGAGACTTAGCGCTCGATCGCGACAAGTCTCAGGATTATCTTATGAAGTTTCTTGAATAAATAATGACGATCGCCAAAAATTTAAACTGCTTTTTCGCACGATGTGACAACCATCAACCCAGACGATCGTGCGGCAAAAGCTGACTTTACAAAGCGGATCCTATTGGACTCGAACCAATGACCGACCGCTTAGAAGGCGGTTGCTCTATCCACTGAGCTAAGGATCCAGACCATAACTCATGATTATTCTAAAGCAATTTTGGGGTGGATCAGCGCGATTTTACTGGTGTTAAAGCTTAAGAGCCATTATTTAGCCTGAGCTTGGAATCAACAATGGCATAAATGCTTCTTGACGCCCTTATGGGGGTTTGTCCGTGTAGCTGCGTAGCCGCTCGTCGCTTGCGCAGCGAATAGCAGTCGCGCCCGCGTCTGGGGCAATTAACCTAAACTCCCGTTACTTAGATAATCAATTCATCCTTTTGTCAAGTCTGTGTAGACTCAATGCCTAAAAAAGGGCATTCATAATGAAGCATTTGTAAAATTGCTCACGCAGACCGCTCAGATCCACGCGCACCCGGCATCATGACAAACCTGTTGATGTTTTTATCCTCTAGCTTGTAGCTGCTTTATGTTCATTCTGAAACGACAGGATGTTGAGCTTAGCAGCATCCAACACCCCAAACGCGATCAAAAGGTTCCGATTCTGGCATATCAAGGACAAACGTTTCGCTTGATTAACGTTTTTGGTGCCGCTCAAGAAGAAGAAGCTCGATCGTTCTGGCGCGACTTGACCGACAATCAAGGCAAAGCCTGTGTGCTGCTTGAAGAACCAGAGCGCTACAGCGTTTGGGGCAAAGTACGGCTAGATCAGCTTGGGCAAGAGTTAACCACCGGGGGCGAAGCATCTTTAGCTTTTACGCAGGCGTGTTTGCTGATGCTGCAAGCAATGTACATCGACATCGAAGATCTGATGGGCACCAAGCAAGCGATCGCCTTCGAGAAAGACCTCTGCGGTGTGTTTGGGCACTGGAAGTTTCCGCAAACCGAGTCACCCAACGCGGTTAAACAACTGCTCACCGTGAATCCGCTTAACAGTTTACAAATTCCGGTGTGGCAAGAAAATCTTCTGAATGTGTTGCTACAAGAACTGCATCGCCTCGGAAAATCCTACTTTGGCAAATCGTCGTTTGCCAACCGCGTTCTCGACGCTTTGCAGGATTTACCTCCGATTGATCGCGATCGCTTTCTTGATTGGCTAAAGCGTTCGTCGGTTGGCAAACTTTGGATTTAAGCTTTGTTTCCCTTTTGTTGCAAGAATTATGAGCAGTTCAATCAGTAAAACCGCCCCCAAATCTGCTGTCCAAACGATCGTGTTTGCAGAAATTCTGTGGGCCGTTGTGGCGCTTTTATTTTTTCTGTTGTTTAGCGTGCCTGACCCCGGACAAACTCGATCGACTTGGTATTCGTATGGCACTTCGATTTTTGAGATTGTGGCGTTTTTCAGCGCTGCAATTTTGTGTTTTAGAAATTGGCGCAGTCCGCAAATTGTCAGTGGACGCCGAGTTTGGATTGGTATCGGGTTAGGAATGTTGTGCTACAGCATCGGCAGCTTGCTGTTTACGTTTTGGGAAACGTATCTAGGACGCCAAGCCGATGTGTCACCGGGGGATTTCTTTTACATTCCCACTTATTTATTTCTCGGTTGGGGAATGCTCACAGCGTTTGTTGATCGACGCCTGAATCTCGATTTCTTTCAATGGATGATTGTCGGTGCGATCGCGGCGGTTAGTATCGCTTTTGCAACGTGGCTAACTTTAACGCCAAACACTGATAAAGCGGCATTTTTTGGCATCGAACCTGTGATGGCGCAAACGGTTCCGGCAAAACCGACGCCAAAAGCGTCGATCGCGCCTGCAAAAGCAGTTCAACCTATTCCAGTTAAAGCAATACCCGCCAGTTCAAGTCCGTCTCCAACGCCCGTTGTTACGCCACGTAACCTTAACAAAATTGCCCCTGAAGCTCCTAAAGGATTAGAAACGGACGATGCGCCTGAGTGGGTGGTAAGCGTTGAAACGACATTGGCACCGCTCAAGCCGTTTCTCGATTACTTTTACGTTCTTGCAGACGTTTTTATTCTGATCATCGCAACGACGCTATTACTCGCATTCTGGGGCGGACGATTTTCGCAATCTTGGCGCATGATTGCAGCAGCAGCCTTTTCTTTATACATTGCTGATATGTGGTTTAAGTACGCTACGACTCGATTAGATAATTACCAAAGCGGCGGAATTGTTGAGATCTTCTGGGTGTTTAGCGGCGTACTGTTTGGAATCGGAGCAGCGCTTGAGTATGATTTGAGTCGATCGCGTCGAGCAACCGGACGCCGACGCGCCTAAAAACAAGCGGGGATCTTTTCAATTCCGCATTCTTTCTAGGTTCGGCATAGAATAGATAAGTAAACGGTGCCCCGCTTCTCGCTCGCATGATTAGACTGTCGGATTCAGATAAGAACCAAATCGTTGAGCTGTATCGCCAATCCGGGGAAACAACGCTGACCCTGGCCGATCGCTATGGCGTCAGTAACACCACGATTAGCCGAATTCTCAAAAGCAGTTTGTCTCAAGAAGAATACGAGGGGCTAATTCAACAAAAGCGGTATGCTTCTCGCGGCTCGAATCGCGCTGCTGTGCAAAATTTAGAAGCTGCAACAAATCAAAACGCGGAAGAAGTGATTAGCGCAGAGCGCAACTCCGCAGACACTGAGCCTGTTCAAGGGAATCTGCTTGAAGAAACTCCCGTTAAAGCACCATCCGAACCTGAATCAATCGAAGAACCGCAAGCCGAATCTGTTAGTGCGGAGCGCAACTCCGAAGAAACGGCTTCGCAACTCGATCAATCTGTTTCTTCACCCGATGCTCCGATTCGTCGATCGCGTCGTCGATCGTCAGCCGCCTCAGAGGGTGATTCAGACAGCGCAGAAGCGGTAGCGTCACAGCCTCTTAAAGAAATCCAGGCTGATTTAGCGCCCGTTGCAGCCCCAATTCTTAAGTCTGCCGTTGCGGTCACGCAAACAGCCACGGTCGAAACGATGCTTGATGAAGAACTCAGTTCAAGCACCGACGATTTAGCCGAAGACGAAGATGAAGATGATCTCGACGATCTCGATGATTTAGATGCCGATCTCGACGATGACGATGACGACGACGAACCCGCCGTTTTACCGTCGATTCAGCTTAACGCGGCTGAATTTGTCCGGGTGCTTCCGATCGCTGAAGCCGCCATTCCCAAAACTTGTTATCTGGTCGTTGATCGATCGGCAGAGCTTGTCGCGCGTCCGTTGCGCGAGTTTGCTGAACTCGGTCAAATTCCGTCTGAAGAAATCCAAGAAAAAACGCTGCCCGTGTTCGATAATCATCGAGTTGCGAAGCGGTTCTCGAATATTCGCACGCAGCGAGTGATCAAAGTGCCGGATAGCCGAGTGTTACAAAAAGCAGCGCCGTATTTACAAGCAAAAGGAATTACTCGGCTTTTGATCGACGGGCAGGTTTACGCGCTTTAATCGTCGTCGGTTGAACTGCTAGAAACGCCAAAAATCGGCTGCGCGATCGCGGTTCCTAAAATTCCGAGCACTACGCTAAACGCCAGCACCAGCCCGAACGGAATTTCGATCGATTGAACCGTGAGAAATTGCAGGGTGATCGGTGTGGCGTTTTGGATGGCGATCAGCGCGATCGCGGCAATCCATCCCGCTACAATGCAAGCCGTAATTAAAGTCGCAAAATTTTTCATGGAGTTTCAGGAATCCGAGAATTCGGGCGTGTAGCACTTCAGTAGAAATACTTTGTGAGACACTTTTAACGAGCAGATCCGAAACGATCTGCTCTTTTTTTATAGCAGAAAGGGTCGATCGTCGGTGAACGATCGACCCTTTCTGCTATAGCCGTTAGCGAAACATGCTGCTTACGGAACTATCTTCGTGAATGCGCCAAATCGTTTCGCCAATCACGTTTGCGACCGAAAGAATCGTTAACTGCGCAAAGCGAGCGGCTTCGTCGATGGGAATGGTGTTTGTAACGATGACTTCTTCAAGCAGACCGCTTGAGAGACGATCGATCGCAGGCGGAGAAAAGACCGCATGAGTGGCGCAGGCATAAACCTGACGGGCACCTTCTTTGCGCAGAATTTTTGCTGCTTCGACGATCGTTCCGGCCGTATCGATCATGTCATCGACCAAAACCGCCGTTTTGCCGCTCACATCGCCGATTACGTTCATGACTTCAGCAACGTTGTGCGCTTGACGCCGCTTATCGATAATCGCAAGCGGGGCATCATCGAGCTTTTTGGCAAAGGCACGCGCACGAGCGACGCCGCCGACATCCGGAGAAACCACGACCAAATCTTCAAGCTGTTTGCTTGCTAGATAATCAACCAGCGTCGGAGAGCCGTAAACATGATCCATTGGAATATCGAAATAGCCTTGAATCTGAGCAGAATGCAGATCCATCGCAAGAATTCGGCTGGCTCCGGCTTGAGTAATCAAGTTTGCGGCGAGCTTAGCGGTGATCGATTCCCGTCCGGCAGTTTTACGATCGGCTCTCGCATAGCCGTAGTAGGGAAGCACAGCCGTAATTTGCCGCGCCGATGCTCTGCGGCAGGCATCAACCATAATCAACAATTCCATCAAGTGATCGTTTACCGGACGGCACGTTGGCTGAATCAGGTAAACATCACAGCCCCGAATCGATTCTTGAATCTGAATGTAAAGCTCGCCATCGGCAAACCGTTTTCGCACCATTGGACCGAGATCCATACCCAAATAACGCGCGACCTCTTGCGAGAGGGCAACGTTGGCTGAGCCAGAAAGAAGACGAAGACGATTGCTGTCAGGAATGGATGACAGAGCAGACGGAAGAGTTAGTGTTGCAGAACGGATCACTTCAAGCCCTCGAACGCGTTCACCGCAATCTTATCACTGAGACTTTTTAACATCGCCCCAGATTTTGCTGATCTAATTTATTCGCTAATTGCAAATGAATATCGGAAATGTTTATTAAGACTGACTTGTTCCTATCGTAAAAAGGATGGATGCGCTGAATCTTCATATTATCAGGTGAAATAAACGATCGCATCGAGCCTTTCATCGCAGTTAGCTTGTCAGTCGAATTGTATTCAACGCAACTTATTCTGCCAAATTTATGCGGGAACTGCAATGTAATTTTCTAATGTCATAAAAGTTTGATTTTTACATCGTTGTAAATTGATTTTGTGCGGTAGATGTGCTTACGCGCACATCATTAGTTTGTGACTTGCTGCCTAAGCTATGCTGAAATTTCGACATTCTTCGCAAGGAAATGGGGACATGAGCCTAAAAGACCGCATAACCGATGAAATTAAAGCGGCGATGAAGTCTCAAGATAAGATTCGACTCGAAACGCTGCGCAGCATCAAGAAAGTTTTATTAGAAAAAGAAGTCAGCGTGCGTCCGTCGGGTCAATCTGAATTAACGGAGGCGCAGGAAATCGAGGCATTGTCGCAGATTGCCAAACAGCGTCGTGACTCGATCGAGCAGTACCAAAAAGCGAAGCGCGAAGATTTGGCGTCGCTAGAAGCGCAAGAACTCGCAATCATCGAGACGTTTCTACCCGCGCAACTATCTGATGAAGAAGTAGCGCAAACGATCGATCAAATCATCGCGCAAACCAAAGCCACATCAGCAAAAGACATGGGCAAAGTAATGGGTGCAGCGATGCAGCAGCTAAAAGGCAAAACCGACGGTAAAAAAGTTCAAGAAATCGTCAAAGCAAAGCTCGGATAGCGCTTTGAATCCCTGATACACTCGTAATTTCTACCTTGTCTCGATCATGCTTGAGTTCATTCGGTCTGATTTGGCTCAGTTTACGGCGTATAGTACGCAGCACACCGACGATCCGCCGCAATCTGCTGACCGATTAGATGTCAACGAAAATCCTTACGACCTGCCCGATGAACTCAAGCAAAAACTCGCTTGGACATGGCAGACCGCGATCGCCTCGAATCGCTATCCGGACGGTGGCTATGTTGCGTTAAAAGACGCGATCGCGCAGTACGTGAATGAATCCGGTCATAGCAATCTGACCCAGGCAAACATCTCGGTGGGCAATGGATCAGATGAACTGATTCGATCGATTCTGATTGCTACTTGCTTAAACGGCGCGGGATCGATTCTAGTGGCAAATCCCACGTTTTCGATGTATGGCATTTTGGCGAAGACGTTGGGCATTTCCGTGGTGAGCGTCGATCGATCCCCGATTAATTTCGAGATGGATTTAACCGCCGCACAAACGGCAATTAGCGCAAAGCGCAGCTCCGAAGGAACCGAAATCCAGCCAATTCGAGCGGTGTTTGTGGTGCATCCAAATTCACCGACCGGAAACGCTTTAACCGAAGCTGAAATCGATTGGCTGCGAACCTTGCCCCCTCATATTTTGGTGGTGATTGATGAAGCGTATTTCGAGTTTAGTCAAACTACATTAGCGGCTGAACTTTTGCAGCATCCAAACTGGATTATTTTAAGAACGTTTTCTAAAGCGTTTCGATTAGCTGCGCATCGGGTTGGATATGCAATCGCACAGCCCGAATTGATTTCAACGCTTGAGAAAGTGCGGTTGCCGTTTAACTTGCCGAGCTTTTCGATCGTGGCTGCTCAAGTGGCTTTGTCGGAACGTCAGCCTTTGTTGTCGATCGTGCCTGAAATTCTGCAAGCGCGATCGCAGCTTCTAACCGCATTAAAACAACAGCGATCGCTTCAAGTTTGGAACAGCGACGCGAATTTTATTTATGTCCGATTGCGACAAACTAGCGAATCAAAATTAGCCGCGATCGCCGAACAGCTACGGCAGCAAGGAACGATTATTCGCCATACCGGAGGCGGTTTGAGAATCACGATCGGCACGCCCGATGAAAATCAACGACTGCTCGATCGACTCACAACCACGCTCGTGCGACTTGAAAATCAGGAGTAACAAAATCTTAGAGCTGCGGATGCGGTGCCATACGCGGCAGCGAAGACGAAACTTTGCGCCCTGCGTGTCCGTTTTGATGCGACACGATCGCGTTTAGCACTTCAAGATTCAAGCGATAGCCAACGTTCCGCACGGTTTGAATTAAATTCGGCTGACGGGGATCGATTTCTACTTTTTTGCGCAAAGAAAGCACGTGCGTATCTACGGTGCGAGGATTATCGATCGCGTCAGGCCAGGCACGCTGTAACAGTTCCGATCGACTCAATGCCGATCCCCCCGCCTGCGCCAACACGTACAGCAAGCTAAATTCCTGCGGCGTCAATTCGATTAACTCTCCTTTGAACCGCACTCGTCGATGCACCAAATCGATTTTGAGATCGCCAAAATCGAGATTGGCAGGCGGGGCGGCTACTCGTCGCCGTCGCATTAAAGCATCTACGCGAGCCAGAAACTCCTGCATTCCAAACGGCTTGCTGAGGTAATCGTCTGCACCCGATCGCAAACCCTCCACAATATCCGGTTCAGACGTCCGGGCAGACAGCATTAAAATTAGCGATTGCTGCTGCGACTGAAGCCATCGACAGAATTCTAAGCCGTTACCGCCGGGTAGCTCAGAATCGAGAATCACCAGATTAGGCTGGCGCAGTAGAAACATTTCTCGTGCTTGGTGCAAATCAGCCGATTGGTGGACTTGGTAGCCCGCTTGCTGAAGATGCCATCCAAGCAGCGATCGAAGATGCGGATTTCCTTCTACGATTTGAATGTTAATGGCTCCCACGGGGGCTACAATTCCTCAAAATGCTTGAATCAAGGGTATCAAAGCTTATTGAAACTGATTTGTAACGGGTGCTACCCAGAACTGCCTTCAAGTCATACAATTCGTTGCGCGGCGTTGGCTACCGTATAATTTCGACACAAATTGAGAGAGTCAGGCTAGAAGTGTTAAGATTAAGTAACAGCAATTTCAGGTTGGGTGTCAAACGGCGTCTTTTTGTTGTTTCGCGTTCAATTATGTTGCAAGACTCGTTAACAATTCGCTATTACCAAAGAATTACCGACGCCCTTGTCGAGCTTTGGAACCGGGGTTATCGCTTTGATGATCTCCGCCTCTTTCTGGATGGGTATTTGTCGGCGCTGCGCCATACGGGTGTGTTAGAGCCGTTTCAAATCAATCGTTTAGAAGAGGAAATGACTCGCTTTCTTTACGATCCGTCAAACTTTGATAACACGCTAACTGAGCCAGATTATCGATAAACGAAAGGGTGCACTTGTGGGCACCCTTTTTAAGTTTGGAGCGTTTAACAAACGCTCCAAAAACTAATTCGCTTTATGACGCCATTGCAACTTCAACCATTTGCTGAAGTTCGCCTTTTTGGTACAGCTCGATCAGAATGTCCGAGCCGCCGACGAATTCGCCATTAATATAAACCTGCGGAATTGTGGGCCAGTTCGAGTACTCTTTGATGCCTTGACGAATTTCAGGATTTTCGAGCACGTCTACGGTTTCAAACGGAACGCCGAGCGAATTGAGAATTTGCACCACGTTGTTAGAAAAACCGCACATGGGCATCAATTTGCTGCCCTTCATGAATACGAGAATTTTGTTGTTTTTAACGATCGAATCAATTTGAGCTTGAGCGTCTTGAGTCATAGTGTTTGTGGGGTTGAATAGATTAATTCGACGAATGAGAAACCGGACTTAGTTTTGCGATGCCCATTCTTCGGGCGTGAACGTATTAAGCGACAGTGCATGAATCGCTTCTGATGCCATTGCTTGCTTAACCGCGCCGTACACCAGTTGATGTTGCTGAACGCGCCGCTTGCCTGCAAACTGCGAAGAAACCACCGTCACCTCAAAATGTTCGCCATCCGGACTCGATGCACTAACCTGCGCATCTGGCAATTCTGCCTTAATCATTGCCTCAACCTGATCCGGGTTGATCATTCCATCTCCTCGATTGAATCGGTCTTACTGTTCTAGTTTAGCGGGTGACGGAAGGTGCTAATAAATGATGAAGTAAGCGTTCTTGATTGCTACCTACGAATTTGAATCAGAATCTGCAAGTTCTTGTCGTTTGCGGCGAATTTCTTCAAGAATTTGAGGAAAGCGCTCTGCTTCGGCTCGTGCTTCTTCTGCGGTGGTAATCGGTGGAAGCTCATACAAAACAGGTTCAGTTTCCAGCTTGTCCATTAGCGCGTAGAAGGCTTCTTGGTCGTTCCGATGTTCCAGAAAATAAGATACTAGCTCTTTTCGGTTCATTGACTGAAAATCAGGCTGGCTCATATAAATCTCCGTCTGCCTTCTCGATTGATTACAATCATAGTCTCTTCACCTGCCAGAATGAAAACCCGTCGAGTCCGCTCGTCGATTCGGATAATCTGAACGGGCAGAAACATTTTAGTCAAGTTAACACAAGCAATATAAGCACTCATTGCTTGCTCTACGTTCGGAATATCTAACACGTCTTACAACCCTTATAAATTTAACGCGCTTTTTGTTTCCACTGTGGAAGTAGCTTTTGTGCTTCGGTGTAAACGCCTGTCGATCGCTTCGGGATTAGCTGCGCTGCCGCGATCGCGCCCTTAAAGTCGCGTTGTTCTGCTCGTTTTTTTGCAATGTCAAGAATGTTGCGGCTCCAGCGATCGATCTCCTGCTGCGCTTGAGCATAAAGCGGATCACTTTGTGGAATGCGGCTGGCGCGATCAATTGCACGACTCGCATCTGACGCCAGCGCGGGTTTGATCATCGATCGAGCGTCGTTTAAGATTTGTTCGCTAGATTGCGGTGCGGCGATCGCGTTTGCAGGTTGAGTTGCCGTTTTTGCTGCTTCAGGCGATGGCGACGGCGCGTTTGTTGCGGTTTGCGGAGTGTTACCCATAAACGCTGACCAATTGCGGAACAACACGCCGAGCAGCAACACCAATAGAATTGCACTTCCACCAAACAGTAAGCGCTCCCAAAACAGTTGATCCGGCATGTCGGATTCGGGGGGAGTTGGGCGCGGCGGAACAATCTCTGGTGGGCGAGTTTCGTCGGGCGGCGGCAGCACCGGGAGCGTTGGCTCGACGGTTGCTGTCGTGCCCATAATAGGTTGAGTTGGGTAGCGTTCTAGGTCGTCGTATCCGTTGGCGTCGTAATCGGCATAGTCATCGATCGTGCTGAGGTCGAGATCGCCTGCGATCGCAAACGGATTCGTGTCAACCGCAGGCGTCCAGCTATCGGTTTCTGCCCAGTTGACGGGCATAATCACCCGATAAAGCTGCTCTGGATCGGCAACGACTAAAACCGGATTTTGAGCGGGTCGATCGTTGTGGTCGCACAGTTGCGGCAAACGGGAATTAAGGAAGTCTTCGAGTCCTGCCAGCGTTGAGCATTGATGCGATCGCAATCCTTCGATCACGGCTTGAGTGAATAAGCCGTGATTGTAAGCTGGGGCTTCGTGCGAAAACTCGTCGGGACGACAAGACAAAATCGTAGGAATGCCCGCTTCTCGCGCTAATTCTGCGGTTTGGGTGCCAACTTTTTCGTTAGAGACAGATTGAGCGCGATTGATGTCGAGCAGAACGAGAGTTTGGCGAGTGGGCAGGGCTTTGAGTGCTTGAAACAGCGATCGGATTGAAATTCCGGTCGTTTGCGCATCGGCGGGATCGGCATCGATCGACAGCAAATAATCTTCTCCATCGACACAAACGCCATAGCCGCTAAAAAAACACCACAAGCTGTCTTCAGCTTGAACTTGCTGTTTGAGAAACGTGGTCCAGTACAGTAAATTTTCGCGAATCGGATCGGTTGAGTGATCGGAAAAATCTGGAGAAGTATCGGTTGCGAGAATGCAGCGATCAGGCAAAAATCCCGCATCTGCTACTAAGCTTTCACATAAAGATTGGGCGTCTTGTTGGGCAAAATGAAGAGGCTGAAGATGCTGATAGTGATTGATACCAATTGCGATCGCCCAATAGTTACTCATCCCCGATTCCTCAAACATAACGGTGGTATGCGCGTTTCAATAACAACGCACCCACATGATAGGGAAAAATGGGTTTTCTGCAACACAAAACTGATATGAATCCACAATCTCTGGTTCGATTTTTGACGATGAATGCTCAAGTTTCTCGCGGTTTCGTGTCCGGTGCGCTAATTCTGGGACTAAGCAGCACGCTGTGGAGTCTTGACGCAATGCGATCGCCCTCGATTTCTTACGCCTACACGATGAGCGTCGATGTTACGCTCGATCGCTTGCCGTTTGAAACCCTAGATGCCTTGATAAAACGAGCGGAACTTGTCGCACGAGCCGCCGCCCAGCGCAGCTTCGATCGCGACATTCTCGCAAGCGATGTTTCGATTATTATCACTGGACGACAAGGCGAAATTGCAGCCCCGATCTTAACGCTTGCGGTGAGTCGATCGCAGTGGCAAACCACGCCCGATGCGCGACGCTGGGCAACGTACTATCGCACTTCAACGCTTGGATTTGGCAAGCAGCCGTTAGGTCTCGATCGGTAGTAATTTTGCCAAAACTCGAACTTTTCTAAAGATCGCTTTAAAGCTTATTTAACGTTTGTTCCGGCTAAGCCTGGCGAATGAATTCGCGGGCGAACCGATGTAAACCCATTTCAACTTTGTGCTGGAAAAATTTTGTAAAGCAAGACATCGGGGTTTATCAGAATTAGCAGATTCTTGATAAACCCCGATGTTTCAGCTTAGTCTGCTTCGGAGTGCCCTGCGGCATCACCTGCTTTGGCGTGATGTTGATTGCAATTCACCTCACGTCTGCCACTGGGCTAGTAAATTGCACGCTTAACGTTAGTCCTGTGCTGAGCGATTCGCCTTAGCGAGTGGCAAACTTAACTGCGCCCGATTTGCGTGAAGAAGCTTCAACAGCCAAACGATTAATTCGCGATCTTTCTGCGGCGCTGCTTGTGCTTGGCTAAGGTTTTGCGCTTACGTTTCTCGATCGGCGTTTCAAAAAAGCGATGCTTTCGCATATCTTGAAAAATCTCTGCTCGAATCACCGCCCGCTTAAATCGGCGCATCATCGACTCGATGCCTTCGTTTTCGCCTGGAATAATTTGAGTCATCTGTCCTCCTTAAATGTTAAACCTGCCGATCGAGACTGTCTCAATCGGCATTGGAACAGACAGATCGCTCATCTGCCTCAGCGTATCTGCTTTAATCTCTTTGCGACGACCGGAAACGATTCGAGCGAAATCCGCCAGAAGCGCCTCGTTCTTCACGCGGTCTTGCTTTGTTCACTTTCAAATCGCGCCCCATCCATTCTGCACCATCAAGCGCTTCGATCGCAGCGTCTTCTTCTTTATCGTTTCCCATATCTACGAATCCAAAACCGCGCATCCGCCCAGTTTCTCGGTCTACGGGCAGTTGGACACGCTGAACGGTTCCATACTCCGCGAAGGTTTGGGTTAGGTCTTCTTGCGTGACCTTGTAGGACAGATTTCCTACATAAATAGTCATGATTCGTCTCCAGAATCGGAATGTGTGAAGAGTTAGATTTGGAGAAACGTCAAAGAACGAATTACACAACCAAAAATAATTCTTATCGCAAGCTTAACACGGGAGTTTGGCACTATCCCAGAATTGCCTGTGTGAGAACATTGATTTTTGTTACGCAACAATCACATTGAGGCATTGCAGCAAGCTGTTTTAATCAGTCACAATAAACGTATGAATCAAGTTGATTATTTGCGAATTAGTTTGATCGATCACTGCAATTTCCGGTGTCAGTACTGTATGCCGGAAGGAAGCGATTTGACGTATGCTTTGCAACAAGATTTATTAACACAAACAGAATTAATCACGCTGCTGCAAAACGTGTTTATTCCGGTTGGTTTCACTCGATTTCGATTAACGGGTGGAGAACCGCTTATTCGTCCGGGGGTGGTGGACCTTGTGCGATCGATCGCCGCTTTTCCCCAAACGAAAGATTTATCGATGACCACAAATGCCTTTTTACTTGCGAATCTCGCTCAGGGTTTGTACGACGCTGGATTGCGCCGCATCAATATCAGCTTAGATTCGCTTGAACCAGAAACATTTGACAAAATTATTGGCAATCGAGGACGATCGCGATGGAATCAAGTTTGGCAAGGCATTCAAGCCGCCCATCGAATCGGGTTTAATCCCCTAAAGTTAAATGTCGTTGTAATTCCAGGCGTGAACGATCACGAAGTACTTTCACTAGCAGAACTAAGTCTCGATCGTGAATGGCATGTTCGATTTATTGAATTCATGCCGATTGGAAATAATGACTTATTTGGCAATAAAGGCTGGATTGATTCGGAAACCATTCGGAATCAGATTCGGAAACGTTGGGGATTAAACGATGGCAACGTCGCGGGAAACGGACCTGCGGACGTGTTTAAGATTCCTGGCGCGAAAGGAACAATCGGATTTATTAGCCAAATGTCAGAATGTTTTTGCGATCGCTGTAATCGAATGCGGTTATCAGCCGATGGATGGCTACGTCCATGTTTGCTGAATGAAACCGGACAGCTCGACTTGAAAACCGCCTTGAGGAATGGGGAATCGATCGCCGATCTGCGTGAACAAGTCCGCGAGCTACTGATGCTCAAGCCAGAAATCAACTATAAACAGCGTGAATCAGGAACCACGGGAAGTTACAGCCGCACGATGTCTCAGATTGGGGGTTAGTAATTTCTACTTGCCGATTAACGTAGTTCGTGTTGCCGATGCGATCGGCAACGTTTTCTTTGTGGCAGGCGAGGAAAATATGATTGAGATTTATTTCAATGGCAAATGGAAGTATGTTCAATGAGTAAACCTGACTTCAAGGCAATGAGCCGAAAAGAGCTACATGCGTCTGTTTTGATCAAGAAGCGACTTGGATCGAGCCAGCGTTGCAGTCAGTGAAAGACCTAGAAAATTACTTATAGCTGTAGCCACCGAGATTAAGACGCAGCTTGGTTAAGTACGATCTCGAGT
>CAXUFL010000043.1:0-43686 GCA_964250455.1 uncultured bacterium
AAGAAAAGCCGTCCTAGTAGGACGCGGTTTTAGACCCTTTCTTCCGATAAATTGAGCGATCGTGATTTAGATGCTCTGTATCCTCTGATTCAGCAATTTGTTGAACAAAAATCAACAGATCCCTCAGCAAGACTTAATAATGATGACATCAGTGAGTTTGAAGGAATCCTTCAGCTTGGTGAAGACCCTTTACAATATCAACGCACAATTAGGAATGAATGGCAGTAGAAAGCCTTCGTATATTCGTGATACAAATGTTGTGCTTTACTATCTCGGAGGACGGCTAGTATCACCACTACCTGCTGGACGGTACAGCTTGTCCATTATAGCCCCCGCATAGTTGACCTACAAACAAGTCAGTTTTGCGTTCATTTTGTGTCAATGTGTGCTCCTACTGGGTTGATAAGGCTTGAATAAATATTTTCAAAAAACTGCCGCGCCTCATGACACGACAGCAATTCGGTAATATCAAACCTTTTGATCGATTAAGCTTTGCTTGCTTGCTTCGATTGTTTGCGCTTGATTGCTGCACCTGTTCCCAGTGCCGCGATCGATCCTAAAATCGTAAACGGTTCTGGAACGGCGGTTGCGGGTTCTCCGATCGAGCCACTCACAAGAAACGAGCCTGTGTTGTCACCACTGTTAACATCAGTAATTCTGAAGCCCAAAACAGTGCCTCGACTAAGACTGAGATTCTCAAATACAGCACCGAGCGTAGTCGAAATGCTCAGCGTTGTAGGTGGGTTGTCGCTACCGAGTCCATTCGCTGCGTTAGCTTGAAATACTTGACGATAGCCATTCACGCTGTTGCCAAATAGCAGTGAGCCGTACTTCCTGCTGCTATCATATGCGACTGCTGCGCCGGTAGGAGGATTGCCGAAAAACGGAGTTCCGGGCTGTGTAGTCACACCCGCAGCATTCGTGACATAGCCATTATCCACGAAAGAATCGATATTGATCGTGCCCGAAACTGTAAGATTGAGCACGTCTGATGCAGCATAATCCCTGTCTAGCGTGAAGGAACCTGCATCTGTTGTACCAGTGAGATAGTCAGTAGCATTCACAGTTGTTGGAGCAATGGTAATCGCCAAAGCGTTTTCTTTGCTCAGCGTCATTGTGCCGATCGAGCCGATCAGCAATGCCAGCGCACCGCGCCGCACAGAACGATTCAGAATCATATTTCTAACCTATGTGACCGAAACAAAACAGTTGCTTAATTGAATTGCGACAATTTCTACACGATTCGACAGTAAGCGATCGTGCGCGTCAATCTGAAAAATACCTAGAAGTCGATTAGCGCTTTGTGCAACTCCGAAGGAATCGCAAATCCGTAGAAATGAAAGTAACGGTAGTTACGGAAGCCCTGAAAGGTGGTGCAGTCGACATCAAAATGATATGACGAATTTGTGGACTACAGGTGTCACTTGATACAAACTTCACAATACCTTATCACACGGAGAAAAAAAAGACTGACTAGCGTCTTGATTCTCTTAAACGTGAAGTGCTTCACCGGAATAAAGAATAATTTGGTCTTCAGTGTTGTTATTGAAGTAACTGTGCCCGATCGCTAATTTTCTAGTAAAACAGAATCAATAAGCCTTCAAGCAAACCGAACAATGGAAACATCCTTAGATTTTCAGCAAACGTTGATTCGATCGATTCACGCCGCCGCAAGTTTTGACGCAGCAATCGATCGTGTAGTCACCGCTTTTGCTCAGTTCGGACACTGGGACTATGGCGAAGTCTGGATTCCAAGTTCAGAAAATCATTGTTTAGAACTGCATTCCGCAAGTTATATCAGCACCGCGCTTGATCCAACCGCCACAATCGCCGTGCAGCAATTTCAAACCTGTACGAAAGGGTTTGTGTTTGGATCGGGCGTTGGTTTGCCGGGGCGAGTTTGGGCAAGCCAGCAGCCGGAATGGCTCAGCGATGCAGCATCGCAGTCTGAAAGCAGGTTTTTGCGTCACTACATTGCAAAAGCGTTTGGCATTAGAACGGGCTTTGGGGTTCCGGTGCGATCGAGCGATCGAGTTTTAGCCGTCCTGGTCTTTTTTGCATTGGTAGAGCGTGCAGCAGATTCAGATTTGATGCGATCGCTGACCGAGTTCAGCACAGAAATCGGTCGTTCGATGACTGCGCTGCATTAGCCATTCAACTCAAACTGTATAGATTTAGAGGAATTAGTTCTGATCAATTCAGATTAATCTCGCGTTAGGCAGCTTAACCGAATTACTATTAAGTCAGGAACCTCTACTGAGTTTATTACTTGACGGTATGACTTTTAAGCGCTGGAACGACGATCGCTTAGATCAACTCTCTGACACTACGAAAACGCTGGCGGTTGCTAAAACCGATTTGTCGAACAATGTAACTACGTTAGCTGCGCAAATGGACAAACTCACCATTTGCCTCGAACGAATTGCAATGCAGCAAGAAACGCTAACCCGCTCAGAACAGCATTTGGTTAACAATCAGCAAGCGCTGCTCGATGGCGAACGCACGCTGTCAGGTACAATCGGCGAAATGGCTCATTCAATGCGATCGATGACGAAAACGATCGATAAAGTACTTTACGTACAGGAGCGCCTGATCAACAACGTTGATCGGCTCACCTCGAACGTTGAGGAATTGGCAAAGAGTGTCGCTTCGACCAATGCCGCCGTTGAACACCTCGATCGAGTCATGGATTACTTGCTAAAACGCGACGGTGAACAAAACAAGCAATAAGCGATCGATGTATTAGCGGGACAGCCTAGCAACGTCAATTGATTCTAAAGACAGTCCCTTTGAGAAATCTGCATTAGTTTCGAGTGCCAACCTTAATCGCGCTCAACTTGATTCAACGCATCGCGAGCGATCGCTAAACTCAAGCGGGCTTGTTCAACTTCAGACAAGTGATTCCAGTCGGTCGATCGCAGATTTTGAATTGTGCTTTCGATCGGATCAGCATCATCGCGCATGGTATACGCCAACGGACGCGCAAACACGTGTAAATCGTCTTCTGCCCACTGCGGCAACGCTTCTTGCACGCAGCGCACAAGCTGATCGGCAAGCGTGCTCGACGAATGCGCCACTTGCTGCGCTTGACGAGCGATCGCCTGAATCAGCGACTGCGGCACCGATGTGAATCTTTGAGCGATCGACGCTTCGAGGGTGGTTGCTGCAAACAAACCGTCTAAATGCGAGAAAAAGGCATCTGCTTGATTGCTCAGATCGCGATCAGCAAGCGAGAAGGGGGGTTCGATCGCCTCGAAAAACGCTTCAGCTTCAGCCGGATTCCAGGGATACGCGATGCTGCTACGAGGATCTTCAGCGACGTGAACTTCAACTTCCCCGGTTTCGCTGTCGGCTTGATTCACGCTAACCGCATCGGAGTTGAGCAATGCCTTGAAAAGCGCTCGTTCTATTTCCGCTTTTTTGAGCGTTGCGCTTTGCGATATCCACCGTGAATAAGACTGACTTGCTTCCTGTGCCATGACAATAACTCGCGTTGACTGATGAACTAACGTTTGATGTCTTTATCTACACGCCCATTGTTACCAGTTCCGTAACTGACCTACTAATTTACAACAAATTTCCTAAAATACCCATTAGCAAAGAATTTCGGTTTGCTCTTGAAGAGAAATCGGCTTCAAATCCAGCGAAGAACGCAACCTAAATTAATTTCTCGTTTATCCTTGATCAGGTAGCGCGACTAAAAATTCTAGCACCGAATTCTGCGATCCTCCAAATTTAAGCTGAGCGCCAGGCTGCAACAAAACTTCTTGATGATGCACTTTCTGCCAGCCGTTTGAAGTTGAAACCCAAGTGCCATAGCGCGAAAAATCCCGCAGAAAGTAGCTCGGCTCGTGCGACTCTTGAATCACGCTGCGATGAAAAATTTCGGCATGTCGGCGCGACACACCCGGCTCACTTGATAGCACCACATCGTTGTCTGAACTCATGCCTACGCGCATCAATCCGCCGCGAATCGTCCACACTTGCGAACTGCCGATCGATCTAAGCGACGCGATCGGACTGCGCACGCCAAACTGACTCGGATTGCGCGGAATTTGCGTCATGCCTTCATCGAGCGGTTTAATCAATTCGCCATCAAACTCTGGATGCATATACAACACAGGCAGCGTCCAAGCTTGATGATTAAACCGAAACAACGTCAAAAGCTGCTGACGCGCCACGGCGACCGCTTGATCGATCGGCATTCGATCGGTGAGTGCCTGCGCAAACGCTTCGATAAAGCTCAGCGCTTCTTGATCGGTGATCGAATCGCGCATTGCCAGCACGGCCGGAACGCCGTGATGCAGCAGCACTTCAGCTAAGCTACTGCGCGGAATCGATTCATAGCCTTGCTGGTCGGGCTGTGCGCCCCAGCAGGCGTTAAAAACGGCAAGCTTTACCCGCGATCGCGTTAACACTTGTGCAAGCTCTGTGCCATTCATCGGCATGTCGGGACGCAAAAACAGCAAGCCGCCATCGGGGGCAGGCATTCCGTGTCCGGCATAAAATAAAACGTTGTAGCGATCGCTTTCTAATCGCTCGATCAATTCCGCAGGCGTCGGTTGCAGCAAGCGATCAACAAAGCACGGAGCACCGGGACGAAACGAATTTTGATCGCGATCGGGATATTTCAAAATGCGCGAGAGTGCGGCCGCTTCTTGTTCGAGCTTGAGCCGCTTTAGTTCGTCCCGATTTTCTGGACTTGCCGCTTGCACCTGCGGCGCGGCATCTTGTCCGAGCACGAGCAGCACGTTTAGGCTTTGATCTGATCGAAGTTCCGGCAAAGCATCCACATCGCTTGTTGTGCGGCTAAACAAAACCTGCTGACTCAGCGAAATCGCTTGCTTTCCAGCATCGCTTTGCATAATTTCCCACGGCAGCGCGATTAACTCTGGATCGCGAATATCAATTCGCAACCTCAGCGCTTTTCCTTGCCCGATCGCAATGCCTTGACTGCGATTCAGGCTGCTTTGAATCACGCCGTCAAACAACCACTGCCAAAGCGCAATTCCCAACGTTTGCATTAATCGAGCGCCCCGTGAAACCGGAACGCCTTCGATGACTGCCAACGGCGGCGCACTCACTTGCGACACGTGCGGCACATCGGGAACGCCACGAGCCGAAAACATTTCCTGCCACGATCGCCAAGTTTGCATTAACTCGTCTGACCACAAACAGTCCCGCAGCAAATAGCCGCCTCGATACGGCGCATCAATAACGTGAATCGCGAAGTGATTCGCTTGGGTGGCGCGTAGCCGCTCGATCGCAAGACTTAAGCAAGGTAGTTCAGACGATGACATGAATGAGAAAAATCAGTGACTCCCACCCTAATATTAGAGAGTTGAGTGTGAGAAAGCGCATTCTTTTTGTTGAGTTAGCGATCCCCGTTCGGGTTCTCGGTTAAATTGCGCTGTGCAACTCGCGCACACTCACCGATTTGGTCCGCTTTTAGGTTTAGATTTTGCGTCGAAACCGATGCGATCGCGTCTTCTTGTTGCCAGCCCAAATCACCTTTTTTCACCCAGTTTGTGTTTTTTGATGCTGCGACTGGAGCTTTCGACGAAGCGCCTAACGTGCAAACGCGAAGCTGCACCCACGATGGCTGATCCGGGCGGGATTGCTGCTTGAGCACTTTCAGAACGGTTCCGCGTGGCATTTGACCGACTACCGAAGCGCTGGAAAGGTCGATCGGCGGTTCTGGATTCTTGAGCAACGGCATTCCAGCATCGGGGACGGCACGATCGAGCCGAATAAATTCACTGGTTAAGCGATTGGGCAATGGTTCTGGTGAAGCAACCGTGGGCGAAGCAGGAGCCGATGACCGTGGAACAAGCGTACTGCGTAGCTCTGGCACCAGCAAAACCGCAAGCACGCTCGCGACTCCAAACAAAGCAAGCAAACTCAAGCCAATTTTGGGTAAAGACGTGCGGGGCGGTCTGAGTTCGCTGTTGACCGGACGCGGCTGCGCAGTCGTTTGAGGTGCGATTATTTGAGTGGGACGCGCTAAAGCGGGAGGCACCGACGGCAAAGCGAGAACGCTGTCAGCCCGACGCGGCGAAAAGCGCGGTTTTGAATGATCCTGAACCCGACAGTAAATTAAACCAACGGTGACATTATCGTGACCGTTGCGAGTATTGGCAATTTCAACCAAGTGACGCGCCGCCGTTGCTAAATCAAGCTTGCCGCTCAAAATCGGGGCGATGTCGGTTGCCCAGTATTCATCGACGCGATCGTGATCGCTTAATCCATCCGAGCACAGCAAAAACACGCAGTCTTCGTCGATTACAAAGCGATTTGTGTTCGGATGCAGATAGTGTGAGCTTCCCATGCCCAACGCCTGCACTAGCGATCCCGCCGAGGGATGCTGCAAGGCGTCGCGATACAGCGTGTAGCCTAATCGAACTTCTCGCGATGCCACATCATCATCGAGCGTGACTTGATAACATCCGGTGCGTGTAATGCGGTAAGCGCGACTATCCCCAACATGCGTAATGTAGAGTTCATAATCGTGCATCAATCCCATGACCAGCGTTGTGCCCATGCGCTGACGCTCTTGGCGCTGTTCGGCATCGTTGCGCTTGGCGATCGCATCGTTGGCCAAAAATACCGCTTCGTCTAACGTGTTTTCGATTTCTGGCGTCGATCGTGCTTCTAACAGTGCGTCTATTTGAGCGGTGATCGTTTGAATGGCTAATTCTGAGGCAACTTCTCCGCCTTCGTGTCCCCCGATGCCGTCGCAGACCATCACAAACGGCGGAGCTTCTGCATCTGAGAAATAACTTCCGTTAGGCGGATAGCAGGCGTCTTCGTTGCTTTGGCGGCTTGGCCCTTGATCGGTTGCGGTCGCAATTTGAATTTGACGGCTTTGCTGCTGGCTTTGAGTCGCTAAAGCTTGATCAAAAACATTAACAAGCTGATCAGCCGTGGTAATGTGGGCTTCGATTAGATTTTGGCAAACCTGCGTGAAGAATTGAGCGATCGAGTCTTCAACCTGCCACTGCGCCCAAAATTGACCGAGTTCGATTAGCGTTGGCACCGTGGAACGATCTTTCGGAGCTTCGCGGAACGAATCTGACTTCAACTGCAACAGCCGCAGCAATCCATTATCAACATACAGCAGCGACAAATCCAGCAGCGAGGATACGACTCGTTCTTGGCTCATCGGTTGCCAAAGCTGCGCCCACTGCCGCAGTAGATTTAATTGGCGCAAAGCAGAAAGCTGTGGCCAGACATCCGCGATCGACGGCATCATTTGACCGCTCAACGCTTCACCGCTTTCGGTTCGGGCATCTTCTGGATAAATTGGCGCGTGTTCAAGCAGCAAAATTCGATTGTCGATTACGCTGTAAAGCTGCGGCACCTGCAAGCGATAAGGCACCAAGCGCAAATACGGCTCCATGACTGGCAGAAGATCGATCGGGATTTCCGGCGGTTGTCCGGGCTTGGTATCCAGCACAATGCGACTTTGCTGAACTTGGTAGCGGTCTCCGATTAAGGCTTTGGGCGCAATTTCCTCGGCACCTGCAATCCAGAGATACCGCTTTGGAAGGCGCGTGCGGCAAGTTTGACAGAATCGATTTGATTCTGGATTAAGCGCCTGACAAAAACAGTTCGGGCATTGAATCATCGCAGCGTCGTTGTGCATTGAACCTTACGTATCGGCAGCAAACATGGACTTGCCGTTTAGCTTAACATTGTGATCTCTCTGATCGTAACGCCTCAAACTCAAGAGAATTCGTTGGCGCTTTCTCCATATCCCTTTAGAATGAAAAAGGAGACTAAGTACATATACACAGAGCGTAGGAAAACGACATGGCAGACGGTGAATCTCAAACACAAGCGCCCCTTTCTGAACGCGAACTGCAAGTTATTGAGTTAGTAGCCGCTGGTTTAACTAACCAAGATATTGCGGAAAAGCTGGAAATTAGTAAACGAACCGTCGATAACCATATTTCTAATATTTTGACGAAAACCGAGACCGAAAATCGCGTTGCGCTGGTGCGTTGGGCGTTGCAGTGGGGCAAGGTTTGCTTGGATGAAGTCAACTGCTGTGCGCTGCCTCCTTATAATGGAAACGCTGCAAAATGAAATACACGGTTAAAAATTCTAGCCTACCGTTAGCGGTTTATCGTGAAGTAGCGGCGCACGTATCGCAGGTTGAAGGCGTCAGCACCGAATTAACGCCACAGTTATCCCAGTCGTTTGATTATACGCTCAGTCAAATCGGGAGCTTACAAATTCAGTTTTCAGATGCAGCAAATTCTGAGTCTCGCGCTCAAGTCGATCGAATTTTGGCGTATTATGGCGATCGCTTTGGTGCTTGGGAACGGCACGATTCAACAGATTAACTATTATGGGTTTTATTCAAGCGACTCGCGGCACACGAGACATTTTGCCAGATGAAATCGCCTACTGGCAACGAATTGAAGCGATCGCTCGCGAGATTTTATCTTGTGCTGCTTATCAAGAAATTCGCACCCCCATGTTTGAGCAAACCGATTTGTTTGAGCGCGGCATCGGTGAAGCAACTGATGTGGTCGGCAAAGAGATGTATACGTTTGTCGATCGCGGCGATCGCTCGATCACGCTGCGTCCTGAAGGCACAGCAGGCGTGGTGCGATCGTTTATCGAACACAGTTTGCACGCTCAAGGCGGTGTTCAGCGCTTGTGGTACACCGGGGCAATGTTTCGCTACGAGCGCCCCCAAGCCGGACGTCAGCGCCAGTTTCATCAATTAGGCGTGGAAGTTTTAGGAAGCGGCGATGTCCGGGCTGATGCGGAAGTGATTGCGATCGCGACTGACATTCTGCAAAGCGTTGGCTTGAAAAATCTGACGCTGCAACTCAACTCGATCGGAGACGCCAGCGATCGGGCAAATTACCGCACCGCATTAATAGATTTCCTCACGCCGCATAAAGACAAGCTCGATCCAGATTCTCAAAATCGTTTAACTCGAAATCCCTTGCGCGTTCTTGATTCAAAAGATCCAAACACCCAAGCCATTCTTGAAGCAGCACCGAGCATTTTAGATCACCTCAGTTCAGCGTCTCAAGCGCGATTCGATCGAGTTCAGTCTTTATTACAAAATCTTGGCATTGTCTGCACGATCAATCCTCGATTAGTGCGCGGACTCGATTACTACACGCATACCGTTTTTGAAATTCAATCCGAGGATTTGGGTGCTCAAGCAACCGTTTGTGCAGGTGGACGCTATGACGGATTAATTGGACAGCTTGGAGGAGCAGAAACGCCTGCGATCGGTTGGGCAATGGGATTAGAACGATTGGTGATTTTGCTGCAAAAGCTTGAACAAACGCCGCAAAGCTCGATCGATTTCTACTTAGTGTCGCGGGGTGAAGCTGCCGAAGCTCAAGCGCTGCAACTGGCTCAAGCGTTGCGTAAAGCAGGGTTTAAAGCAGAATTAGATCTCAGTGGCAGTGCGTTTAGTAAGCAGTTCAAACGAGCGGATCGATCCGGTGCGGTTGCCTGTTTGATTTTGGGCGATACCGAAGCGGAGAATAAAACCGTTCAGCTTAAATGGCTGAAGACTGGGGAGCAAACGTCGATCGATCAAGCCGAATTAATCGGTAATAGCGACCCTCTCCGACGGCAACTATCAGAGTTTAGATAGAGTTGTGAATCTGAAACTCATTGACCTGCCGCAAAAATCTGTTTTGCGTTCAACTGCAAATTAGGAAAAATTGAAGAAATTAGATAGTCATCACCTCGAAACAATTGGCGTGGGTACTCTTCCTCGATTAACGTGCAAACCGTGATGGTTGGCTGCTTCGGTTTGCCAATATATTCTCGACCCCCAAGCCCTAGATAATCCACAATCCAATATTCAGGAATGCCTAAAAGCGCGTAATCTTCAGCCTTACGCGCATAATCGTTCTGCCAATTTGTACTTGCAACTTCAACAACAAGCTTAATCGAAGCGCCGATCGTCACGATCGGCTCACGCTGCCAAAGCGGTTCCTTTTCTAATGCAGTTTGATCTAAAACGATCACATCGGGACGAAAGGCGATATCAGTTCCAAGCGGTTTGATCAAGCATCGATGCGGAATAAAAAGCGACATATTTTCACGATCTGCTGAAGCAGACCTCTCCAAGAGATCGATCTCGACGTTCAGCTTTCGTCCAATAAAAGCGACAACCTGCTCGTGGTACCCAGTTGGCTCCAAATCGATTAACTCTCCATCAATTAGTTCGTATTGGTAATCATCACCGTAGCGATTCACAAACTCTTCAAACGTCAGCGATGTAGAAATAGCTTGAGTCATAGTTCTGACCTCACTTGTTTCTTTAAGCTTACTGCCCGAGTTCCCGCGATCGTGCCGTTGCCGCTTTCACGGCTTCAATTAACGCCGATCGAAATCCTGCCGCTTCTAGCGCCGCGATCCCCGCGATCGTGGTTCCGCCTGGACTTGTAACCCGATCTTTTAACTCGCCCGGATGCAGTCCCGATTCTTGTAAAAGCTGAGCCGTTCCACGGACCGTTGAGAGCGCTAATTTCAGTGCGATCGCGCGTGGCAATCCCGCCGCAACGCCGCCATCCGTCAGTGCTTCAACCACTAGCGCAATGTAACCTGGCCCTGATCCCGATAATCCCGTAACCGCATCGAGCATCGATTCTGGAACTTCAACCACGTCTCCAACGGTTTGCAGAATGCGCGTCGCTTGTTCGAGATGATGCGGTTTAACAAGCTGACCAGGCGCGATCGCGGTGATTCCTGCTCCTACGGCGGCGGGCGTATTCGGCATCGCTCGGATAATCGGATGTCCGGGAAATGCGGACTCGATCGCCCCGATCGGCGTTCCTGCCAAAATCGAAACGATTAGCGTCGTCGAATGCGTCCGACCGGATAATTCTTGTGCAACTTGTCCAAACACCTGCGGCTTGATCGCAAGTAGCAGAACTTCAGACGCGATCGCGGCTTCTGCGTTATCTCCGGTGACTTGAACCTTGTATTGCTCAGCTAAAAACGATCGTCGCGCCGCCTGCGGTTCGCTGACGATCATCGCATCAGCCGCAAAAACCGCCTGCGCAACAAGGCGGGACAACAGCGCTTCGCCCATCATCCCGCCACCAATCATGCCAAATTGAGTCGTCAATCTAGTTCCCTGCATCAAATCAAATCAGGACGAAGCTTAAACGGCTAAACTCCATCCTTGATCCCTACCCTTGTGCGGTTCTCGGCTCCGTTCCCCAAGCAGGCGTCGGCGCGGACGGGCGTGAACGAACAGGCGCGGGCTGCGGCACTTCGTGAATCACACCCGTTTGCGTGCTGACTTGGACACAGCTTGGCGTAAACAAGAAGATGCTTTCGCCAATGCGCTCTTGATGACCGTCGATCGCATACGTTCCACCTGCGACAAAATCAACCGCACGCTGTGCTTGATCCGGGTCCATGATCGTCAAATTCAAAACCACCGATTTGCGCTCACGCAACGCTTGAATTACCTGCGGCATTTCTTCAAACGTGCGCGGCTCAACCACGACGACTTCAGAAATTCCGTTGACTGCACCAGGCATTCCGATCACATTGTTCATAGAGGCTCCTACACCAGATTCAGTTCCAAGCACCGCACGGTCACGCTCGCGTGTGGCATAGCCCTCGCGAAAACGATTGGTCGATCGACGCGCCCGCGCATCTTCTTCGGCAGTCGGTGCCGTTGCAGGCGCGACGGTTTCCTCTTGATAAAGAGCTTGATACTCTTGTCCATCCATTTCGTCGTATTCGTACTCGTAGTCTACTTGCTCGTTGAGTCCGACGAAATCCCGTAGTTTGCTGAAAATACTCACTGTTGACGCTCCATCACGAATTGAATTTGCTGAAAAATCAATACTGCTTGGTAGCAGAGGTGCAGCCGACACTCATCTTGATGTCTGGAAGAGATTTCACCCTAAATCTTTTTGCGCTTGGCAACATTCAGTATGATTTGCTGACGTTTGACCCGAATTACGGATGGTCGAGCAAAGAATGAATTGAAGAAATAGTATACATCCAGCGATCGAGTTTGGATACTTTATTTAGAGTTTCTTTGCTCCGCGTGCAATTGTATCGGCAGTTTTAGCAGTTGGATCACTCTAATGTCAAACATTTCTATATTGCCTTGTAAGTCCACCGTAGATGCCCTCCCTGATTCAATCCAAACAATAAGAAAATCATCGATCGTCGCAACAGAATTTAACGTAAATCGGTTTGTCGTTTCGTCGTATTCCTATTTCGATTCAACGATCGATCTAATTATTTCCGGTGGCTTACCGAAATCGAGTTTCGCAGAACATTCTTCACCGTGCAAGTAATTTTTGCTACTCGATTTACCTAAGCAATTCAAACCCGATCAAGCTAAAACTCATCGGGGTTTGAAGCTCAAGCTTTATTTAGGCTCTTAACGTTACCACCCTTTCCTAAAAGTGTGACAAGAATTTTTTGCGTTACGACCCAAGTTAAACAACGAGATAAGCACGACAATTAAGCAAGAATACGCTTACTCAACAAAGCGTAAAAGAACTTAATCAAGTGATTCTAATCGTAAACTAATATTTGCTCAGAACGAGTGACGCATCCATCAGAAACGCTCAAAATCGATTACTTTACGACTCGCTTAAATAGGGGTTCATTTTGCGATCAATTTGTCAATACTAAGCGGTTGAGCTTATTTTGTTGGAGTTCGTGCGCCAAACAACACTCGACCCGGACGAATCATCGTTGCACCTGCCTGAATCGCAATTTTGTAATCATCTGACATTCCCATCGACAATTGATCCATTTGGATGCGTGAAAAGCCTTGCTGCTCGATCTTTTGAGCAAGATCGCGAGCAGACTGAAATAAGGCTAACGTTTGGTCGGCTTCGAGATCGATCGGCGCAATAATCATCAAACCTCGAATCTGCAAACTCTCAAGTTCAGCCAGCGATCGCAACTCCGACATCAACTGATCGATCGACCACCCCGCTTTATTTGGATCGCTTAACAACTTAACTTGTAAACAAACTTGAGGGCGACGATCGCGCTCTTTAGCGAGTCGATCCAGCCGTTGCGCCAGCTTTAAGCTATCTACCGACTGAATCCAATCAAACAGCTCGATCGCGCGTTGCGCTTTGTTGCTTTGCAAATGCCCGATAAAATGCCACGTCACATCAAGCAAATCTTGAAGCTGGGCTTGTTTTGCTTCGGCTTCTTGAATCCGGTTTTCGCCAAAATCGCGCACGCCTGCTGCATAAGCCGCCCGCATCGCCTCGATCGACACCTGCTTTGTCACCGCGATTGTGCGAACTCCAGACGGAATTGAATCAAGAAATTGAGAAATGTGATCCTTTAAGCGATCGGTCATAAAAACGTGCGTTTATGAATGCCCTGAAGCTCATCGTACTCTTTGTACATGCCCGATCGTCTGAGAATCCGCATTCGATTCTCGACTAAAACTCGCGCGTCTGAGCGACCGATCGGCTCAAACTCCAGTCCCTCGGCGTTATGAAAAACTAGAAAAAACAAGCGTTGAGCGTATAGCGTACTAAAAAGTTCTCGATTTTCTTCTACTAAACACACCCGAAACAGTAAACCAAAAGTTGGATGGTTCAAATAATTCTCGGTATCCATTCACAAGTTGCTGGGGAAAAAGGGAAAGAGCGTTTCTGAGATAACAATAGAAATTAACAAATTGTAAGCATTAATTGCGCCGAATCGAGAAATTTATATCTTACGATTTGATGCAAAACAGTTTGTCTGTTGCGAATGGATTAGTTTGCAAACGAGTTTAACGAACTCGTTGACAAAGACTGATTCAACTACAATTCCGAATTCGGACTTTAAACGATGCCCGAAATTGTAATTATTGCTGCGTTAGCAGAATCGAACGGTGCGATCGGGCATCAGGGAAAGCTTCCCTGGTCATTTCCTGAAGACCTAAAACGATTTCGGCAACTCACGCTGCATCATACCGTTATTATGGGTCGAAAAACTTGGGAATTTGATTTAGAGAAACGCCCGCTTAAGTTGAGATCAAATATCATTGTTTCCTCACAATTAATCGATCAATCTTCAGACATTTTGATTGCACGATCGATCGATCAAGCCCTTTATTACGCTCGTCAGGCAGAAAAAATATTTATCATTGGCGGCGCAACAATTTACACCCAAACAATCGAGCTTGCTGACACCTTAGAGCTAACTTGGATCGAAGGGAATTATCCGGGCGACGTGTTTTTTCCTCTGAGGCGCGATCGAATTCTTGAAGCGTTTGATTTGGCGATCGTGAATCAAAGAATCGGATTTCGCTTTGAGACGTTTCGACGGAAATAACTATTGAGAAAGACTGAGCTGCTTTCTGAAGATTGCTTTCACTCCAGCTTCAGGATCAGTAAGGTCAAACGGATAAGGGTAATAGCCCGCATTCGGATCGCGGCGACTAATAAACTTTCAACGCTGCTCCAAACGCCTGTTCATCGTTTCGATACTGCGAAATGTACTGCTTCAACTCAGCAGTTGTCATTTGTTGCAGGTCTGGTGTCATCGCACAAAGCCCTAATTGCCGTCTTTTATTATGAGCGCAATTTCATCTGATACCCCGGCTTGAATGTAGATCGTCTTCAAGCGTTGGTCATAGCGAAAAACCTGGATCGGTTGATGTAAATTTGGAAGTAATTGGCAAAAAATTGCTGCATCCGATTGTTTTCGAGTTGGCAACTTGTAAGCCCCAACAATAAATGATGTACAGACGAATTGGGTAATGAGATATAAAAAACCCGGCAGAATTAACCACCGGGTTTAAGCTCAAATTTGAATTTCAGATTCTAGCGAATGTATTCTTTCAACACGCTATTGCGGTTTGGGTGGCGCAGTTTGCGCAGTGCCTTCGCTTCGATCTGACGAATCCGCTCACGAGTCACGTTGAAAATCTGTCCGATTTCTTCAAGCGTTTTCATGCGACCGTCATCGAGACCGTAACGCAGTCTCAGCACGTCTTTTTCACGCGGGCTAAGCGTTGCCAACACGCCTTCGAGGTCTTCACGCAGCAGATTCTTAGAAACTTGGTCTTCCGGCGTTTCGCCATCTGACTCGATAAAGTCACCCAAGCGCGAATCTTCTTCTTTACCGATCGGCGTTTCCAACGAAATCGGCAACTGAGCAGACTTGGCGATAAAGCGCAGCTTCTCGATCGTCATTTCCATCCGCGTTGCAATCTCTTCTTCAGTGGGCTTACGTCCCATTTCCTGAGACAGCAGCTTCGTGGTTTTCTTGATGCGCGAAATGGTTTCGTACAAGTGCACCGGAAGACGAATTGTGCGCGACTGATCCGCAATGGCGCGAGTAATCGCCTGACGAATCCACCACGTGGCGTAGGTCGAGAACTTGTAGCCTTTTTCGTGGTCGAACTTTTCAGCCGCCCGAATCAAACCCAAGCTACCTTCTTGAATCAAATCTTGGAACGACAAACCGCGATTCATGTATTTCTTCGCGATCGACACCACCAATCTCAGGTTCGACTGCACCATTTTGTCTTTAGCGCGGCGACCCAAATACAAGCGGCGGCGGAACGCAGGCAGCGCCATATTCACTTCGCCTGCCCAATCTGCATCGCTCGGTTCTCGATCGAGCTTGTCAGCCAGCCTAAAGCGAATCCGCTCAAGCTCTAACAAGTCTGCAATCTTTCGCGCCAGTTCAATTTCTTCGTCGGCCCGCAGTAGGCGAATTCGACCAATTTCTTGGAGATACAACCGAATCGAATCTTCGGTGTAGTGCTTCTTTTTGGCTTGAGTCCGACGGCGAGTAGACCGAGCCTTACCGGATTTACCGTCTTCTTCATCGTCCGCTTGAACGTCTGGATCGTCACCGTCCTCTTCAAGATCGTCTAGTTCTACCTCTTGTTCGAGGGCGTCTTCAACCGAAGGACTACCAAAGTCGAATGCTTCAAGTACGTCGTTGGCTTGGGTCATGCCGCGTTCCTCATGCTCCTTAAGTGATGAAGTAAACACAATACAGCGCTGGAAACTGATGTGCGTGAAATCTAATGCAGCTTGCTCTTCACTGAACCTAACAAATGCAAGTCAAAGGAGTTGCAGTCGTGATCAGTCGAGGGTTGCTGTGTAGTTGATCAAGGCAATGAAATGGGTGCCTACTGACTTGAATAAACCAAAGTTGAGTAGTGCCGCCACTGTGCCGATCATTATTTCTAAAGATTTGGAATGTCTCCCCGATTGTAGCCTTTCTCACAGAAGTTGCACCCTTTTTCTGATCGTTTGTTGATGTAATGTTGATAAAACCCGTGGGTTCAAAAGAATAAAGGCAAGTGTGTTGTAACCAAGCCAATTCTCATGGGTTGCATCAACGCTACTAAGCGAATTAAGAGGTTCACTTGTGCGAAAGCTATTCATCGAAATCGAAGTCGCAGAAACAAAGTCATTCTAATATCGAAAGCTTTTCTACAACCCCCTGAAATTTACAACGGTCAACATGGTGAATGCAGACTCATGATGATACGGTAGCCCAAATTTTCAGGTTTGATCCACAATCTCCATTAAGTTAAGGAATGTGTATTGAAAATGCGAGGTCAGCACCGAGCCGAATAATAAAACGGGGGTCTGAGCGGTAAAGTGTCATTTCAAGAAACCAAAAAATAAGCTCCGTTTTCTGTGAAGTATACAAGCTACAAACAAAGAACGGCATACGAAATTAGAATGTCTTATCAGTTTTCAACAGAATCATTAAGAAGATATGCCGATCGGTAGGTGTGGAGCGCGAAAAACACCTTATTGAGGCTGTAAGCAGTGCAATCGTGCCGAGGCGGATTGAATCAGCGACGAAAGCACGTCTGAGCTAAGCGGCTTAACCAAAAAGCCGTCTACACCTGGATTTTGATCTTGGTGCAGCCAGCTTGGAGAATGTGGCTCGGTCAGCATGACCAGCGTGATGCGATCGGCATGTTGCAGCGTGCGGAGTTGTCGAATCAGCGATCGTGTCCAGGGCTGTTCTTGAAGAATGACCAAGCAAGGTGGCTCTTGCGCAACCTTTGCCACAGCTTGATCGATCGAGTCCACAATTTCAACGGTGTAAGGCAATTGTTGCAGCAGTGACTCTAATCCGTGCAATGCCTCGATCGGCTGCGACGCAAGAAGTAGAACGTAAGGTGGCGAAAAGAACATGACAAATTAACCCGTACTATCCGCCAATATAGCGGTTTTGAATCGTTAGCTTTGACACGATAAAAACGATCAAAATCTTTGCCATTCTTGCTTTCAAAGCTAAAGGGTTCAATTTAAAATTTCTGTTTTTCTTAGGCTTTAATATTTTAGAAATATTTGCAGGTAAACTTTTTAGCAAGAATCTTCAACTTCCTTATCGTTACACTGCTTTATCGCCAGGCAGTGAAGAATTTAGCTGTCAAAAAAATGAAGACGTTTAATCGCTGCAAGTTCCTCTGATGCTGCTTTGAGCCATAATTCAGGAAAAAATCTTCTAAAACTTTTGCATCGAGGACAACACGAAAACGTCAAAACTTTAATTATTTAATTGAGTGAAAGTATTCTCAATCACTTAGTAAATTAATTATTCTCTTCAAGTTTTCATGCTGTTTTATGAAGCAAAAGACGAGCTATTACTTTTTTTGACTTTATTTTTAATTCATATTGCTTAGGGTTTATCATGCGGTATCGCAATCAGTCAAACTACGATCGAATGCGAAATTCGTTTATATCAATACTCATTGAAAAAGATTCACTCTAACTCTCGCCTACACAAGCAGAAATAACAAATCTACCGTCCTTTTTCTGATGAAAGTAAACCGAATTCAATATTTTTGAAGAATAGCTAAGCGCAAAAAAGCGCGATCGCTCATTCCAACGATCGCGCGCCTCGAAAATTACGTCCGTTTACTTAGTAACCGCTTCACGAGCCGCAGACGCTTCATCTGGATGAATGCCTAACCGAGTCAGATTCACCCGACCTCGATTGTCAATTTCGCGAATTTTAACGACGACTTCATCACCGACTGCAACTTCATCTTCGACTTTGCCTACGCGATGGTCGGCAAGCTGCGAAATGTGGATCATGCCTTCTTTGCCCGGAAGAAACTCCACAAACGCCCCGATCGGGATAATGCGCGTGATTTTGCCCGCATAAACATCGCCTGCATTTAGCTTGCGCGTCATGCCTTGAATGATGTTTTTCGCACGCTTGGCTTTTTCGCCTTCGATCGCAGAAATCGTCACGGTGCCATCGTCGGCAATATCGATTTTGGCTCCGGTTTCTTCGGTGATGCCTTTGATCGTTTTGCCGCCTGGCCCGATGATCATGCCGATCATGTCGGAATCGATCTTGATCGTCAACAGGCGCGGAGCAAACGGCGAAAGCTCTTCGCGGGGGTTGTCGATCGTTTCAAGCATTTTGCCGAGAATGTGCAATCGAGCGGGTTTCGCTTGATTAATTGCCGTTGCAATCACTTCCATCGGCAATCCGGTGATTTTCATGTCAAGCTGCAATGCGGTAATTCCAGAATCGGTTCCGGCAACTTTAAAGTCCATATCACCAAGAAAGTCTTCGATGCCTTGAATGTCGGTGAGAATGCGAATTTCTTCACCTTCTTTGATCAAGCCCATTGCCGCACCGCTCACGGGTTTGATAATCGGTACGCCTGCATCCATTAGCGCCAGCGTGGAACCTGATACCGAACCCATCGAGGTTGACCCATTCGATGACAGCACTTCCGACACGACGCGGATCACGTAGGGAAACTGGTCTTTCGGGGGGAGAACCGGAACTAGAGCGCGTTCTGCTAAAGCACCGTGACCGACTTCACGACGACCGGGCGATCGCATCGGGCGCGTTTCACCGACCGAGTACGGCGGGAAGTTGTAGTGATGCAAATAGCGCTTTTCAGCATCGGGATGCAAATCATCGAGTTCTTGCTCTTCACCAGGGCTACCCAGCGTTGCAGCAGATAGAACCTGTGTGAGTCCCCGATTAAACAAGCCGCTTCCGTGTACGCGACGCGGAAGAACGCCAACCCGACAAGAAATCGGGCGAATTTCATCGAGTTTACGACCGTCTACGCGAATCTGATCCTCGACAACTTGACGACGCATTAGCGTTTTGGTGACGTCTTTAAAAGTGTTACCCAACGCCTTCGGATTTGCGGCAGCAGCAAGCTTCACCGGATCGTCTTCGGGAAGCTCAGCGATCGCGCTCACTACGGATTCTTTGACGGCATCAAGCTCTTCATCGCGAACATGCTTATCTTTGTGGAACCGCGCCAGAATTTCCTTGACTGAAGCGGTTGCGCGATCGCGAATAAAGTTTTCGAGCGTTGAATCGATCGTGGGAGCTTCTTCTTTGACAAGCTCAATTCCCAACTCGTTCAAAATGTCACGCTGGGCCTGAATTAAATCGCGTACTGCTTCGTAGCCGAAATCGATCGCTTCGATCATGTCTTGTTCGGGCAGTTGATTGGCACCCGCTTCGACCATGATTACGCCGTCTGGAGATCCAGCAACGACGAGATCTAAATCACCGGATTCGATTTCTTTGTAGGTCGGATTGATCACAAAATCATCGCCGACCAAGCCGACGCGCACGGCTGCCATTGGGCCATTAAACGGAATTTTGGCCAGCAAAACCGCGATCGAGGCTCCTGTAACCGCTAAAACGTCCGGAGGAACGGATTCATCCATTGCCATCGTGGTGGCAGTCACTTGAATATCGTCGCGCAGCCAACCCGGAAACAACGGGCGCAGGGGACGATCGATCAAACGGCTGGTGAGAATGGCTTTTTCGGGGGGACGCCCTTCGCGTCTGAGAAATCCACCGGGAATGCGTCCGGCGGCGTACAGTCGCTCTTCGTAATCAACCAATAGCGGCAAGAAATCGATTCCTTCTCGCGCAGCCGCACGGGTTGCGGTGACTAAAACTGCTGTATCTCCAGACTCAATTAAAACCGAACCTCCCGCTTGGGGCGCTAACAAACCTACTTTGAGTCGAATATCCCTACCATCAAAGGATATTGACCGCTCGAACTCTTGCATGAAGTGTCTTTTCCTTTCTTCTCTTTATTTCATTCTGACGCAATCCTAGCATTGATACACTTTTTGCTGCTTTTTTATTCGCAAATGCCGGAAAATGTGCATTCACTCTAAGAAAGTGAGTCGTGACCTTTCTAATTTATTCGGCACCCGTTAAGCAACGATAGAAAATAACCGCGTTAACCATTTGATCGTTTGATAATTGAGCAGCGTTAGGAATTTGACCCACGATCGCAAAGTTCAGCGATCGCCAAAGCTCGATCAAGGCAAATACAAAATTGAGCATGATTGCTGAATAATCCAAATCACGAGCCATTAGAAGCATTTTTTCGCTCATGAATCGACCGATTCCCAAGCTCCGGAATCAAGCTAGATCGATAAAGCCTGCATTGGCGATATGAGCGCTGCGTTCAGGAAAGTTGGGTTTGAGGAAAAACAATTGCTCGATTGTGTCGAACTACAGAAGCGGTTTTCGTGAGCTAATAAGCTGCAAATTCTGAATCTGTGAGCGGGGTTTGATGCGGATAAGTTTGTCCTTCTTCCACGGTCGTATTAAACATTGCTCTGACCGTTTCTTGCTTGTGCGATCGCATTCGATCAAGTTCGATTGTCAAGCCATGTTTGAGAGTTGCAGAAAGAGGAAACGGCATGATAATCCGCGCGATAGAATAGCTAAAATACTTGACCTTTCGAGCAAAGTAACAAGATGTGAAAATTGTTTAAAAAACTTTATTTTTAAGCAAGGTTAACCGCGCAACTTTTGCCCCAGGTTATGCAGTGAGCACACCGTTTGTTTAACACGTTTTAGGGACTTCAATTTGGAATGGCAGTTCTACACGGCGGTTGGTTATTAAATCAGGACGAGCAATCTGCGGGTTTGATTGTTTGGGGTGAAACATGGCGGAGATTAACCGATCGAACGCTTGAAATCGAGATTCCCCTTCATCCGTATGCGATGAATCAATCCGATCTGCTAGAATTCCTGCAACCGCTCCACGCGGCTAAACGGTTGAATCTGCCGATGCTTGATTCTGCCGCAGTGACGCAAAGCCTTGATCCGCCAGGCGTGTCGGAAGCGGCAAAACGCGGACGAAAAAAAGCACCGAGTTCGTTTAGTCTTGAGCCGTGGACAACGCGAGTTGTAGCACTCCCAACTGACGGAGAGGTGCCACAGCTTTCAGCAACGTCTACGATCGATATCCTTTATCCGTGGCGAGTCGAAGGGCTATGGCTCAATCCCCACCAAGCGTTTCAGTTTCTCAATTCGCTACCGCTTGGATTGCTAGGTGATGAAACGGCGTTTTTGGGTGGATCGCTGCGCTTTTGGTCGCATGTGGCGCGATGGGCGTTGGATTTGGTGGCGCGATCGAAGTTTCTCCCGGATGTGGCGCGATGGCAAGCATTACTCGATAGCTCAACCGACCAAGCGCGATTAAGACAGTTTATTCGTCAAATGCCGTCGGTGTGCCGGATGTATCAGCCTGGTGAAGAGATGGCGATCGAGCTACCAATCGAGCCGCAGGATTTAATCGTTGATTTTCTCGATCGCACGATCGAGGCTCAAGTCCGAAGTGCTGTTCCTCAAACGGCGTCTGGTCACTGGCTAAAAGCGCTAAGTCAAGCTCGATCAACGATCGACGCTAAAGAAGCTGAGGTATTAAGCGCAGCGTTAACCGCTTGGAAAGCACCGATCCAGAATTATCAAACCGAGCAATTTCGAGCCTGTTTTCGATTGTTGCCGCCGATCGGAGGAGCGCGAAACTGGACTGTGGAATATTTGCTGCAAGCGATCGACGATCCAGCGTTCACGGTTGATGCGACCACGATTTGGCGATCGGCGGTTGAGCAATTGAGCATTGCGGGACGGGTTATTGATCGACCGCAAGAAACGCTGCTGATGGGATTGGGTTTAGCGTCTCGCTTGTATCCGTTGATTGAACCGAGTTTGCAGGAAGCGCGTCCACAAGCGTGTTCGATTGATCCGATGCAGGCGTATGACTTTATTATGAATGTGGCTTGGCGACTGCAAGATAGCGGTTTAGGCGCAATCTTACCGCCAAGCTTAGAGAATCGTACTGGATTGGCAAATCGATTGGGATTGAAAATTCGAGCATCCACGCCAACGCGACAGAAAAAACAACGGCTCGGATTACAAAGTCTGCTTAATTTTGAGTGGGAATTGTCGATCGGCGGTCAAACGCTCACAAAACGCGAATTTGATCGATTAGTGGCAAAAAATACGCCACTTGTGGAAATCAACGGCGAATGGGTGGAACTGCGATCGCAAGACATCAAAGCCGCTCAATCGTTTTTTGCCGCCCGTAAAGATCAAACAACGCTATCGCTTGAAGATGCATTACGCATTAGTACCGGAGATACCCAAACGATCGAGAAGCTTCCAGTCGTCAGTTTTGAAGCGTCTGGAGCATTGCAAGAGTTAGTGACAACGCTAACCGGAACGCAAACACTAGAGGAAATCAAAACGCCAAAGGATTTTCAAGGCGAACTAAGACCGTATCAAGCGCGTGGTGTTGCGTGGTTGGCATTCCTTGAGAAGTGGGGATTGGGCGCGTGCTTAGCGGACGATATGGGATTAGGGAAGTGTTTAAGCAAAGATACTCAGCTCTTCATTAATGGTGAATTGCGCTGCGCTGAAGACCTCTGGAACCATTACGCGAGTGATTCAGACTTCGATGGCGAAGGTTGGTGGACAACTCCAACCCAACCCTTACAGGTTAATTCGATTCACAATGCAACGCATCAAATTTGTTTGTCACCTATTCGGCGGTTATATCGGCAACGGATTCAAGAACCTGTACGACGAATAACGCTTGCAGATGGAAATCAAATCACAATTACTCGTCGTCACAAACTGTTAACCAGTCAGGGTTGGACAAATCAATTTCAAGTTGGAGATTATGTTTGCGTTCCTGCTCGTTTAGTTTGGCAAGGCAAATCAGAAGATCCAGACTTAGTGAAACTTCTAGCGTGGCAGATTTCAGAAGGATATGAACTTAATCCTGCAAGACTCTCGATTACTCAGAAAAACACGGCTGTATTAAAAGATTTGCAGCAGGTTTTAGACCGATTAAGCGTTAAGTTTGCAATCAAGATTAATCAGCCAGCGATTTATGAACGGGACGATCGAGCCGCTTACCTCCAGATGCAAAGTGTCGCTTATCGTCGATTTTTAGAAGCGAAAGGGTATTGTTGGGGTCAGCGCTCGGCTGAAAAATCGATTCCTTCGTTTATTATGCAAGCGGATCAAAAAACAATTCGTTTGTTTCTTCAAAACTATTTCGATGCGGAAGCTTCAGTAATTACAAGTATGCGAAGCATTGAAATCAGTACTGCTTCTCCAGTCATTATTCAACAGCTTTCGACATTGCTAAGGCGTTTTGGAATTTGGTTAAGAATTGCTGCAAAACAAAAATGTGCAACGAATGGACACCGAATTGAGCGGACTTACTACTTGGGTACGATCGGAGGAAACGGCGCACGGCGATTTGTTAAAGAAATTAAGTTTGGGGATTTCAAGAAGCAGCAAAAGCTTGAAGAGATTTGTCAACATCCAAGTAACACAAATATTGAGGGAATTCCGGCTTCAGAGATTGTGGCTGAAATGATTCGATCAACAAAGCTTCCACTGCGTCATTTTGGAATGCACAACACGGTTTATAGAGATGGAACACAACAGTTCTCGCGAGATAGTTTAGAAGCGGTTGTTGAGAAAATTGATCAAGTTATCAAAGGTGAAGCGCTGCAACACTATGAGAAACTAAAACCCTCAAAATGGACCAATCAAACGCTACAAGCTTACGTTGATTTAGATATAAAGCAGCTTGAAATAACGCGCAGTCAGCTTCAACGGCTATTAGACCAAGAAGTGTTTTACTGTAGAATTAAAAAAATTGAAGACATTGAATACGATGATTGGGTGTATGACTTTGAGATTGAAGAACACCACAATTTTGTTGCAAACAATATTTTTTGCCATAACACAATTCAGTTTATTGCATTTTTGCTAAACCTCAAGCAGCAAAAAGCATTAGAAAATCCTGTTTTGCTGGTTTGTCCAACTTCAGTATTAGGAAATTGGGAGCGAGAAGTTAAGAAATTTGCGCCAACTTTAAAGGCGATCGTACACCACGGCGATCGACGTTTACAAGGGCAAGCATTCGCGTCATCGGCTCAAGATTCTCATTTAGTTATTACAAGCTATGCCTTAATTCCCCGTGATCTTAAGTCTCTTAAAACCGTTTCTTGGCAAAGCATTGTATTAGACGAAGCGCAAAACATCAAAAATCCAGAAGCAAAACAATCTCAAGCGGTTCGAGAACTCGAAGCAGATTTTCGCGTTGCTTTAACGGGAACTCCGGTTGAAAATCGATTATCAGAATTGTGGTCGATTCTTGATTTTCTTAATCCTGGATATTTGGGGCCGAAAAACTTCTTTCAGCGTCGATTTGCAGTGCCGATCGAGCGCTACGGTGATACAACCTCATTGGCAACTTTACGATCGCTGACCCAGCCTTTTATTTTAAGAAGATTAAAGACCGATCGTGACATTATTCAGGACTTGCCTGAAAAGCAAGAAATGACTGTTTTTTGTGGTCTTTCTGCTGAGCAAGCCGCACTGTATCAAGCGGTTGTCGATCAATCGCTTAAAGACATCGACGCCGCAGAAGGTATTCAGCGAAAAGGAATTATTCTGGCGCTTTTGACTAAACTAAAACAGATTTGTAATCATCCTGCGTTGTTTAGAGGGAATGATTCTTCGGGTACGTTTCGCAATCGATCGGCAAAACTTCAGCGACTCGAAGAAATGCTCGAAGAAGCAGTGAGCGAAGGCGATCGAGCCTTGATCTTCACGCAGTTTGCGGAATGGGGAAAATTGCTGAAACCGCATTTAGAAAAACAGCTCGATCGCGAAGTTTTATTTCTGTACGGCAGCACGCCGAAAAAACAGCGTGAAGAAATGATCGATCGCTTTCAGCACGATCCACAGGCGCCGAGAATCTTTCTACTATCCCTAAAAGCGGGCGGCGTGGGATTGAATTTAACTCGTGCGAATCACGTATTTCATTACGATCGCTGGTGGAATCCGGCTGTAGAAAATCAAGCGACCGATCGCGTGTTTCGCATCGGTCAAACCCGAAACGTGCAGGTACATAAATTCGTGTGTACTGGAACCCTTGAAGAACGGATTCACGACATGATTGAAAGTAAAAAAGCACTCGCTGAACAAGTCGTTGGAACCGGAGAAAACTGGCTAACTGATTTAAATACGAATCAACTACGGGATTTGTTGTTGCTCGATCGAACGGCTGTTATTGAGGAATAGATTGATGAGTGAATCGTTTGCACAACCGAATCGTGAATGGTGGGCAGAACAATGGATCGAAGTTTTAGAACGCATTGGATTCACTCAGCGTTTAGCTCGTGCCCGAAACTATGCGCGTCAAGGAAACGTTTTAAGCCTTGAATTCAAAGGCGCAAAAGTGTTGTCGCGTGTTCAAGGCACTGCCCCCGAACCGTATGAAGTTTCGCTATCGCTTGATCCGTTCAGCGATGAGCAATGGAGCTATGTAATTGAATCAATGGCAGAACGCGCCATTTTTAGCGCGAAGCTTCTCGCGGGTGAAATGCCGCAGAATATTCAAGATGTTTTTACGGCAAACGGTTTAAGCTTGTTTCCGTTCAACAAGTTTGATATCCATAGCCGTTGTACCTGTCCTGATCCGGCAAATCCTTGCAAACATATTGGAGCAGTTTATTATCTACTCGGCGATCGCTTCAGCGAAGACCCGTTCGTATTGTTTCAGCTACGCGGACGATCGAAAGAAGAAATCATCGCCGCGTTGCGTCAAATTCGCAGTGGCGGCGAGGTTACGGTTGCAGAACCCGTTGTGCGACCTGTCACGCCGTTGGCAATCGATCGCTTTTGGCACTACGACGAACAGCTTGAACCTTCGCTGATTGTGATCACGCCGCCACCGAGTAGCGAAACGGTTTTAGACGTTTTGGGAACGATTCCGCTCAAAGCCGACGCCACCACAAATCAAGCCACAATGGATGCTCTCAAAACCATTTACCAAACTGCAAGTATGCAGGCAGTTCAAACCGCAATGACAAGCGGAACTTAAGCAGATCATGCCTACACGCCCCTAAAAATTGCTCGACCTACAGAGTGTAGGTCTGAATGGTTGAGATTTTGGTATGGCCCGTAATCAGCGCGGGACTTGCCTGTGCCCCGACTTGCAACAGCGCACTGACACAGTACACCTTCTCTGGCTGCAACCCCACCGTCGCTGCACTTTCTACCGCGACGGTGGGTTGGTAAATTAGCGTTCTGGCTTGGGTTGTGAGCTGGGCAGTACCTAACAACGTGTCTTTCGCACCGTAGGCTTTGGCAAAAAAATCCACTCGGATCGTCAGCGCTAGCGGCATCAGCGCGATCGCCCCGCTACGGCTAAATTCCACGCGCACGCGCAGCTCGAAGGGTTGATTTAGCTCAACGATCGTCTCGCACTGTTCAGGATTGGTCGTAAACGCGAATAAATCTGACAGCGTACAGGAAATCGGCGCAATTGTGACCTCACTACCCATAAATCGCAACTCAGCGAAAATTCCTTCTTTTAAGACTACCCTGCCTGGGTACTGCTGAACGAAAAGGGGCAGAGCCATGATTAGGGCATGACAAGCCGAGGAAACAGCCGAAAAAACCAGACGCATTTCTAACCGCTTGTCAGAACACTCAACCTTCTCAATAAACACAAGGATAATACCTATGTCTACGGAAATGGAAGCAATGTCAGCACGCTCGATTCGCAATCAAGTCATCGGCGTTCCCGGACAGCCCGATGAAATCAGCCTAACAGAAACCCGATCGAAGACGATCGTCGGCCCTGTCACCTTCAAACTGTCTAATCTGGATATTAAAGGTCTAGGCACCCTGCCTGCTGATCCTGCAAACTCTCAATACATCATCGCGGCGAATGAACCGTTTGTCGTTAGCGTTGATGTTGAGTTCAATAGAACTCCACTCAGCGAACTGCTGATGTGCTTGGGAACCCGCATCAATATCGACTTCGGATTTGAAGGCTTTGGCGTTGATGGCGATGAGATTAACTTGATGGCAACTGCTCTTACCGAAAAAGGCGTGTACAAGTACCACGTCGAAACCAAGCCAGTTCGCCCGATCGATGTTCCGTCGGGTATGGGCCCTGGTCTTTATCAGATTGGCGCTGTTGCAAAGGTTGGCCCTGTTGAGAACAAGTGCACAACCAAAATCTGGGGTCATGGATACATCGCAGAAGTTCTACTCGAAGTGTATGCTGCTGGTGAAGAGTAAGGTAACGCCTAACACCGTCTAATGCTCAATCTAAGCACAGCCGTTACGTGAATTAACTCTCGGCAACCGCGCTAAACCTGGTAAGCAGTCATGCCTGCCAGGTTTTATTCTTTTCGAGCTTTTCCTACAAGTGCGACCCTCGGTTAAAAGAAAAGTCTGTCTAATGGCAGAGTCAACTTCAGCGAGATAAGTCGTGAAATCCATCCGAGTACCGATCTAACGAAAGCACAGTTGTACTGTATACTGCGTTGCATACTCGTGGAATGAGTGCGCAAATATGGAATCGGCTGGCTATCTCCCTATGCGAGCAGTGGTTCGGTGCAAAGCAAAGCAACGGCTCCTGCAAATGCAGGATGAGCTAGAAACCGATGAACGGTTTGACACGATCGACGAACACCTGTTCAAAGAGATCGCGTCTACTTTATTTCAGTCTGATCGATACCAATCGCTCTACCACGCCTATCGCTCTAAGCGCGAAGCTTTAGCAGTAGAAGATCAGCTTGCAGCAGAACTAGTAGAAATCTACCAAACGATCGCGCTTCAACAGCAAAATACGTTAGTGCAACGTCTAAACGCGCTGCTGTGATTTTTTTGGGGTTAACCCAGGTTGCACACGAGTAGGATTCGATTTGCCTCGATTGTCAGGGTTGAAGCGGCGATTAAAACCAAAACAGTACGCGAAAGTGTCCCCGCGAAGCTTTAGACTGAAGGATGCAATTTTAGTGTGTTGACCGATCGTGCGAAAGATTATCATTGCTGGCAACTGGAAGATGTTTAAAACTGCTGCTGAAACGCTGGAGTTTTTGCACAGCTTTAAATCGTTAGTTGATGACGCGCCCGACGATCGCTCGATCGTGCTGTGTGTGCCGTTTACTGACCTTGCGGTGTTGTCAAAAAATCTGCACGGTAGCCGCGTTCAGGTGGGTGCTCAAAACGTGCATTGGGAAGAGTCAGGCGCGTTTACCGGAGAAATTTCCGCGCCGATGCTGCTCGAAATCGGGGTGCGGTATGTGGTGATCGGACACAGCGAACGCCGACAGTTTTTTGGCGAAACCGATGAAACCGTGAATCTCCGTCTAAAATCGGCGCAAAAAGCTGGATTAATTCCGATTTTGTGCGTAGGAGAAAGCAAACAGCAGCGCGACGCAGGCGAAACCGAAGCGGTGATCTTCAAACAGCTTGAACAAGGCTTAGTTGATGTCGATCAGCAAAATTTGGTGATTGCGTATGAGCCGATTTGGGCGATCGGGACGGGCGATACGTGCGCTTCGAGCGAAGCCGATCGGGTGATCGGTCTGATCCGCAGCAAGCTGAGCAATCCAAACGTGACGATTCAGTATGGTGGCTCGGTTAAACCTGACAACATCGACGAAATTATGGCGCAGCCTGCGATCGATGGTGCTTTAGTGGGAGGTGCCAGCCTCGATCCGGTTGGATTTGCACGAATCATTAATTATCGTTAATGAATCTTAAGTTGCATCTGGATCAGGCAACAGCAGATCTCGACATATCTTACGCGCCAAAAAATCGTTAATTTCTCGGTGTCTTGGAACAGCCGACGATCTTTGAGTAGCTCGATTCACATAAATCGTGTGCTTTCCTCCTTCGCGTAGAAACTCACAACCGTGCGACTCTAAATGGCGGATTAAGTCAACGCGCTTCATGCAACTGACAAGAAAACAGCTTCACGAATAACGTCCTCTCCTTGAAGCTGTTCTTCTGAAAGATGACGATTCGCTTCTAGAACTAACTCAATGGCTTCTTCTAAATTGGTTCTAGCTTCTTCAAGGGTGCCTGCCTGGGTATTTGCACCCGGTAGTTCTTCCACAAAAGCGATGTACCCTTCAGGAACTCTCTTGAAGATCTTCGTTAATTGAAGGCGCATAATTATTTCAACTTCAGAACCTGCTTGTAGTTTAGCATTAAGCCTTAAACCAGTATTTATTTAGCTTGGCGATCGATACCAACAGCTCAAAGCAAATCGCCCTTTATCCTCTCAACAGAAAGCTGTATCTGCGATTCAATCCGACTGCACAACCTCGTATACTAAAGAAGCTATTTACAATCGTTTACGCTTGGGTATTGATCTTCGGAGCTACGTTTATATCGATCGCTTGCAGTCGCAGCACGCCGCTTATCTTGGCACCGAATCGCTCGGATTTTTGCCGCTTCCGGGGGATGCTTCGCTGTGGATTGAAATTTCGCCAGGGATTGAAATCAATCGCGTTATGGATGTCGCGCTGAAAGCGGCCGTTGTGCGTCCGGGTGTGCAGATTGTTGAGCGGCTGTATGGATTGCTTGAGATTCACGCGAGTAATCAAGGTGAAGTTCATGCGGCAGGTCGGGCGATCACAGATGCATTGGGTGTGCATCCAAAAGAGTGCCTGAGACCAAGAGTGATTTCGAGCCAGATTATTCGCAATATTGATGCGCATCATACGCAGCTAATCAACCGGACGCGGCGCGGCAACATGATTTTGGCCGGGCAAACGCTGTACGTGTTTGAAGTGGAACCCGCAGCGTATGCAGCACTCGCAGCAAACGAAGCTGAAAAAGCGGCGTTGATTAACATTTTGCAGATTTCGGCGGTGGGAAGTTTTGGGCGGTTGTATTTGGGCGGTGAGGAGCGTGACATTATTGCGGCATCGCGGGCCGTGTTAGAAACAATGCAAAATCTGCCGGGGCGCGAGCAGGTCAGTGCGCGGAAGGAGTAGGGCGTGATGGCAAATCAAACACAGTTGGCGCAACTTCAACAGGGCGTTAGAGCTTGGGCGGCGTGGCGATTAAGGCAGAGCGCAACACAAACGGAACTGAGCCAGTCGATCGATCTTAGCGATGCATCGCTGGACGGAATTGACTTGAGCGGGATTGATTTGAGCGGGGTTGATTTGTGTCGATCGAGTCTTTGTTGGGCAATCCTCACCAATGCAAATTTAAGCGGAGCCAAACTAAATAAAGCCGTGTTGCACAAAGCTGAATTTGTAGATGCACTGCTTCAACGGGCTGAATTTGTGGATGCAAGTTTGATTTATGCTGATTTTCGCAGCGCAGATTTAACTTGTGCAAATTTAATTGGTGCTGATTTGAAATACGCGAATTTCAACGATGCAGATTTAACCGAAGCGAACTTAATCGGAACCGAATTACGGGGTGCAAAATTCAAGCACGCCGACCTGAATCGAGCCGATCTGCGGAGAACCGATTTGAGTCAAGCGATTTTGATTAAAGCGAATTTAACGGAAGCGAATTTGAGCTATGCAAATTTATTTGAAGCAGAACTAAGCGGGGCAAGTTTGTATCGATCGAGCTTTTACAAAGCGAACTTGAGGCAAGCGCATTTAAGCGGCGTTTATTTGTATGATGCTGATTTTCAAGATGCTAATTTAACCGGAGTAGATTTATCGTGGGCGAATTTGAGTAAAGCAAACTTAAGCGGTGCAAATTTGACGGGCGCAAATCTGCGAGGTGCGATTTTAACAAAAGCAAATTTATTTGATGCTAATCTCAGCAATGCAATTCTTAGAGGTGCAATGCTAACAAACGCCAATTTAACAAACGCCAATTTTTCTGAATCAGATCTAGAGCTTGCGGATTTAAAGCACGCACCTCCTTCGGAGTTGCGCGAAGCGCTAAACGTAAAAGGTACCGTTTTGCCGAGTCGTTTATAAATATGGATACGCTTGAAACTATTATCTTCACTTCAGCGCCGGAGTTTGCTCAGCTTGGATGGAATGAAATTCAAAAGCTCGATCGGGGTGCAAAACTAGTTCGATCGCTCGATGCAGGTATCAGAGTCGTACAGCTTGAAACAGAATCATTTCAGTCTTTATCTTCAAAAATCAGAGAAACAAAAACGGTATTTGTTCGACATATTTTTCCAGTTTTCGATGAATTTCCGCTAGACAACACAGCAAAGCTCGATCGATTTATTGATCAACACTTAAATTCACTCAATTCTGCACAACCTGTTTCAATTCAAACGCGATTTGTTGACGCAGTTGATTCATCGATAAAAACTGAATTCCGTCAGCACATTTCTAATCGATTAATAGAAGCTGGATTTACGGTTGAAGTTAAAGATCCAACACAGATTATCTCGATCGTTTGCGCGGCAAATCTCATTTATATTGGCATTTCAAGCGCTGAACAAAATCTCAGCACTTGGGCCGGTGGAATGCATCGATTTGCTCACGAAAACGAGCAGATCTCGCGATCAGAGTTCAAACTGCTCGAAGCGATCGACGTATTCAATTTAACGTTTCCCAACGCTGGATTAGCGCTTGATTTGGGTGCTAGTCCGGGCGGTTGGACAAGAATTTTGCGCAAGTTTGGGTTATCGGTTGTTGCGGTTGATCCCGGTGATTTGTCTGAGAAATTGGCGTTCGATCGCGGCGTGGTTCATCGGCGTCAAACCGTACAGCAATTCCTTCCCATGCGCGATCTCAGAGAGATATCTGCTACAGCAGATCGCTTTGATGTAATCGTTAACGATATGCGCATGAACGCGATCGAATCTGCCAAAAACATGCGGCTTGCCAGCGAAACGTTAAGCGAAACCGGATTCGCCGTAATGACGCTTAAGCTCCCAAATCAAGGCGTACAGAAAACGATCACCCGCGCGATCGCCGTTCTCGAATCCGCTTACGAGATTATTGGCGTCCGAAATTTATTTCACAATCGCCAAGAAGCGACGATCGCTCTTAAACTTCGCAAATCTTCATGATGATTTTTCTGATCTGTGGGTAGAGTGAGTGATCCTAGATACTAGCTTGGGTTAGCAAGGCCGAATGCAAAAGATAAGACAACTATTTTTATCAAGTGCGATCGTTTTGGGCGGGTTGCTCACGACTGGATCTGCGCAAAGTCAAACGGTACCGCAAGCGACGGCTGATGCAAGAGTTCAGCAGCGCACCGAACAACTGCGCATCGCAACGCCCGACGCCTACGATTTGAATCGCTATCCGATCGTCGATCAAAACGAGAAATACTGGCGGCAATTGCTGTGGTCAACGGCAATTTTGGAACCGCAATCTGCTGAAATTGATCGCACGATCGCGCAAATTCTCACGCTCACCGTTCAGCCAAACTTAACCGACGCTCAAAAGCGCACGGTGCAAATGGCAATGCAGGTCGGAACGCAGCTTTATTTGAGCAATCCCACTTTGTATGTCGGCATTCAAGACCAGTTTCGCCAAACGCTTGAGCAAAGTTCCCGGTCTGAATGGGTCGCCATGTCGCTTTCAGCCCTGACGCAAAGCGGTGCAACCAAAACGCAGCAAGCCGCATGGAGCCAATTTGTTCAACAGCGATTTCCCAATTGGCGCAACGATGTTTATTTGTACACGATGCTGCAAACGATCGGCACCGCGCCCCGGCAAACGCCGCCGCTCAGAGATTTATTGAACTGGACGATCGCACCCCGAGAACTCCAGCTTTATGTGCTGTGTCGCCCCGATCGCAGCGTTTTATGCACGAGCGTTCTACGCGATCGTAGCGGTCGGTTTGTGCAGCAAGGGGGTCAACTGTGGTCGGTGCCGTTGCTGACGCGATCGCTGCATGGCTTATCCGGAGTGTTTAGTCGCGGACAAACGCCCCAGGGAATTTACCGCATCGAAGGGGCAATTCCTCAACCCGATACTCAGTTCTTCCGCGCTTATGGTTTGTTTTCGTTGGTCAACTTATTTGCACCGTCTGAACCCGGAGTCAAAGCATTTTTACCTGGACAACGCGGACAGCTTAAGACTGGCGTAAACAACTACCAAGCCCTGCTGCCGCCATCGTGGCGAAACTACTTCCCGATGCAGCAAAGCTATTGGGCCGGCAAAGCCGGACGCAGCTTGTTTCGCATTCATGGCAGTGGTGAATCGCCAACGTTTTTTGAAAACAACAATCGCTACCCGATAAGCGCAGGCTGGAATCCCGCGATCGGCTGTCTTTCTGCTTTAGAACTTTACGACGACGCGGGACGCTTAACCCGCGCGGATATGCCCAATATTTTGAGCGCCCTCACCAATGCAGGCGGAAAAAACTTCACGGGTTACTTGATCGTAGTAGAAGTTCCAGGTCAAACAAAGATGCCAATTTCAGCTCAAGAAGTTAAACGAATTTTGGCACAGTAGCTGACCTTAGTTCAAAATTACTCCAAAAACGATTCAGTACTAGGCACTTAAAGCACAATGAATATTATTTATTACTGAAATTTTAAAAACTGCCTGATACCACCCCGAATCGGCTGTATTTTCTTCCAAGAGGCTTAGGAATCTAGAGATGGAGAAAGATAATAGACATCACCCGCTTTTGCAAAATCAAGCGCGGGGATGTCTCTGGTGTGGTTACGATGCTAATCCGTTAATCAGTGATGTTTGTGAAGTGTGTGGGCGATCGCTCGATCAAAAGAAAATCTCGAATGGGACGTGGTTTGGAACGCTGAAATCGCCGAGTCGTTGGATTGGACTGAGTGCTTTAGTGCTGCTCGCTGGCGGAAGCTATGGGCTTTGGAAACATCAAGCACCCGTTGCAACGTCTGCTCCTGAAGTCAAGCGTGCTTCTGACATCCGGCCTTACCCCAGTATCAAAGACGTTCCGAACGTTCCAAAAGGATTGTTTAGCTACCACAGCGCACTTCCCTTTGCCGCAATCACTGCCCAGGGAATGAATGACCTGATTCAAAAGGCTTTTCCAGAGTTTCAGCTTCGCTACAGCGAACCTTCGCAAGGCAGTCCAGGCTCAACGGCGGCGATTAAAATGCTGATCGAGGGCGAAACTAGTTTTGCATCTGCTGCTCGTCCGCTAGAAGATGCGGAAATCGCTAGAGCGAAAGAGCGGGGCGTGACCCTAGAACAGGTGCCTGTATTCATTTATGCGGTTGTGTTTTACACGAATCCGGATGTTTCGCTTCCTGGCTTATCGCTTAATCAAGCTCAAGATATTTATTCAGGCAAAATTACCAACTGGAGAGAGCTAGGCGGCCCTAACTTGCCGATCGTTCCCTTCAGTTTAGATCCCAAAGCGATCGCTTCACCCAAACAAGCACTCGGAGACGTCGCAGACCAACTCGGGCAAAATGTGCGCATCATGCGAGATCACACTGAAGCCATTCGTCAAGTTGGTTCAACACCGGGTGCAATTTCCTTTGGAGGTACAGCAAGTGTGGTCGGTCAGAAAACAGTTCGCGTTGTCAGCTTAGCAAAAGGAAACTCAACTGAGTATGTGTCTGCTCTAAACCAAAACGGAGAGGTGAATAAACAAGTTTTTCGCGATGGAACTTATCCACTGACGCGGCGTGCGTTTGTCGTTATTCGTCGAAACAGTAGCCTCGACGAACAAGCAGGCGTTGCTTATGCCAATTTTCTTTTAACGCAGGAAGGGCAGCAAATCGTTGAGCGTTCGGGATTTGTGCCGCTTAATTCACCGTAACACCCTAGAATTGAGCGCCCTAATCCCGAATTGATTTTTGATTGCCACAGATCTTGGAAGCCCCCGAAATCGGTCAGAATCAGGGACTTTGAGAATTTAAAACTTCTTTGGCTTGAAGTCCTTCAGAATGGCGCGTTTAGGGAGCGGAGAATTTGTAGCCTGAACACATTAATTGGGTACAGCCTGGCTGATTGAAGTTGATTTCCAAAATTAAAAATCTGTTTTTGCACCAGTAGGACGATCGTTGCTGCTTTGGGTTTCATCGATTGACATCACAATTATTTAGAAAGAGTAAAATTTGTGTATGGATATTTGGAAGAATAGGGCGGGACAGCGCAAGGCAGATCAAAGTGTTAGTCCGATTCGATCAGGTGATTTAACCGAGCTAGTGCGATCGTCTAAGCTCAGTGAACCCGTCCGCTTTTGGCAGCAACTTAGCTTAAGAACCAAAGTTGCTTTGTTCGCCGTTGCAATTAGCGCACTTCCTTTGATTGGAGTTGCGATCGTGGAGTGTCGGCAAATTCGCTCGACAGAGCAATCCAGCCAAAATACCGCATCCGCGAACAATTCGCCGACTAATGCTCAAGCTTTGTTGTTTTCTTATCTTGGCGTCGCGGGTGTCAGCGCGATTTTAGTTGGAGGAATGGCGGCGTTTTTGACCAGTCGAGTCATTCGCCCTGTTCTTCTCACCTCAACGGTGGCTCGAAAACTCGGACAAGGACATTTAGAAACTCGCTTAGCGGTTCAAGGAAAAGATGAGCTTGCGGTTTTGGCGTCTAATATCAATTGGATGGCCGATCAGTTTCAAGCTCGACTTCAGCAGCAATCTTCTGGAGCAGAACAAATTCAGTTTCTAAAAGAAGTCACGGTGCTGTTGGCGCAGTCTCAAGCGAGTGATGACAGTCTAAACACGATCGTGCAATCGCTTCGACAGGTGTTTCACCTCGATCGCGTTTTGATTTATCGCATCAACGCCACCAGCATCAGCAAGGTGGCAGAATCAACGGCTCCAGGCTGGAGCGCGGTCAACGATTCCTTGATCGCAGGGTTTGAACTCGGTCGCGAAGACGTTGAATGCATCGCAGATGTTGCATCAAGCTTACCCGAAGCGCACCGAAATCAACTGGAGGCGCTGTCGGTTAAAGCGATGCTGAGCGCCCCGATCGTCATCGATCACCAGATTTTAGGCGTTTTGATCGCGCATCGATGTTCTAATCCTTATGTTTGGCAGTCTAATGAAATGAACGTTTGTGCTCAGATCGCTGCTCAACTGGGTTTAGCTTGGAAACACGCTTCCAATGAAGCGAAGTTAGCACAGCTTGTCAGTCAAGCCGAAAGCAAAAATGAAGAATACCACTACCAGCAAGACAAGCTTCAAGCTCAACTCGGTAAACTGCTTGAGGATGTTGAGCAAGCGGCGGTGGGAGATTTAACCGTGCGAGCAGCGATTTCTATTAATCGCGAGAACACCAACCCTTTAATAGAGACTTGTCATGCGATCGCGGCGGCTTTTAACGTGATGTTGGAGAATTTGCAGCCGATCGTGACGCAGAGCAAACACGCTGCTGATCAACTCAGCGATGCAGCGAAATTAAACGAGCAAACCGTTTCTAAACTGAATGAAACCGCAACCGACCAAACTGAAACGTTGATTCAAATCCTCAACGAAACCGAGAACTTAATGTTTTCGCTGCAAGCCACGATCGCTCAAATCGAACAGGCATCAACGGACATCGCGATCATCCTGGAGGTTGCAGAAACACAGGCACAAGCAGCAATTTGCCACGTTGATCAAAAGCGCTTAGAATGGCGCAACTCAGTCACCGAAACCGTTGAACAACTCGATCGGTGCGGGCAGGAATCTTATAAAATCGCAGGAATGCTGGCGATGGTCGATCAAGTGATTTTGCACTTTACCGCGCTTGCGCTCAACGCTTCAATGAATGCATCGCGAAGCGCTACGATACATGGATTTACCGTCAGCACGGCGCAATTATCCGAACTCTCCAATAGTGCCCGCAGCGCGATTAAACAAGCCGAACAATTTACCTTGAAGCTTCAGCCTGAAACTCACCGCTTGATCGAGCAAATCGATCACGCAACGCTGCAATTGCCGTATTCTGACGGTGCGTCTGATCCACAACTGGATCGCGTCCGCATCGCTCAGCTTCAGCAAGTCATGCACTCGATCGCCCTGACTACCCAAGCTCATGCGCACACCGCTCAGTTTGTATTGAGCTTGATGCAAAAGTTACCGTCAGATAGCAATGCTTTATCTAGCAAGATGGCTCAAGTGACCCGATCGCTGCAACGCACGATCCGAGTTGCTGAGCAAATCCAAGATTCGCTGCGACTCTTCAAGGTTAAAGCGTAATTCCTTCGGTTGCTTTGAAGTTGCGGCGTGCTATCTCTTGCTCAAGCAGAATTTGCTGAAAAATTGCTCACGCCGAGAGCCGAAAATGCTATTCTTGCTCAAGCGCAAAATCTAATCGCCCGTTTATCAATCTGAACGGGGTTTTAGCTGAGTGCGTAAATTAGCGTTGAAAATCGAGTCGATGACAAAAAATTGATTTGTGTATTCTACACGACCGGATTAAAGCGCCAATTTCCAGTAAATGTAAACGAAGTTCTTTAACCTTTTGCCATGCAACTGCCACGCTGGATTCAGTCGCTCGGTTCGACAAAACGCTGGAAGCTGAAAGCGACTGTCGTTGCTTTAGTTGGGTTTTTGCTAGGGCTAGGAGCCGCGATCGGCGCTCCGATGATTAAATGGACGCCCGAAACGGTTCCAGCGATGGTGTCTCAAGTTGCGACAATGACCGCACCGCCAACTAGCGAGCTGCTGACAAAGCTAACAAACGCGAAGCTTTCATTGGCACCGATTTGCACCAATGGAACAAAAGTTGGTTATCAAGCGGTTTCGAGCACGATGCCTGTAACCAGCGATGTGACTCTGGGCATGGCAGCCGAAAAATTTGCACCCGATTGGAAAACCAAGCTCACGCCCGCGCCGTCGCCGCAAATTCACGCACGGGCAAAATTGGCAAAAGTTCCAATCATGATGTATCACGACATTTTGCCGGAAAAGCAGGTTTTCTTTGATGTCACGCCCGCAGAATTTGAAGCGGCGCTGCAAACGATTCAGAAAAACGGCATGACGCCGATCGCTTTAGATCAGCTTGTCGAGCATTTGAGAACCGGAATTCCGCTTCCGAAAAAGCCGATCGTGCTGACGTTCGATGACGGGTATTTAGGTCACTACAAATACGTTTACCCGTTGATGAAAAAATACAACGTTCCCGCCGCGTTTGCGATTTATCCGGCAAAAGTGGGGACGACCAAAGGACGATCGGCGGTGACGTGGGAACAACTCAGCGAAATGATCGCAGATCCATTAGTCACGATCGCGTCGCACAGCGTGACGCATCCGTTGAATTTAGGGGAACTGTCTGACGCAAAAATTCAAACCGAAGTGTTTGATTCAAAGCGCATTCTCGAAGAAAAACTCGGTCGCCCGATCAAGTATTTTGTGTATCCGTCGGGCAAGTTTGACGATCGCGTACTCAAAGCGGTGGATCAAGCTGGATACCAAGCCGCTTGGACAATGCGCGATGAAGACAATCGCTTTGCGCAAGACTCGATCGATTTATTTCGCATCGAGCGCATCGGTCAATCTCAGCTTGATAAAGTCATGGATCAAGCAGACGGTGGCCCGCCCGTGTCGCTGATGGGCAGCAATTTGAATTTTTACGCTCCGGTTGAACTAACGCGCACAAAGGTTGAGGGGGTGCCTTTGATTTTTGCGTCAGGCGGTAAGCCAGTAACGATTCACGCGGATAGCCGTTATCAAGTCGGCGAAATCATCGAGAAAACCAAAGCAGTTGCGGCAGTTGATGGCGGATTTTTCTCGCTCGAAGCGCTCAACTCAAACAAAATGATCGGTCCAGTTTTAAGTCAAAAAACCGGAAAGTTTGTGGCGGCTCCTCCGGGTTCGCTTTCTAAAATCGAAGGGCGTCCGCTTGTGCTGATTAACGACAGCACGATTAAGTTCATTCCGTTTGTCGCCGCTCAACACAACTCGCAAGCCGGAGTTGAAGCGGAATTACCCGGAGTAACGGATGCATTTGTCGCGGCAGCGTGGCTGGTCAAAGACGGTCAACCTCGATCGACAGAAACCTTTGGTAAGCTGTTTGGCTTTGATGCGGAACGCGATCGCGCTTATTGGGGCATTGACTGGAGCGATCGACCTGTAGTTGGCGTATCCGGAGATTATGTGAACTCGGTGAAACTCGGTCAAGCGCTAAGTCAGGCAGGACTACGCGATGCAGTCATGCTAGATTCCGGGGCGAGTGCGTCGCTGGTGTATCAAGGCAAATCGATGATGAGCTACACGCCGCGCCCAGTTCCGCACGTGGTTGCGTTGATGCCTCCGGTCGAAACGGCGGGCTGTGACGTTGCGAAGCAAGCGCAAATGAATTAACCTCAGTTCTGAATTAGAATCTCAACCCGACTGGCGAAGGCGCGGCTAACCAGACAAAACCCGCGATTAGGCGAGTTGCTCGATCGCATTGGCTGTTAGTGCGCGGCGGCGCACTTCGTCTGTGTAGCCGCGCCTTCAGTCGCGCCCGCTTAACCGCAGTTACGTCAACACTTGCTCTCTGCTGAACCGGAACTGACGTTAAATTAGTCAAAACTACAAACCCGATCGGTCTAGTAACGTTACCAGACCGATTTTTGGTTTCATGATTAATTCCGATCGGCAAACGCTAACGTTGAGTACGCTTCTGGTATTAAAAAATTCTGCTGCTTCATAATGTCGTACAAATTGACATCGGCTTCAAGCAAGCAGGTATGACCGCTATCGGGCAGCACCACTACCTGAGCATTTTGAAACATCGTTTTCAACCGAAAGCCTTCTACCATCGACGGCAACAATCGATCGTTGGCGCTTGCCAAAATCAACGTCGGCTGTGTTAATTGACGCAGTTCGTCGATCGGAACTTCAAACCGATCTAACAGCGACATTCGCCAAACTGAGGTTTTCTGCGGCACCGATCGCACTGCATCGACTAGCGCTTGTCGATCAAGCGGTGCAATTTTCTGAAACGTCGCCAGCAACGGCAAAAATGTCACCGACGAGCATTGATACAGCACTTCGGGTAAATATCGGGTAAAGGTTGCGCCCCATGCGATCCAGGGGCGACGATGAAACGACGAAGCGGAATTTACCAAAATCAAGCGATCGAACAAATGCGGAGCCATTGCCGCGACTTTCATCGCCAAGCACCCGCCGAACGACTCGCCACAAAGATAAACCGATCGCCGTTTGTCGCCGTTGATTTCTGAGCCGATTAAATCGATCACTCGCTGCGCTAGTTCTTCCCAGCTTGTTAAGTCATCCGGTGGAATCGCCAAACATCGCACATCGAATCCGGCTTCTAGACCTGCGGTTTGCGCTCTTAATAGCTGTCCGGTTCCGTCCATTCCGGGCAAAAACACGAATAGCGGAAATTGGGGTTTAAGCGCTTTCGGCGTCAAAAAACAAGGATGACTTTGAAGCATTGAAAAACGGGTTAATAACAGCCTTGATCTAAAAGGGTTTTTATTTCACCTTGTGCTTGATTGACGAGTTCAACGACGATTTTTTTAGCGTGTCTGCCCGAATAATCAGCCCGAAGGCGATCGGTAATCCAAATCGGATGACCCATTAACATCTTAACTTTTTGATACAACAGCAACGGATGCCATCCGGGTTGATCGAATAAAGGTTCTGACGGATCAAAAAAGCTGAGCATTTTAAGCGGAATTGCCGAGCTTACGGTTTCTTGCATAGGCGCGATCGCCACGGGCAAAATTGCTAAATCTTGAACCGGAGCACGCAGCGCTAAATGCGCAAAACCGCGATGAAACTCGCCGACAATTCCCGGTTTTGGCGGATGCACCATCGGTAACGTGCCTTCGGGAAACACGCCCACGACTTGCTGAGTGCTCAACATCTTGATCGATTTGTGAAAAAAGCTGTTTTGCCGATGTTTTTCATCGTCTAGGGGAAAACAGCCAAACTGCGTCACTACTTCGCGCATGACGGGCACTTGCCCCATATAGTGATGACACGCAAATCGAATCGGACGATCGATCGCGCTCATCAGCAGCATGGCATCCATGACGCTGCGATGATTGCTCACAACCACTAACGCGCTAGATTTAGGAACGCGATCGCGCCGTTCTACGCTCATGCGCGTTCCCATCGACATCAGGGTGAATTGGGAAATCTGAAGCGGACTCAATCCTGGCATGAACCTTGAGCCAAAACGATGAGGACAATTGCAAAATATGTTTAATTCTTAACATTGATTGATTCGCATCTACAAGGATCTTAAGGCAGAGTCGTTTTTAGAACTTGTTTTAACGATAACTTGCAGAATCAGGGTAATTTTGGATTTAGAACTTAATTTTATTGGAAGTTTTTTTTGACCTGATAATTTAGACCTTAAGGTTAATGACTAGAAACAGATTTAAGATTTTCTGACGAACGATATCAAACGTTGATGGTTAAAATTAAAAAGACTCTGAGATGCTTTATTAACGGCTGGAATTTATTTCGGTCGATCGTCGGTTTGATCGACAAAGGCATCGTTCAGTCAAGCCCCTACCCGGATTGTTATTTATCTTGCCGGGGGTTTTAGGTTATCTATGAATTCTTCAATTAAAAGAAATACATTTGCTTTAACAACGCCGCTTTACTATGTGAATGACTTGCCGCACATCGGAAGCGCTTATCCGACAATTGCGGCGGATGCGATGGCGCGGTTTCAACGCCTGCGCGGTAAGCCGACGATGTTTGTCACAGGCAGCGATGAGCACGGACAGAAAATTCAGCGCACCGCAGAAAGTTTAGGACGATCGCCCAAAGAACACTGCGATTTAATCGTCGAAGGCTTTCAGCAACTGTGGTCAACGCTGGATATTCACTACGATCGCTTTATTCGCACGACCGACGATCGACACGCGGCGATTGTGAAAGAATTCTTCGGGCGCGTGTGGAATAACGGTGATATTTATCTTAGTCGTCAGCAAGGCTGGTATTGCGTTTCGTGCGAAGAATTCAAAGAAGAACGCGAACTGCTTGAAGAACATCGATGCGCCATTCATCCGAGCAAAGCAGCAGAATGGCGCGATGAAGAAAACTATTTTTTCCGGTTGTCAAAGTATCAGGAAAATCTCGAAAAGCTGTATCGCGATCGACCCGATTTTATCCAGCCGGAAAGCCGTCGCAACGAAGTTCTAAATTTTGTGGCTCAAGGTTTGCGTGATTTCTCGATTTCGCGAGTCAACCTCGATTGGGGTTTTCCGGTTCCTGAAAATCCAAATCACACGATTTACGTTTGGTTTGATGCGCTGCTCGGCTACATTACCGCTTTGCTTGAACCCGATCAAGAACCCACGATCGCAAATGCAACCGCAAACTGGTATCCGTTTAACGTGCATATTATCGGAAAAGATATTCTGCGGTTTCATGCGGTGTATTGGCCTGCGATGCTGATGTCGGCCGGATTAGCGCTCCCCGATCGCGTGTTTGGTCACGGCTTTTTGGTGCGCGACGGCTTGAAAATGGGAAAAAGTAGCGGCAACACGATCGATCCGGTTGCTTTAGTCAAGCAGTATCCGATCGATGCGATTCGCTATTACTTGTTAAAAGAAATTGAGTTCGGGCGCGACGGCGTGTTTGAAGAAACGCGCTTTGTCAATATTGTCAACGCGGACTTAGCAAACGACTTGGGCAACTTGCTGAATCGAACGCTGAAAATGACGCACAAATATTGCGGCGGCTTGGTACCGGATGTAACAATTCCTTCAGAAAACCCCATGCGGCAGATGGCAGAAGGGTTGAGCGATCGCGTTGCCAACGCCTACGATGCGCTGGCGTTTAGTGCAGCGTGCGAAGAAATTCTCACACTGGTACGGAGAGGCAACAAGTATATTGACGAACAAGCACCATTCACGCTATACAAACAAGGAAAACAAGCTGAGGTCGAGCAGATTCTTTACACAGTGCTGGAAGCTGTGCGACTCGCAGCGTATCTTTTATCACCGATCGTTCCTCATTTGAGCACTGCCATTTATCAACAATTGAGTTTTTCTGTTGATTTTAGTAACGCTGATTTAATAGATGTTTCGTTCACCTTCCCGAACCAAACGACATGGGGAATACTTCGAGCTAAACAGGCATTACAACCTCCCCAGCCTGTCTTTCAAAAGTTAGAACTTCCCGAAGATTCTGCTTGAGGATTGCGATAAGACATCGAGTGCTCGAACGCTTTGCTGTTCAATACCTTTCATAAAAAACTTGAGGATATTAACTGTGTTGAATCATCTCAATCACGAACCGGAACCCGTTTTTTCTCCCGAACAAGTTCTTGAAAATCGAGGACGAGTCGCCATTTTTATCGACGGCTCTAATTTGTTTTATGCCGCATTGCAGCTTGGAATTGAAATCGATTACACCAAGCTGCTTGTGCGATTGACATCGGGATCACGATTGTTGCGATCGTTTTTTTACACCGGGGTCGATCGCACCAACGAAAAGCAGCAAGGCTTTCTTTTGTGGATGCGCCGCAACGGATACCGCGTTATTTCTAAAGATTTGGTGCAACTGCCCGACGGCTCGAAAAAAGCCAACCTCGACGTAGAAATCGCGGTTGATATGATGTCGCTGGTGGGGTCTTACGACACAGCCGTTTTAGTAAGCGGCGATGGCGATTTGGCGTATGCGGTGAATGCGGTCAGCTATCGAGGCGTGCGCGTCGAAGTGGTAAGTTTGCGATCGATGACCAGCGATAGCTTGATCAACGTTGCCGATCGCTATATTGATCTCGACAACATCAAAGAAGATAT
>CAXUFL010000044.1:0-39701 GCA_964250455.1 uncultured bacterium
GATTGACCGCCGCGTTTCGACTGCGCTCAACCCGCGAAGGTAAACGTCTGGAGCGTTGAGCGCAGTCGAAACTCAAACCCCACGAGCAATTTAACCTTGTTCATCGACTTAAATTACTCAATCACGGTATTTGGTAGCCCTGTGCTAGGCGTTACAAATCCAGATCGTGAATTTAGGCAACTCGATCGAGTGATGAGTGATCAAATTGGCTTAATTCGCATCGAGTAACAATATAATGGAGGATCGTAGCTCTAGGAGAAAGTCTTGCCTACACTCGGTGTCAACATTGATCACATCGCAACAATTCGTCAAGCCCGTCGCACGGTTGAACCTGATCCGATCGCGGCAGCCGTGCTTGCCGAACTGGCCGGAGCCGATGGCATTACCGTGCATTTGCGCGAAGATCGGCGGCACATTCAAGACCGCGATGTCCAACTGCTGCGGCAAACCGTTCGCACGCATCTCAATCTCGAAATGGCGGCAACCGATGAAATGGTCGCGATCGCTCTTGATATTAAGCCAGATTATGTAACGCTTGTTCCCGAAAAGCGCGAAGAAGTCACGACCGAAGGCGGGCTTGAAATCGCGGCTCAGCTCGATCGCATAAAATCGGTCGTCGATCAACTCCAAAGCGCTCAAATTCCAGTCAGCTTGTTTATCGATGCCGACTCAAAGCAAATCGAAGCGTCGGCGCAAAGTGGAGCCAAGTTTATCGAACTGCACACCGGACAATATGCCGAAGCGCATTCGGAACTCGATCGAGCCAAAGAGCTAGACATCCTCAAAACCGGATGCGATCGCGCGATCGCGCTGGGTTTGCGGGTCAATGCTGGACACGGATTAACGTATTGGAACGTTCAGCCTGTTGCAGCGCTTCCGGGCATGGAAGAATTGAATATTGGACATACGATTATTAGCCGTGCTGCATTGGTGGGGTTAGAACGTGCCGTGCGGGAAATGAAACAAGCGATTCGAGGAGACCTTTAAACGATGACAACTTACTACTACGTTTTAGCCAGCCAAAAATTCCTGACCGAAGACGAACCGATCGGAGAAGTACTAAAGGAACGCACTCGCGATTATGCCGAAAAAGGAAAAGACATTGATTTTTGGCTAATCAAACGGCCTGCGTTTCTAGAAGCGCCCGAAATGGCGACGATCAAAGCAACCTGTCCGCAGCCTGCCGCCGCGATCGTATCCACCAACAAACAGTTTATTACCTGGCTCAAGCTGCGGCTAGAATATGTCATCACTGGAGAATTCCAGCCGTCGGAAACGCTTCCGCAACCGTTGGCATCTCTTGAACCCGTTTCGTAATTTGCCCCCGGACTTTGTATGCACCAGACGATGATTCAACGCTGCACTCGTTCAAACCGATTATTTCCAGCACTTCCGATGATTGCGGGTGTCGCGATCGTCTTAGCAAGTACGCCTGCGTGGGCGCAGTCTCGCGCCTGTGCGCCGCCAAAGTCCGGTGAATATTTACTGCTAGTTAAAAGCCAAACGCCCGAAACTCAAGCACGAGTCCGCAATTTGCTCTCCAGAGATTCCAGCGTCACGGTGTGCCGCTACTTAGAAGATGTCGTAACGCGAGTCGGCGGATTTCGCGATTCTGATACAGCATCGTCTTGGGCAAATTACCTCAACGACACGGTTGGATTGCAGGCGTTTGTGGTGCGTCCGAGTAATCGTCAAACCGAAGCGCAAAATCGTGAACAATTTTCAACCCGCGCTACAACGACGCTTCGATCTCGAACTGGAGGCTACAACCCGCAGCAGCTTGGAAATGGATTTGCGGTGATTGTGAACTACAACAATCGTCCTGAAGTTGCCTCACAGGTACAGCAAGCTTTAGATCGCGACATTGGATTGGCGTCGTATCGGCAGCGTCCTTACTTGCTGGCGGTGCATACCAGCAATCGATCCATTGCCAATGCCGTATTGCAGCGTTTAAGCGATCGCGGATTTAGCGCCACGATCGTAGACAGTCGGCGGGTGATTCTTCTAACGCCCGTCGTCAGTTTACCGCAAGCCGTTGGAGCGCAGTAATCAGTATCAGTTCTAAATCAGAACTGCCTGAATCTGCCCTGGCGAATGCTATTAGCTTCGCAAGAGACGAGCAGCTACGCGGCTACAGAGACAAAACCCACCTGCGCGGGTTTCTCTATCTAATGGGCTGTTAGTGTGCGCAGGCACACTTTGTCTGTGTAGCCGCGCCTTCAGTCGCGCCCGCTTAACCGGAACACACGTTAATTTACAAAGGAGAACTGACCGACCAGTGCCCACCAAGCCACCATTCTCCGACCAAACAAATCACTACACCAAGAATCGATCCCACGATTACCTGAACGGGCGTATGTCCGAGCAGTTCTTTTAAGCGGCTTTCGGCGAATTGGTGTTCGCCTTGAAAAAATTCGTCGATTAGCTGATTCAAAATGCGGGCTTGCTTTCCGGCGGCTTGGCGCACGCCTTGAGAATCATACATCACGATAAACGCCAAAACAGTCGCGATCGCAAACTCAGTACTCGCCCAACCGTCGTGTAAACCGACGCCTGTTGCCAGCGCAGTCACTAAGGCAGAATGTGAACTCGGCATTCCACCCGTCTCTACCAAAACGCGCAAATTCACCTTGCGATTTTTAATCAGTTCGACAATGAGTTTTGTTGCTTGGGCAAACAAACACGCCACGAGAGCGAGAAGCAGCACTCGGTTATCTAGAATGTCGCCAAAGTCCTGCATAAAGGTTGATCAATAAGGGGCTAGGGAAAAAAGAATAACAGGATTTGGAAACAGCAACATCAAGAATTAGAATGATCCTGGTTTCTAAATATTAGTGAGTGCGAGCGGTGATGTAATCGGCGATCGCCATCAACGGAAATGCTTTTTCACCAAAGCCCACGACTTCAGCTTTGGCTTGCTCTACGAGTTCTTGAGCTTGTCGCTTCGATTCATCCATGCCTAAAAGACGCGGATAAGTGGCTTTCTGCGCGTTGACGTCTTTTCCGATGCTTTTTCCAAGTTCCGCTTGCGTTGAAGTGATGTCGAGCAAATCATCGACAATTTGAAAAGCAAGCCCGATCGATTGTGCGTATCGCGTCAGTCGCTGCACATCGCAATCGCTTGCACCCGCGAGAATCGCACCGCTTACCACCGACGTTTCAAGCAAAGCGGCGGTTTTGTGGGTGTGAATAAAATTGAGGGTTTCGATCGTCACCTCTTTTGCGCCTTCGCATTCGAGATCCACAACTTGACCGCCGACCAATCCCGCCGCGCCGACTGCACGACCCAAGCGGGCAATCACTTTAAGCAAGCGATCGCCCGCCACGTTCTGCGTTTCTTCCGCAATGTGCTCAAACGCATACGCCAGTAAGCCATCGCCCGCCAAAATTGCCACCGCTTCACCGAACTTTTTGTGATTTGTGAGTTTGCCGCGTCGATAATCGTCGTCGTCCATTGCGGGCAGATCATCGTGAATTAGCGACATGGTGTGAATCATTTCGAGCGCACAAGCGGTTGGCAGCGCCATTTCGATCGTGCCGCCGCTCAATTCGCACGTAGCAAGACACAGCACCGGACGCAACCGCTTGCCGCCAGCAAACAGCGAATAGCGCATCGCCTCGTAAATCGTTTCTGGATAAATCACGGGAAAAGCACGATCGAGCGCCGTTTCAACTAACTGCTGTCGTGCGGCTAGATATGCTTTCAAATCAAAACGTGAGGCTTGATTGAGTTGGGTTTTGTCCGATACGACCATGCCAAATAATCCTCCTAGTCCCTTCACACGCGAATTCTTAGACAAATTTTTGTCGATAGCTCCATACTGTATTGTGCAACAGCATGGTCACAGTCATTGCGCCAACTCCACCTGGAACTGGCGTTAAATATCCCGCAACTGAGTTGACGGCTTCAAAATCGACGTCGCCAACTAACCGACTTTTTCCAGTTTCATCGGTGATGCGGTTGATCCCGACGTCTACAACAACGGCTCCGGGCTTTACCATGTCGGCAGTAATAATTTTTGTACGCCCAACGGCTGCAATCAAAACATCCGCATCGCGACACAACGCACCGAGATTCTGCGATCGAGAATGCGCGATCGTAACCGTTGCATCGGCTTCGAGCAGCATCAGCGCAACGGGCTTTCCGACAAGAATACTGCGTCCAACGACCACAGCCTGTTTGCCTTTGAGGTTGATGCTGTATTCTTCGAGCAATCGCATCACGCCCGCCGGAGTACAGCTTCGCAGTCCGGGTTCGCCGCGCATCAATCGACCTAAATTAAACGGATGTAAGCCATCGGCGTCTTTGTTGGGATCAATTTGATTTAAGAGCGCAACGCTATCAAGATGCTCAGGCAAGGGAAGCTGCACGAGAATTCCGTCTACGCGATCGTCTTGGTTGAGTTCGTCGATCGTTTGACTTAAAATATCTTGCGTAGTTTCAGTGGGAAAATGCGTTCCGTAGGATGCAATTCCGACTGCCGCGCAAGCTTTTTCTTTATTGCGAACATAGGCTGCACTTGCCGGATTATCGCCGACCATCAGAACAGCTAATCCAGGCGGACGTTTGTATTGAGATTGAAGGGTTTGAACTTGGGCGCTTAGCTCAGCTTGCATTTGTTGAGCCAGCGCTTTACCGTCGAGCAATTGGGCTATAGAAGGCATAACACATCAGGAACCGACGCAAAAAAAGTGACCACAAAATTGAGAATTGCTTCAAAATACAATTCGGAGGCGTTTTGGGTTGTATTTTTTACACACAACAACTCCGGAACTGAGTCACAATCAACTGCATCATAAACTATCAGCCTCCCTAGTTTCGCAGATTCACGCCGCGTTCGGTGAAGACGTGCAATAGAGGTTTATGTTTGGGGCGATTTTGCTGCTGAAGGTTCCACAAAAGGCAGGTTTGCGATGAATTTAGAGTTCTCGCGGTTCGGAATTGGCATTTTTGGCATTTTGTGTGCAAATTTGATCGGCTGCACAAGTCCGCCGGATTTGCCGACGACCTCAAATCAGGTGATGTCTGCGCTGAATCTGCTCGAACGCACGTCGATTCGGGATGTGTCGAAGAAAATCGATCGCGACGTGCGGCTACAAGGAAAAATCGAATCGCAGGTGCCGCTCGTCGGTGGAGCACGCGCCTACGAGCTAAGCGATGAAACAGGGCGAATTTGGATTACGACGCGGGATCGATTGCCTGCACCCGGAACCAAAATCAATGTGCAGGGAAAGGTGCGCTATGAAAAAATCTCGATCGATGGACAAGATCAAAGCACGGTTTATCTAGAGCAACGGGGTGCTCCGGAAGTGATTTCGCCTGACCCGGGTGCGCGATCGTAGAGCGTGGTTTAAAGCGCTTCGCTGCGTCTTTAGACCGAGCGCAAATAAATTGCGGGGTACCTAGACCTGCCTGCGCCAAAGTACACAACAAAACCTTGTAAAGCGAGACAGAAAAGGCGGCAAGGCACAAACCACCTCACACGACAAGCGGTTACAGTGCTTTGTGCACGACTGTTTAGAAGGTTTAAAGCGATCGCTAATACTCGGTCTCTTCCTTAGTGAAGTTTCATGACAGCCCGATCAAACCTTTAGAATAGAGAAACAGTTTCTAATCTGGCTTCATATTTTTGCCTATGTCAGTCCTGGCGGTTATTCTTCTTCTTGCGGTTCTCATCTTTGTGCATGAACTGGGTCACTTCCTGGCGGCTCGGCTTCAAGGCATTTATGCGAACCGATTTTCGCTTGGTTTTGGCCCGATCGTTTGGAAATATCAAGGATCGCAAACCGAGTATGCCTTACGTGCGCTTCCGTTGGGTGGCTTTGTCGGCTTTCCCGATGACGATCCCGATAGCGAAATTCCCCCGAACGATCCGAACTTGCTGAAAAACCGTCCGGTGCTCGATCGAGCGATCGTCATCTCGGCCGGCGTAATTGCAAACCTAATCTTCGCCTACTTTGTTCTCGTTGGACAAATGGCGTTTGTTGGATCTCCAGCGATCGATTACAATCCCGGCGTTGCGGTTCCGCGTGTTATTCCGCAAGAAGTCGCGGCTCAAGCGGGACTTCAAGACGGCGATGTAATTACTGCGATCGAGGGTCAAACGCTTGGTTCTTCTCAGCAAGCAACCACAACCGTGCGTCAGAAAATTGAATCGAGTCCGGGTCGATCGTTGCAGCTAACCGTTCAGCGCAAAGACCAGCCGATCAACATTACGCTAACGCCCAAGAACGAAGACGGCAAAGGAAAAGTTGGCGTTCAGCTTCAACCTAACTTCAAGATTTACTACAAACATCCGTCGAACGTTTTAGAAGTGTTTACCTGGGCCGCGAACGAGTTTCAACGCATTGTAGTGCTCACGGTGCAAGGTTTCGGTCAACTAATTAGTAACTTTGGCAAAACTGCAAGTCAGGTAGCAGGGCCGGTTGCGATCGTGGCGACAGGTGCAAAAATTGCCCAAAGCGATTTCTCCAGCTTGTTTAACTTCACCGCGCTGATTAGCATTAACCTCGCGATCATCAACATTTTGCCGCTCCCTGCGCTTGATGGGGGTCAGTTAGCCTTTTTGCTGGTCGAAGGCGTGCGTGGAAAACCCTTACCGTCGCGCTTTCAAGAAAGCGTGATGCAAACTGGCTTAGTGCTGCTGCTTGGTTTAGGCGTCTTTCTGATTATTCGTGACACTGTAAATCTCATTCCTCAGTAAGCGTGCGAATCTCTGCTCAAAAACAGCGTGCATTAGAGGTACTGGTTCGCCTGAAACGGCTTTATCCAGAAGCTCCATGCACGCTTGATTATGAAACTCCGGTTCAGCTTCTCGTGGCCACAATTCTGTCGGCTCAGTGCACCGATGAACGAGTCAACTTAGTAACGCCTGCTTTGTTTCGCCGCTTTCCTGATGCTGAGGCGATGGCAAGTGCAGAAGTCAGTGAAATTGAAGAATTGATTCGATCGACTGGCTTTTACCGCAACAAAGCCAAAAATATTCAAGGCGCTTGCCGCCTGATCGTAGAAATGTTTGACGGGAAAGTGCCGCGATCGATGGAAGATTTGCTCAAACTTCCGGGCGTCGCTCGCAAAACCGCTAACGTTGTTTCGGCTCATGCGTTTGGCGTGAATTTAGGCGTCACGGTTGATACGCACGTCAAGCGTTTAAGCTATCGATTAGGCTTTACCCAACACACCGAGCCTGTAAAAATCGAACGCGATTTAATGAAGCTGATTCCGCAACCGGATTGGGAGAATTGGTCGATTCGGTTGATTTATCACGGTCGAGCGATTTGTAATGCGCGGAGTCCCCGGTGCGATCACTGCGAACTCGCGGATCTGTGTCCGTCGGCGCATTTGTCTGAACCACTGAAGAAAATAGCGACGGCAAAATCGTAAGCGGTGCGATCGCTTAACTGACTTGATAAATTGCAGGTCGATACTTTGGTTCAGGAATTGCTTTACCTGATGCTTTTGCGGTTTCAATCCAGGCGGCTTTTGCGATCGTGACTTCTCGAACTGCTTCTTCAGGTGCTTCTCCAAAGGCAGAGCAAAACTTTAAATCAGGAATATCGGCAATGTAGCCTTCATCATCTTCACTGTAAAACACATTGATGTGATAGTCTTTCATACTTCCTTTACTAAAGGAGTTAGCACAATCGCTTATTCATTTTGATGCTCGTTGATTAAGGCTTGAAAGCGATCGTCGTTGCGAATGCTGTCAAGATTAGTTTTTAATCATTTACGATTGCAGGAGCTAATCGCCTAACTGTCAAGCAAATCAAGAAATTCCTCTACGGTTAGTTCTGAATCACGTAGAATCTTCTTGAGCAAGCCTTTTCCTAAGTTCTTACCCGAATGTACCGGAATTGTGACAACGCGACCGTCCTCATGTTTTAAACGAATATGGCTACCTTTCTGGCGAACGTTCTGAAAATTAGCTTTTTCAAGTGCTTTGATCGCTTCTTCACCTGTCACCGTTGGAAGCTTTGGCATCAGATAGTTACTCTCTGAACACCGACGAATTCTGATACTTGTTCATCTGCTTGATCTTCTAAACAAAGCCCGATCGCTTCTTTGATGTTGATCATCAGTTCATCGATCGTCTCGCCTTGACTGTAACAAGCTCTAAGTTGCGGTACTTCCCCTACATAGATACCGTCTTCATCTCGCTCAATGACGACATAAAACTCTTGCGGTTGTTTGCTGATCATTTCTGCTTAAACTTGGGTTTAGATTAATTTTATCAAGAGCGGTTGCTTCGCGCGCGCTGCGCTAATCGCTCGTTCATTTTGATGCTCGTTGATTAAGGCTTGAAAGCGATCGTCGTTGCGAATGCTGTCAAAATCAGAATCGGTTTCTGCCCATTTGAAAGCTTCAAGATAAGAGTTACCATTTTTCAATAATAAGACGATCGACATAATGAAAATCTGAATCGTCTGTAACCAGTCTCCAGTCCTGTTCAAGACATTGAGCGGCGATCCAAATATCATTTTCAGGAATTGGACGCCCTTTTCGCCTGAGAGCAATTCGAGTTTGTGAATAGTAAACGGCTGTTTCTCGATCCATTGAAATCACAATACAAGCATTAATGAATTCTCGATAGCGATTTAGGTTCTGAAGCGGACGTGATGAATTTTCTGCCCCAAACAATAACTCTCCAACGACTGGAAGCGGTAAAACAACATTTTCTAAAGCTAAAACGCTGTTTACAACGTTGCTATCTCCGTTGAGGTAACGAATTGCGACAGAAGTATCTAGAGCAATCTCACCAGCCATTTACATCAATCTTCTTAAACTCGTTCGCGATCGTGACTTGCAGTTCTTGCGCTTCGTCGTCGCTCAAAATTCCAGCAAATTCAGCTAATAGATGAACAGAATTTACACCATTTCTTTCGGCTTTTGTCTTCAATAGAAAATCTAAAACCTGCTCAATTAAGGGTTCGGGCGCTTGCTCAATTTCTTGAATAAGTCGTTGTTTTGCTGTCATGATGTTCAACCTTTTATTGCCTCTCCATTTTAGGAATAGTCTGCCGCTCAACTGTGCGATCGCTTATTCATTCTGAGTCTCGTTAATTAAGGCTTGAAAGCGATCGTCGTTTCGGATGCTCTCTAAGTCTGGATCAGTTCTTGCCCAATCTCGACATTTATCAGGCTCAATATTAATTGCTTTTTGAAGATGTTCAATTGCTGAGTCAACTGCACCTTGCAACACGTAGCATTCTGCTTTACTTGCTAGAACGTAGTATGCGTTTGGATCAAGTTGAAGAGCATAATCAAAACTAGCGATTGCTTCGGTGTATTGCTTCATATGAGCTAACGCAATGCCACGATTATTCCATGCTGAAACATATCTAGGTCTAACTTCGAGAAGATTATTACAGTTGATGAATGCTTCTTCATAGCGTCCGGTTTCAGTAAGCGCATAATCACGCATATTCCAAACAATGTAGTCGCTTGGATTAATTTCAAGCGCTCTATTAAAAGCAGCAATTGCCCCTTCATATCGTCCTAACTTACCAAGCGCTACTCCACGATCGCGCCAAGCCGCATAGTAATCTAGTTTAATTTCAAGCGCTTTATCAAAGCTCATGATTGCTTCTTCAAACTGTCCTAACTTACCAAGCGCTGCTCCACGACTATGCCAAGCCATACAAGAATCTGATTCAATTGCAAGTGCTTTGTCAAAACTTGCAATTGCCTCTTCGTATCGTCCTAAAATATTCAACGCAGTTCCCCAATTGTACAAAGCTGCATAATAATCTGGCTTAATTTCAAGAGCTTTATTAAAGCTTACAATCGCTTCTTTATGTCGTCCTAGGTCACTGAGTGCAATCCCGCGATTGTACCAGGCTGAATAGTATTCTGACTTGATTTCGAGTGCTTTATCAAAACTGATAATGGCGTTTTCGTATTCTTTGGAAGCAGCATGGAGAAGACCTTGCTCGACATACAAAGCACACTTTTGCTTAGTTGTTTGCTTAAGTTCTTCTACCAATGCTTGGATTTTGAAAATTTCTTCTCGTCGTTGTTGAGGTGTTAATTCAATATAATCTACGTACTTCCGAGAACGAATTACCTCATATTCCTCCTGCAATAAATCTTCGTCTAGTGTGAACTCAAGCACACCAGAACGCCAATCAAAAAAATCAGGTGCACGACGACTTAAATACTTAAGCACAAATTTAGGAACTAGAAATACAAAACAGATTTTGAAATGCTCTCGAAATCGCTCTCGACCTAAATTCAGATGTCCAAGCAAACGAGGAATGCTTTTCTGACTATAATTACGTTGCTCACTTGAATCATGCCAAAGTTGCTCTTTTTCGTACTCATATAGCGAGTGCTCAATGCCTCGAATAAACAGAGCGTTAATTTTTTCTCTTTCGGGTAAAGCATTCACAACATCATACAAATTATCAATAGGTTCTTCCAACGTCAAAACTTCAATCTTCTTCGTCGGCAAATCCTCACGAACACGATCGATCAACCGAGTTCCTTCTGCCGGAGAACATTGCACAAACAGCAATCCAAATCCGCGACTGTAGCGAATTGATCGAACCAATGCCCGATACTCTTTTTCTGGATCGAGTTCAGCTTCTTGTGTCCAATCGGTGGGATCTGAAGTCATGTTTGTATTTTAGCGATCGCTTTCAATGCCGCCTTAAATTCCGAAACCTCTAAAAGCACCGGATGAACGTCCTGCCAAGTTTCGCCATCCACAAGATACTCCAGCAAACAGCGATTAAATAACAAACTGCGATGCGCGTCATCGTTCGGAATCGTCTTCGTTTGATGAACGGTTGCCAACAGCGACCACTGATTCGCGTTGACCGTATCGCGGTAAGTCTTCCTCAGTTGCCGAATTGCTTGAAGTAAAGCAGTGCTTGTAATTGGAAGCCGCTCTTCTTCATTGTACTTAATCGCCGTTTGCATCAGCAGCACCAGATTCCGCACGTGCCCGCCGCTAATCAAGCAAAACTGCTCTAACGTTTCGGGCGTATCAAACACCTCGCCTTCTAGCGCCATGCCCTTTGCTTTATCGATCGATTTAATCCGACAGCGTACAATTTGTTTCATCGCATCGATGCCCGCTTGATAAGGCTGATTGTCTCTCGTGCGAACCATCACCATCGGTAACACTTGCGGCGGACAGTTATAAATCTCCATCAAATCCGAAGCGCGGCTCGATAATACCAGCGACACTGGAACCGTATAAATGACGTGGCAATTTAAGCCTTTTAATTGAGTACTGCGATCGATAAAAATCTCATCGTGATTGGTGCGCCCGCCATCTTTTGTAATGAGCGTAATCTTTTCGAGTCCATCAGCAATCAGAACGATTTTGTTTTTATTGGGCGGCAATCGCTTATAAGCATCATCAATAAAATCGTTGAGCGCTTTCACTAAATTTTCGGTGTAGGGCGTCAAAAGCTCTCGCAGTTTTGCGCGTTGTGTAGGCTGAGTGCGAATCGTGCCTGTAATTTTGGCAAATTGTTTAATCCCGATTTCTAATTTGGGATCGTCAACAAAAATCTGCGTTTTCAAAACATCGTCAAAGGCTTTGGCGCGATCGTGCAGCCAACTCAAAATCGGTCTTGCGTCTGCGTCTTTTATCCGTTCTAATAAGTGACGAGTGCAAGCTAACAGAAGATCAGTATACTCCACGTCTTCGGTGTTGATGTCTTCGTCCTCAGCCGAGAAGTAAACCACGACGCAACCTTTTTGCTCTAAATCTTGCTCAAGCCGTAGCAACTCGGTTGACTTCCCGCCGCCGCGATGTCCGGTATAGAGTTGGCAAGTGTACTTATTCGATTTCTGAATTGTCCTACCTAGTTCAACAAAGATATCACTTCCGCCTCTGACCGCTTTGCAATCAACATAAACCGGAGACCCCGCAGGCAAAGGTTCCGGTTCAAAGGCATTGTAGATATCGTCTAAGATGCTCATCGTCGTTTCCTTGATTCTTTTTACACGTAGACAGAAAAGCCTCGATCGTTTCCTCTAAACCTGCAAAACGTTGAGCATTTTCTACGATCGTTCATACATTTGCTTCAGTTGTCTATGCGTTTGCTGCTTTTGCTCATGCATTTGCTGAAATACGACTGTAAAAAGGTGTTTTGCTGATCGATCACATAGAAATTCTAAAACAGTTCTTAATCGTGCTTGAGTAAATCAGTCATTTCTAGACTGCAAATAATGGTTTGCTCACGATGATGCTGTTTTTGGTGTTCCACATATGCGATCGCTTGCTCTAATTGTTTACTGCCCAATGAAAACACACCGTATTCTCGTTGCCATGCGAATCCATGATTCGGATAAGTTAGGTTGAGGTAACGAGAACTACTTCCCTTCATCATTTTCACAAATTCGGCGATCGAGAGTTTTGGTGGAATGGACACGATTAAATGTAGATGATCTGCCATGCCACCAACAGAATGTAATGAGCAATCGAGCGATCGACTTTTGAAGCGAATGAAATCATAAAGCGATGGTTCAGCCTTCTCAAAGATGAGCGGTTGGCGACAATACGTTGCCCAAACGATATGATAATAAGTCCGCCAGAGGGTCATTTCGATGAAGATGAATTACTGCTTCAGCATTCCCCGTATCTGTCTTAAATGTGATTAAGCATGTTGCTTTGTTGCAAATAGGCTTGCGGATGAATGCGGGTCGATCGTAAAAATTCTGAATCCGCCCGCGAATGAATTGCGGGCTAATTGTAAAAGTCCTCTAAAGAGGACTAAACCAAGACTCTTAACCTGTTTCAACAGGTTTAACTCGTTAGCCCGCAATTCATTCGCGGGCGAAATGACAACGCAGCGAACCCCTTTTAATCTTCTCGATCACTTTTCAAGAATCTCGACTAACTCTTCAACCGTTACGCCAAACACCCGCGCAATTTTGATTAGCGATACAACGTCAGCCATTGCCAATCTTTTAACTTCAAGCTTTGCTCTTTAGCGAATTCACGAATTCGCACACAAAACAAACTCATTCTTGACAAAGGTCGAGACTTCGACCTTTAGTTAAAGTTGTTCTAAAAGAGCGATCGCCCTCCCCGTCTGGACAACGAAAGGGCGGTTGCTTCGCAGTTCCCGAAGGGTAATCGCCGTATCCCCACAAAAAGGAGACGCCCCCTATGATATCAGCCCATCCGCCCACCAGATCGGTGAATGATTTTGACGCGGAAAATTACTAGAAGCGACTGCATCCGTGGTGCATTGTTCGACTGATCCCCAAGATGCAGCGTTCTGTTGTTCAGCGATTTCGGACACGATCGCACGCCGAAAAATACTTAAAGATCGTCCGCCGACTTGTGCCCACCGCAACTCATCAAATCGTTTTCGATCCAGCGTTACCCGAAGCGTGCGCTAAGTTCGATCGACACTCGCGCCAAATTGCCCAATGATTGAGTACAATCAGAAATAGTGTCATTTATTGAAAGGTTCAAAGTTCATTCATGGCTAAGAAAAGCATGATTGAGCGTGAAAAAAAGCGCGAGAGAATCGTCGCTAAATACGCTCAAAAACGTGAAGACCTCTTACAGCAGTTTGAGGCGGCAACGTCTCAAGCTGACAAATTAGAGATTCATCGCAAAATTCAACAGCTTCCGCGCAACAGCGCCAAAGTTCGCGTGCGGAATCGCTGTTGGGTTACAGGTCGTCCGCGTGGGGTATACCGCGATTTTGGGTTATCACGCCACTGCATTCGAGAAATGGCGCACCAGGGCTTACTGCCTGGCGTTGTCAAATCAAGCTGGTAGAAAGAAAGGTGTCGAGGTGAACTTGGCACCTTATCTTTTACTGACCGCAGCAATAATCAATGCCTAAGCTTTCAAGCAGCAAATCGCTGACTGCGTTGGCAACGGCAAATTCGCCGTAAAAACTTTCTGAAAAATCAAACGCCTGCATCTCGGAAATGATCGCAATCACCAGCGAGCCGAGATCGTTTTCGCCTTCCATGCGCTGACGCATAAAAATCTGTGCCGCACGAGCCGCGATCGTTTGATTCACGGCTTCAGGAAGGTATTCTTCGTTAAGCCACTGATGAAGTTTTTGTTTCAGCCACTCTGCTTCACGCTCCGGATATCGCGCAGGTGGTAACGTAATCGGCGGGATGGGTTCAACCATGACCGTTTTCCCTTAAAAGCTATCCAAACTATACCGTTTCGGATTTTTTGTTACAACGTTGCCCGGAGCGAAGGTTATGAAATTTGATTGCCGTGCGATCGTCGAAGGCTATGCCCAGGGCTATTTCTTGATGGCGAATGAGTGGGGCAAAGATTTAGCTTGGTATAGCAGCCGCGAGCGCACGCTGATTCCACTTGACGATCGATTTCGCTACCCAAAATCGCTGCAACGGGTTCTAAATCAGGATCGCTTTAGGGTCGAGATTGATCAAGCGTTTGAAGCCGTTGTGGAAGGGTGCGCCGATCGAGATTCCACCTGGATTTCGAGCGAGCTTAAAGAAATTTATTTGATGCTGCATCGGGCAGGGTGGGCGCATAGCTTTGAGACGTGGCAAGGCGATCAGCTTGCTGGAGGAATTTTGGGAATTGTGATTCGCGGGGCGTTTATTGGCGAGTCGATGTTTTATCGCATTCCTGAAGGCTCGAAGGTGGCGATGGTGAAATTGGTCGAGCATCTACGATCGCGCAACTTCGTTTTGTTTGATGCTCAAATGATGAATCCTCATTTAGCCCGCTTTGGTGCTTATATTGTTCAAAATGCTCAATACCGCGATTTGCTCAGACAAGCGCTAGAGCAAGATTGTTCAATTCTGTAGACAAAACTCTAATAAACCGGGAAATTCAAACGGCGCAAGAATCAGAACAACTCTCTTCTTGCGCTTTTTTGCATGGCTCAGTAGGATAGTAATCAAGTTAAATCTCGGTAAACCCATCGATCAACCGTAGATTATTCACTACAAAAGTGAGAAAATCATGACTACTTCAACGCCAATTCCTAGCGATCGCATCACCGAACAGCGCATTCGCATTCGGATTCCCAAGCATTACCACCAAGAGCCAGTCATTTCTCAGCTTGTGTCGCAGTATCACCTTACCGTCAACATCATTGCTGCAATTTTGGGCGCAAATGCAAACGGAGATGGATGGTTTGATTTAGAACTCAGAGGTAGCTATGAGCAAATTCAAGCGGCTTTAACGTATTTAGATGAGCTTGATTTGGAAGTGTGGCAAGGTGAGGAATCTGACGGGTGGTAAACCAAACCCCGTGCAACGCGATCGCGCCATCAAAACCCTAACGCTCGTGCTCCCTGATAGAAAACGAAGCTGGCTAACCACGCTAAGCCAACCGACCACGCGACCGCAAATGCCGCAAACTTGAAGCTTTTTGACTCGGTTTTGAGCACGGCAACGGTAGATAAGCACGGCACATAAAGCAGCGTGAACAGCATAAAGCTATACGCCTGCACCCAATCAATTTGATGCGCGATCGTGCCCATTAAATCAGCGTCATCGGCTTTGCCATAAATAACCGCCAGCCCCCCTAACACAATTTCTTTTGCCACAAATCCAAACACGAGCGCAACGGCTAACTGTGGATTGATCCCGATCGGCGCAAGAATTGGCTGTGTCGCTTGACCTAGCATTCCCGACAAGGTTTGAGCACTGGCAGGAGCGGCACCGTAAGGCAAATTATTCATCAGCCAAATGGCCACGACGCCAAAAATAATAAATCGATTTGACCAACGCAAAAAGTGTTTTACTTCGCACCACGAACGCAACACCATTTGCTTTAGTGTTGGAAATCGATAAGGCGGAAGTTCCAACACCATCGGATCGTTATTTTTGAATCGTCCTTTAAACAGTGCCGCCGTTAGAATGGCTGCCGCAAAGCTGAATAGATACAAGCTAAATAAAACTCCGGCAGCCATTCGAGGTGCAAACAGTGCGGTAGTCATAAAAATAAACACATTTAGCCGCGCTGAGCACAACGAAAACGGAATCACCAGCATTGATAACATTCGCAATCCGGGCGATCGCATCACACGAGTTCCCATAATTGCAGGCACATTGCAGCCAAACCCCATCAGCGACATGACAAACGATCGACCATCTAGCCCTAATCGCTCCATAAAGGCATCCATCAAAAACGCCGATCGAGAAAGATAGCCACTGTCTTCGACGATCGCCATGCAGAAGAAAAACAAAATAATCACAGGCACAAACGCCGCAACCGTTCCCAATCCTTCATAAATGCCTTCGAGCAAGAATGCTTTTACAAACGGGTGCACGCTGCTCAAGAGCGGTTCGAGTGCTGTTGATTTGATCCACCCTAGCAGTTCTCCAAGCCGATCTTGAAGCGGTACTCCGATGGCGTAAACGATTTGAAACATCGTAAACATCGCAGCGAAAAAGATCGGTAACCCCAGAATTGGGTGTAGCAGTACGCGATCGACCCGTTCTGTAAATCGATCTTTGCTGTGCGCTGGCGTTTTTACCGCATCTTTCAGCACGCGCCCCAGTTCAGATGCCAATTGACTGTCAGAAATAAACTCTCGTTCTAAAGTTCCGAGCGCAACAGGATTACTCTGGCGCTGAAGACTGGTTTCGATTGCCCTTAAGGCAGTTTCATACCCAGTGCCAAATTTTGCGCTAATCGGGATCACAGGCATTTTTAGCCGCGCGGCAAGTTTTTGATCGTCGATCGTGACGCCAAATTTTGGCGCTTCGTCCGCCATATTGAGCAGCAGCACCGACGGCAAATTCAAATGTTTAAGCTGCAACGCAAGGCTAAGCTGTCGATCGAGCTGCGCCGCATTGAGAATAATTACTACCAAATGAATCGGTGCCGTTTCAAGAAATCGTCGAACCACAGCTTCGTCACCAGAAAAGCCGCGTAAATCGTAGATCCCCGGTAAGTCAACGACTTCGGCTTCTTCGCTCCCTAGCTTAACCGTTGCCATCATCATATCAACCGTGATTCCGGGCCAGTTTCCAATGCTGGCGTTGGCACCTGTGAAACGGTTAAAGAACGTGGACTTGCCTGTATTGGGCATTCCCAAAAGCGCGATTTGTTTCATGATGCGCTCACGATGTTGGTAACTTGAACAAATTGAGCATCACGCCGACGCAGCATCACTTCGGTTGTTCCGATTCGCACGTGCATCGGGCCAGAAAGCCACGCCGCCCGTACCATCACAATTTGCCGCCCAGTGCGAAATCCTAATGCATTGAGGCGCTGATACAGTCCTGACGGCGTTTGAAGCGATGCAATGACCGCAGCTTGTCCGGGTTTAAGCGCCGCAAGATGAGTTTTAGACATGCAATTAAGCCTGTGGTTTATTGAGAATCTATTTCAATATACAAGGCTTGTTGTTTAATTCCAAGAGGCAATTTTTTTTGTTGAGGAGTTGGAGTGAGGGCTTAACGTCCGGAAATGACCGATACTCTGATCGAGAAATCGGAGATTGTACTTGCGATCGCGGCTATTCCTCGATAGGATGTTCAATTAGTACGGTAATCCCAGCGTAAAACCGTAGATTTTAAGGAGAACACACTAATGGGCTTGGGGCAAGTTGGACAATGGTTAAAAATCGTTCAAGCGAATTCAGCTTGGATGGAAGTGCGATCGATCCAGAAATTCGTGTCGCTGTTTGTTGTGGGGGCGACGTTGAGCGTGGCGATCGCAGCGTGCGGCGGAAATAGCGCTTCTAACTCCACGAGTTCAAACAGTGCGAGTCCGGTCGCAAATCAAAGCAAAGACGTTGAACTCACGCTCGTTGGTTATGCGGTTCCAAAGGCTGCACACGACGCCATTATTCCAAAATTTGTGCAGCAGTGGCAAAAGGAAAAAGGGCAAAACGTCACCTTCAAGCAAAGCTACGGCGGATCGGGGGCGCAAACCCGCGCTGTGATTGATGGATTAGAAGCGGATGTGGCCCACTTGGCACTTGCTGCTGACACCGAGAAACTTGTTAAAGCTGGGTTGGTTAATTCCGACTGGACAACCAAAGTTCCCAATAATGGAACTGTTGCGAAAACCGTTGCCGCGATTATTGTGCGTCCGGGAAATCCGAAGAATATTAAATCGTTCCAAGACTTGACGCGCCCGGATGTCAAGTGGGTTACGCCTGATCCAAAAACGTCGGGCGGTGCACGCTGGAACTTTATCGCGCTGTGGAATGATGCCTTAAAGCGCAACAACAACGACGAAGCCAAAGCCAAAGCATTCGTTGCGAATGCTTATAAGAATGTTGCCGTTCTTGCGAAAGATGCCCGTGAAGCAACGGATGCTTTTTCTAAGCAGGGTCAAGGCGATGCGCTGATTAACTACGAAAACGAAGTAATTTTGGCAAAACAAAAAGGTGAACAGCTTGATTATGTTGTGCCGGATGTGAATGTGTCGATCGACACCCCGCTTGCGGTTGTAGACAAAAACGTGGACAAACACGGTACCCGCGAAGTCGCTGAAGCCTTTGCGAAGTATTTATTTACGCCCGAAGCCCAAGCGGAATTTGTTAAGCTTGGCTTCCGTCCGATCGATGAAGCCGCCGCGAAGCAAAAGGAAAATGCTGGTAAATACCCACCTGTAAAAACTTTAGCGACGATCAAGGATTTCGGAGGCTGGAGCGAAGTGCAAACGAAGTACTTTGAAGACGGCGCAATCTTCGACCAGATTCAAGCTCAAGTCAAGTCATAACAATCTAAGCTGCAATTAGTGGAAACTTTTCGCGGAGTTTCTACAGAGCGTGTGGCGTTTCAATCTGCTTTAGCAGGTCGCTCTACGAAATCGAGCCTATCCATTCGGAGTGTATGATGACGGCTTCCAGTCCGGTTGATTCTGAAAAAAGTTCAGTTTGGCAAGGGTTTGCGCGATCGATCGTGCAAACCCCGTGGACATGGCGAATCATGTTCGCTTATCTCACGGTGCTGCTATTTTTGCCCGTCTCGGCGATGTTTCTAAAAGCAACAACCGTGGGCCCGGCGAAATTTTGGAGTATTGCGACTAGCCCGATTGCGCTTGCAACTTATGACATTACCTTTACTACGTCGCTGGTTGCCTCGTTGATTAACGGCATCTTTGGAACGCTGATCGCTTGGGTATTAGTGCGCTATGACTTTCCTTTGAAGCGATTTGTCGATGCGTCGGTCGATTTGCCGTTTGCACTTCCAACGGCGGTTGCAGGTTTAACGCTGGCAACGGTTTACAGCCAAAACGGGTGGATCGGGTCGCTGTTTGCACCGTTTGGCATCAAAATTGCCTTTACTCGCTTGGGCGTAGGAATTGCGATGATCTTTATCTCGCTGCCGTTTGTGATTCGGACTGTGCAGCCCGTTTTAGCCGAGATGGAAAAAGAAACCGAAGAAGCGGCTTGGAGCTTAGGCGCATCGGATTGGCAAACGTTCCGTCGCGTTATTTTGCCGCCGTTGCTGCCTGCGATTTTGACCGGAGTGGCTTTAGGATTTTCGCGGGCAGTGGGTGAATACGGCTCAGTGGTGATCGTCGCCTCGAATACGCCCTTTAAGGACTTGATTGCACCCGTTTTGATTTTCCAGCGTTTAGAACAGTACGACTATGCCGGGGCAACCGTCATCGGCATGGTGCTGCTGTTGATTTCGCTGGTAATGCTGCTCGGACTCAACCTTCTACAAGCTTGGGGCAGACGCTACGACGCAGATTCAGGCAGAAGACCCGGACATTGATGTAGGAGAACAGAATGAGTACGATTTCAAAGGAAGCTCGCGAAGCGATCGTTGCGCCCCCCCAACCCGCCAAACGCGCAGAACCGAAGAAAAGTTGGGTTCCAACCGTGCTGATTGGGATTGCGATCGCGTTTCTTGCGCTAGTGCTGTACATTCCCGCGCTGAACGTGTTTTATCAAGCGTTTAAGCATGGATTGGGGCCGTTTCTCACAAATTTATCGCAGCCAAACTTTCTTCATGCGATTCGATTGACGGTTCTGCTCGCCTTGATTGCCGTTCCCTTGAACACGATTTTCGGATTGTGTACCGCTTGGGCGTTAGCGCGGCGACAGTTTCGGGGCCGATCGTTGTTGTTGAGCATTATCGATCTGCCCTTTGCGATTTCTCCGGTTGTGGCAGGTTTGATGATTGTGTTGCTGTATGGTCGTCAAGGTTGGTTTGGTAATTTTCTACAAGCGAATGACCTTAAAATCGTTTTTGCGTTTCCCGGTATGCTAATCGCGACGATGTTTGTGAGTATGCCGTTTGTAGCGCGGGAAGTTATCCCGGTGCTCGAAGAAGCCGGAGCCGATCAAGAAGAAGCGGCAAAAACGCTGGGTGCAAATTCGTGGCAGACGTTTTGGCGCGTCACATTGCCGAGTATTCGTTGGGGCTTGCTGTACGGCTTGATTTTGACCAATGCGCGGGCGATGGGTGAGTTTGGTGCCGTTTCAGTAGTTTCGGGAAACTTGGCGGGTAAAACGCAGAGTCTACCTTTGTATGTGGAAGAAGCGTACAAGCAATACGAAACCGAAGGCGCTTATTCTGCTGCCGTCTTACTGGCGCTGCTGGCGGTGGTGACGCTGGTGCTCAAGGAAATTATGGAGCGTAAAACGCGCATCAAAGACGTGGAGTAACCGACATCGAGTCAGTAGATGGACAGAATAATTGACCGTCGGGTTTCGATTGCGCTCAACGCTCAAAACTTTTACCCGCGCGGGTTGAGCGCAGCCGAAACCCCACGATGAATTTAACCTTCACCGACTTAGAAACATGTGGCGGACTGCTCAGGGATAAACAAATAGCTCAAAGCAACCTGAAAAGCAGATATTTCAAGTCGATCGCTCTCAAGCTATAAAATTCGAGCGTTTCATCCCCGCCTTGAAAGCGCGGGGATGAAACGCAGTCGTGGCTTTTAAGCCACCCGTCAAGATATAATCCAAATGTGCGGAACAAGTAGGCGTATCAACTACGCAAAGAACCATCCTAGTTCAGGTGAAACTCCGGCACAGTGAGACACTGCTCGTCTTTGACGCAGTAAGACTGTTCGACTGGCAAGCAGGCAGGTTGGGGAGCGTACCGAATTGGCTGAGTGTTTGAAAAGCGCGAACGAATGCACAAAGACAAACAAAAACGTAAGCGCAATGCCAGTATTGCAAAATAGCTGGACTGAGTTGCTTAGGGGCGCTTTGACTCGTCCCCAGAAACGTAGAAACTGGTCAGCTAAAAGATGCGTGAAGCAATGCGGCTTTAGCCCATTGCGGAACAACCTTTTAGAATCTCCGTTGCTTTAGCTCGGAGAGAAGTCAAAATCCTACCTGTAGAATCCCTGAAGCGTTACCGTTTTGGGTTTCTAGACGATGACCCTTGCTAATAACTAAGCATGTTGAAATTCATTCGTCAATTCGTTTTATGGATTCTGATTGCCTCGCTTGTTGGGTTGGGAACGGTTCGCCAAGCAGAGGCAAGCCCAATTTTAGTTGGCGCTTTATTTTCGTTTTCAGGCACTCGCCCGGATCATTTAGGCATTCGCGATCGGCAATTTGCCGCTTGCCCCCAAACGCCAAACTGCGTAAATAGTTTTAGCCGCGATCCGACTCACGCGATCGAACCCTTCCGCTACACCACAAGCCCCGAAAAAGCGTTTGCCGATCTCAAAAGCACGATTCAATCCTTGCCTAGAACCAACATTATCGAAGCTTCAACCGATTATTTGTACGCGGAATTCACAAGCAAAATTATGGGCTTTGTTGATGATGTAGAGTTTTATCTTGATAAAACGGCAAACGTAATTCAGGTGCGATCGGCGTCACGACTCGGTGAATCGGATTTAGGCGTGAATCGTGCTCGAATTGAATCGATCCGTGCGCAGCTCAAACAAGTCGGTGATTTAGCTTAATTTAATCTCCGCTTCTAGGATTTTACTCAGGTCATCCTAAATTCTCGCTTGATAGATTGAGTCATCCTGATTGAATTTATCTAGCAGCATGACGACTTTAAGAGCTTTAAAATTCTCGATTCTTCTGACGCTTAGCGCAGTTCTAGCGACCTCTGATCGTGCGGTTGCGATCGATGACACCTGCTATTTCATCACGAGTTCTGGACAACGCATGGGACTCGGACGGTTATGCGGAGATTTGCCGCCACAGCCAAAAACCGCTCAGCCAACGGTTAAAAGTAACGGAGTCGTGAGCGCTAAAATTAAACGCCGCATTGCGTCAACGCCCGTGATCGAAGTTATGTTTAACGGCGATCGTAAATTTGACATGATCGTAGACACTGGCGCAAGCGGAACGCTGATCACGCGAGATATGGCAACGGCATTACAAGCGCAATCGATCGGCTCGATCAATGCCGGAATCGCTGACGGCAGCACGGTGAATATGCAGGTGGCTCAAGTACGATCGATGTCGGTCAACGGCATTGTGGCGAAAAATGTTCGAGTGGCGGTTGCCGAACGCATGGACATTGGCTTACTGGGTCACGATTTTTTTGGCAACTACGATCTCAAAATCAAGCGCGATGTCGTTGAGTTCTACCCGCGCTAAAGCCACTGCTGAAGCAATCCGGGTGCGTGCCAAACTAAGTAAACAACGCCACCACAAATTAAGGTGATCACTGCGGTGACACCATACGCGATGCACATTAGCAATCCATCGGATTCAAGCATCGCTACGACAAGCAGCAAAATTCCAGTTGTCGGAAACGGATTGGTCAACGGAATCGGCGCAATCAGCAAAATTGCCAGCCACGTAATGCACAATCCGTTTAGCCGCCAGATGTAAGGATTTTCTGCAATCCGATTCATTCGAGGACGAGTGATTTTTTCAAGTCGTCGCGTCACTCGCTTGATGTTTTGCAGAAGTTGACGCGCAAACGCTTGAGGAAAGCGGAACTGTGCAACGCGCTTGGGAAGCCAGGGCGATCGACGCCCCAACGCCATTTGCATTCCGAGTAAAACGCAGGCGGTTCCTGGAATTCCCGTCAGTCCGGGTGGAACCGGAAACAAAAACGGCAGCACCAACAATCCAATTACTAGGCTAAACCCTCGCTCCGACGTTTCTGAGAGAATTGCTGCGATCGTTAAGGGTTCTTCAGAAAGTCGTTTGAGCAGCGATTCAATGTCCTGCGAGAATCGGAGGTGCATAAGGGGAATGAATAAGCCATATTTTTTCTATTTCAATCATATTCGTCCCAATTCCGAAACCATTCAGTCGCATTTGTGAAGGCAAGACTGAAATTCGGCAATCCACTCCTTCTTGTAGATACGCTTCCAAAATTTGCGGCCGATTAGAAAGGAGCAAGCGGTGTCAAAAATCTACTTCACGTCCGGTATTGCTGTCTCGCACCTTATAAAAGATTTCATCAGGATCAAGACCTGCTTCTTCAAGATTGTATTTTGCACGAAGCTCTTTAATGGATTCCTTAAAGTTTTAATCGGTGAAAACTCTGCGATCGATTCTCCTGCTTGCAGCACAAAACGCTCTCCCACTTTTACCCGTTGTAAATATAGAGGTAGATTTTGTGCAAGCTCTCCGATTAAGCCTGACAAAATTGGGTCGATCGCTGAGACAGGATGAATCGGGCAATCCTTTTCGTAGTCTTCACCTCGATTAGGAAAAATAACTTGACGACGGCTCATCCTCGTTTTTAAGAACTTGCATAATCTAAATCATTGTTTTCAGCTTGCACCAAATGGTTGAGAGGAAGGCTAACAGTCTTATTGAGCAGCAACAAATATGACTGAAACGAAGCGAGAAAACTATGCTTATTGCTTTAACAGAACTGTTAGCTGGCTACGGAGATTTCGGTTTGACTTCAAACTCCATCTTGGAACGATAGAAGCAAACATCAAATTCAAGAAGTTCGTCTGACCTAGAATCAACGGTGTGTTTGGACGCTTCACTTATGCAAACAGTAATTCAGTTGGCGGAAATTCCCCAATCTGAGCGATCGCGGCGAAGGGCACTGCTGGCTGATTGCTGAGGTTGCCTGCTAATTGAATGATGGCTCTACGATCGTCCCAAATTTCACCGAGTTGAAGACCGAGTTCATAAGGTAAAACATTGACCGTCGCTCCGCTATCCACTAGCCCAACCGCTTCAATCCTGTGTTTTTCTCGATGCAGCAATAATGGGAGTCTTGGCAGGCTATCAAACTCGTTGTGGGCTGGGCTACTGATTGAATATTGGAACCGCATACATCATCATTGATTAGCATCCGGGTGCTTGAAGGCTTCCATCAAGACTGCACCTGCTCCAAAACAATCATAAGGAGTTGGTAAGTCATACGTTTTGAAGGGTTCTAATGGGGCTATGTCTTCAGCCGTCTCCAAATCTTCAGCCAGAATCCGGATCAACTTGAGTTTTTCTATTGCAGAAAGCTGTCTTGCCGCAGGAAGCACCTCAGCTAATGTCATACTTCCTTCTCCTTTTTCCTGCGTTTGCTTCTCTAGCCTACCCCATCAAACTGATGTAGAAGGAATGAGATTTCGCGTCACTCCTGACTATTTAGAAAATGCACGTCATCAGTTACCGACATTACAAGAATTCTCGCAACTTCACGCCAGCAGTCGAAAAACTTTGATGCAAGATAGCAAGTCGAGCAAACTGGAAGAATTTCAAACCGTTTTTCCACGTTGATCCACTACGCTTTATTTGGAGATAATACTGGCAAAATCGCTGTTTTTCATGCTTTATCTTCAACTAAATCGCTTTCTCAACCCCTTTGATCAAGATCGCCTGCTGAAGTATGTCTTCGGTCAAGCGGCGAATTTTGTTCCAACTACGACTTCGACCGGAGCCATTGATTATCGAAAATCTATGATTCTTTATCAGCTTGACGAGTTCCACGATTCGATGATCGATCGCGTTCAAGCTGTTTTACCGATCGTGTTCGAGGCGCTCAAACTAACCCCGTTTCCGGTTTCACAAGTCGAAATTCAGCTAACCGCTCACAACGACGGAAATTACTACAAAATTCACAACGATAGCGGCAGCAATGACGCAGCAACGCGCATCGTTTCTTATGTGTATTATTTCAATCGAGAACCAAAAGGATTTTCTGGCGGCGCACTGCGGCTGTACGACTGGAACTTTGAGCAAGGCGACGACATCAATTCACACACCACGATCGAACCGGAAAACAATAGTATCGTGTTTTTTCCAAGCCATTATTTGCACGAAGTTTTGCCCGTTGTGTGTGCATCGCGCCAGTTTGCGGACAGTCGGTTCACGCTCAACGGTTGGATCAGATCGCACGAGACTCTCCCACTTCTTCAATTCTGATGAAACGTCCTATTCTCACGACTTCGATCGCGCTTAATCTGCTGCTGTTTTTGCTGCTGTTCTACTTGATGCAAAAGGCAGGCTACCTCGGCAGAGTTTTTGTTGCAACCGTGAATAATAACGCTGCATTGCCCACTGACACGCTTAGCGACCAACCGCAATGGCAAGAAGCAGTGCAATATCAACAAACCGTCGTCGATCGACAACACCTCAAAGTCTGTTTGTTTGGAGATTCAATTTCATCGGGGATCGAGAATACGTTGGGCAATGATACGTTTAACTTTGCGATTCCAGGCATGAGTACAATCTCCCAAATCGAGCAACTGCGGCGTTTGAGCACAGCAAACCTGAAATGCGACCTTGCAATCTTAGCGATCGGCACCAACGATGCCGCCTACCGCACCAGCCCGGATCAGTTTGAGCAAAATTTAAATCAGATCATTCGTCAATTAAAGCAGTCGTTCAGCGTGCAGCAAATTGTTTTACTGCCTGCGTTTTATTCAACCGTTGCGGCAAGTCGAGATCCTTCGTTAGCCGGAACCCTCGATCGCGTGCAGGCGGTCAACGATCGCATCGAGTCTGTAGGACGATTAGAAAATTTGCCTATCCATCGAGAAGCAACGGCTCCATTGTTTGCAGGCTTCGCGTTGCGCGACGATGTAACCGTTGACGGCGTGCATTTAAACGATCGCGGCAAACAAATTTATCGAGCCGGACTTTTACAAATTGTAAATCTGTATCGATCGAAACAGAACTAATCAATTCACAGCGAGCAGATTTCACGATTAGAACTTAAATATCGCAAATCGCCTGAAATCTGAGAATTTATTTGCTGTTAAAGGCGTTGTCCTCAGCCTCAAGTATGATTCCCTGCTCTCAATTAAATTAGTACGCTAAGCATTGAGTCGAAGTTATTGAATTCAATGCTGTCGTGGTTAGCGTTGCGCTTTACGCCAACCGCCTAAAACAAGCGAGAATTCTAGATTTGTTTGGGGACGGCAGCAGGCACCTGAAATTCTAGGGTTCACTTCGCTGATTTAGTTCGGTCACTAAACTGTTGAATCAAGCTAACTTTATAGCCTGATTCCGCTTGGAGGGTCATTGTTGTATGAGGCTTAATGTGAAAGGAAAGATCCTGGTCGGTTTATTGCTTTTATCATCGAGTGCGCTCTCTGCTTGCAACAAGGGAAATACCGCACAAGCAGGCAGTCCGCCGCCGTCGCCAGTGCAGGTCCAAACCCTGCAAAATGGAACCCTTCAAGACAGCATTGAGTATGTCGGAACGCTGCAAGCTGAGCAGACCGTCAATCTCAAACCTCAAGTCGCTGGACAAATCGCAGAAATTCTCGTCAAGCCTGGGGATCAGGTGAAAAAAGGGCAGCCGATTTTTCGCTTGACGCCAAATCAAACAACCTCACAGGTCAGCAGTGCTCAAGCAAACGTTGGTGCCGCCGTTGCAGCCCGAAACACGGCCTTAAAACAAGTTCAAGCAGCCCAATCGCAGGTGGCATCGGCTCAAGCGCAGTACGAATTAGCGCGGGTAAACAACGATCGCAATCAGTTTCTCGCCAATCAAGGAGCCGCCCCGCAAGCCAACGCGGATCAAACGCTGGCAACGCTCAGAACGCAAGCCGCCGCGCTGCAAGCCGCACGCGATCAGCTTGGAGCTGCTCAAGCTGGGTATGAGCAAGCAGATGCTAACGTGCGCAAAGCGCAAGCAGAGGTGCAAACGGCTCAAGTTGGGTTTGACCTTACCCAAGTTGCGTCTCCGATCGAGGGAGCCGTTGGCGATATCACGCTCAAAGTCGGCGATTATGTCACGACCGGACAAACGCTCACAACCGTCAACCGAAATGACACGTTTGATCTGCAAATTCCGATTCCAATTAGCTATTCGGGACAACTGCGACCAGGATTAACCGTGCAACTGCTAGATCCCAATAACGGCAATCAGCTTGGTTCGGGAAGCATTTACTTTGTGTCGGCGCAAACCAATCCAACCGACCAAACGATTCAAACGCGGGCGCGATTCCCGAATTCTAACGGCAAGCTGCGCGACGCTCAGTATGTGCGATCGCGGGTGATTTGGAAAACGCAGCCAGGGGTTTTAGTTCCCACCGAAGCCGTATCGCCGATCGGGGGACAAAACTTTGTGTATGTCGCCACCTCGAAAACCGACAACGACGGCAAAACACAGACGGTTGCTCAACAAGTTCCGGTGTCGCTTGGCAACATTCAAGGTCAAAGTTATCAAGTGATCAAAGGATTAAACCCCGGTGATAAGGTAATTGTTTCGGGCGTATCCAAGCTCAAAAACGGATCGCCGATCGCGCCTCAGGAAAATAATGCATCGCCCCAGTCTTAGGAGATCGACCACGTGATTTTATCGATCGCGGATACGTTTATTAAACGACCTGTTTTAACGACCGTTTGTACGATTTTGATTGTGCTGTTAGGGGGGGTTTGCATCCCGTTGCTGCCGATCGAATACATTCCGCAGATTTCACCGATTCAGGTGCAAATTTCAGCGTCGTATGTCGGAGCCGATCCGCAAACGATTGAAACAACGGTTACGACGCCGATCGAGCGCAAGCTCAACGGAACGCCGGATCTGTCCTACTTCACCTCGAACAGTGTGGCAGGAACCAGCAGCATTTCGGCTTACTTCCCGGTCAACACCAACAAATACATCGATCAAGTCAACATCCAAAACAACTTGCAGCAAGCGCTGCCGTTGTTGCCGTCTTCGGTGCAGCAGCAAGGCGTCACGGTGAAAACCGCATCGACTAGCATTCTGCTGGTGTACGGCTTTTATTCTCCAGACGATACCTATGACGCTAAGTTTATTAGTAACTACGTCGATTTGTACGTCAACGATGAAGTTGCTCGCGTTCCCGGTGTGGGTCAGGTCAACATTTTCGGACAGCAGCAGTATGCGATGCGATTTTGGCTTGACCCGAATGCGTTAGCCAGTCGAGGCGTGACGGTTGGCGATGTGGTAAGTGCGGTGCAGTCGCAAAATGCGATCGCAGGTGGCGGTGCGATCGGCTCGGAACCTGCTCCGCCCGGGCAGCGTTATCAAATTCCGATTAAGCTGCAAGGCCAGATTCAGAGCGTTAAAGATGCTGAAAATATTGTTATTAAAACCGACACAGCGAATAACACGCTGATCAAGCTTAAAGATGTGGGTCACGCCGAGCTTGGGGCGCAAAGCTACACGAGTGCGGCAAAGGTAAACGGTAAACCTGGCGTTGCGCTGGCAATTTACCAGCTTCCAGACAGTAATGCGCTCGCGGTTGCCAAACAAGTCGAAGCCAAAATGGAAGAGCTAAAGCAAAGCTTTCCGCCTGGAATCGCCGCAGAACCTGTGTACGACACCGTGAGCTTTATCGAAGAATCGAACAAAGAAGTTATTTACACGCTGATCGAAGCGATCGTGCTGGTGATCATCGTCATTTTCGTGTTTTTGCAAAACTGGCGAGCAACGGTTATTCCGACGATCGCGATTCCGGTTTCGCTCTTGGGCGCAATGATTTTCGCCAAGCTAATGGGATTTTCGATTAATAGCTTAACGATGTTCGGGCTAGTGCTGGCGACCGGATTAGTGGTTGACGATGCCATTCTGGTGATCGAAGCAATCAGCGCCAAGATTGAACAAGGTAAGTCAGCGCAAGAAGCCAGCTTTGAAGCAATGAACGAACTAACCGGAGCCGTTGTTGCTACTTCTTTGGTGCTAATGGCGGTATTTGTTCCTGTGGCGTTTTTTCCCGGTGCAACCGGATTGCTGTATCGGCAATTTGCGTTGATTATTGCTTTTTCGATCGCTGTTTCAACGTTTAACGCTTTAACGTTTAGTCCAACGGTCGCCGCTTTAGTGCTGCGTCCGCCTCAAGAAGCCCGCGGCCCGCTCGGCTGGTTTTTTGGCAAATTCAATCAAGGATTTAGTTGGACGCGCCAGCGATATCAATCGATCGCAGAATTTCTGATTCGGATGCGCTATGCGGTGTTGGGGCTGTTTGTTGTCGGACTGGCGGTAACAGTGCTAGTTTTTCGCATTGTGCCTACCGGATTTGTTCCCGGTGAAGATCAAGGCTCGATCCAGGGGATTGTTCAAGCGCCCGATATTGCTTCGCTTCAGTACACCGAAAATATTCTGGATCAAGCGACTCAAGAGCTAAGAAAAATTCCTGAAGTGACTTCAACCGCCGCGATCGCGGGGGCAGGATTTAACGGCAACGCCGCGAATCAGGGTATCTTTTTTGCGCACTTAAAGCCCTGGAGCGATCGCAAAAAAGCATCGCAAGCGGTGACGGCATTGCTCAAACGCCTCAACCGAGACCTTTCGCAAACCGTGACGGGCGGAACTGTTTTGGCATCGAGTCCGCCGCCGATTCGGGGGTTTAGTCCGTTGGGCGGCGTAAACATGCAGCTTGAAGACACCACAAACGGCCGCTTTACGTTTCAAGAGTTTGCGCAAAACGCTCAAGCGGTGCTGCAAAAAGCAAATGAAACCAAAATGTTTTCACCGCCTGCCTTTACGCAGTTCACGCCTAATACGCCGCAGTATGAAATTGATTTCAACCGCGATCAGCTCAATGCGCTAAACGTTGATTTTCAAACGGTTTTATCTACGATTTCGACGAGCATTGGATCGACGTTTGTAAATCAGTTTGTGTTAGGGCCGCGCTACTACCAGGTGTATGTTCAGCTAGACGGTCAATATCGCAACAGCCCGCAGGCGATCAATCAGCTTTACGTGCGCTCTAGGACTGGCTCAATGGTGTCGCTAGGTCAAATTGTTTCGGTGAAACCGTTTAACGGCCCGTCGGTGATTTCGCACTTCAACGGGTATCGATCGATTCTGCTACAAGGCAGCCAGGCGGCAGGATTTAGTAGCGGTCAAGCGTTGGATGCGATGAAAAATGCGTTTCAACAGCTTAATCTGACCGGAATTAAATTTGAATGGTCGGATTTGTCGCGGGAAGAAGTGGCAGCCGGAAGCTTAGGCGTTTTGATCTTTGCTTTTGGCATCGTCATGGTGTTTTTGGTTTTGGCGGCTCAGTACGAAAGCTATATTGACCCGTTGATTATTCTATTAACGGTGCCGTTGGCAATTTTAGGGGCGTTGGGTGCGATTTGGCTGCGTCGATTTTTTGATCCGACGCTCTCGAACGATGTTTACTGTAATATCGCGCTGGTGATGCTGATTGGACTTGCCAGCAAAAACGCGATTTTGATCGTCGAGTTTGCAAATCAGGCACTCGAAGAGCGAAAGGTCAGCATTTCTCAAGCAGCCATTATCGCTTCACAAGAACGATTTCGCCCGATTTTGATGACTTCGATCGCGGCGCTAGTGGGATTTTTCCCGCTTGTGGTCGCCAGTGGCGCAGGCGCGAATTCTCGACATTCACTTGGAACTGCCGTATTTGGCGGTTTGCTGGTTTCCACAATTCTGAGTTTGCTGATCGTGCCTGTGCTTTACGTGGTTGTGAAAACGCTCGAATCTCGTTTTGGGCGGCGACGATCGAAGCCTCCGACGCCGCCCGATGGGGATGGACATTTGGATGGTCATCGCGACGGAGCGCGTCCAGTTGGCAAGGCTCAGACGCGGAGCCAGCCCGTTACTCAACAATCAAACCGCTTCGAGGAGCGTCCGGCTGACGGTTCACCTTAAGCGCACGATCGCGTATCAAGCTCCTGCACAATCAGTTAATGCGTGCAGGAGCTTTATTGTTGGGGTTTGCTCAACAAAAACCACCATAACTCTAGCCCGATTAATGTAGCCCCCGCGATCGCAACGCCGACCTTGACGGTGATCGGTTGTTCGATCGGTTGAAATTCACGAGTTGGGGAAGTGCGATCGGGTGGCAGTTGAGCATAAGCGGTGGAAGCACTCAGCATCAAACTCAACCCTGCTAAACTTGCTAAAATTTTGCGTTGATTCATTTAAGTCTCCTATTACGTCAGTTGCGGTTAAGCGGGCGCGACTCAAGGCGCGGCTACACAGACGAAGTGCGCCGCCGCGCACTAACTAAGCCAATGCGATCGAGCAACCCGATAAGGGTGGGTTTTGTCGGGTTAGCCGCGCCTCTAGTCGCCAGGCAGATTGAGATGCTTATCCAGACCTCAGTTACATTACGCCAGCGTTTTCGGCTGAAAATTTCGCAACCGGAGTGCATTCGTCACAACAGACACTGAGCTAAACGCCATTGCCCCTCCCGCAATCATCGGACTGAGCAACCAGCCAAAGAAGGGAAATAGAATACCTGCTGCAATGGGAATACCAGCAACATTGTAAATGAATGCGAAAAAGAGATTTTGACGAATATTGCGCATCGTGGCGCGGCTGAGTTGAATCGCCGTGACAATACTTTGAAGATCACCCGAAATCAAAGTAATATCACTCGCTGCGATCGCGACATCGGTTCCCGTTCCAATGGCAATGCCAACATCAGCTTGAGCGAGTGCAGGCGCATCGTTAATGCCATCTCCAACCATTGCAACCCTTCGACGAGTATTGGTTTTTCCGCTTTGGAGCGATTGAATAATCGCTGCTTTTTGATCCGGTCGCACTTCTGCAATCACCTGAGCGATTCCGACTTCGCGAGCGATTGCTTCTGCGGTTTGGCGGTTGTCTCCGGTCAACATGATGACTTGTAAACCAAGTTTTTTCAGCGATCGCACTGCTTGATCTGACGACGGCTTTAAAGCATCCGCAATGCCAATCAAGCCTTTGATTTTTCTGTTTATTGCAATCAAAACGACCGTTTTACCGCTTGCTTCTAGGCGGTCTTTCTGACTTTGTAGTGCTTCAGCATCAATGCCCAATTCCTGCATCCAACGCTGCGTGCCAATCTGCACGAGTTGATTTGATACTTTGCCTTCAACGCCGCTTCCTGCAACAGCGTTAAAGTGCTGCGCCTCGATTAACGCAATTTCTTGCGATGCGGCGTAGCGCACGATCGCATTCGCCAATGGATGCTCAGAATACTGCTCGATCGAGGCAACTAACTTCAAAAGCGCTAGTTCGGTTGCTGTGCCTTCGACCGTAAAAAAATCTGTAACCGTGGGTTGTCCCTGCGTTAGCGTTCCGGTTTTGTCGAGCACGATCGTTTGGATTTGATGCGCCAATTCTAAACTCTCGGCTGATTTGATCAAAATTCCGTTTTCGGCTCCTTTTCCGGTTCCTACCATAATTGAGGTTGGCGTTGCTAATCCCAATGCACACGGACACGCAATAATCAATACGCTCACGGTTGTAATTAGGGCAAGCGTTGCATTTCCAGTTGTGATAAACCAAACGACAAAGGTGATAATCGCGATCGCAATCACCACAGGCACAAACCAACCTGTAACGTGATCGGCAATTCGTTGAATCGATGCTTTTGATCCTTGCGCTTGACGAACGAGTTGAACAATTTGCGCTAAAAACGTATCTTTTCCTACGCGAGTGGCTCGAAACTGCAAACTTCCAGTTTGGTTGATTGTCGCGCCGATTACTTCATCTCCGGCTTGCTTTTTCACGGCAACGCTTTCGCCCGTCACCATTGATTCATCGATCGTCGATGTGCCCGTCACCACTTCGCCATCTACCGGAATTTTTTCGCCCGGACGCACGACGACAATATCGCCGATTTGTACGGTTTGAACAGGGACTTCTAGTTCTTGTCCGTTCCGAATGATTCGGGCATCTCGCGCCTGCAATCCGATCAGTTTGCGAATCGCATCCGAGGTTTGTCCTTTAGCCCGATTCTCGAACAATCGACCGAGCAAAATCAGCGCGATAATAATCGAGGAAGCTTCGTAGTAAACTTCGGGCATCAAACCTTGTGCGGTGAAGAAATGCGGAAAAACGGTTGCAAAAACCGAATACAGATAAGCGCTTCCAGTCCCGATCGCAACCAGCGTGTCCATCGAGGCGGTACGACGCAGAAAGGCTTGGAAAGCCTTTCTAAAAAAGGCTCCACCGCACCAAAATAAAACAGGCGTAGCCAGGATTAGCTGAAGCCAGGGGTCATCTAGTCCGCGAGTCGGTAAATTCAGCATCGCAGACATCGCCCCGATCGCAATAATCGCGCTGAGGATTCCAGCGACGATCGCTTTGTGAGTGAGCCGTTGCGTTTCTTGCAGTCTATCCGCTTTTTCGGTTTCGTCTTCGCCTGTAATCAAGTCTTGGTCTTGCAGCGAGAATGCACTGTATCCCGCTTCGCTTACAGCGTTCTGAAGCGCATCAAGGTCAGCACGTTGAGGGTCATAAGTGACGGTTGCTTGTTCTGCTCCAAAGTTCACATTGGCTTGAGCGACGCCGGGAACTTGTTGAAGTGCTTGCTCGATCGCGTTGGCACACGAAGCACAGCTCATGCCCCGCAGCTTTAACGTCGCAGTTTCCATTTCTAGCCTCCTGATTTCTACCCGGATCGAGTATCGTTACTAAGTCACGGTGTAGCCAGAAGCAGCAATAGCGTTTTTCACGGCTGTTTCAGATTGCTGGGTTTCAACTTTGACAAGCTTAGTTTTTGGGTTAGCCTCGATCGTTGCGGTTGGATCGATCGCTTTAACGGCATTGGCGATCGTGGTCGCACAAGCCGCACAGGCCATATTGGAAACAGTTAACTGAATCATGGTGTTAGATGTAGAGAACCTAATCTCTATCTTGAAGTCTCCAGCCAGGTGGAGAGTCAAGCTTATTTTTTAGAATCTACCTTGAGAGCTAGAGCTTATCGTTTCTACAGTTAAGGCTTGATTCTCTAGCCTACTGGAGAGTCGAAAATAAAGTTGATTAAGTCGGTGGAAATTAAATTGATTGTGGGGTTTAGGTTTCAACTGCGCTCAACCCGTGAAGATAGCAGTCTTAAGCGCAGTTGAAACGCGGCGGTCAATCATTCTGTCCATCTATTGCATATTTCACATCTGAAACGATTAACCTTCAAAACTCCTTTGGGACTCGCCTTAAAACCTGTACAAAGCAAGCGTCGATCGAACTCATGACGATCGGCATTCTTACCGCTTGTTCAACGACACCTTGCACAAAATTCATCGACAGCCAGTTCTTCGAGCACGATGCCGGGAATAAAGCACAGCATTAATCACAGCAGGGTGGTGGATTTAGCTGCTTGCATCAGCCAAACGCCCATTGTGGATTATCGAATTCGATCGTTTCTGCTGGGGCTGTAGCAGAATTTGGCAACGGTTTCACGCCTCGCGTCAGTTGATGAATCCACCAAAATTCTTCGGTCTGAATTGCCGCAAATCCTGCCGCTCCCATCCAGGCATCTAAGCTGCTATTGGCATACGCTTGGATGTACGGCTCTTCAAAAATTTGGGTGAGCCACTCGGTTTGACGCAGCGTTTTTTGAGCACCATCGAGCATAATCGCTTCACCGCCTGGTTTGAGTAAGCGAAAGCATTCGCGCAAAACCGCTTGAGAAACCGTTGGCGGCAGTTCGTGAAACAGCAGCGATGCCGTCACTAAATCAAACGAAGCGTCTTCAAAGGGCGTGTGTTCAGCTTGGACGTGTTGCCAATGAATCGTAAGGTTTGCTTGTTTGGCTTTGCGATCGGCAACCGTGAGCATGTACGGCGACAAATCAACGCCAATCACTTCAGCCGTTGGAAAGGCTTGTTTAAGCAATCGTGTAGTTGATCCGGTGCCACAGCCGAGATCGAGAATTCGGGACGGTTTGACGCGAATCGAATCGACTAGCGTTTGGCGCACCCAAGTTTCGTTAGGCGCTAATACGTACTGCGTGATCGGATCGTAAGAAGTTGCAGCCCCGATCGTTAAATAGCCGCCTTCGATGCCGTGGAAGTTTTGGCTTTTGTAGTATTGCGGATAAACCAAATTCGGATCTTCGAGGCGATCGCGTTCGTGTTGCCAATCGATGCTTTCATAAAACCGCCGGATTTCTGTTTCGTCGATCAACAATCGAAACACGGGCGCTAAGAACTGCTCGAACAAGGTATCTTTACGAACTGCCATGAGTTAGAGTGTGAACGCTTCTATGCTTCAGTTTAACGAATTAGCCGGAAAATTCTCATGCGCCCTGAGTTGTCACAATTCCTGTCGCAAAGCAGAACTTGCAGCTAGGACTTCTGCGATCGAGAGACAGGTGAGCAGAAAAAATTACTAGAAAACAAGAGAGGTGAGCTTTAGGGTCATGCGAGGGAATTAGGCGGAATGTGTCTGCCTAATTCCCTATTCAGGGTGTTAGTCCGAAAAAACTCCGCCTAATCATCTATTCTGCGATTCTAGATGGACAAAATTTGGTAGTTATGCCAAATTTGCGATTCTAGGCGGAAAAAGTCAGTCTAAATAATAGTTAGACCGCTTAAGACTACCAGTGAGGCGGTAACTTGAAGTTATCGTTACGTTATGTGGGACTAAGTTACTATTGTCTTCAGGTGATTACAAAAGCAAGTATTCTGACTGAAATATTTGGGTAGTCGCAACGATGATTACGGTGAACAATGACCATTCCAGAAGAATTTGATTTTGTTGCGGAGACGGAAAAGCTCTGTGCTGAACTCTACAAAAGGTTGCCAGTGCATTATGTTCCAATCAATGAACACTCATTTACGAATTTGTAGGTGTAAGCATTACAAATAAAATACCGTCTAAGATTATGGGAATTATGGGTTCACTTGCATGGCGAGCACATGACTTTGGCGATCTCAGTCATGAGTTGTTTGTACGAAAAAGAGTAGTACCAGCAATTGTATTGACAAGAGCGCTTATGGAAACTACTGCCCTACTTCACCTGGTCTATAGAAAGATCAATCAAGCTATCAATAATCAAGAACTAGGGGAGCTTGATGAGTTTCTTGTGAAATGTATGTCGGGTAATCGACTTAATTCAACTGAGCCAGATTCTCCCAATATACTTACTGCTATCAATCATCTAGAGGGGGAGGATGGCTGTGAGGCATACCTTAACTTCTATAATTCTCTCTGCGAATTCGTTCATCCCAATTCGCTAGGTACTTTCTATGCTTATTCTTCGTATTCTTCTAGAGATCGATTACTTTCTTTCGGTCAGAACAAAGGGATTACAGAGGGCAACGATGTCGCATTTATAGCGGTTTTTGCCCTTGAAGTATTTATTGAGTTCTTTGATAGAATTAGCTCATTAATTCCCAAAATCAATGAGCTTTCGATATTGCTGTATAAAGAAAATGATTAGTATACCAACGTAATCTAACAACGCAGTGGAGCGGACAAGCAGAGTCTTCGCGCTTCGTTTGATTTATGTCTACGCTGCTCACCTTCATCGTTATGCGGCTTCGTTTTTCGATTGTGGCAGTCCACCAACGTTATTTGTTCGTACTTCAAGCTAAGTCAGTGATCGCACATGAACCAAGTTTTGTATTTGGTGAGGCGTTGTCAGGTAACAGGGCAAGAACCTGATGCACTATTGACAGAAACAGGAAAACAACAAGCGATCGCGTTAGCGGATTAGTTAGGTGCAGTTCCGATTGAGCGCATTATTTCCAGTCCATTCGTTCGAGCATATCAATCCGTTGTGCCGTTGTCAGAGCGTCTTGACTGTGTCAAAGCCATACATGGCGTATGAAAAGCTCGTGTGGCTGTTAAACGCCATAATTAGCTTCCTCCTTGGTTGCTATCAGGGTGGCAGCAATATGCACAAACGTCTGAGGCTACGCTTGAAGATCCCGAAAATGCGGATGCACTATCTGTTGGGAATGTGAACGCGGCATAGCAATTTCTTTAACAGGCTTTGCCTTGTGAGATTCTAAAAGATTGCCAACCCTTCCCCTGACTCGTTATCCTTCAACTAGAAACGATTAGTCATAAGAAACTCAAATGGTAGATAACACTTCTCTGGAGGAAAGACTTGCACTCGTGGAGGCAGCGATCGCTGAATTGCAAAAGCAAGTTGCAACTCCTCAACCCACCAATTGGCTGCAACAAATTACAGGTTCTTTTAAGAATGAATCTGCCTTTGAACAAGTGCTTGCCTACGGTCGCGCGATTCGTGAAGGCGATGAATCCCTCCTTGAAGCGCAAGACGGATCATGAAGTACTTATTGGATACAGATCATCTGAGCATTCTTCAGCGTCAAGCGGGGCAGGATTACATCAACCTTTCAACCCGCATGGCTCACTGTCCACTATCAGACTTTGCGATATCGACGGTGACGTTTCACGAGCAGATGCTTGGTAGTCATACTTACATTAATCGTGCTCGTAACCTGAATGATGTGGTGAAAGGGTATGAAATGATGACACGCCTTGTCCGCGACTTCAAAGTTTTACCCCTTGTCTCGTTTGATGCGGGAGCGGCTACGGCGCTGAGTCAATTACACTCACAGCGCCTTCAATTAGGCAAGATGGATATTCGGATTGCAGCGATTGCGCTGTCCTGTGGATTAATTTTGTTAACCCGCAATCATCGGGATTTTGGTAAAGTGCTGGGGTTGGTGATCGAAGATTGTACAGTTTAGAAATAGTCGTGTTGATCGCGGCATAACAACCTAGTGGAGCGCACGGTAGAGAGTCTTCGCGCTTCGTTTCTAGATTACTCGCCGCCGCTCACTTTAGCCGTTATCTCACAATTTTCACACATTGAGAATTCTGCACCCACGAGCAGAAGTTCGATAAGCGCTTTGCGCAACTCAGAAGGAATCATGCCTCTCCTGATCCTTGAATCTGATTGATAATGAGAGTTTTAGCGCTTCAGTCCAGTGCGATACCATTGATCGATGCGTTTTGGTGACACGCCTAGTAGATATGCAGCGATCACAATCTGATTCACGATCGTAGTCCTCAATACCCCGAATCTTTGCCAGCGTCGCCCGGAAGTCATAACCGCAACGGGGAGAATTTCGATTTTGCCCGATCGTCGAAGGTGTCGCACGAATTCAAAGTCTTCCATGATTGGCAATGCAGGAAAGCCACCGATTTCGACAAACGTTTGAGCGTGCAGAAAAAGAGCTTGATCGCCGTAGGGAAATTGCAGATAGCGCGATCGCCAATTGACGCCACGCTCAACCCAGCGAATTCCCGGTAGATCGAGGGCAATGTTGAGCTTGAATGCGCCTGCAAGCGTGTTTGGCTGCGATAGCGTTGCTCGAATCATGGCATCAAACCGATCAGGAAGCTGGGTGTCTGCATGTAGAAAAAGCAAAATTTCCCCGGTTGCGATCGCTGCTCCTGCGTTCATTTGCTGCGCTCGACCGGGAGCAGATTGAACAATTTTTGCACCGGATTGAATCGCAAGATCCAGCGTGCGATCGTGGCTTCCACCGTCTACAATAATCAACTCAACGTGGGTCGCTCGATTTTGCAAATCTAAAATTCTGGCAAGCTGTTTTTCTTCGTTCAGCACGGGAACGACGATCGAAATTCGTTCTAAATCCATTCTTGGAGATCCGCTAAATCTTCGGGTCGATCGATGTCGTTTAACACAGGTAAATTAGAAATTTCTAATGCTAACCGCTTCGCGATCGTTAATGTTTGCTGAAACACAACGTCAGTGCTCCAGGTAATGCCGCGAAACAATTCAGGAATACATCGACGTAACCCGATCAGATAATACCCGCCATCTAAAGCCGACCCGATCGTTAAATCATGCTGATTCAATTGGTCGAATGCAATCGTGAGGAGTTCTGATGTGATGGCTGGACAATCGGTTCCAATGGCGATCGCCGATGATGCACCTTGAGCGAATGCGGTTTGAAATGCATCGATTAATCGATCGCCTAAATCGCCAGCGTGCTGCGATCGATACTGTAAGTCATGACCTAACCAATGCTGCATTTGTTCGACGGTGCCGCCTGTGAAATAAACCGAGATAATACAATCGGTTTTAATGGTTTTAGCTTGATCGATCGTATGCTCGGTCATGCGTCGATGCAAATCTGCCGCGCCATCTGCGCCGAGGACTGGAATTAATCGAGTTTTTGCTTTTCCGGGTTCAGGGTAGCGCGTAAAAATCATCAAATGCTGCATGGAGAAGTCGCCATGATCGAAGGCTTGAGTCACATTACCTTAATCGTGAAAGATCTCGATCGAATGACAATTTTTTTAACGCAGATATTTGATGCGCAAGAAATCTACGCAAGTGGACATCAATTATTTTCGATCGCGCCAGAAAAGTTTTTTCTAATTAACCAGCTTTGGATCGCAATCATGCAGGGCGATTCTCTACCTAACCGGACTTACAATCATATCGCGTTCAAAATTGCAGAATCAGAATTTGATCGCTACGTTGAACGAGTTCGATCACTCGATGTTGACGTGAAAGAAAGTCGAAGCCGCATTGACGGGGAAAAACGATCGATTTATTTCTACGATTATGACAATCACTTATTTGAGTTGCATACAGGAACGCTACAGCAACGATTAGCGCGGTATTTAGAGCGAGCGTAGTAGCGTTTCAGTTCTCGCTTTAATTTCATCGCGCACTCGTGGAAAAATTTCGGGCTGTTCTGCCGGATCGTCGAGTTGCCAATCTTCAAATACGGTGCGCTTTGTCCA
>CAXUFL010000045.1:0-39616 GCA_964250455.1 uncultured bacterium
ACAATCAAATCATCATCGTCGGTCGCGTAAAACAACGCTCCGTGCGTATCGATTCCCACATGGCGAGCGAGTTCTACATTTGACTTATCTGATTTGAGCAATCGCTCGATCGCGCCCCAATCGCCTAAATCATCCCAGCCAAACGTGACCGGAAGCACGCAAGCGCGATCGGTTTTTTCCATTAGCGCATAATCGATGCTTTTCTTGGGAATCTGCGCATAAGCGGCAACGCCCTGTTTTTCAAGCGGTTGCAGAATTTCGGGGGCATGACGGCGCAATTCGGCGATCGCGACGTCGGAGCGAAACACAAACATGCCGCCGTTCCAGCTAAATCGACCGCTTTCGATAAAGCGCTGCGCAGTTTCAAGGTCGGGCTTTTCGGTAAAGCGATCAACGCGATAGGCTGGATAATCTTGACCGTATGATCCAATTTGAGCGCCTTGCTCGATGTAGCCGTACCCGGTCGCCGCGTGAGTGGGTTTGATCCCCAACGTCACGATCGCGCTTTCGCGTTCGGCCGCTTCGGCGGCGGCGGCAAGGGTTAGCTCAAACAAAGCTTGATCGGCAATCCAATGATCGGCGGGGAAAAATCCGATCAGTGCTCGATCGCCGTAGCGCTTGGCAATTTCGAGCGTACTCCAAGCGACAGCCGGAGCAGTATCGCGTCCTTCGGGTTCAATCAGCAGATTTTCTGCGGGCAATTCTGGAAGCTGTTGGCGCACGCCTGCGGCTAAGTGAGCCGCAGTCACTACCCAAAGATTGTTCCAACCTTGAGCGGTGGCGAGTAATCGATCGCTTGTTGCTTGAAGCAAACTGCGACCGCTTCCATCAAGGCTCAAAAATTGCTTGGGTCGATGCTTTCGGCTGAGCGGCCAAAACCGCTCGCCTTTACCACCCGCGAGAATAATCGGAACCAGGGAATAAGTCATGATTTAAGAGCTACCCATGCATAAAACGCAACACCATCAAGCGCAAATCAAAGCTTTTCTTGAACGAGCGGTGGCAAATTGAAAATTCAAATCGTCTGAAGCCGCAAAAACACTTCTACTTTAGAGCGAAACGGCTTTAGAATTCGCCTGAAGCTGATTTTAATCAATCCTTTCCGGGTTTTTGCAGTTTTTCGCTTGGGTTGAGTATTTCCTTTAAACAGTTTTGCGGATTTGTGTTTTTTGTCGAATTTTCCGGGAAATTGTGCCCGTTTTGTGTTTCCAGTATCAAGCACGCTAGTTTTAAGGACGCTTCCAAGTGTAGAATTCGCACTGACTGATTTGAACCCGATCGTGGGTTTAATCGTCTAAGCGATCGAGCGCGATTTGAATCACGCTGACTATTCAGCGTCTATTTCCTAAAGCTGAAGGAAAACCTAAGCTTTAAAGGTACGATAGCAACCAGCACGACGTCGCTTGACCGTAGGTGTTTTTGAGGTGTGAACGGAGTGAAGAAGTCCAATCGTCGATCGACGTTAGATTTATCGAAGTCGGCTGAAGCGCACGGTGCAGCAAACGCTTACAATCCAGCAGTTCCAGAATCGCCTCCGTCGCGGCGCAGACCCTCGATCGGTCGATCGTTGTCTTGGATTTTGACATTTTTATTAGCAGCAACGGCTTCAGCTACGGTTGGAACAACGCTTGCCTTGATTACGCCAATTCCGGGTGCGGTGGCTCCGGCGCAAGGTCGCAAGCTGCTGAGTGATTTGTGGACAAGTGGCTTTCAGTACCGCATTTCTCGTCCGGTGAATATTGTTGTGCTAGGAATCGATCGCGTGCTGGATGCTCCAGATGGGTCGCCAGCGATCTTTTCAGGCAATAGCGACACGATGATTCTGCTGCAAGCCGATCCCCGTGATAATACGGTGGATTTGCTGTCGATTCCTCGCGATACGCAAGTTGAAATACCGGGAATTGGCGTTACGAAGATCAATCAAGCGAACCCAAGCGGCGGGCCGCTTTTAGTGCGTGAAACGTTAAGCAAAACGCTAAACGGAGTGGAAATCGATCGTTATGTTCGCATCAGTACCGATGCGTTTCGAGAACTAGTCGATCAGCTTGGGGGCGTGGATGTTTACGTTCCCGAACCGATGCACTACGAAGACAAAACGCAAAAGCTAAAAATCGATTTAGAACCGGGATGGCAAACGCTTGACGGCAAAAAGGCTGAGCAGTTTGCTCGTTTTCGGCACGATGCTTACGGCGATATTGGACGGGTTCAACGTCAGCAAGCGTTAATCAAAGCGCTAAGAGCGAAGCTGGCAAATCCGCTTATGATTGCTCGAATTCCTAGCTTAATTTCCACAATGCAAAAGTACATTGATACCAATCTCAGCCTTGAGGAAATGCTGGCGCTGGTGAATTTTGGCATGAAGCTTGATAAAGACGATTTCAAAATGGTGCTGCTGCCCGGACGATTTAGCACCCCGAATGAGTTTCGATCGAGCTATTGGATTCTAGATCCGCAGGGGCGCGATCGCGTGATGCAGGAGTATTTCAAGCTGTCGTCTTCGACCGGAACTGAGCTTTCAAGCGGCAATCTCAAGATTGCGGTACAAAATGCGTCAAGCAATCCAAAAGCTGGAGCGCAGTTTGCGAAGTATCTTGCAACTTTGGGCTATACCAACGTTTACGTAACGCAGAATTGGGACGATCGACAGTCTAAAACTCAAATCATTGTGCAAAAAGGCGATTTGCAAAGCGCCAAATCGCTACAAGCGTCGCTGCGCTTTGGCAAAGTTGAAGCAACATCAACCGGAGATCTCGATTCAGATTTAACGATTCGGATCGGTGACGATTGGATTAATCGATCGTTGAAAAACTGATTCTAAACGCTAGGCTTAAATCAGAAGGTTTTACTGAGTTTGCTGTCATGTTGACTTCTGGAATTAAGCGCACCGTTCAACGATTGATTTATGCGCTGCTCGTTTTAGGGTTGGCGTGGCTGTGGATTCTCTTGGGTTCGCGTCCGGCGTTTGCTCAAGAAACGCGGTTTTTGAACTACGCGAATGCACAGCTTACCGGACAAGATTTCTCGCACCAAAACCTAGAAGGCGGAGTGTTTGTCGCAGCAGAAATGCGCGATACGAACTTTCAAGGCGCGAATCTGAAGAATTCAATGTTTACAAAAGGCAATTTGCTAGGGGCTGATTTGACCGGGGCGAATTTAGAAGGATCGCTCGTCGATCGCGTCACGCTTTATAAAGCCAATCTGACAAACGTTATTTTGACAGGCGCAACGCTCACAAATAGCATTTTGGATGATGCGAATATTACCGGGGTGGATTTTACCGATGCAATTATCGATCGATACACGCTGAAGCAATTGTGCGATCGCGCGATCGGCACGAATCCAATTACAGGCGTTGACACTCGCGAAAGCTTGAACTGTCCGTGAGGATCGATCAAGAAACCCGCTTCGTTTGCCACAAGATGCGCTCAACATCCTGTGCACTTATGCGTTAGACTTTGGCATCGATTTCAAGGATGACTCGCCACTTCATCGGGGTTTCTCCTTCGGAGCTTTGATCATCATACCCATTGCTACATCAGGTGTTCTGGATTTGATCTCGACGCCAAACACTTCAGCAAACGCGATCGCCACTTCTGCCCGTACCTCTTCAACCCGAATTTCCGGCACAAACTGTTCTAAGCTGCCAACCGCTTTATCTGCAATACCACAAGGCACAATGCGATCAAATCCGCTCAAATCTGGACAGACGTTAATAGCGAAACCGTGCATTGTGATCCAGCGACTAACTTTGATGCCGATCGCCGCCACTTTACGATCGTCGATCCAAACTCCGGTTAAACCAGGAATGCGATCGCCCTTTAATCCGTACACGGCTAACACCCGCATAATCACTTCTTCAAGCTGTCGTAAATACCAATGCAAATCTCTGCGGTAGTAATTCAAATTCAGAATTGCATAGCCGACTAATTGACCTGGACAATGATAAGTCACTTCACCACCGCGCTCGATGCGATGTAGTTCGTAGTCAGAAACGGTTGGATCAAATTTGAGAAAGCTGGTATCTGAGGCTTGTCCCAACGTGTAAACAGGCGGGTGCTCAAGCAGAATCAATACATCGTTGAGATCGGCGTTTTGCTTACGATCGCTGACCCATCTTTGCTGCCAAGCCCACGCGGTTTTGTAGTCAACTAATTCCTGGTTGTACAGTAAGCACGATCGAACCCGCACCACGTTTTGATCCCAAACACTCTATATTGATTCAAAATAGCAAAATATTCAAGAGGGATCATTGCGAAATTATCGTTCTCAATCTATCAAGAATTATCAACAGATGCAAAACATTTTTAATCATGCTGTTTGCCACAATACAAAGTGCTAGTGTTAGGGCATACCCAACATTTCAGGGGAGGGAAAGCTCAATATGAAGCTTGTTATCCAGGGAAAGAATATCGAGATCACTAACGCAATTCGCGAGTACGTGCATCAAAAGATTGAAAAGGCTGTGAATCATTTTCAAACGCTCACAACCGAAGTCGATGTTCATTTATCGGTTTGCCGAAATCCCCGGATACCGAAGCAGATTGCCGAAGTAACCATTTACGCAAACGGTGCCGTTGTACGGGCTGAAGAAAGCAGCGAAAACCTTTACGCCAGTATTGATCTCGTTGCAGATAAAATTGCTCGTCAACTGCGCAAATACAAAGAAAAGCGCGTCGATCGACGCCACGAACCCAAGACCGAAATTGGGGATCAGCCGACGATTGGAGATTTGGGTCTCGATCGTCAGCCAGAACTTCCCGCTAACGTGGTGCGCACCAAATATTTTGCCATGCCGCCGATGAGCGTTGAAGAAGCGCTGGTGCAGTTAGAGCTTGTGGGACACGATTTTTATATGTTCCGCAACGTCGAGACTGGCGAAATCAACGTCGTGTATGAGCGCAATCATGGTGGGTATGGCGTGCTTCAACCGCGCAACAACAACGGTCACGTTCACCAAAATGGTCACACAAACGGCAGGGTTTCGGCTGAAAATGTCCAATCCCTGGTCAAGCATTAATACCAACGGGGTGCGAGCAATCGCGCCCCTTTTTGTTAAAACAATCCGTTGGTTTTATTGCTGAAATCAGTTCTGCTTCATCATCCATAAACTGTTGATTTTTGTTCAATTATTTCGCGCTTATCCAAGCGAAACAGTTCGGTTACCTCGCTTCTATCGCTGATAAGAATAAGTTTATTTCTGCACGCTTCAATGCAGAAATGAAGGAAATCTTTTGTCGGATTACTAGGAGCTAGTTTGTGCATTTCTATTAACAGCAAAGCACGATCGACCCTCATCTCGATCGTGAAACTTACTCATTTTTTTTGGAGGGCTGTATGCAAGATCAATCTGCTGGCGGTATCCGAAGTGTGGCGATTGTAGGGCCATATCTTAGTGGAAAAACGACGCTGCTTGAAAGTTTGCTGTGGGTTACAGGTGCAGTTTCACGAAAAGGATCGGTCAACGATAAAAACACCGTCGGAGACAGCACCCAAGAAGCTCGCGATCGCCAAATGACCGTCGAAGTCAATACCGCAACAACGCAATATGAAGGCGTGCGCTTTACGTTGCTCGATTGTCCCGGATCGGTGGAGTTTGCCCAAGAAACGATCAACGTGCTGATTGGCGTCGATGCGGTGGTGGTTGTGTGCGAACCTGTCGTCGATCGAGTCCTCACCCTTGCGCCGTTATTTAAATTTTTAGACAATTGGGAAATCCCGCACTTAGTGTTTTTCAACAAAATGGATCGCGCCGATGTGGATTTTATGGACGTTCTGCACGCGCTTAAAACCGTTTCAAGTCGTCCCCTTATTCCGCATCAATACCCGATTGGGCGCGGCGAATCGCTGACGGGATTTATCGATTTAGTGACCGAGCAAGCGTATCACTATCATTCTGGTGCATCCGCCGATCGGGTTCCCTTCCCGGATGAACTAAAAGATCAAGAGCAGCTTGCTCGCATGGAACTGCTCGAAACGTTGGCAAACTGGGACGATCACCTACTCGAAGAACTGCTCGAAGACGTGAACCCGCCACAAGAAGAAATCTGGCAAGATCTCAAAATGGAATTGGGCGCGGATCTCATTGTGCCTGTGTTCTTTGGCTGCGCCGATCGGGATTTTGGCGTGCGGCCGTTGCTTGAAGCGCTACTGCGGGAAGCTCCCGATTCGAGCACAACCGCCGATCGACGAGGCATCACGTTAAGCAAGAGTTCTCCACTAGCGCAAGTGCTCAAAACCTACAGCACGTCGAGCGGAAAGCTGTCTTTAGTGCGCGTGTGGCAAGGAACGATCAGCGATGGCATGATGCTCAACAATGTGCGCGTGGGTGGCATGTACCGCTTAAGCGGACAGCAACAGCAAAGCATTCAAACGGCAACGGCTGGCGAAATTGTTGCTTTAGGTCGAATGGAAGGCATCAAAACCGGAACCACGCTGACATCAGATGCAGGTCAAGCCGCAGAACTTCCCAAAGCAGAACATATCGAACCTGTGTTTGCAATGGCGATTCGGGCAGAAAAGCGCAACGACGAAGTAAAACTTACAAGCGCTCTTGCGAAACTGCTCGAAGAAGATTGCGCTTTGCATTGGGAACAGCACCCCGATACACATGAAATTATTTTGTGGGGACAAGGTGACATTCATTTGCAGGTGGCGATCGATCGCTTGCGCCGCAAATACAATCTCCCAATGCTGACGCAAAAGCCGCAGATCCCGTATAAAGAAACGGTGCGCAAATCAACTCATTCTCACGGACGCTACAAGCACCAAACCGGGGGACACGGGCAGTTTGGCGATGTGTACCTGGATATTAAACCTGTGACACGCGGCGAAGGGTTCCAGTTTGGCGAAACGATCGTCGGGGGCGTGGTGCCAAAACAGTACATTCCAGGTGTTGAAATCGGCGTGCGCGAATCGCTTGTTAAAGGCGCGTTAGGCTTCCCGGTGGTAGATGTCTCGGTCACGCTTACCAATGGGTCTTATCACAGCGTAGATAGCTCAGAGCAAGCCTTTAAGCAAGCGGCTCGAATCGCGATGCAAGAAGGCATGGTGAAATGTGAGCCAGTGTTGCTAGAACCGATCGTGCGATCGACGATCTCAATCCCGACCGATTTCACCTCGAAAGTGCTGCGGTTGGTGAGTGGACGACGCGGACAAGTGCTCGGTTACGATGCCAAGCCTCAATGGACAGGGTGGGATGAAGTGACGACTTTGATTCCACAAGCGGAAATGCATGATTTGATCGTGGAACTGCGATCGCAAACGCTAGGCGTTGGATTCTTTCAATGTGAATTCGATCATCTGCAAGAAGTTCCTGACAAATTGGCGGAACGAGTTTTAGTCAAAAGCGGAAACGCTTCGAGCAACGGGCAGAAATCGCGCTAATGATGCGCTGGATTCACTTTAATAATGAGATTGAATGAGAGAATGTTTAGAAAGCTGTAAGCGAAACGCTGCGATTAGCTTTCTTAAGCATTCTCTCTTTTTAGTCATTTCTTGAATAGAATTGTAGGTGCGCTGAAAAATTAACACAACTAGCAAGAATGAGCGAACCAGTCAAGTTCTACAATCAAACTAAAGCTTACGGATTTTTCTCGAACTTTGCACCGTATCCGATTAAGTTAAAGGGCAAAGTCTGGCCGACTTCAGAGCACTACTTTCAGGCTCAGAAATTTGCTGAAACACCTCATGAAGAGGAAGTTCGGCAAGCTCAATCACCAAAAGAAGCTGCTGAACGGGGTAGAGATCGAAGTAAGCCGCTTCGCTCGGATTGGGAGACCGTCAAGGATGATGTAATGCGCGTAGCTCTGTATGCTAAATTCACCCAACACTCGGATTTGACCGAGGAATTATTGGCAACAGGAACGGCTGAGATTGTTGAGCACACCCGAAATGATAGCTATTGGGGAGATGGTGGAGATGGTAGTGGAAAAAATATGTTGGGCAAATTACTGATGGAAATTCGCGATCGCATTCGTCACGAACGCTCAGAACAGAATCGTTGACACTTCAAAATCAGTAGCGAATTCGAGGATCGATGTAAGCGTTAATAATGTCGATAACAATGCTAGCGATCGCAACGATCGCTGCGAAAAACACAACAATTCCTTGAACGGTTGGATAATCACGCTGACTAATGGCGCGATACAAACGATTTGCAAGTCCAGGCCACGAAAACGTAACTTCAGTCAGAATCGCTCCCCCTAATAGCGCAGCTAACGTTAATCCCAAAATCGTAATCACTGGAATTAATGCATTCTTTAACGCATGATTTATTAAAATTTTTGATTCTGGAATGCCTCTCGCTCTCGCTGCTTCAACGTATTCTGCCTGTAACGTTTGTCGCAAATTCACACGAACAATTCGCTCAAAAATTCCACTGATCAACAGACCAAGCGTAATTGATGGTAACGCTAGATAATATAGTGCCGTTAACAGTGCGGTGAAATCTCCGGCTAATAAACTATCGATCGTATACAGCCCTGTAACTTGTGTCGGAGGTGCGATCGTCACCGGAAATCGTGTTCCCAACGGAAACCAGCCCAATCCAACCGAGAACACAAGCTGCAACACCATTCCAAACCAAAACATTGGAATCGAGTAGGTGATAATGCCAAACAAGCGCCCGCTTGCATCAAGCGCGGTATTCGGGCGGGATGCGGATAAGGCTCCAACGGTGATTCCGACGACAAGCGCGATCGCTAACGCTACGATCGCCAACTCCACCGTTGCCGGAAAAAACTTTCCGATAATGTCTGCCACCTTTTCGCTGCTCGTAAGCGATGTCTTCAAATCAAACCGCAGCAGCGACCCGATGTAATCAAAATACTGCAACAGTAGCGGCTTTCCTAAACCCAACTGATTGCGAAGCTCGTCTTTTGCCGCTTGAGACGCACGCGGACCCAGCAGCGCATCAACCGGATCTCCGGGTGTTGCTCGCAGCAGCAGAAACACGATCGTGGTAATTAGCCACAGCATCAACGGTGCCAGCAACAGCCGCGATAAAACGTAATAACGGAGAGAACTCGATCGAGACATGGAATCCAAAAAACTGACGATTGCCAGAGTGTATCATTCCAAATGATGATACACCTCGCGTCGATGTCGGGCGTAATGAATTAATATTCGTTTCGCACTCAACTTGTAGACAAGGCAATAGTCTCCTCGAACCCGATAAAGTGTCTGAGTGTTTGATAACTTTGTTGCTTGCAGCAGAGAATCGGTTGAGAGAGCTTCAATTAAAGCAGGATTAAACGATCGATTACGGCAACGAAAGCTGATGACTCTGCCAATAAAGCTGCTCGATCGCGCTTCTTCGATAAAGATAAGACCCACTCCGCGGCGAAACATACGGCTCAATGTTCGCTCGATCTAATTGATTCCTAGCAGATTTCTGCGAACCGCCTAAAATTTTTGCGGCTTCACTAATCGGTAATAGCTGCTGTCCAAATTTTGCCAACACCGTTTCATCGTCTTCATTGGCAATTTCTTTAAGCAATCGTTCTGCTAACAGCCAACACGCTAACGTATCTGCTTCGGCACGATGCGATCGACCTACTGGAAATTGAAAATGCTGCACTAAATACGGTAAACTGCGCGATGGCAATTCCGAGAGCATCAGGCGCGAAAATTTTACCGTACAAAATCGCTCAGCGTCCGAGCGAAAGAATGGAATATTCAGCCGCTCATACTCAGAGCGAATAAACGGATAATCAAAAGAAACGTTGTGTGCTGTTAAGGTACCTTGACTGAGCAACGGCAAGCAATCGCGCCAAACTGCTTCGGGCGATCGAGCCGCATCGACCATTTCTTGAGAAATCCCTGTAAATTCAGTGATTTTGGCAGGCACCCAAACTTCAGGATTAATCAAATGGGTTTGCTGCTCTTGAATGCCGTCTTTTAAACTAGCACGCAGAACGGAAACTTCGATCGCTCGACACCGGGGTGGCTTGTGTCCAGTGGTTTCGAGGTCAACGACGGTAAACGATCGTTGACAAATATCTCGATAAAACGGCAGTAAATCTGTCGAAAGAATGCGCATTGCAACTCAAAACAAAATCGTCATTTGTAACTGAAGCCTTTAGTTTTCCGTGTAGGCAGCCGCTAAAAGCACCCACACAGAAAATCTATTGTCTCAAATTACGAATGACGATCGACAAACGATTTTATGACTACTTCGTTTGCGCGGTTTGACGACGCGGAGTTGACGATCCCGAAGACGGTCTGCGCTTGTTTGGCTTCGGCTTCGGCGTCGATCGACCAGATTCTTCTTCCGGCGTCGGATCGCTTCCCATCGTGATCCAAGCGGGACGAGTCTTGTCGTACACCATCTGCAAGGCAGCCGCCGCAATCGCGTGTGGCTCATATTCTTCAGCAAGCTGCGCCACGATCGGCAAGAACGACGCCATCCGCTCACCTGTTAAGGCTTCGCGAACTTGACCTTGCAGCTTATCGAGGTAGCGTGCCTCAATTTCAGCACGAGTCGGAACGTTTCTAAACTCTAAGCGCTGACGCACATGATTTTCGATGTCGCGAAGTTTGCGTCGATCGAGCGGATGCACCAGCGAAATCGCCGTTCCTTCTTTGCCTGCGCGTCCGGTTCGACCGATGCGGTGAACGTAGTTTTCGACGCTATCCGGCAAGTCGTAGTTGATTACATGCGTCAAGTTATCCACGTGAATTCCACGAGCGGCAATGTCAGTTGCCACAACCCACTTGATTTGCTGCTGACGGAAGCGCAACAACAAACGCTCACGCTGGCTTTGACTTAAATCACCGTGATACTCATCTACGCTGTGTCCGGCGGCTTGCAGTTGGCTTGTGAGTTCAGCAGCAGCACGACGAGTCCGAACGAAAATCAATGCCGATTCGGGATCTTCAAGCTCTAGAATCGGCAAAATAGCGCGGGCTTTCGTCCAGCCACGCGGAATCGAATACGCGACTTGATTGATTCGGGTCGGCGCGGCTTTCGGCTGCTCGATCGTCACCGTGATCGGGGATCGCAAAAACTTCGTTACCAGCTTGCGAACCGACGGTTCCATCGTGGCAGAAAAGAACGCGGTTTGTCGCTCGACGGGAACTTGATTCAAAATCTTCTCAACGTCTTGAATAAAGCCCATGTTAAGCATTTCGTCTGCTTCATCTAGCACCATCCAAGAAAGCTGATCGAGTTTGAGATCGCCTCGGCCGAGCAAGTCGATCACTCGTCCGGGTGTTCCCACCACGATTTGAGAACCCCGACGCAGACGATCGATTTGTAGCTCGATCGATTGCCCACCGTAAATCGTGGCAACTTTAATGCGTCGATCGTCGTTAAAGCTGCGAATTGCTTGACAAACCTGCATCGCAAGCTCGCGAGTCGGCGTCAAGATTAACGCCTGAACAAACGGTGCTTTAGGATCAATTCGCTCTAGAATCGGCAGCGAGAATGCCGCCGTTTTGCCCGTCCCGGTTTGCGCTTGCCCGACTACATCGCGTCCAGCGAGTAGGTGAGGAATTGCTTGCGCCTGGATTGCCGTCGGGTCCGTAAATCCGAGTTCTTCAAGATGACGGATACGGTCTTCAGAAAGTCCGAGGCTGTTAAAAGAAAGGGTCATTACATCTCCTTTGAGGGTTAGTATGATGCGCCACAAGCAACGGACTTGAAGACAATCAAACGGTGATTTAGGCAAAACCAGCGAAACCGTCCGGTGTCGGAAGTCCAACAGCAGAAAAGAAAGTAATTCCTGCTCAAATTGCCACAAAGGGCGCACAAAGAAACAGTGTGAAAAGTGGGTTTAAGCGTGCTGACACCGTTGAGGGCCAGCATGAATACGGTCATCGAAACGCACCAACTGGAACTTGCAGCAAGTCTGCTGCCGTTGCTACATGACCGTACAAGTCGTAGACATCCGCATCGTCGATCGCGACCGGAACAATTGCACCCAAAGACGCTTCGCCTTGAACGTAAACCAATCCGTCTACGTCCGGTGAAAAGCGAGCCGATCGACCAATTAGCTCACCCGTCTGTGGATTCTCTTGCTCGATTAACACGTCGATGACTTTGCCAATCTGAGCTTGATTTCTTTTAAGAGATATCGGCTGCTGAAGCTGCATCAAAGCCTCGCGCCGAGCGTCCATTATTGATTGAGGCAGTTGATTCGGCAGATTGAATGCAGGCGTTCCTTCCTCCGGCGAGAACGTAAACACGCCAACATGGTCGAATTCGTGGCGCTGTACAAACTGCTTCAAGTGCTCGAAATGCTCATTCGTTTCGCCGGGGAATCCGACAATAAACGTGGTTCTCAAAACGGCATTCGGAATCGCCTGCTTGATTCGATGAATAATGCTGTCGTTCACCTGACCTTGCCAGGGGCGATTCATCGATCGTAGCACTTGCGGGTGAGAATGCTGTAGCGGTAAATCCAGATACGGAAGTACGTTAGGCGTTTCACGCATCGCGTCGATCACGTCTTGGGTAAGGCCTGTTGGATAAGCGTAATGCATCCGAATCCAGGGGATGTCTACCTCGCCCAACGCCCGCAGCAGTTCCGCAAGTTTTGGCTTTCCGTAGATGTCAAGACCATAATTCGTGGTGATCTGGGAAATGAGAATAATCTCTTTTACCCCTTCTGCCGCGAGATGCTGAGCTTCGGCCACGATCGATTCAATTGATCGCGATCGCTGGTTACCGCGCAAATGCGGAATAATGCAAAACGCGCAGCGATAGTCACACCCTTCAGCAATGCGCACATAGGCAACACCCTCGGTCGTAGTGCGATAGCGCGGAGTGGTTTCATCAGCGATGTACGTTGGTTCTTGCGAAACCTCAGTCACCCGCTCACCTGTTTCAGCCCGCTCAATCACATCGACGATTTTATGATAATCGCCAGTGCCGACGAGTGCGACTGCTTCGGGCAGTTCTTCCAAAAGCTGGCTTTGAAAGTGCTGCGCCATGCAGCCCGTGATCACAATTTTCTTATTTGCTTCCGCAAGTTCAACTAGCGTGCGAACGGATTCTTCTCGCGCTGCTTGAATAAAGCTGCACGTGTTGACAATAACATATTCTGCAAGTTCTTCATCCGCGTCAACCGAGTAGCCTGCTTGAACAAGTAGTCCCAGCATGTGTTCGGTATCGATTCTGTTTTTTTCGCAGCCCAAATGAGAGATGGCAATGGTTGGCTTAATGCCCATGAAAATCAACTTAGGTAGTAGAGAAGGTCAATCAGAGTCTTTGATCGAGTGCGATAGCTCCCGCCTTGTGGGGTCGATCGTAGAGGACAATGATCCCTCGCTTTACAACCCTCGTAGCAAAATGCTGTATCAATAATGTCGGACGCATCGCTTCGTTACGTTATCACCATCATAACGCAAATTTGAAAATATTACGTTGTGTTAAAACGAGAATTTTCTAGACACAGAGAGATGCGATTGACTTCCTCGCTTCGATCGCATTTTTCCTAAAGAATCTCTAACTCCAATTATAGAAAACGACGAATGCCTAGCGAATAAGTTAGCTTCGCAAGTGACGAGCGGCAGCGCGGCTATACGAATCCCGCCTTCGTAAGTTAACGGCCAATTCAAAAGGAGCCAGTCCACACAGGTGCGGTTTTAGCTGCCTCCTACCGAACCGAGAACGCCTCACTAAACTTGCGCGTAATCGGTTCAATTAAGAACGACAAAATCGACTTTTTACGAGTGACAATATCTGCCGTGCCCGCCATGCCTGGCGTCAGCTTCACGTCTTGTCCCCGTACTGGAATCGCATCGCGATTTAATCGAACTTTGATCGGGAAAACTGGCCCCATATCTCGCCCGTTGGCGTCTTTTTCGACAACCGCATCCGGGCTAACTGAAACCACTTCGCCTTCGATCACTCCGAATTCTTGGTACGGAAACGTAGCCAACTTGACTTTTGCTTTCATGCCAGGGCTGATAAAACCGATGTCTTGGTTCATCACTTTCGCTTCGAGGACTAAATCTCGATCGTCGGGCAACAGCGAAAACAATTCTTCGCCCTGCTGAACCGGACCTTGAGTCGCTTTGATGTTGTAAACTCTGCCATCAAACGGAGCCGTCATCGCCTCGCGGTCTTTGCGCTGCTGAGTTGCCACCGCGATTTCACCTTGTTTTTTCGTTAAGTCTTCACGACGCTGTTTAAGCTGAGTCAGAATTTCAGACTGTCGCTGTGGCGCTAACCCTTGAGCCGTATTCTTAGCCGATTCGTAGGATTGCTGCGCTTGAGCGATACGAGTTTTTTGAGCGTCAATTTCCTTTTCAAGCGACGCAATTTGATTTTCAGCGTCGGTGATTTGGTTATCAGCAGTGCTGACTTGCTGACTCGCTTGGGCGACTTGTTGTTCAGCGTTCAACAAATCTAAATGCGGCACAGCGCCCGTGTTCTCTAGGGTTTTGAGGCGTTTGACTCGTTCTTGAGCGATCGCTAAATTTCGTTGAGCGTCTTGTTTTCCAGCCTGAGTGGTGTCTCGCGTTTTGTAAGCATTCTGCAAGTTTTCTCGAAAGCGCTCTAACCGGGATTGCGCTTCGTCGATCGTCGCACTTTGCTTGTTGGCTTCAGCGATCGCACTTGCTTGCTTTTCTGTGAATTCCTTTTGTCGAGAAGCCGATAATTGATCTTGGAGTGCATCGCCCGTTGAACCTCGCCCCCGACTTTCAGCTTCGAGTCGAGCAATGTCTTCCTGAATTTTCTTAGCGTCTTGTTGCAGGCTGGCGACGTTTGTTTCACCAGCACCCGGATCAATTTCAACCAAAACATCGCCTTTTTTCACTCGGCTTCCGGGCTGCACGTTGACTTTGGTGATCGTGCCAATGCTGGCGGCCCGGAACGGACGCACTTCGGTTGAAGGAACCAACTTTCCGTTCGCGTTGGCGACTTCTTCGACTTTGCTAAAATGTGCCCAAGCGATCGTGCCAAACACCAACACACTAATGCCGCCAGCGAGTAGTCGCGTATAAAGCGGCGGCAGTTCTTGCACCGCTTTGCCTAACTCAAACGAAAGCGAGTCTTCGGGATTTGCCAGCCGTTGTTTAACTTGTTTCGATTGGGCAGCATTCGGAGAAAGTGAAACTCTCATGATTTCTGTCTTTGGGTAAGCGACGGGGGCAGATGAATAACTCTTAAGCAAGGAGCAACGATCTTCATCAGGTTACTATCATTCTCCTAAATTGCCCAACTTTCGGGGGAGCCTCTTTAATGGAATTTATGATTTTTCACCTGGCGCGACTGATCGTGTGGTTTCGTCCCTTTGTGGCACCGCTTTGTTTTGTGCTGATTTGGAGTTTTATTTTAATCGCCGTGTGGCAATTTTATTCAACGATACGGGCAGGCGTGCGACAAGTTAGACAACTGCATCAAATTCCCTGCGCTAACTGCCAATTCTTTACCGGAGAATATAATCTTAAGTGTCCGGTTAATCCGATGAATGCGTTATCTGAAGCCGCGATCGGATGCCGCGATTATTTTCCCTCGACCCGTTCCTACTCGACCGTGCAAGAATAAATTGGCACGTTAAGAGATTTTGGAATGCTGGTAAAAAATCTAAATGACTGCGATGAGTTCATTGCGGGCGATGGAACGCGACTGCGAGAATTGCTGCATCCCGACAAGCAATCGGTTGATTTACGCTACAGTTTGGCACACGCGATCGTAGCGGTCGGGCAATCTTCGATTCCTCATGCGCTCAGTACTTCGGAAGTGTATTACATTCTGAGCGGAACCGGGGAAATGCAGATCGACGAAGAGATTCAAACCGTCGCGCCCGGAGACATGATTTACATTCCGCCGAATGCACGACAGCTAATTCGGAACGTGGGAAATGACGCGATCGTGTTTCTCTGCATTGTTGATCCCGCTTGGCGCAAAGAAGACGAAACGGTTTACGACTAAAGCAAAGAGGGCAAAGCTGCCCTCTTTGCTTTAGTCTTCTTTCTTTTCGGGATAAGGTTGATTCGGAATCTGCTCGGCTTCAGGGCAATCATCAGAAACAAGCGGTTCAACCGATCCTTTTGGCACCGATGCAAGCTTCTGAGTCACAGCGCCAATGCTTTCTAAGCGCACCATTTCTTCCCAAGAGCAGTTTTCGTCTTCTTCTTCGGTTTCATAACGCAGCGTTACCAAATCTCCTTCGATGTCGAGAATTTTGGCACGCTCGATCCAGCGTTGTTGATCCCGCAAGAAAATCCAGACTTCGCGACCATCACAACAGAGTTGATAGATCTTGCGGTGTAGCATGTGCTTCTCCTGAGCGAATAATCTACTAATCAAAAATTAAACCGTAGCTTTAAAGCTGCCACAGTCGTTCAATCAACAAGTTGAGCCGTTTTAAAAAGAACGCTTCGGCAAATGCAGTGGCAAGCTCGGTAAGGGAATAACGTTTGAAGCGCTTTACTCATACAAGACTAGCGCCAGATCCGGCATCAAATTTCTAGCTAGAGATAGGACTTGAAGGGCAATTTGATGCGGTCTTGGCAGGTGAAATGGAAGCGTCACTCTTAAAGTCATTGTTTAGACAGAATAAGGGGACTTTGACAAGCGCTTGAATCTAGAAAACAGTGCAAAGCGATTCAAGCGTGGGCTAGAGAGCAGCCGTCGACGATCGTAGACAACGAATAGAACATCAAGCATTCCCATCCTAATAGACTAACCTGTAAACGAGTTACGATCGTGATTGTTTTTTAGCGGTGGACTCGTACACTTTATTGTAGCGATTGAAAAGCATAGCGAGCAGAACATTTCTACTAGTTTGTCATTTCTTTAAAGCAAATTGCGTTTTAACAGAAAAGGGCGAAGCACCTGCAACGCCCTGATCACTCGTTAAACTGAATCAAGCTTAAGATTTGGGTGGCCCAGCCGTGACAATGACAAGCTGAGCGGGGCGCAAAAAGTCTTGAGCCGCCTGATTCACTTGGGCTTGCGTCACCGATTCGATTTGTTTTGGATACTGACGCAATTCGGCTGCGTTCAATCCGTAGACTTCGTTAGCAAGAATGACGCTTGCCAAGTCATCTGGGTTTGCCAGTCCAACCGGATAGCTACTTGTAATCGATCGCTGTGCCGTTAGCAATTCTGGCGTGCTGATGCCTTGCGATCGAAACTGCTCTAACAGCCGAATTGTGCTGGCGATCGCTTTATCGGCATCTTCAGGCGCGGTTTGCATCGAAATGGCGAATGGCCCTTGACGATTTCCTGCTTGGAAGTAGCTGTAGATGCCGTAGGTTAAACCTTCTCGATCGCGCACTTCGCTGCCTAAGCGACTCGATAACGTATCGCCACCTAGAATTTGATTCATAACGGTCGCGTTGTAATAGCGCGGATCACGCCGATCGATGCCAGCATATCCGATTAGCGTCACCGACTGCGTTTTCCCCGGAATTCCCACATAGCGACGAATCACGCTGCTTGGCTGCGAAACCGTTGGAAACGTTAGCGTTGGGGGTTTTCCGGTTGCTTTCCATCCACCGAGTTCTTTTTCAAGCAGCGATCGCACTTGCGCGGAATCAAAATCGCCAACGAGAGAAACGATCGTCGTGTCGGGACGGTAGTGCTGTTGGTAAAAATTGATCAAATCCTGACGTTGAATCGCTTTTAAGCTTGCCTCGGTCGGGAAGCTGTGGAACGGGTGATTTTCAGGATAAATCGTTTGCTGAAACACGCGACGCGACAGCACGGCGGGATTGTCAAGCTGCACTTTGAGCGCGGTTAAGGCTCGTTGACGGCTCAACTCCAACTCATTTTGGGGAAATGTCGCGTTTTGCGCAACATCTGCCATCGTTTGAATCAACACGGGCAGATTTTCGATTAAGGTATTGCCACCGATCGAAACGCCTTCACGATTCGCACTCACCCCAAATTTGATTCCGCGATCTTCAAGCGTTTTTGCCAGCGTCAAGGCATCTTTGGTTTTGGTGCCGTTGGTTAAATTGCTGGCAGTAAGGCTTGCCAATCCTGCTTTGTCGTTGCGGTCGAACTCAGAGCCAGCAGAAACATTGGCGCTGAGCGTAACCGTTGGAGTGCTGCGATCGCGCAGCAACAAAACTCTTAATCCGTTTGGCAAAACAAACTTCTCAGGCAGTGCTTGCGCGGTTGTGTCGCTTTTGGCGTTGTTTGCAGGAAGATACTTCGCCACCTGCGCCGGATCAACGGGCGGGCCTGCATTAAATTGCTCGGTGGTTTGCCCTGCATTCACGTTGCCGCCTGCTTTACCGTTTATTGAAGTGGGTTGAAAATAACCGATCGTTTGCTTTTCAGGCGCAAGGTAAGTTTTGGCGACACGCTGAATATCTTGAGCAGTAACTCGATCGACGGCGGCTAAAAAGCGATCGGTATAGCGATAATCTCCGGTTGTGGTTTGATCATCGCCAAGCTGAAACGCTTGGTTGGTGATGTCACGATTTCCCAAAAGAACCGACGATCGGAGCTGCGTTTTTGCTCGCTTTAGTTCTTCGGCACTCACTCCTTGATCTCGAACACTGGCGATCACGGATTCAATTGCGGTGTTGATTTTGCTTAAGTCTTGTCCCGGTGCAGCAGTGGCTGAAAGATTGTACCAACCGCCAGAAATCATGTTGGCTGGATAACCGCCAAAATCGCTGACAAGTCCGGTTTCAACCAGGGCTTGATATAAGCGAGAACTGCGTCCTTCGGTGAGAACAAGATCCAAGACGTGCAGTGCGGGAACGTCTGGATGCTTAGACGCAGGTAATGGATAAACCGCATTGAGTAAGGGAGCGCTTCCCGGCTCTCGAAGCACGATCGGCGACTGCGTTTTTGTTGCTTTGGCGGCATCTTTTTGAGCGGGTTCAGTGCGCTGTGCGTTTTCGCGTTTGGGCACTTTACCAAACAGTTCCTTAACCGTTGAGAGCGTTGGATCGGTTTTGAAATCGCCCACGATAATTAGCGTCGCGTTGTCGGGGCTGTAATAGTTGCGGTAATATTCGCGAACTCGATCCGCCTCGAACTTCTCGACATCGGCTTTGGTGCCGCCAACTGGTAAACCGTAGGGAGAATCAGGAAACGCTGCCCGCATCACGGCGCGATCGAGGCGATAGCTCGGACTATTTTCATATCCTTGCAGCTCAGAAATCACGACGCGCTTTTCGCTCTTGAGCTGATCCGCCCCGATCACCGAATTTTGCATGCGATCGGCTTCAAGTGCGAGGAGCGATCGTAGTTTATCGCGCTCAACCGTTCCGTAGTAAGCGGTTTGATCGTAGCTAGTAAACGCATTCGATTGGCTGCCTAATGCGTTAAATAATCGACCGAATTGAATCGGTCGATCGGTCGTGCCCTTAAACATCAAGTGCTCTAACTGGTGCGCAATTCCGTTTACGCCAGGTGCTTCGTTGCGCGACCCCACGCGGTACCAAACTTGCACCGTGACCACAGGAGCCGTTGGAACTTCTTTCGTTAAAACCGTCAGTCCGTTATCGAGAACTGTTTTACGAACGCTTTCGGTGGTTGAAATCGCTGGAGCATTGCTTTGAGCAGAACTCGGTGTGGCGCTTGCTGCCCGCAACAAGGGCGTTTCGCTCGACAACAAAACCCCACTCAAGCAGAGTGCAAACAAAAAGCTAGAAAGGCGATACCGCCGAAGAAAAGTCAGCAAAGACATAAAGATGTTCAACACCTTTTGAGAGAATTTTGCGATCTGGGAACTGTAGACCCGAAATCGTTAGACAGGTTCCAATCTAGCGTTTGCGGTTCCGTTTGAGCAGAATTAACAGATTTCTTTTGTCTTATGGCGAGTGTTCGAGCAGACAATACGGGCGGCTATAGCAGAGCGGCGTCTCTAAAGCGTGCATTTCTAAAAGTTCTGGATCGCTCATGACTCGCTCGGTGGGCCCGTCGTAAACAACGCACCCTTGACTGAGCACGATCGTGCGATCGCACAAATCCACTGCTAAATCTAAATCGTGTGTCGCGATTAACTGCGTCAACGGTAACGAATTCAATAACTGAATTAATTGGCGACGCGATCGTGGATCTAACTGCGCCGACGGTTCATCGAGCACTAACACCTGGGGATGCATCGCCAAAACGCCCGCGATCGCGACTCGCTTTTTCTCACCACCGGATAATCCGTTCGCGCTGCGCGATCCGTACTGTTCGGGATCTAAACCAACCGATCGCAGCGCTTGAGCGGATCGATCGATTAATTCTTGTCCTTTGACGCCTTGATTAAGCGGGCCAAACGTCACATCTTCCCACACGGTCGGCATAAACAATTGATCATCGGGATTCTGAAACACTAAGCCTACAAAATCGCGAATCTTTTTGAGATTTTGCGCTTCAACCGCCAATTCTCCCACGATCACTTGTCCAACCTGCGGCGTGAGTAATCCGTTGAAATGCATCAGTAGCGTTGATTTGCCCGATCCGTTTGCGCCTACCAAGGCGATGCGTTCAGTCGCTCGAATTGAAACAGAAACTTCTTTTAAGGCTTGGGTTCCATCTTCGTAGGTGTAGCCCAGGTTACAAATATCAATGGGATTATGATGCATGAATTCTTAAATAAATCGCCTGCCCGACGAGAACTACGATCGCAGTCATGGTGATTGCCACGATATCGGCTCCCCCCCCCCGTTTAACTTCTGCTACCGGAGGAAGTCCTTGATATCCGCGTGACAGCATCGCTTGATGAATCCGTTCGCCCCGATCGACAGTGCGAATAAACAGCGATCCGATCATGTTTCCGACTAATAATCGTTGACGCTGACGATTACCCATAAGATTGCGCGATCGAGCCGCTCGCAACATCGAATTAAATTCATCGGTCAACACAGAAATATAGCGCGACATCGACGCCAGAATCGCAACCAATAACGGCGGCATTCTCAGCGCTGCTAATGCTTGAAGCAACGCTGGAATTGACGTTGTGAGAATCAAAATATTCAGAATCACCAACGATAAAAATGCTTTAAGCGTTACACTTCCTAAAACCGTTAAACCTTCAGTTGTGACCCGCAAAAAGCCCCATTGAAACACAACGTCACCGCCACCCCGAAAGAGCGTTCCAAGAATCACGACGCCCACGAAAACTAACTCAACCGCGACTCGCTTGAGGAGAACGCCCAGTTTAACGCGGCTAATCAAAAGAATGATCGCGATCGCGCTTGCATAAATCGCCCAAGTCCACCAGCGACCGTTCGGCGTTAATGCCGTTGCAAACGACAATAAGAGGGCGCAGAGTAAGCGCGATCGCGGCACCAAACGATGCCAAGCGGTATCGGCTTGATCTTCGTCAGCTAAATGAAACGCTCCAACGTGTAAAAGAATCATTTATTCCACATCGTGAGGCTGTTGATTGCGAACGAAAATTTTACCTGCGCCCCAACCTAGACCAAACGCAACGAGCGTTCCAATCAACCCGGCAGCAGGCCCAGCAACTGCATCAGGAAGACCGCGCACCGCATAGCTGTCAAACAGTTGGTGGAACGGTAGCTGCTTTGCTGGAGTTTCTTCCATTTCTTTTTTGTCAAAACCCAGATCTTGTGCGGTGCGATCGAGTCCGTCTGGATCTTTACTGGCAAACGGCGAAAGAAAAACGGCAATCAGTAGCGCGATGCCTAAGCCAGTAATAACAACGGCGCGGTTTCGAGTTCGTGAAGCTTGAGTCATGATGTCACCGATTAGAGTATGTTTTAGCGGGTTCAACTGCTTGATGCGGCGGACGGTAAATTAAGTCCGGTCGCGTGCGCCAGATGTAGCTCAGGGCTACAACGGTAATCAGCGCTTCGCCAATTCCGATAAAAACGTGCCAAGTTGCCATCGCACCGAGAGCAATCGGAAGCGGAACCGTACCAGACAGCGCAAGTTCAAACGCACAAACGATCGACGCCACAACCACGCTTGTCCAGGCTGCAATCGCGCCGCCAACAATCACGCCTTGAAGTTTTTCGCGCCCGATCGCATATCGAATCGTGCGATACAGGTAATAACCGCCAAACGTGCCGATCAAGCCCATGTTGAAAACGTTGGCTCCCAGTACCGTTAGTCCGCCATCTTGAAACAGAAATCCTTGCACGATAAATACAACGGTCATCACGAGCGATCCGGCCCAGGGGCCAAGTAGCGCTGCCGCGAGCGTTCCACCCAGCAAGTGACCGGATGTGCCGCCAGGAATTGGAAAGTTAATCATTTGAGCGGCGAAAATAAACGCAGCGCAAACCCCCATCAAAGGAACGGTGCGCTCTTGGTATTCCGACTGCACGCGATTAAGGCTGACGCCAATCAGCGCGATCGCAACAATCCAAGTTACTAAGCTGACCGGAAGGCTCAAAAACCCATCCGGGACGTGCATCGCCAAATGTGGCGAAAGAATCGAATTTATTAACATTCTGTAGAAGTCAATTCCATTGTTGAAGAGTCTATGAAGAATCAGTAAACTGAATTCTTCTTTACAAATTCAATCCCGACCGGGGGGATATTCCGGTGAAATTAAGGTAGGCTTAATGTTCTAACTAATTTTTTAACGCACCTACTAGACACGATCGCGCTCTTTGCGGTAATGTAAATGATTGTGAGTTTTTGAAGCCCTATGAAAGCGCAGGAAGTCATCCGCTCGATCGAAGCGGAGCAAATGAAAGACAATCTGCCGATTATCCATATCGGTGACACGGTTCGCGTTGGCGTGATTATTCAAGAGGGCGACAAAGAACGCACCCAGCCGTATGAAGGCGTGGTGATTTCTAAGCGCAGTCAAGGAATTACCCAAAGCATTACGGTTCGTAAAACGTTTCAAGGCGTTGGCGTCGAGCGGGTTTTTCTGATTCACTCGCCGCGAATTGAAGGAATCAAAGTTTTGCGTCGGGGTCGAGTGCGTCGTGCGAAGCTGTATTACCTCCGCGATCGCGTGGGTAAAGCAACTCGCCTGAAGCAGCGTTTCGATCGTCCGTTGTAATTGTATTGATTCCGACCAACATCGGTTAAACTAGAAACACAAAGCAATCAGAGTCGTTCAGTTGTGCGCTCTTAGTTCAGTTGGTAGAACGCAGGTCTCCAAAACCTGATGTCGGGGGTTCAAGTCCTCCAGGGCGCGCTGAATTACTCTGATTTTGCATGTGAACGGATATAAACGATCGTCAAGAAACTCGTGCAAGGCACCGTAGAAATTCTTATGATGGAATATCCGATTCATTCAGGTTCAGATCACCTGAAATTGCAATGTTGATGGGAGCGCAGTCAAATCGTGGCGAAAAAAGACAGTCAAATCGTAGCGAAAAAAGACGAGGGTAAAAAGCCTGGATTTAGCCCAAACGAGTTTGTTAAAGAAACCCGCGAAGAACTCGAAAAAGTCGTTTGGCCATCGCGCCAGCAGCTTATCGGAGAATCGGTTTCAGTGATTTTGATGGTAACGCTCTCGGCATCGCTAATTTATCTAGTCGATCAGTTGTTTCATTGGGCACAAATGAAGGTGTTCGGATGACTTTTACTTCAGACGAAACTCAATTCGATCGCCCCAACGATTCCAACCAACCGCAAGAAGAATCGTTGGGAAGTGCGCGTTGGTATGCGGTGCAGGTTGCTTCTGGCTGCGAAAACCGCGTCAAACAAAACTTAGAGCAACGCATTCAAACGCTAGACGTTGCTAACCGGATTTTGGAGGTTCAAATCCCCGAAACGCCAATTCTGAAACATCAAAAAGATGGACGTCCAAAGGAACTCGCTGAAAAAGTGTTTCCTGGATACGTTTTGATCAAAATGATCATGGACGATGAAGCGTGGCAGGTGATTAAAAATACGCCAAACGTGATCAACTTCGTGGGTGCTGAGCAAAAGCGCCGCTACGGACGCGGACGCGGACACGTTAAACCAATGCCGTTGGGACATGCCGAGGTGGAACGCATCTTTAAGCATTCTCAAGAGCAGGAGCCTGTCAGAAAAATTGACATGGCAACGGGCGATAAGATTACCGTTCTTTCAGGGCCGTTTAAGGACTTTGAAGGTGAAGTAATCGAAGTTAGCCCAGAGCGCAACAAGCTCAAAGCACTGCTTTCAATCTTCGGGCGCGATACCCCGGTAGAGTTGGAAGTCAATCAAGTGCAGAAAATCTAATTTTCCAGTAACTTAAGATCGATGGCAAAAAAAATTACCGCAGTGATTAAGCTGGCGCTCAACGCTGGCAAAGCAAACCCCGCGCCGCCGATCGGCCCTGCCCTCGGTCAGCACGGGGTCAACATTATGATGTTTTGTAAGGAATACAACGCTAGAACTGCGGATCAAGCAGGAATGGTGATTCCGGTCGAAATTTCGGTGTTTGAAGATCGCAGTTTCACGTTTATTCTCAAAACTCCGCCTGCTTCAAAGCTGATTGCTAAAGCAGCCGGAATTGACACGGGTTCTGGCGAACCGAACAAAAAGAAAGTCGGCAAAATCAGCCGCGCTCAGCTTGAAGAAATCGCCAAAACCAAAATGCCCGATCTCAACGCAAACGACGTTGAAGCGGCAATGAAAATCATCGAAGGTACCGCCCGCAACATGGGTGTGACCGTTTCCGACTAATCAAATTCGGGGGAGAGGCAACACCTCGATACGACCCCAGGAGAAACCCATGGCAAAAACATCCAGACGACTCAGAGAACTCCAAGCGAAAGTGGCAGATCAGGCTTACCAGCCAATCGAAGCTTTGCAACTGCTCAAAGAAACCGCTACGGCAAAATTTCCCGAATCCGCAGAAGCTCACATTCGCTTAGGCATTGATCCGAAATACACCGACCAACAGCTTAGAACGACCGTTGCGCTCCCGAAAGGTACAGGTCAAACGGTGCGCGTTGCGGTGATTGCTCGCGGTGAGAAAGTGGCAGAAGCAACGAATTCAGGCGCAGACATCGCAGGATCGGAAGAACTAATCGACGAAATCCAAAAAGGCATGATGGATTTCGATTTGCTGATCGCAACGCCGGACGTGATGCCGCAGGTGGCGCGATTGGGTCGAGTCTTAGGCCCGCGTGGCTTGATGCCGTCCCCGAAAGCAGGTACGGTTACATTTGACTTGGCGCAGGCAATCAACGAATTCAAAGCAGGTAAACTCGAATTCCGGGCAGATAGAACCGGGATTGTTCATGTTTTATTCGGTAAAGCTGATTTTACGGCTGACGATTTGCTTACCAATCTCAAAGCGCTGCAAGAAACGATCGACCGAAATCGCCCGTCTGGTGCAAAAGGTCGGTTTTGGCGTACAATGTATGTCTCGTCAACGATGGGCCCGTCGATCCAAGTTGACATCAACGCACTGCGCGATTTGAAACTCGGAGACGCGGCTTAGAGACAAGTTTTCCAACTGAATATTTCGAGCCAAAGACAGCAGGTGTGATTTTTCACTTAATGTCCTGCCGAGGTTTGATTCTGTGTATTGATCGCTCCATTGGAAGCGCGATCGATTGATCAGAACTGCAAAGCCTCGGTTAATCTAGCCGGGGCTTTTTGGCTTGATATTCAATCCCAAATCAAGGAGGTGAGAACGAGTGGGAAGAACGCTGACGAATAAAAAAGAAATCGTTGCGGACCTAAAGGAAACGCTGGGCGAATCGCAGCTTTTATTTGTGATCAACTACAGTGGCTTAACGGTAGCAGAAATTACCGATTTGCGCCGTCGCTTGATTCCGAAAGGCGCGGTTTGTAAGGTAACGAAGAATACGTTCATGGGCATCGCGATTCAGAACGACGAGCGGTGGCAACCGTTGAGCGAAATTCTCAAAGGCGATTCGGCGTTTGTCATGGTCAAAGACGATCTTGGCGGTGCAATTAAGGCATACCAAGATTTTCAGAAAGCCGTTAAAAAGACCGAAATGCGCGGCGGCGTGATGGACGGGCGACTGCTGCGGGAAAATGACCTCAAAGCAATCGCGGATCTGCCATCGAAAGAGCAGCTGATCGCGCAAATTGCAGGCGCAATCAATGGGGTTGCAACTCAATTGGCGGTTGGCATCAACGAAATTCCGTCAGGATTGGCACGAGCGCTCAAACAACTGTCCGAGAAAGACCAGTCCGAAAAAGAAGACGCGGCTGCATAGTCGCAAGTGTTTTGCGGTGAATAATTCACCGATTCAACCTCTAAGGAGATAACCGATGTCTACTGTTACCGACGATATTATTGATAAGTTGAAAGGTTTGACGCTGCTCGAAGCGTCAGAACTCGTGAAGCAAATCGAAGAAACTTTTGGCGTGAGTGCTGCGGCTCCGGCGGGCGGCATGATGATGATGGCTCCGGGCGCGGGTGCGGCTCCGGCTGAAGAAGTCGAAGAAAAGACCGAATTTGATGTGGTGCTAGAAGAAGTTCCGGCGGATAAGAAGATTGCGATTCTGAAAGTCGTTCGCGGCATCACGGGTCTAGGCTTGAAAGAAGCAAAAGACCTCGTTGAAGCGGCACCAAAGGCGATCAAAGAAGGCGCGGCGAAGGCTGAAGCTGAAGACATCAAGAAGCAGCTTGAAGAAGCAGGCGGAAAAGCTTCGGTGAAGTAAGCTATTCAATTCTGATGATTGGGGAGTCTCTGATGAGGCTCCTTTTTTTGCATCGATTCACAGGTTACGCTATGAGTGGGAGGATTGCATAATGACCAGAACGCAGCGAAGACTCACATTTGAAGAATATCTAGACTACGACGATGGCACTGATAATCGGTACGAATTGATTGATGGGGAGTTAGTTGAATTGCCACCGGAATCAGAACCAAATACCGCGATCGCGATTCAGTTATTACTGGCGCTGGTGCGATCGGGCGTTTCTGCACGGTTGATCAAGCCTTATACGTGCGAAGTTCAGGTTCCAGTTTTGCAATCGGGTGATGCACAGAATCGATATCCTGATTTAGTTGTATTGCGCGAGGAGCATTTATCGCTCGTTCAAAAACGGCTAACGATTAAGCTTGACATGCCCCCTCCTCAACTAATTGCGGAAGTCGTAAGCCCAGGGCGAAATAGTCGAGAACGAGATTATGAGCGCAAACGAGAGCAGTATCAAGCGATCGGCGTTTCAGAATATTGGATTATCGATCCGCATAAGCAAGCGGTCACAGTTTTGCGACTTGAGAACGCTGAGTATCTAGAAGTAGAATTTCGTGGAGTTGAACGAATTATTTCGTTTGCTTTTGAAAATTTGACGCTCACTGCGGAAGAAGTTTTGAAGGTCGATCGTAGTCTTTTGTAAATTGGTGATTGGAGGATTGCATGATGACTACAACCCGTCGAAAGCTCACGTTTGAAGAATATCTAGACTACGACGATGGCACCGATAATCGGTACGAATTAATTGATGGGGAGTTAGTTGAATTGCCACCAGAGTCAGGCGTTAATGTTTTAATTGCCAATTATCTATTTCTAAAACTTGTTGAAGCAGGCGTCCCGTTTCGGCTAGTTTATCCTCATGTCTGCGAAGTTCAAGTTCCGGTGTTGCAGCTTGGTGATGCTCAAAATCGCTTTCCTGATCTGATCGTTCTGCGTGAGGAGCATTTACCGCTCGTTCAAAAGCGGCTCACGATTAAACTCGATATGCCGCCGCCCGTGATGATTGTGGAAGTTGTGAGTCCGGGGCAGAATAATCGCGATCGAGATTACACCCGTAAGCGCAATCAATACGGCCGGATTGGCATTTTAGAGTATTGGATTATTGATCCCATTGCTCAAACCGTTTTAGTTCTAATCCTTGAAAAGGGTCAGTACGTTGAAGCAGGACAATTTCAAGGTGACAGCCGTATCATTTCATCGGTGTTTCCAAATCTGACGCTTACGGTGACGGAAATTATTTCGACAGGGCAATAAAAGAATTCACCTGCTACTATTCAATTCTTAGGAAATTTCAACCGTATTGGAAGCGTTTGATGTTCAATCTCCAATCATAAAAGAGATGTGAAGGCATCACCCTTGCCCGATTAAAATGCCTGCAATAAAGACCAGGGTTCCACCGACAATGACCTGAAAAGCCGCCTTCAAAAGTGGCGTGTCCATATAGCGATGCCGCACCCACGAAATTAGCAGTAGTTCAACCACAACGACGACGATCGCAATCCAAAGGGCTTTCGTGAAATCTGGAATGAGAAAGGGCACGGTATGACCAAACGCACCCAAAAAGGTCATCAATCCACAAACGCCACCGCGCACCCAGGGATTCCCCCGTCCAGTTACTTTGCCGTCGTCAGAAAGCGCTTCAGCAAACGCCATACTAATACCTGCTCCGACCGATGTTGCAAGCCCAATTAAAAAAGCAGTGTGACTGCTGCGGGTTGCATACGCTGCCGCAAAGACCGGAGACAGCGAAGACACAGAGCCATCCATTAACCCAATCAAGCTAGGCTGAACGATTTGTAGAACAAATTTTCGTTGTTTTTTGGTCGCGGGTGAAAGCGGTTGATCAGAGACTTCAAGCGCCTCATCAACCAAATGGTTTTCACGCTGATCCATAATGTAAGCCTTGCCAATTAGGGTAAATTTTAGGTTCAGCTTAGTTTTTCTTGATTAAGTTATCTTGCACCCTTAGACGGAAACCGTTTTGGTTAAGGCAGGTGAAATTGACGCTTTGAGCGGTTAGCATTACCGATGTAAACCTGATGCGGGTTGGCAAATATCGGTCCGATCGCAAAAAGTTCGCAGAGAACTACTCGATTTCTACTTCAAATCTAGTAATCCTTCTTCTTTAAGCTTTGGATTAAACCGGAGATCGATTTGAACGCCGCGCTCTTTTAGCAGCGTCAAAATTTCTGCTTCAACTCGTCGCGCTATGTTTTTGAGAATTTTAATTTCAGTGATTGCGTCGTTGGTTGGCTTTGTGTAATTTTCGCGTTCTTCAGGCGTCATTAATTCTTTCACTTGAATCGGTTGATTCCACGCATCGCTTTGATTGCCGTCGGGCGTTGCACCATTTTCCTCAATCCAAGCGTTGCGAATGTCTTCGAGAATCGCACGGCTGGGTCGATCGATCGTCTTCGTTTTAATCCAGTAGCACTGAGTTGGCTTTCTGACTAAATGCTGTTTCAAACTAAGATAAACATCGCGTGAGAAACCAATAAACTGTAGCGTTTGGTTTTGATCAAAAATTGCGTATACGCCAACTTTACCTTGTAATGCTTCGGGCAATTGACCAGACTGATCGATGTAAGGTAAAAACTCTAGATCCGCTAGTGTTGGAATATCGGTTTTAGAAGTCATTGTGTAAACGGTTTCTTAACGTTTTTCGGTTGAGATCGGTGGAGCGGCTTCGATCGTAGCTTGTTTCGCGTCACAAATCACGGTGTATAGTGAGCATTGCCGCACTGCCAATCCTCGATGAAATACTCTACTATCCCCGCCTGCGCCTGGAAACGATCGATCGGTCTCGGTTGGGAAAAGCCTTATACCGTGCGATATCCGAGCAATTTAGACGATGGCGCTTGGCACGGTGCGCCGTTGGGCGGATTTGGAGCGGGGTGTATCGGTCGATCGTCTAAAGGCGACTTTAATTTGTGGCACATCGACGGAGGGGAACACGTTTTCAAATCGATTCCAGCGTGTCAATTCAGCGTGTTTGAACAAGCTGGAAACCAAACTCAAGCTTACGCACTTTGTACAGAACCGCCAACCAATGAAAGTTTAGCGACTTGGAACTGGTACCCCTCACAGGCTGGAACGTATGCGGCATTGTATCCGCGCAGTTGGTTTGTTTATGAGAACGTCTTTCAGGCTCAGTTAACTTGTGAGCAGTTTTCGCCGATCGTAGCCGACAATTATCAAGAAACGAGTTATCCGGTTGCCGTTTTTCAATGGACAGCGCACAACCCAACCGAGCAGCCGATCACGCTCAGTATTATGATGACTTGGCAAAACATGGTGGGATGGTTCACGAACACGCTGAAATCGCCGGAAATTCGATTGCGCGATGATGGCAGTCCGGTTTATGAATATCAGCCCCGAATCGGTGAAAGTGCGGGAAATTTTAATCAACTAACCGGAAGTGAGCGGCAAATTTCGATCGTGTCTTCGCGATCGTTTGATCAACCCAAAGAAGGCGACGGACAATGGGCGATCGCAGCCGCGCTCAATCCGCTTTTATACGAAGTTTTCTATCAAACACGCTGGAATCCAAACGGTACTGGATCTGAAGTGTGGGAGCCGTTTTCGCGAGATGGATCGCTCGATAACCAGGATGACGAAACGCCTGCACAAGCAGAAGAAGAACTTGCCAGCGCGATCGCCGTTCGATTCACGCTCAAACCCGGACAAACGATTCAAATTCCCTTCGTTTTAAGCTGGGATTTTCCGATTACCGAGTTTGCTCAAGGTGTGGAATACTTTCGACGATACAGCGATTTTTTCGGGCGTAGCGGCAAGAATGCAGACGCGATCGCTAGAACTGCCTTAAAGCATCATCGATCGTGGCAAGAAAAAATCCAAGCGTGGCAGCAACCGATTTTAGAGCGAAAAGATATGCCTAGCTGGTTCAAAATGGCGCTGTTTAACGAACTGTACAATCTGACGCAGGGCGGAACGCTTTGGAGTGCCGCCGATGAACGCGATCCGATCGGGCAGTTTGCGGTTTTAGAATGCCTGGATTATCGCTGGTATGAAAGTCTCGACGTGCGACTGTATGGCTCGTTTGGATTGTTGATGCTGTGGGCAGAGTTAGAAAAATCGATTATGCGATCGTTTGCACGAGCAATTCCCCAAAGTGACGATCGACATCGCGTTATCGGCTATTACTACGTCATCGGCGCAGAAAGCCAGTCAGCGATTCGGAAAGTTGCCAACGCAACCCCGCACGATTTAGGCGCACCCAACGAGCACGTTTGGGAGAAAACAAACTACACCGCTTATCAAGACTGCAACTTGTGGAAAGATCTCGGATCGGATTTTGTCTTGCAGGTTTACCGGGATTACTGGCTTACAGGTGCAACCGATGTGGAGTTTCTAAGCGAATGTTGGGACGCGATCGAACTTACGCTCGCCTATCTCAAAACGTTTGATCTCGACGATGACGGCATTCCCGAAAATTCTGGCGCACCGGATCAAACCTTTGATGACTGGCGCTTGCAAGGAGTAAGCGCTTACTGTGGCGGATTGTGGATTGCCGCACTCGAAGCCGCGATCGCCATCGGCTCAATTTTGCAAAAAGACACGAGCATTTATCAAGACTGGATGGCGCGATCGCGATCGGTTTATCAGAAAAAACTGTGGAACGGCGAATTCTATCGCCTTGATAGCGACAGTGGCTCAGATATTGTGATGGCCGATCAGCTTTGTGGGCAGTTCTACGCTCGGTTGTTGAACCTGCCGGACATTGTGCCGCAAGCTCACACTGAATTAGCCTTGCAGACGATTTACGACGCTTGTTTTGTCAAATTCAATCACTTCATCAACGCTGATCCTGCGATCGGAGCCGCAAACGGAGTGCGTCGAAACGGTGCGCCAGAAAATCCAAACGCCACGCATCCGCTAGAAGTTTGGACGGGAATTAATTTTGGGTTAGCGGCATTTTTGATGCAAATGAACATGAGATCCCAAGCGTGGACGATCGCGCAGTCGATCGTGCGTCAAGTGTACGAAAACGGCTTGCAGTTTCGCACCCCCGAAGCCATTACCGCAGCAGGAACGTTTCGAGCGTGTCACTATTTGCGAGCGATGGCAATTTGGGCAATTTATTTGACATTTGACCAGAAATAACAACTTCGTGGCGCTACGAGCAGGCTTGCTTAAAATAAGTTAAATTCTAGACGCAACCTCGATCGATCACAGAAATTCACAGATAGTATCAGATACACAGAGATACTGAGTGTGCAGGAGCAGATTTTCAACGATCGCTCAACCACGTAAAATTACGACAAGAATGAAACGACTTTCGATTATTTTGGCTTTCGTATTCGGGCTGATGTTGGTACTACTCCCCATCAGTTTGAAGCATTGGAGCACTAATCCAGCAGTTGCGCAGACCGCCGAAAAAACACCGCGCAAAGCACCCCCTATGCAAAGCGAAGACGACGATCGCGCCCCAACCCGTCCGTTTGATCAAGTGATCAAAGACACGAAGCGCATCGACGGATTGTTTACGCTGTATCAAAACAAAAAGAACGGCAAGCTGTTTGCTGAAATTCAGCCGGATCAGCTTGAGCGGAACTACTTTGCGATGATGACATTGGCCTCCGGAGTCGGTGAGCGCAGCGTTTATAGTGGGTTGCCGTTAGGAGACTTTCTGTTTACCCTGCGGCACGTGAATAATACGATTCAGTTTGTCGTTCCGAATATTAACTTTAGAGCCGATCGCGGAACGCCGATTGATCGATCGGTGGAGCGATCGTTTAGCGATTCGATTTTACAGGCGTTGCCGATTCGCAGTACTCATGCTCAACGTAAAAGTTTTTTAGTTGAATTAAATTCGCTGCTGCTCGGGGATCTGCCTGGCATTATGCCGTTTGTGTCGGGGACGCTGGGTGGCTCTTTTGCGCCTGATAGCAGCACCACGTACATCGATCAGGTAAAAGGATTTCCACAAAACGTTGAAATCGAATCAACCTATGGCTTTTCGGGCGATTCGGGCAACGGCGATTCGGCAATGCCGAGCTACATAGCCGCGCTTCCCGATAGCCGCGCTTTTAGTTTGCGCGTGCGCTACAGCTTGTCGCAACTGCCCGAAAATAACGGGTATCGTCCTCGATTAGCCGACGATCGCATCGGGTACTTTGTCACCGCTTACAAAGATTACAGCGACGATACACCAAGACAAGCGTTTATTCGTTACATTAACCGTTGGAATTTGCAAAAAGAAGATCCAACCGCAGCGTTGTCAAAGCCGAAAAAGCCGATTGTTTTTTGGATTGAAAATACGGTTCCTTTAGAGTATCGCGATGCGGTTCGCGATGGTGTTTTATTCTGGAATCAAGCGTTTGAAAAAGTTGGGTTTAAAAACGCGATCGAAGTTCGTCAAATGCCCGACCAAGCCGACTGGGACCCAGCAGACATCCGCTATAACACCGTTCGCTGGTTTAATTCAACCGATGCGATTTTTGCAATGGGCCCGTCGCGAGTCAATCCGTTAACAGGTGAAATCTTGGATGCAGATATTATCGTTTCTGCCGACTTCACCCGCGCTTTAAAAGAAGATTATCGCAGTCTGGTTGAACAAAACCAGATGTATACCGCGCCGTTTGCGTCACAGCTTACCGGAAACAAAACGCTCTGTAACTACGGCATGGCAGCTCGTTATTTACAAAAACAGTCAAAAGCTGACGAGAAAAAATCAACGCCCCGGTTACGCTTTGGATCTCGTTTAGGAAATTACCAAGACTTATGTTTTGGAGTTGATGCGGCAAAGCAGTTTGCAATGGGAAATATGTCCCTATCACTAATGCAAAATACAATGCCGAGCAGTCCTGAAATGAAAGCGTTTACTCAGGAGTTTGTGCGCAGCTTGATTGCTCACGAAGTTGGTCACACGTTGGGATTGCGGCACAATTTCCACGCCAGCGCCATGCTCAACTCAGAAGACCTAAACAACAAAGCGCTAACTCAGCAAAAAGGGTTGCTGGCGTCGGTGATGGACTACGCGCCAGTAAATCTTGCACCGCAGGGAACGCCACAAGGCGATTACTTCACTCACACGATCGGCCCCTACGACGAATGGGCGATCGAGTACGGCTACACGTCGATCGATGCTAAAGTTCCGCAAGCTGAAAAACGCACGCTAGATAAAATCGCTCAGCGTGCTCCGGCTCCAGAGCTATCGTATGCCACCGATGAAGATGCGTTTGCGTTTCTCGATCCTAAAGTCAACGTGTTTGACATGAGCGGCAATTTGCTTACATACGCCCAGTGGCAACTCAATAACGCAAAGGAAATGTGGAAACGCATCGATCAGCGCTATCCCACCGAGGGCGAAAGCTTTAACGAGGTGCGCGTTGCGTTTAATGCAGTGTTTGAGTATTACTTTCAGTATTCTTCGTTTTTGACCGAATATGTGGGGGGTCAATACTTTAACCGCTACAAAGCTGGAGATGCAAAAGGGCGATTGCCGTTTGAACCTGTTCCCCTTCAACAGCAAAAACAGGCGTTGGCGCTGTTGCAGAAGAATGTGTTTAGCGACGAACCGTTCCAATTTTCACCGGAGTTTCTCAACAAGCTGGCTCCGTCACGCTGGTCGCATTGGGGAACCGAGCCAGCAACCCGCTTGGACTATCCGATTCACGACAATATTCTGTTTTTGCAAAGCGTGGTTTTGTTTGATTTGTTGTCGTACGATCGCTTAGCCCGTCTGCGCGATTCGGATCTTAAAACTGCGCCCGGACAGGCTTTAACAATCCCCGACTTGTTTGATGCTTTGCAAACGAGCATTTGGGGCGATGTGATTAAACCCCCGGAAACGCTCAAGCTATCGGGATTGCGGCGTGAATTGCAGCGTCAACACATGTCTGCGATGGTTGGTATGCTGCTGCGGCAAGTAGACGCCCCTGAAGATGCTCGCACCGTTGCACGCTATGAACTCAAGCAGCTTTATCAAGCAATCGATCGCGCCATGAATCGCGTCAACGATAAAGACATTTACACAAAGGCGCATTTAGAGGAAGCTCGCGATCGAATTGCAAAAGCGTTGAATGCGCAATTGCAGTCGCAGTAGGTACAGGTCAGGCTGGCGGCTAAAACCGCGCCTATACAAAAGTCCACCTCGGTGGACTAAGAAACCACCGCGCAGCGATTATATTTGTTGTCAAGTCCTTGATTTTTTGAATCGACCAGCGATGATAGCAGTCCAACTCTTAAGTTGCACCGCAACCGGGATGCGAGCAATGCGCTAGGTGGCAGTTCGGACAGCTTTTGGTGCGGGGTCACGCTAAGATGTCGGGTCGCGCAGCATCGCATTCGGCATCACCAGAAGCTTTTGCAACCACGCCCTGTAGAGCAAAGAGCGCCATTTTTTGCGTCCGCCCTAAATCCCCTTTAAACTCGCCCCTGTCGGGGTTGAATTGGTTTATACAATAATCCTGACAGTTTGGGAAATCGATTCCTTAATCCTCGACTCGATAGCCAAACTCCGCTAATCGAACGCGAGACTGTCGCCATTTAGGAAGCACTTTCACAAACAATTCGAGGTGCACTTTACCGTCGATTAGCTTTTGGATTTGCTCACGAGCAGCACTGCCGATCGCTTTAACCATGCTGCCCCCTTTGCCGAGCAGAATGCCTTTTTGCGAAGGGCGTTCAACGTGAACGGTCGCATAAACGCGAGTGATTTTCGGTTCTTCGACGACTTGCTCGATCGCGATCGCGACCGAGTGTGGCACTTCTTCACGCGTTAGCAGCAAAATCTGTTCGCGAATCAATTCGCCCATAATAAAGCGCTCTGGCTGATCGGTGACAAGATCCGGCGGGTAATAATAGGGCCCCGGTTCTAGCTGAGCCACAATCATCGTTGAAAGCGCTTCGATGCCGTCACCGTTGAGCGCGGAGAATTTCGCGATCGACCATGAGCGCGATTCGGCTAATTCTCGGTATGCTTGATCAAATTCAGGTTTAGATTGCTGATCGGCTTTGTTAAGTCCCAAAATGACGGGCGTTTCGGTGGTTTTGAGTAATTCTGCAATGTAGCGATCGCCGCCGCCCAATTCGGTAGAGCAATCGACTACAAATAAAACCACATCGACGGAATTAATTGCACCTTGAGCATTTTTCACCAAGACTTCGCCTAACTGGTGATGCGGCTTATGAATTCCCGGCGTGTCCACGAAAATAATTTGCGCTTCGGGCGTGGTGAGAATGCCGCGCAATCGATTGCGCGTGGTTTGAGCGATCGGCGACGTGATCGCAATTTTTTGACCAACCAAATCATTCATCAACGTTGATTTGCCGACATTAGGACGTCCAATAATGCCAACAAATCCTGACTTAAATTCAGGCGGCGCGATCGGGATCATGCCACCGATTAACCGATCATCTGCTTCTGACATTTCTAAATCTTTCTATGATTTTCAATACTTTTTTCCAAAACGTTTTACAAAACGAAGGGGAATTGCGCGAACTGGGCTTATTCAGTTTAGGAGATTTATGAACGGATCGAAACGAATTGGAATTCTGACGAGCGGGGGGGACTGTGCCGGACTGAATGCGGTGATCCGATCGGTGGTGTTTCGAGCGGTTGGAACCTACGGTTGGCAAGTGTTAGGCATTGCTCGTGCCACAAATGGCTTAATGGCAAATCCACCCGACGCAATCACGTTGGATATTGAAAAAGTCGATCGATTTCTCACCGCAGGCGGAACGCTGCTTGGCACCACCAACAAAGGCAATCCGTTTGCATTTCCCATGCCCGATGGCCGTTTGATCGATCGTTCATCAGAAATCATCAACGGCTATCACTCGCTCGGTTTAAATGCCGTAATCGGGATCGGTGGCGATGGCAGCATGGCGATTTTACGAAAACTCGCGCAGCAAGGCGACCTAAATTTGGTTACGATCCCTAAAACAATCGACAACGACGTAGACTTTACCGAACGCTCGATCGGCTTTATCGATTGCTACTGCGTCGTTGATCCAGAAAGCGCTTTAGTGAAAACAGCACGCGGACTCGGAATTTATCTTGGTGATTAATCGAGATCGAATGATACAGTCATAAAGCTGCATTCGATTTCGATTCATGACGCTTATTTTGACCAACGACGATGGCATCGACGCGCCTGGAATTGCAGCGTTACTCGAAGCTGTGAACGGACAGGGAATTCTCGTCGCGCCTCGCGATCATCAGTCCGGCTGTGGGCACCAAGTTACAACCACTCAGCCGATCGTGCTCGATCCGCGATCGCCGTCTAAATATGCGATCGCGGGTACCCCTGCCGATTGTGTTCGCATTGCCTTAAATCATCTTGTGTCTGATCCTAAATTTGTGTTATCGGGCATTAACGCAGGCGGTAACCTGGGTGCAGATGTTTACATTTCTGGAACGGTTGCAGCCGTGCGAGAGGCAGCGTTTCATCGCGTTCCAGGGGTAGCGATTTCTCAGTACAAAAAAGGCAAAATTCCGATCGATTGGAATCGTGCTGCACAGTTAGCAAGCCTCGTTTTGAATCAGTTACTCGATCGACCGCAAACGCCCGGAACGTTTTGGAATGTGAATTTGCCTTATGTTGAACCGAGTGCGCCCGATCCCGACATTGTTTTTTGCAAACTTTGTACTCAACCGCTTCCGGTAGATTTTCGCATCGACGGAAACGAATTCTCTTACTGCGGCGACTACGCCAAACGGAAGCGCGATCGCGGCTCAGATGTCGATGTTTGTTTGTCCGGCAGCATTGCGATCGTGCAGCTAAGCCTTTAGAATTTAGTACAAATGAACCTAGAGAATCCTGCGATGTCCACGCTCAGGAAAGTTTGTCCATTCATTCCAGCCGGGGACAATGTTCTTCGCACCATTCAGTTCTACGAGCAGAAATTAGGATTCGATTGCCAATGGCAAAATAGCGACGATCCAGAACTCGCGCTAATCGTGCGCGATGACGTGGAATTGTTTCTGCAAAAAAATCTTGATTCAGTTTTTGCAGAATGGGCAACGTTGAGAATCGAAGTGCGCGACGTTGCGGGATTGTATCGGGAGATTGTCGATCGCGATCCTGCTCTTATTCACCCAAGCGGCACGCTCGAAAAGAAATCTTGGGGCAGTACTGACTTCACCATTCTTGATCCAAATGGCGTTTGCATTACGTTCTACGAGTTTTAGTACTGCCATTCATGAAGCCTTTCACTGAATTGAGATTGCTCAAAGCGCGACCTTTACCCGAAACTAAGAATCGATCTTGCACTAACCGAGAAATATGGCACAGCCGCACGAGGTTACGATTCAGCCGTTTGGCATTTATTAACCCGAGCAGCAAGTGTTGATCTAAAAGTTTCTCTAAATCAGTACCTTTATTCAGAAACCAATATCGAAGACTGGATGCAACCTTTCGTTAATCACCCGTTAAATTCACGACCTGCTTCTTGATTTCCGAATCATTCTAAATGCCTGCAATTTCGTGAATTGTGAGGTTTGCACCACTAATTGCTGAATCTGCGCGAGTTTGCCAATTAAGAAACGTTCCTTGCGTTAAATTATCGGCAAACACGCCCACCCGCAAGCTAATTTTCGTTCCTACAGGCAGCATCAGCGTTGTACTTCCCGCAAAGCTAAATCCTGAATCCTGCAAATTTCCATCCGGTGACAAGGGCACCACAGATTGACCGATGCGAAGTTCGTGCGTGCGAATGCCGGGATCTGGAACTGGATTTGCAGGAATGCGAACAATGATGGCACCCATGACATCGATCGTATAGTTCGGATTGCCATCTTCGATCGAGCCTTGCACATAAGCCGCGCCGGATAAAATAAAGCGCCCCGTTCGCCCGATTACAACTTCTCCGGTTTCTGGAATCATTTTTAGCGTGTCGGTTCCGGCTTGATTGCTGGCAACTTTGGTTAAGCCAACGATGTTGTAGCGCGTAACCTTGCCTGCAATCGGCGTGAACCATTGCGGAACTTGAACCATTGCATATTCAGCCCAAGCCGGAGGAGAAACAGAATTAACCATTGATAATGCGATCGATTAGAATCTCAATTTCTGGAAACGCCAACGGTTGAATGATTCCGGTTGTGAGCGTTGTTCTGGACAAATATTCCCCGTCTTGCGGATCGCGAAACACGATAAGCCACGATCGTTTGAGATTCACCACCCAATATTCTCGAATGCCAACTTCTGCGTAGATTTTGCTTTTAATCTCTAAGTCCTTGCTAAGACTAGAGTTTGAGTATTCAATCAGCCAAAAAACATTTTCTGGATAAGGATGGTGGCTGAGATATTCACGCCCTAGACGTTCAACGATCGCGATATCCGGCTCTGGTTCAGAATGATCAGGAAGAGTAATTGGCTTGCTATAACGAATCTTGGCGCGCTCACCCAGGAGTTCTGCTAAATATTCACCCGCTTCACTACTGCAATAAGCATGAGGTTCTTTTTCGGGTGCCATTTCGATAATTTCTCCTTTGAGTAATTCGACTCGTCGATCGTCTAAAATGCCCGACTCGATCATGTGGTGATAATCGTTGATCGTCCATTTGGCGAGTTTAAGCGGTTGATGAATCTCAGCCATTGCAGTCTCCTAACGGTTTTTCTCCCAGTCTACAAGTTCTTTTAACGTCAAATTGAGCAAGTCACACAGCGCTTTCATCTGCGACGGGTACAGTTTGGGGCGATATCGATCGCTCTCTCAGTTGATAATCGTTGATTCCACCACGTCGCACGCTTAGGCAACTTGAATTCGAGTTAGCTTTAAACTCTCGCGCCTTGCTTTTAGCTGCTGTCCCAACGTTATTGTGCCTTATCGAAACCGTTTGAATCGATGGCTGATTGTGCGCTGGCTGCCAAAACTTCAGCAAGTCACCGTTGGCGCGTTTCGCCGCTATTCCGACGAAGGTCACATCAGAATTTTGCGGCAGTTAACGTTACAAGGACGATTCGAGATTGTGTTTGATCCACGCTTAAGTAATGATTGAGCTTAGCGGAAGACAATCACTGGTTATGGCAAATGAGGAGAGTTCTAAGGACCTTGCGGTAAAACAACAAAAGCCAGTCAATGACTGGCTTTCATTCAATCGGAGCGGCGGGATTTGAACCCACGACCCCTACTACCCCAAAGTAGTGCGCT
>CAXUFL010000046.1:0-38714 GCA_964250455.1 uncultured bacterium
CGCGCCATTTCTTCGATCGGTAAACACGCCTCAAAAAACTTCGCCGTTTCTCGCTCAAAATCTTTTAGTGCCGCTTGTTCGGCATTCGTGAGCGCGTGCCAAAAGGCTAAATACTGCGCTTTGTTCATCGGGCAGTTGAGATAAGCGGCTTCACCTCGATCGTATCTCGACGCTAGAAACGCCACGTTGAAATCGATCGATTCGCCAACGACGATCGGGCTTGCGGCATCGAAAAAGCTGAGGTAAGCCATGCCCGTTAATTTTTGCAAATCATCGGCAAGAGCAGGACTAGTCAAAGGCCCGGTCGTTAGCACCACGATGCCATCCGTCGGAATTTGAGTGAGTTCGCCGCGTCGCAGCTCGATTAACGGATGACGCGATAAAGTTTCGGTGAGGTCTTGGCTAAACACAGCACGATCGACCGCTAACGCGCCGCCTGCCGGGACTTGATGTTCATCAGCTTTCTGAATCACAATCGAGCCTAAGCGCCGTAGTTCTTCGTGGAGTAGACCGGAAGCGCGATCGGTCGCTTGCGCCCCGAACGAGTTGCTACAAACCAATTCGGCTAAATGCTCGCTGTGATGAGCGGGGCTTTGGCGCTCTGGGCGCATTTCGTGCAGCACAACTCGAACGCCTGCTTGGGCAATTTGCCAAGCGGCCTCGGTGCCTGCTAATCCGCCGCCAACGACGTGAATCGGTTGTTTTTCGGTCATGGTGTTTGAAATCGAAACGCAGTATTTCTAGGATAATCGCTTGAGTTGAGTGGTGTTTGGCAAACCATTGAATTTACTCACAATTTAACCAAAAGCCCAACCGGAAAAATTAGAATTCAGACAGTTAGCGATTCTGTAAATCACGCTGACCGATAAACTTGTGATGCGATCGGCTTCTTCCCATTCAAAAAATCTTTTATTCGAGCGGGCGATGGCGCTGCTGGCTTTGGCAAACTTGGGGCTAGTCGCGTTTGATTTGTCGTATGTGCCGTGGCGCAATTTTTGGTTTCGCAATTTTCCGCCGCTCACGCAGGTTTACGATCGCGTCAAAGGCATTGAGCCACATCGCGAAACTCAGGCGTATCTTGAATCGGTTGATGCTTTGAAGCAAGACATTCAGCAAGGCGGATTGCAAAGTGCGACGACGCAAACACAGCTACAAGATTTGCGCAATCGCAGCGCTGAAATGATTCAAGATAATCCGTTTGCACTTGCCGATAAAAGCGGAACGCTTGAAAAGATCAAGAATCGAATGCGGGATCATATTTTTGGTCAGCGCCGCAATGTTTCGGCGCATCAGGCATTTGAACAATTTTGGAGCACTCAATCGCTCACGACACGGGGAATTAATTCTGAACTGCAATTCTTTGATCGAGACATTCGCCCCTTAATTGCGCTGAACTATTATCGAACGATCGGTGAAAACGGCGAGTTTACCAATTGGTTTTGGGCTATCGATGCGCCGTTTATCATCATTTTTGCGTTGGAGTTTTTAGCTAGAACGTATTACCTTAGCCGTCGCTATAAGAGTTTAACTTGGATCGATGCGGTGCTGTGGCGCTGGTATGATTTGTTTTTGCTGCTGCCGTTTCTGCGCTGGCTGCGAATAATTTCTGTAACGATTCGATTGGATCAAGCACAAATTATTAATCTCGATCGCGTGCGTAATCAAGCGAGTCGGGGCTTTGTTGCCAACATTTCCGAAGATATGGCGGAAGTTGTGGTGATTCAGGTAATCGATCGATTTCAAGCGGCGATCGCTCGTGGAGAAATTGCGCGTTGGGTTTCGCAAATCGGGAAGCGTCCTTACATTGATCTCAATCAACGCGATGAAATTCAGGATCTCACCACGCATTTGCTTAAAACTACGGTGTATAACGTTTTGCCCAAAATCAAACCGGATCTCGAAGCGCTGCTGCGGCACAACGTTGAAACAATTTTGAATCAATCGCCAGCGTATCAAAGTTTGAAAGCGATGCCGTTCGTTGGAGATTTGCCGCGTCAGATTAATGAGCGACTTGTAGCAGACGTGACAAGCGGCGTTTATGCGGCGATCGTAACCGCCCTTGAAGATAAAGTTGGAACAGAACTCGTCAACAAGCTCGTTAAGCATTTTGGGCAAGCGCTGACCGATGAATTAAAGCAGCAGCGATCGCTGCTAGAACTGCAAACGATCGCATCGGATTTACTCGAAGAAATCAAAGTAAACTTTGTGCGGCGATTAAGCGAAGAAGATGTAGAAAGCATTCTCGAAGAAACGCGACAGCTTCGGAAATCCTCAAAGATTTAAGCTCGTGCTTTTATTGCTAAATCCACTCGATCGGTGATAATTCCAGCAATTTGAGAATGGTTGAGATAGCGATCGATGAATCGATCGTCGTTCACCGTCCAAACCAGTATTTCTAAATCGGTTTGCAGCGCTCGATTTAAAAAACCAAGCGTAAGCAACTGAAAGTGAGGAATCAATAAATCGGCATTCACTCTAACCGCTCTTTTGATCGGAAAGATTTCGGAAATTCGAGTGGTAATCAGTTTTTCAGGCTTATATTTTCCCAGAATCAATCCAGTTTTAACAACTGAACAAAACGCTTTTACAATCAACAGCGATTCATCATTAAAAGAAGAAACGATAAATTCATCTGCTTGAAAATATTTCAGCAACAGCGATAGAACTTCCTGTTCATAGCCTTGCTCTTTTAGTTCAACATCGAGTTTAATTTTGTTTTTTGCTAACGCGAAGATGTCTTCGATTCGAGGAATTTGAAATCCATTTTGGGCGGCAATCTTGTTTAGTTCGTCGAACGTTAAATCGTTCACCGATTGATCGTCGATCGACGCATCGTGAAACGCAATCAAAACCGCATCTTTTGTTTTTCTGACATCAAACTCGATCGCATCGGCTCCAGCGTTGATCGCGGCTTGGTACGCCTCGATCGTATTCTCTTGAGCTTCAAGATGAAATCCGCGATGAGCAACAATAAGCGGTTTTGATGGCACGTTAATACCCTGCTGCAACGCCTTCACCACGCGGATCGGCGGCTCCGTCTAAAAATCCATCGGCTCGAACGACGATCGCGTTTGCATTTCCCCAACTAGGGCGTTCTTGAAACTGATGTCCACGCTGTTTTAAGTCGGCGATCGTTAACGGCTCAATTCCGAATTGCTCAACCATCACCTTATCGGGTAGCCATTGATGATGAATGCGCGATGCACTCACTGCCCGTCGTGCATCCATATCGTACACTAAAGCGTTTAATAATACTTGCATTACGGTTGTAATAATGGTGCTACCTCCCGGTGCGCCAACGACCATTCGTAAGCGATTATTTTCAGTGACGATCGTCGGCGTCATGCTAGATAACGGAATTTTCCGGGGTGCGATCGCATTCGCTTCTCCGCCTACGAGTCCAAACGCATTCGGCGTATTCGGAGCGCTGGCGAAATCATCCATCTCATTATTCAAGACAATTCCGGTTCCTTTTGCCACAACGCCTGCCCCAAAACCGAGATTCACAGTGAACGTTAAACTCACAGCATTACGATCGGCATCGACAACGCTTAAATGAGTGGTTTCGGTTGACTCACGCGATAGCCGTTGTAGCAGCTTTGGATCTCCGGGTTTTACCTGTGCCGATGGCGTTGCTTTTTTTGGATCGATCTGCTGACGGCGAATTCGAGCGTATTCAGGATTAATCAAGGCAGAAACCGGAACTTTGACGAAATCCGGATCACCGAGATACGTGGCGCGATCGGCGTAAGCAATTCGCATCGATTCAATCATCAAATGCAAAGCGTCTGGATGATGCCATCCCAGTGTTTTAAGATCGGTATCTCCGATTAGGTTGAGCATTTCGATTAAATGCACGCCCCCCGATGACGGCGGCGGCATCGAGCACACACGAGATTGGCGAAAATTGCCACACACCGGAGTTCGCGGCGTTGGGCGGTATTGTTTGAGATCGTCGATCGTGATCAAGCCTCCATTCGCCTGCATGTCTTGAGCGATCGCGCTTGCAATGTTCCCGGTATAAAAGCTTTGTGGAGTTGCCGCAATCGTGCTCAACGTCGCCGCCAAATCTTTCTGAACTAACACGTCTCCAGGCTGATAAAGCTTGCCGTCGTGCGTAAAAATTCGCCGCGCATCGGGATTGCTCAGCAGAACTTTTTGCCGCGATCGCGTCGATTCTACAAAGTGGTAGCTGACCGGATAGCCATTCTTTGCAAGATCGATCGCAGGCGCAATCAGCGTTTTCCACGGCAAGCGTCCGCCTTGCCGATGCGCTTCATACAGTCCGGCGATCGTTCCCGGTACGGCAACCGCCAAATAGCCATCGGTGCTGGCTCCGGGTCGAACTTTGCCTTGCGCATCGAGATACATATTTCGACTGGCTTTGATCGGGGCGCGTTCTCGAAAATCCAGCGCTTTGACTTCGTTGTTTTTCGCTTGATACGTCAGCATAAAGCCGCCGCCGCCGATTCCTGCCGAGAAGGGTTCTACAACGGAAACGGCAAAGGTTGTGGCAATAGCGGCATCGATCGCCGTTCCGCCTTGCTTGAGAATGGCTAATCCTGCCTCGGCTGCAAGCGGATGAGCTGCCGCAACCATGCCTTGACGAGTGCGATCGAGATCCGGAGTTGGGGTCGATCGATCAACGCTAACGGCAACGCTGGGCGGAATCAGAATTGCGATCGCAACAACAATAGAAAATAAGATGCCTGGAAAAAACGATCGTTTCATGTTTGATTTGTAGATTACTTTGCGGCAATGAACTCGTCCACGGTCAATTCAGCATTACGAATCAAACTCCGCAGCGTTCCTTTTGCCACTTCACGATGATCAGGAACCGAAAGCGTTATGGGTTGATTATCTTTGATCAGAATGATGTGACTGCCAGTTTGACGAACAACTTCCCAGCCAAATGATTCAAAGATACGAACGACTTCACGCCCCCTTAACACCGGAAGAGCCGATCCCATTCCTACGCCACGACCTCGATTTGATGAGTCTCGACGGTAAGAGGGATTCCTCGTTCTGCGCGAACTTGAAGACAAGCCGCGATCGCATCCTGAATATTGGTCAGTGCTTCCTCTTTCGTTTGACCTTGACTAACACAGCCAGGAATGCTTGGACACTCGGCAATCCAAACGCCATCCTCATCACGGTCAAGCGTCACGTTAAACTTCATACTCATCGCTTAGAAGATTGTATTCACTGCATTTTACTGTACTTTTCTGCGGCATCATTTTAGTGACGATCGCATTAGTTCACGATCGCCAACATCGCCAAAGCGATCGACATCCAAATTAAAAAGCACGATCGCGTGAGTTGCAGCGCTAAAGTAATCCGCTCTGGCGTAATCGGTTGAATCGGTTCTGCTAAAAGCGGTTTCGGTTTTTCAACGCCGCCATAGTAATTGATGCCGCCAACCTGCACGCCCAACGCCGCCGCATACACGCATTCGCTCCAGCCCGAATTCGGACTTGGATCTTGAATCGCATCGCGTTGGCAGAGTTGCCACACTCGAAGCGGATGACCGGAAAGCAGCCCGATCGTGATTACGGTTAATCGACATGGAAGCCACGTCAGCACATCATCGGTTTTGGCGCTAAACCAGCCCAAATCGGTATAAGGCGCTTCACGATACCCAATCATTGAATCTAAAGTACTTGCAGCTTTGTACGCGAGCGCAACTGCAACGCTACCCAATGGAAGAAATGATCCAATCAACGCATAAAACAACGGAGCGGTTACACCATCGACGGCATTTTCGGTAACGGTTTCTAAAATGGCTCTGAGAATTTCTGGTGGAGATAAATTTTCAGTATCGCGACCGACATAAAGCCGCAGTTTCGATCGCGCTTCTTCCAAATTTTCTTGCTCCAACGGTTGCAGCACGGCTTCGGCCGCTTGTCTTAAACTTCGTCCTGCAAAACAGCTTGCCAGCAAAACGCTCGAAACGGCAATGCTCAAAATCGGATGAATTCGGTTTGAAATTTCAACAATAAGCCAGCCTGCGATCGCACTTCCCAAAATTAGCCCGATCGTCAAAGCCGCTCCTGCAATGCGTAACAGAATTGATTGTTTAACAACCTTAAGAATCAGGTGAACAAACTGCGAGATGATCCAGCCCATGACTTGAACGGGATGAATCCAACCCCAGGGATCCCCGATCGCCCGATCGAGACTCGCCGCGATCACCAGCACGATTGCCGACTGCTCTAAACTAAACCACAAAGCTTGCTTCTTCTCCTTGCGACGCCTGCCAACTGCGAGCATCGTAATACAAATCTTCGAGCGAAATGCTGTACAGCGCTTCTCGAAGTTTTTGGTGCAATCGATTCCACAAGCTAAACGTCACCCAGTCTTCGGCTTGCGAATCATCGGGCGTGTGGCGCGGAAGCGGATCAACGCTTTCTCCAACGGCTGAAAGAATTTGTCCGAGGGAAATTTGAGCGGGATGGCGAGCGAGTTGATAACCGCCTTGAGCACCGCGCACCGAAACGACTAAGCCCGATCGCCGCAGTTCAATCAGCAATTTTTCTAAATAGGGAGCGGGGAGATCTTGTCGATCGGCGATCGCTTTGACCGAAACTGGCCCGTACTGAGGCTGAAAACTGAGATCCAATAGGGCTTTAACGCTGTAATGTCCACGGGTCGTAAGCTTCATCGCAACTCAGACAAATTACCTTTTCAAACGTAGCAAGTTTTGATCAAAAAAAGCGCGACGTTTTCGCCACGCTTGATAGTCAGTGTTATCGAAACTTGCCCGTTAAGACTCCATTGATTTACTAAACGGGAATGACTCCGTGCGACCTGCCGTGCGATCGGTCACAGCAAACTCTGGGTACGCCAAAACGCCAGTTTCTGCAATATCCAAGCCTTCGATTTCGACGTCGCGGGGAACGCGCAGCTTCACTACCCGATCGAGCAGCTTGAAAAACACAAACGACACGCCAAACGCCCAAATAATCAGCGTAATGCAGCCAATGATTTGTGCCATAAACTGTCCTGGATCACCGTAAAACAAGCCTTTAACCGTGCCGTTTACGCCGTTCCACGAGCCGCCATAAAACGCGGTTCCATCGGCAAAGAGTCCGAGCGCCAAAACGCCCCACAAACCGCAAACGCCGTGGACAGAAATCGCGCCGACGGGATCATCAATTTGAAGTCGATCGAAGAATTCCACCGCAACGCAAACTAAAACGCCCGCGATCGCGCCAATCAAAAATCCGGCCGGTGCACCAACAAATCCAGACGGTGCGGTGATTGCGACGAGTCCCGCTAACAATCCGTTGGCGATCATGGTCGGATCGGGCTTGCTGGTGCGGAAAATCATATAAAGGGCTGCACTCAACGCGCCGCCTGCGGAAGCAATCATCGTTACCGCCGCAACAATACCGACGCGATTTAAGCCGCCGCCTGCCACACCAAGCGTACTTCCAGGATTAAAGCCAAACCAACCAAACGCTAGAATAAACGTTCCTAAAAGCGCCATTGGAATGTGGTGCCCCGGGAAAGCGTTGGCGCTGCCGTCCGGGTTGTATCTGCCGATACGCGGCCCAAGCGCGATCGCGCCCGCACACGCACACAATCCACCCACGGCATGAACAACGCCTGATCCAGCAAAATCCACGTATCCATGCCCGATGCCGAAGTTTGCGCCAAGCTGCGAAAGCCAGCCGCCGCCCCACGCCCAGTTTCCAAATAACGGGTACAGAAACATCGACATGAAAAAGCCATAAACCGCAAACGATTTGAGCGTCCAGCGTTCTGCCATTGAACCCGTCGGAATCGTTGCAGCAGTGTCCATAAACACCATTTGGAATAGAAAAATGGTGTAAACGCCAACGTCATACACATCGCCACCGAGAAACCATCCGTTTGTGGCAAATAATCCGAATGGCTTACCAAAAAGATTCAGCGTAAATTCTTTGGCGGTGTCTAAGCCTGCCGTACCGCCGAGCGAGCCAACGGGCATCGCACCGTACATCAAGGCAAAGCCAGCGATAAAAAATCCGGTTAAGCCGATGACGTAAACTAAAAAGTTCATTAGCATCGTGTGCGAGGCGTTTTTGGCGCGAGTGAATCCGGTTTCAACCAGCGCAAATCCGGCTTGCATAAACATCACCAAAAATCCGGTGATCAGCGTCCACATTAAGTTAATTGCAACGCGATTTTGCCCGACCGAATCGGCTAATTTAACCGCCAATGGTTCGCGATCGCTTTGAGTTTTGAAGTCCTGAAACGCTTTTTGTTTGTCGGCAAAATCCGAAGCGGTTTTGTCAGTGGGTTCAGTGACGACAAACGTGTTTGCTTGTCCGTCTTGAGCGTCGGCGGCCGCCCCAGTTTTGCTGCCACCGGGATCGCCTGCCATTACTCGTTGAGCAATCAACAATGTGCTAAACACCAGACACATTGTGATGATTGAACGGAGCAAGAATTTCCGTGATCGAGCCATTTTATGCGAACTTTTTTCAGTCATCGAAGACATCCTCTAAAGCGAATTAACGCAATGTACAAGCCGTCTTTTAAGCCTGCGTGCTAAAAATTTGGCTACCCAAATAAAGTAACCGCATGAAGCTTAAAACTGCTTCAAACGATCGAGTCGTATCAAAGGTTTCAACGGAACTTGTAGCCGCCAAAGTTAGCGTGCAGCCACCTTAAAATCCGCAGCTAGGTGAGTGTTAAATAACCAATTATCTTTGATGAGCTTCAGAATCAAAAATTAGGGTGGTGCTAACTTTGCTATTTGCAAATTACCAAGCTAATCGAAAAAAAAAGTAGCGAAAAACACCGTTCAACAAACTCACAGGGTTTCTCGCTACTTTTAGGTAACAAATGACACTTTTTAAAAAGCAACTGTTGACAAATGTTAAGAATTTAGCAATCTAAATCTGTTAAAAATTAACGTTGCAAAAGTAATTTAAATAGCGTTTCTAACGACGCAGATGCATTAATTCTTTTGGAGATGCAACTAATTTAATGCGAGTAAAACAAATTTCATCGTCGGTATTGAGAACAATTTGCCACGTCACATTCACACCGAAAACCGGGGTTTGCACTCGTCCCGCGATTTCAAATTGTATTTCGCCTGTTTCGATCGTTTGATACGTGCCTTGCGTTGGTTGTGCCGTGATCCCGATCGCTTCTCGATGCAGATATTCGGCGATCGCGTCTCTTCCGGTAATCGGCTTCTCAAACGGAGGCTGCATCACGCCGTCGATCGCGAATAGTCCGCTAGTGGCATCAAACGCGCCTGCGTTCAGCGTTTCAAAATAGCTCAAAACCGTTGGATGCGAAACGTTTTCGATCTCGATTGTTTGAAGTTGAACAGATTCCATCGCCCTTCTCCTACTCTTTGAGTCAACATAAAGGAACACAAGCCAAAAGTCTTGTTTCTGTTGGAGTATTTCGATCGCGCCCCGATGATTAATTTGACGCAAACGATCAAGCAAAAAGCGCAGGATTTCGGCTTTCATCGAGTCGGAATCGCGGCTATTGATGCGCCTTCTGTGCAGGAATCGAGCGCGATCGCCGCCTTGCAAACTTGGCTCGATCGCGGCTTCGAGGCAGACCTGGACTGGATGAAAAATCCGAAACGCCAAAACATTCGCGAACTGATGCCCGATGCAAAATCGATCGTCTGCGTGGCGCTTAACTATTACACAAATCACGATCGACCCGATGATCCCGACGTGGCAAAAATTTCTCGCTACGGTTGGGGACGCGATTATCACCGCGTGATGCACAAAAAGCTGAAAGCCTTTACCGCTTGGCTCGAATCGCAATACACCCCGCTTCAAGCGCGGTATTTTGCGGATACTGCTCCGGTGCAAGACAAATTCTGGGCGCAGCAAGCCGGACTCGGCTGGATTGCTAAAAACGGCAACGTAATCACCCGCGATTATGGCTCGTGGGTTTTTCTCGGCGGCATTGTCACCGACTTAGAACTAATTGCCGATCGACCCCACACGCAGCATTGTGGCACCTGCACCCGTTGCCTCGATGCCTGCCCAACCCAAGCCATTACAGAACCGTTTGTAGTCGATGCCAATCGCTGCATTGCGTATCATACGATCGAGAATCGCGCCGAACAGCTACCCGACTCGATCGCCCTTCACGGTTGGGTTGCGGGCTGCGATATTTGTCAAGACGTTTGCCCGTGGAATCAGCGCTTTGCCCAAGAAACCGATGTAACCGAGTTTCAACCGTATCCGTGGAATGTGGCACCAAAGCTAAGCGACCTCGCGAATATTTCTCAGGAGGAGTACGATCGACGGTTTACCGCTTCTGCGCTGCGACGCATCAAACCCGAAATGATGCGCCGCAATGCTAAAGCGAATCAAGTTAACAAGGGTTGCGGGTGATTGCCTCACAGACGCGTGGCGTCTGTGGGGCAATCACCCAGCCCAGAACCTTACAACCTCGATCGACCCTTCAATCTCGCATCCGCTAACCGCGATGAAATTGAGCATTTATCAGCTTCAGCATTTCTTGAGCAATTTGGCGATCGACGCTGGGCACAAAATGACCGTCGACCTCAAAGTTTTCTAGCTTGGTCGCGGGTGAAATCGTGTGCGAACTCACATAAGCGATCGAGTCTGCTTCTAAAGTCGGTTTTAGCGCTTGAAACAAATCGTCTTGATAGCCACGATCGTTAAACAGCAGCACGATCGGAAACTTGCCGTCTTGCTTGACGCTTAACGCAAAATCACGCACTATCGCCTGCAAAATTGCGACATCTTCAGCGTTAAACACGGCATCCGGTGAGCGAGATTGATGGCGCTGCGCCCAAGCCCGTCGAAGCAACCGAATCAGCACTGATCGATCCAACGCATTACGGTGCATCAGAAAATCGCTATAAAACGCATCGTGCGATCGCAGTTGATCGGTAAACAGCTTCCACTGTTCGCGATCGCGTAGAGCGGTACGAAATCCATCAAGTGACTGAATCACCGGAGTAATCGCCTGTAGCTTTCCTTGATTGAGAAAGTAGCGCGGATAGGTATACGGCGCAGGAGATTCAAACTGCCAAGTCATCCCGCTTAGCGTTCGCATTGCCTTAACGCTCGATGCTAAAACGGCTAACGATACCACCTCAGCTTCGTGGCGTCCTCGATCGGCTTGATAAGTCGCAAAAGAATGGTTGGGTGGAGCCGCAGGGCCGCCTAGCGATCGCACCCCGATTTTTGGATCAAGCTTTTCTAACTGATCCGTGACGCGATTAGAAAACGACATGCCGTAACTCGCAATTAGTAAATCCTGCTGCTCAGAATGCCGCACGGGTAGATTCGGCTTTTGCAGCGTTGGAGAATCAAACCAACCCGGCAAGGCGAGCAGGGCACTTTTTTCATCGGTTGCGCCGATCATGCGATTGAGCTTGCCTTCAAGCGATCGTCCATACTCAAAATAAGTTTTGAGCTGTCCGGGGGGTGGCGCAAGCGGATCAGCCGGATAAGGAAATAAAACATTCACCGACCAATCAATCAAAATCAAAAAAATCAGCGTCAAAATCCCCGTGACCACCGTTTGTCCGCGACGCGAAAGCGACTTAAACCGAACTTGCGAAGGTTTAGAACTGGAGGTAGATGAATTGTGCAGATGCATTACTAAACCCCATACTTAAAACAAATATCATCACTGCAAAAAAGGCGGCTCGAACTAGCATCGGCACGCGATCGAACACGGTTAATTCACCCAAGCGATACGCCAATGCTTCATAGCCGATCAGCAACGGAAGCCCGATCATCGTCGCTAACGGTAGCTTTGGCATCGTGAGCGTGAAGTTTCCAAAGTCAGTAACAAGCAAGCGCGTGAAGTGAATAATTTGGTCGAGCGAGGTCGCCCGAAATAACAGCCATCCGTAACACGTCAGCGCAAAAAATCCGATCGTTGCCGCGATTCGTTGCCAAAGCGCTTGAGGATGCTTTTCTTTTGACGCTTGATCCCACAAACGATAGCTACACAGCAATGCACCTTGATACGCGCCCCACAGCACAAAGTTCCAGGCGGCACCGTGCCACAATCCGCCGAGCAGCATCGTCAGCATCAAGTTACGGTAGGTTTTGAGCGTGCCTTGACGATTTCCACCGAGCGGGATGTAAAGATAATCCCGCAGCCAGGTTGATAAGCTGATGTGCCAGCGTTGCCAAAACTCACTAGGCGTTTTTGAAAAGTAAGGAAAATTGAAGTTAAGCGCTAATTCGATTCCAAACAGTTTAGAAACGCCGCGAGCGATGTCAGAATAGCCAGAAAAATCGCAGTAAATCTGAACGGCGTAAAGCACGGTTGCAGCCACGACATCGAGCCAAGAAACGCTTCCGGTGGTTGTATAAACAGCGTTAACCGAAGTGGCGATTCCATCGGAAATCACCGTCTTCTTAAACAGTCCCAGCAAAATCAGCACGAATCCATCGATCGATTGCCCAAAGCGAATTCGTCGAGGCTGAGTGATTTGAGGCAGTAGGTGTGCTGCTCGATCAATGGGTCCAGCAAACAATGGCGGAAAATAAGCCCAAAACAACGCAAAATCCCAAAAGTGAGGTTCTGAGTGCAGCTTGCCTTTGTACACATCAACGGCGTAGCTAATCGCTTTGAAGGTGTAAAACGAAATTCCAACGGGCAACACTAAATTGAGATGCAGCGTTTCCACTGGAATCCCGATCGCGCGAGCAATTGCGCCCGCACTGCCGATAAAAAAATTAAAATATTTGAAGAACCCTAAAATCGCCAAGTTTGTCACAATGCTGACGATCAAAAAGAGCTTACGGCGCGGCTGCTCGTCAAGCTTGACAAAGCGCGGATAAAGCAGGTTCGACCCGCCGACTAAAATTAGCGTCACGAAAAAAATAGAATAATCGGATGCTGAGCGTGGCAGCAACGCTGTCCAATCCGAAGACTTGAGCGCATTCCATCGAAGGGTATCGAAAAAAAGCGCGGCTAGAATTACCGTCGCAGAAGCAAGCTGACGATCGAAGCGGCTAATGCGTCCCGTGTCGATCAAGGCACCACAGCAATAATCGATCGCCGTCGAAGCCACAATCAAAAACAGCAGCCTCACATCCCACCAACCGTAGAAGATGTAGCTTCCAACAAGCAAAATTGTGTTTTGCAGGCGGAACGGCGATAAACGGTAGAGCAAATAGGTAACGGTGCAAAATATTAGGAACTCGATCGAATTAAATAACATTCGCAACTCACGCTAAATCAATTTAGTAACAATGTTTGCTAAAGCAACGACAGAACCTTGATCTCAATTGAAGAAAACCGGAATCGGAGCCGTTGGTTCACTACTACGCAACCGTAATGCTACTCTGAATTTGTTGAAGCCTTGATGAAAATCTAGTGGGTATTCTGTGAAGTAACGGTGAAGTTACGATTTGTGTCCTGCCTAACGTCCCAAAGACAATGCTTACATGTTCTGCGTTTCGGTATTCGTTGTTAGCATCAAACCGACATAACCGTAAAATTACTGAGTTGAAGATTGAGAAGAAATGAGAAAGTATCAATTTTGACTGACAACTGATAAAAGTTCGGAAATTCCCCTATCGCAGTTAGCAGTGTTCTAAAGCGATTTTTGTTAGTTTAGGGATAGCAGTTGCTGAGAGAATGAAACGTCAGCAGCAAGACGTATCGTTAGAAATATTTTTGCGAGGGGATGAGCGCGTGGCTTCCACAGATTTCAAGGACTATTACACAATTTTAGGTGTGGGCAAAACTGCGAGTGCCGATGAAATCAAGAAGGCATTCCGCAAACTGGCGCGTCAGTATCACCCAGACGTGAATCCCGGTAATAAAGATGCCGAAGCGCGATTTAAAGAAGTCAACGAAGCGCATGAAGTGCTGTCTGATCCCGACAAGCGCAAAAAGTATGACCAATACGGGCAATACTGGCGACAGGCAGAACAAGCGGGTGCAACGGGGGGTGCTCGATCGTATTCCACGAGAACATCGCGATCGCCGTTTGATACAGGCGGCTTTGAAGATTACGAATTCGGGCGCTACGACAATTTTGAAGAGTTTATCAATGACTTACTCGGTCGCAGTGCTTATGGGCGCACGAGCGATCCGTTTCGGGGTGCACCGCGTCCGGGGACTGGCTACGAAGAGCGCACCACGGCGGGCGTAAATCTCGACATTGAGGCGTCGATCAAACTAACGTTTGCTGAAGCGTTTAACGGAACCGAAAAGCGCTTAAGCGTGAACAACGAAGAAATCACGGTGCGCATTCCGCCGGGTGCGAAGCCGGGAACAAAGGTGCGCGTTCGGGGGAAAGGGCGATTCAGTCCTCACTACACGACCCAGCGCGGAGACTTATATCTCACGGTCGAACTTGTGCCGCATTCGTTTTTTCAGTTCGATGGCGACAACAACTTAATTTGTGACGTGCCGATCGCACCTGATGAAGCTGTTTTAGGAGCACAAATCGAGGTTCCCACTCCGGATGGCTCTGTTAAGGTGAATGTTCCGGCAGGCGTTCGATCCGGTCAGTCGTTACGATTACGCGGTAAGGGTTGGAAAAATCCGAAAGGCGAACGCGGGGATCAAATGGTGAAAATTACGATCGTGCCGCCAAAAGAATTGAGCACGATCGAGCGTGAGCTATACGAAAAGATCCGCGATAATCGCAGTTCTGATCCGCGCAGCAGTCTCAAAAACGTGCGGCTGTGATAAATTAACCCAGCACTCAAATCAGCAGCGAAGCGAGACGGTTCACGTCTACTGCATTTGAATTGTTGCCCTGCTAGTCTCCACGAATCTCTACCAGCTTCTCCCCTGTCTTTAGCAGTTCCAATGCGTTGGGTAGGGTCAAACTTAGGATTTCACGCAGTCGAGCATTCGATGTATTTCCGCATGTCAATCAAATGATTTGTGGTGGTGCTCTAAGTCGGTCAAATCTGCAAAATCGCTATCTTTAGTCATAAAAATAGCGCCTTGTAATTTTGCAGCCTCAAAAATTTCAGAATCTTCAGCATCTCTCAACCCAAGATCACGAAGCGCTATTGCAGTCACTCCAAATGTATCTTTGATCCACATTGAGATCGCAGGTGACAAGTGCGCCTCAATCCAAATAGTTGTCATGCAACTAACACAGGATGATTGAGTTTACGTGAAGCATAGGTAAGGGCTGCTCTCAAATCATCAATTTCTAGATCTGGTAATTCCTCCAGAATTTGTTCGGCACTCAGTCCTGCTGCAAACAAATCTAAAACATCAGACACTCGAATTCTCATGCCACGAATGCAAGGGCGACCACTGCACTGTCTAGGATTGACCGTGATTCGTTCAAGTAGTTCTGACATCTAAAACAACCTCCAGAATTAAGTGCTTATTGAAAAGCACGTTCGTTTATCTCCTAAAAAAGCTCCTCGCTTTAAGTTGTCATTCGTAATGCTATGGCTGTCGCCCCACCCACAGCTTAATACGTCATAACGAATCAATTCTGTGGATTAAGGTTTCAACACTGGCATTGTGATCCAAAAACGAGAACAAATGCTTGTAGCGTAGAATGCCCGATCGATCTAATACAAACTGCGCGGGGAGCGGTGCACCGAGTGCTTGTCCTACCTTATACGATCGAAACGTTTTCACGCTGGGATCACTCAAAAGCGGAAACTTTAGCCCTAAATCCTGCACGACTTTTTGGCTTTGGGCTTCGTCGGTGCTGGTGATCATTAAAAGTTCAACGTTGCGATCGACAAACTGCTGATACTGTTCGTTTAACGCTTTGATGTGCGGGAAACAAAACGGGCAGTATTGCTTTTCGGTAAAAATTCGAGTGAACGCTAAAACAACGGGACGATTGTTTTGGTAATCAGAAAGTTTAACGCGACGGTTGTGGGTGATATCTGGTAAATCAAATCCTGGCGTGATTGCTCCGAGTGTTAGCGAGTTTGTTGCGGGAACCGGAAAAAAATTATCAAAAAAACGCTGGTTCAAAAGTCCGCTAAAGTCAGTAGAAGTCAGCATGATTGCACCAGAAACAACAAAATTATTGTATTAAAAAACCGTTGATCGAGCAGATCGCTCGATCAACGGATTAATCACAGCCAATGGGTTAAACGGCTGCAAAATATTCTTTCGACTTCACCGGATCAGGATTCATCGTTTTCTCGCCCGGTGTCCAACCTGCCGGACAGACTTCATCCGGGTGCGACTGCACGTATTGAATTGCTTGCAGCGTGCGCAGCGTTTCATCGACACTGCGACCAAACGATAAGTTATTAATCGTCGAGTGCTGAATCACACCGTCTTTATCGATGATAAACAAGCCGCGCAGTGCGATACCTTGCTCTGGATCAAGCACGTTGTAGGCGGTGCTGATTTCCTTTTTGATATCCGACACAAGCGGGTAATTTAAGTCGCCAACGCCACCGGATTTACGATCGCTCTGAATCCAGGCCAAGTGAGAAAACGCGCTGTCTACCGACACGCCTAAAATCTCAGTGCCAATATTCTTGAATTCATCGTAGCGATCGCTAAATGCGATAATTTCGGTCGGGCAAACAAACGTGAAGTCTAGCGGGTAGAAGAACAACACCACATACTTGCCGCGATAGTCGGACAGTTTGATGTCTTTGAATTCTTGATCAATTACGGCGGTTGCCGCAAAATCAGGAGCGCTCTGACCGACGCGCAAGCATTCTGATTGGGTCATGGGATTAGGATCTCCTTGCAATAAGTAGTCGTCTACTCGCGTGCTGATAGCTCAGGTGCGTAGACCTGCCGCAGATGTAGTCATTACAATCTGTTAAGACTATATCATAGTCATAACGATTTTGACATGCGAATTCCGAATCGAATGAAGAATCGATCTGGCTGTGAGTATACTCGGTTATTGCAGCCTAAATCGATTCTTTATCTAATTCCTCAAAGGTTATGAAAACCATTGCCCCGACTTCTTTTTCTCAAGCAGACGCTGCAATTTCGGCGCTTCAGCCTCAGCGATGGGCAGCGTTGAACGAAGTCGATCGCATCCGCTATTTGCATCAATCGATCAACGGCATTTTGCAAGTGGCTGATCAGTGGTCGATCGCGGCTTGTGAGGCAAAGGGAATTGATCCAACGTCGTCGCTTGCGGGTGAAGAATGGCTTGCAGGCGTCGTAACAACGCTGTTAAATGTGCGCTGCTTGATTAAAACGCTGTCGGGAAGTCGGGCGATTCCAGCTTTGAGGCAACGCGGGGATCAGATTGTGGCGCAGGTGTTGCCCGACGATCGCATCAATCAAGTTTTGTGGTTTGGATTTAAAGGCGAAATCTGGCTTCAACCGAATAAACCTGCAACACGGGGAATGATTCGTCCTGCGAAAGTCGCGTTGGTGTTAGGCGCGGGAAACATCGCAGCAACCGCGCCAATGGATGTTTTGTACAAGCTATTCGTTGAAAATCAAGTTGTTTTGCTCAAAATGAATCCGGTTAATCAGTATCTCGGAGCATTTTTTGAACGAGCGTTTGAATCGCTGATTCGAGATGGCTTTTTGAGCATTGTTTACGGAGATGCGGAGTTAGGCGGTTACTTGTGTCAGCATCCGGGGATTGATACCGTTCATATGACCGGATCGCATCACACGCACAATGCGATCGTGTGGGGCACATCAACCGAGCAACCGCACAAAAATCTAGTCCTGAAAAAACCAATCACGTCTGAGCTTGGCTGTGTGACTCCGGTGATAATTGTTCCGGGGGATTGGTCAAAATCGGATTTGGCGTTTCAAGCGCGAAATCTGGCGAGTATGGTGGCGCACAATGCTAGTTTTAACTGTGCATCTGCGAAAGTGGTTCTTACAGCGAAAAATTGGGCGCAACGATCGACGTTCTTAGATCATTTGCGTCGAGCACTTGCAGCGATTCCGCCACGTCGAGCTTATTACCCCGGCGCACAACAGCGCTATCAGGCATTTCTCGATCGCTATCCAAACGCAGAAGTTTTCGGACATCGTACCGATGAAATAATTCCCTGGACATTGATCACTGATGTAAAGGCAGATTCGAGCGAATCGGCGCTTTCAACTGAAGCGTTTTGCGGCGTCTTAGCCGAAGTCAGTTTAGACGCTACAACCGCAACTGAGTTTTTGCAGCAATCCACTCAGTTTGTGAATCGATCGGTGTGGGGTAATTTATCGTGCGTGATGTTGATCGACCCGAAAACACAGCGACAGCATCGAAGCGAATTTGAGGCGGCGATCGCGGATTTGCGCTATGGTGCGATCGGCGTCAACGTGTGGAGCGGCGTGATTTATGGATTGCCGGATTTAACGTGGGGTGCGTTTCCAGAGAACTCGATCGAGGACATTCGATCGGGTCTTGGCGTGGTTCACAACGCTTACGGATTTGATTACCCGCAAAAATCCGTACTCTATGCGCCGTTTCGGATTCGCCCGACTCCGGTTTGGTTTGCAAATCATCGCAACTTGTTAAAACTGGCTCAACGCTTGGCACAACTGCAAGCAGTTCCGACTTGGAGCAATGCAGTAAAAAGCATTTTTGAAGCGTTAAAAGGTTAAAGGGCAGTGGGTAGCGTTATGAGCCATTTTCTTAAACTCGGTGCGGTTTCTTTCTTAATGAGTTCGATCGCATTGTTTCTAGCAATCTGGATTGTGATTCCAGCACCGATTTTTCAATTACTTCCGTTGGGCGTAGGTGCAGCCGAAGTTAGCCCGTGGCTTGTGGTGATTAACACGATCGCGCTTCTCTTTGCGTGGAAGACTTTAAGCTCCTCTAGCGCGTCGCGATTCGGATTGATTGCGAGTTTGATTGCCCTCGGATTAAGTTTAATCCCCTTACTGCAATTGCCCTCGACTGTGCAGCGTGCAGATTTCGCAATGCAAAAGGCTTTAGGACAAACGGCGCTTAATTCTGCTCAAATGCGATCGAGTCCGTTCATTTTGTGGGATTCATTTCGCGGCATTTCAAAACCAACCGTTCAGCCTACCGAGGTGACGTTTGCCCGACCGGATAATGTGCCGTTGAAAATGTTGGTTTATCGATCCAATCAGATTGGTAAAAAACCTGCGATCGTGATGATTTACGGCGGCGCATGGCGATCGGGCGATCCTAGCGCTAATCATGAATTTGCCCAATACATGACCGCGCAAGGCTATACCGTATTTGCGATCGATTATCGTCACACGCCACAATACAAATTTCCGACGCAAGTTGAAGATGTCAAAACAGCGCTACGATTTATCGCGCAACGCTTTGATGAATACGAAATTGATGCAAATCGAATTGCCATTATGGGTCGATCGGCAGGCGGACATTTAGCAATGCTGGCAGCTTACACTTCAGATGTATTACCGATTCGAGCCGTTGTGAACTACTACAGTCCGGTCGATTTAACCGAAGGCTATAATCATCCCCCGTTTCCTGATCCGATCGACACTCGCGCTGTGCTGAAATCGTTTTTAGGCGGAACGCCACAGGAGTTGCCCGATCGCTATCGTCAAGCTTCACCGTATCAATTTGTCAAAGCCTCACTACCGCCAACGTTAATGATTTATGGCGATCGCGATCACATTGTGAAATCCAGCTACGGACAAGCGCTATATGAAAAGTTGATTGCGAATGGAAATACCGCAGTATTAATCAAAATTCCGTGGGCAGAACACGCATTCGATGCAGTTTTTAACGGTGTAAGTAATCAGTTAGCGCTTTACTACACCGAACGCTTTTTAGCATCGATCTTAGCGTGATTGAATCCGACGATCGTTGCATTCTAGAGAATAAGTCGGTTGAATCGTTTTTTCAGTTAAACGACTTCTTCTTCTTTGTGCGTCTCAAACACGCAGTTAGCAAGTGGATGAGCAATGCAGATCAGCACATAGCCTTGAGCAATCTGATCTTCATCGAGATACGACCCTTCAGATTGATCTACACTGCCTTCAACTAATTTTGCTGTACAAGTCGAGCAGACGCCTTGACGACACGAGTAGGGAAGCTCCATACCTTCTTCTTCAGCCGTTTCTAGAATGTAGCTGTCGTCGGGCACTTCGATCGTTTGATTAATCCCTTCGGCTTCGTTGAATAATCGGACTTGGTAAGACGCCATGCAGACAATCCTTTTAAGTTCTAAATCGCACCAGCGAAATCTGAGTATTCTGCCGTCTATGCTGCAAGAGTGCTTTAACCTTAAACTCTCTCTAAAGATAGAGTTTGAAGCTTGAGTATCAAACAAAAATGCCCATTCAAAAGCTACTCAAACCGGATCGATAGCTCTTAAACGGACATTTGATAAAAATCGGGATGATAGGATTTGAACCTACGACCCCTTCGTCCCGAACGAAGTGCGCTACCAAGCTGCGCTACATCCCGTAATGTCTTTCTCAATATAGCCTAACTTTGCGTTCTCGTCGAGCAATTCGATCGAGTCCTTGTTAAGATAAGGAGCGCAAAGTATACGATCGCAACGGGTAAACACGTGGTTGTTAAACCAGACTGGCTCAGGGTTAAAGCTCCTCAGTGGGAGCGCGTTGGCAGCGTCAAAGAAATTTTGCGGGATCTGGAATTAAACACCGTGTGCGAAGAGGCATCGTGCCCAAACATCGGTGAATGCTTTAATCACGGTACTGCAACATTTTTGATTATGGGCCCTGCCTGTACGCGAGCCTGTCCGTACTGCGATATCGATTTTGAGAAAAAACCAAAGCCGCTTGACTTGACCGAGCCGACTCGATTGGCTGAAGCCGTGCAGCGAATGCGGCTAAATCACGTGGTGATTACCTCAGTCAATCGCGATGACTTAAGCGATGGCGGTGCAATGCAGTTCGTTCGCTGCATCGAAGCGATTCGATCGAGTTCTCCGAATACCACGATCGAAGTCCTGATCCCCGATTTGTGCGGCAATTGGCAGGCCTTAGCCACGATTCTCAACGCTTCTCCAGACGTACTCAATCACAATACCGAAACCGTGCCGCGCTTGTATCGTCGAGTGCGACCGCAGGGCGATTATGCTCGATCGCTCGAACTTCTACAACAAACGCGCCGCCTCAATCCTGGTGTTTATACCAAATCAGGAATCATGGTCGGACTAGGCGAAACCGATGACGAAGTGCGGCAAACGATGCGCGATTTAAGAGCGTTTGAATGCGACATTTTAACGATCGGGCAGTATCTTCAACCGAGTCAAAAGCATCTCGGCGTTCAAACCTTTGTTATGCCTGAACAGTTTGATGCTTGGCGCGAATACGGTGAAGCGTTGGGATTTTTGCAGGTGGTTTCGTCGCCGCTTACGCGCAGTTCGTATCATGCCGAGCAGGTACGATCGCTGATAGAACGCTATCCACGGGGGACGGCTTGAGAATTGCGGTTTTGGGTGCGGGCGCGTGGGGATCAACGCTGGCTCAACTGCTGCGCGAAAACGGTCACGACGTTCTCATTTGGTCGCGTCAAAGCGCGATCGCGCTTAAAAGCATTGAAGCATCAGAAATGGTGATTTCTGCCGTCTCGATGAAAGGAGTTCGATCGATCGTCGATCAATTGCAATTGCCCAATCCCAAAACGCAGATTGTCACCGCCACAAAAGGATTAGATTCTCAATCCGGTACAGATGTCACGCTGCCGATGCTGCCGTCTGAAATTTGGCAGTCTGCTTTTCCAAATCATGCCGTTAGTGTATTATCCGGACCGAATTTATCAAAAGAAATCCAGCTAGGGCTGCCTGCTGCCAGCGTGGTTGCAAGTTCGGATTCAGAAAGCCTTGATTGCGTTCAGGCTGCATTCTCATCGAGTCGGTTTCGCGTTTACACGAATGGCGATCGGCTTGGGGTTGAGTTAGGCGGAACGTTGAAAAATGTGATTGCGATCGCGGTTGGTGCCTGTGATGGTTTACAGCTTGGCGCGAATGCAAAATCCGCGCTCGTAACGCGAGGCTTAGCCGAAATGATTCGCTTAGGAACCTATTGGGGTGCAAAACCCGAAACCTTCTACGGATTGTCGGGATTAGGTGACTTGTTAGCGACTTGTAGCAGTTCGCTGAGCCGAAATTATCAAGTCGGATACGGGCTGGCGCAAGGAAAAACGCTTTCTACCGTCCTGAGTCATCTTGAAGGAACCGCAGAAGGCATTAATACCACGCAGGTTTTAGTTAAACTCGCACAGCAGCAAAATATCTCGATGCCGATTTCGGTGCAGGTCGATCGATTGCTGCGCGAAGAAATCACCCCTCAAGCGGCGGTCGAAGAACTGATGCAAAGAGACAGCAAACCAGAGCGTTAGGCGCGATCAATCTAAATTTCTGAAGTAGCTTCGCCTTTTTCTCAAATTCGTCACACTCTGCATTACGCAATTTAAACTTTTGCAACTGTCTGAAAGAGTGCGTCAACCGTTAGGAGTAAACTAGGCAATGATTCTGAGGTTTAGCGGTTTTTTGCCGTTAAATCGACGGACTACAGAGAATGCAAAAGCACAGATCTGGAGCCTTTCATACCATGTCTCATACGGTCAAAATCTATGACACCTGTATTGGGTGTACACAATGTGTCCGCGCCTGCCCGACGGACGTTCTAGAGATGGTTCCCTGGGACGGATGCCGAGCCGGACAAATCGCATCTTCGCCTCGAACTGAAGATTGTGTTGGCTGTAAGCGTTGCGAAACTGCTTGCCCAACCGATTACCTCAGCATTCGGGTTTACTTGGGTGCAGAAACGACTCGCAGTATGGGTCTGGCTTACTAAGATTGTCTTATTTAAGCAATTCATACGCATTCATTTTCATTCATGTGGGTTCAAAGTTGATGAGAGGGCAGTTTGCCCTCTTTTTTTGGGCCGATCTCGGAGGGTTTTGCAGAATAAAATAGAAGCCTAATTCGCCTGGCGACTGATATTAGCTTCGCGCATTGCCTTCGGCTACGCGGCTAATCGGTTCCTTCGGAGTTGCGCTTTGCGCTAATCGAAGTCCGCCTCACGCAGACTACACTCAGAATTTATCGTTACTTAACCCGCGAAGGCGGGTTTTGTCTGTGTAGCCGCGAATTCATTCGCGCCCGCTTAACCAGAACTGACATTAATTATTCTCACCACGATCGCATCGTCGATCTACAAAGCAGATATCTCAAGGAAATCGATCGCATCAAAATCCGAGTCGCCTCAGCTTTCTCGATCAAGCTAAGTGCCGCTAATTGCTCCTCTAACTCTTGCGTCATTTCTTGTTAGGTTCTTTCTTCTGAGCTTGCTCCTGTTCTAGGAGCCATTGCTCGATTAATTCTGCAACCACATCACCCATCTTACGCTCTGCCAAAACACACGCGGCTTTGAAGCGTTTTTTAAGTGAATCATCAATATTGATATGTAAGTCTCCCATGTGGGAATTGTCGCACGCACAAAAGTTAATTCCTACAAATGTCGTTATGTACATATGTCGGTTTGTACGGTAGGATAATTCCACAAAGCAAAAGCCAGTGCGTCCCGTGGAAAGTTCTGCACTGGCTCAAAGCTCCACTATGCAATGGAGATAGGAATATTATGTCTTATAGTGCTCGTTTAAAGCGATGGGCAGTCGTTCGCTTGCTTCCAAATTTGCAGAGAACCGTAGTTGAGCGATTTTATAAACGCTCTGATGCCGATGGATTTGCACAAGCATTGCGGCGAATTTTACCAACGGCTGAAATTATTGTGATTTTCGATCCACCCCAGAACGAGGATGCTAACTCGTGAAACCTAAAACGATTTCTAGCGCATCTTGAATCGGTTGCCAGTATTCATCTTCTAATGTGCCAAGTGAATTTAAAATGCGTTGATGAGAAACGGCTCTAATTTGACCGATATCAAGATCGCGATCGTGGTCAAGTCCATTCTGAATCGTTGCCTGAACGTTGACCCCATAAGGGGCTTGCTTTTGTCCGGGCAGGAAGGGCAGTACGATCGTCAACAATCCATACTGATTCATGACATCCATCTGCACGATCAGACAGGCGCGAGTTTTTTTCGCTTCTGCGCCGATCGTGGGATCAAGTTGAACCCAACGAATTTCGCCACGTCGATAAGTGAGTTTACCTTTCGGCATCGATTCCGTCTCCAGCAACCTGATCCCAAGCTTCGAGTTCTGCTAGATAATCAGGATCGTTCACGTCTTGCTGAAGCGCTTGTGCAATTTCTTCGTGTAGTTTCTTTTTACGATATTCATCTAACAGTGCATTAATGTAAGCACTGCGATTACCGTTAGCGTATTGATCAACAAATTTAAGAATACTTTCTTCCAGGCTGATAGTAACTTTCTGCATAGGTACGAAGTTTTAGTATGATAATTCAATCATACTGTGTTTCCAAAGTTCCCTTTTGCGAAGTTCAACAACGCTATTTACAAACGGTTGAAAAATCGGGAGATTGACGAATTCGATCGCACCCTTGTTGAATCAAGCTTGTCAAATTTAGATTCCAAACCGTGATTTGAGCGCGATCGCTGACGCCGATCAATTCATTACCTTCTGTATTAAACGCAACGGTTTGAATCTTTGTGTTTTGCGATTCTGGCAGCGTTTTGATGATTGTTCCATTTTGCACATCCCAAAGCTTCACGGTTCCGTCTTGGCTTGCAGAAGCTAAAACGTTTCCAGTCGGATTAAAGCTAATTGCAAGAACGCGAGAACCCGATAAAGTACGCTCAGGGTTAGCTTCACGATCGGGTTTTGCATCGCTCATTTTCCACAACGAAATTGTTTCATTAGTAGCAGACGCGATCGTTTTTCCATCCGGGCTAAAAATCATTTCAGTCACGCCACCTGAATTACCCGTTCGCCCCATAACAAACGGCTTCGGGCTGTCTGGATACCAAAGCCGAATCGTATTATCGTCGCTTCCGGTCGCCAAAATACTATCATCCGAGTTGAAGCGAATCACCCGAATGGTCGCTTCGTTGCCTTTGAGCGTTTCGACTAATCGACCGCTCGGAATCGTCCAAAGCTTCACGCTGCGATCGGCGCTTCCTGTTGCCAAAACAGAACCATCCGATCGAAAACTAACGGCCGTGACGCGATCGGTATGTCCGGCCAGCGTTTTGATCAAAATGCCTTTTTCCACGTCCCAAAGCTTAGCGGTTTTGTCGTCGCTGGCAGACGCAAGCCGTTTTCCATCTGCACTAAATTGAAGCTGTGTTATGCGATCGGTATGCCCTTTGAAAATGGTTTTAGGAGTGGTTTGATTGAGTTGCCAAAGCGCGATCGAAGCATCTTCATTTGCCGTTGCAATCCACTGCCCATCGGGACTAACGGCGGCGATTACAGCCTTAGAATTTGTGCTGGCGACAGGTGCCGTTAGCAAAGCTTGTTGCAGCGTTGTTGCTGTTTGAATTCGGGTTTGTTCGGGTAGGAAATTCCAGGGACGATCGAGCTGCTGAAATTGCGATCCCGCTTTAAGCGCAGCCACGATCGCGGCTTGAGATTGATTCGAGGCTAAAAGCGTTTCCGACTCGCGAGACAGCGCTTGAATCGACTGAAGCTGAACGCTGCGATGGTGATAGGCCGCCACCAGCGCGATCGCACCTGCTGTTAATCCAAGTCCTCCCACAATGCGAACAATCTGCTTTCGAGTTTTAGGATTTTGGCGCTGCGTTTGCGAAAAGTCAGCAAGCGTCGAGGACGAACGCCCAATCTGAGCCGCAACTCCAGTCAGTTTTTGGCTTGCCGTCGTTGCCATCGATCGCTGTTGATGTCCGACAAATCCGGTTAATTTTGAGGCGGTTTGTCTGAGAGAACGAATCGCCTGTAAGCTTTGCTGCGTTGCTAGGGTTGATGTCGATCGATTAAATTGAGCGATCGTCGCTGTAACGTCCTGAATTTGTTGACGACGACGTTGAGAGCGTTCCTCAAGTCGTTGGCGGCGGCGTTGTGCTTGTGCTTCGCGTCGCCGTTGCGTTTCTTGTTGAAGCTGTTGTTTGCGCTGTGCTGCTTCTGCAAGGCGCTGTTGGCGTAGAATCGCTGCTTGCTGTTGGCGCTGCGCTTCCGCTTCTAAACGTTGCTGACGCAAAATTTCTGCTTGCTGTTTACGTTCTGCTTCTCGTTGCTGACGCTGTGCTGCTTCTTCAAGACGCTGCTGACGTAGTGTTTCTTCTTGCTGCTTGCGCTGCGCTTCCGCTTCTAAACGTTGTTGACGCAACATCTCTTCTCGTTGTTTGCGCTGTGCTTCTTCTTCGAGACGTTGCTGGCGTAGTGTTTCTTCTTGCTGTTGGCGCTGCGCTTCTCGCTGTCTACGCAAAGCTTCCTCTTGCTGTCTGCGCTGTGCTTCTTCTTCGAGACGCTGCTGACGTAAAGTTTCTTCTTGCTGTTGGCGCTGCTCTTCTCGTTGTCTACGCAGAATTTCTTCTTGCTGTCTGCGCTGTGTTTCTTCTTCGAGACGTTGCTGGCGTAAAATTTCTTCTCGTTGTTTACGTTCTGCTGCTTCTGCCAAACGTTGTCTACGCAAAATTTCTTGCTGTTGCCGTTGTGCTTCCTCTTTTTGCTTGCGTTGTTCCTCGCGTTGGCGTTGTGCTTCTTCTAGATGCTGTTTACGCGAAGTCTCAGCCAGCAGCTCTGCTTCGGACAAAGCATCAGAAATAGGTTCAGAGTGCGATCGCTGATCGAGATTATTCAACGATTCATTTTCTTCTGACGCTTCAGCATTTTCATCTGAACCCGTTACCGTTGCTGCCTGAATTCCTAAAATAATTCGCTCATTGCTTCGAGTGATTTTTCTTGGTGTTTGTGCTCGAAGGACTGTTTCTGTTATGGATTTTTCTTGATTGGATTGCTCAACGTATTGTACGGTTTGATCGTGAACGTATTGATATAGCTTCTCAACATCAATCATTCCCTCTGCATCCGCAGCTTCACCGCGCAAGCCTTTGATCAAGAAATAAGTAAAAACGCCGTGACCGAATTCTGAAGACTTCCACGATCGCTGAAGTCGATTTTTGCCAGAAAGACTAAACGCCAAAAGCGAGAAAAACCCAGGATGCTGAATCGATCGCTGACGCAGCATTTCAATCAGTTGCGGCGTTGAATCATCGAATCGCGTTTGCTCTAGAGTCGGTAGCTCGTGTCCGGTATCTAGCCACAAAATCTGATGTTTTGCAGCACACTGACCTAAAAATCCCAGCAGCGACATCATGCTTAATCCGGTTTTAAGCAAATTGTCTTGCTGCGTATCTGCCAAACACAACACCACCTGCTGAAACCGCGATTCTAAAGCGCTGTGTCCACAAAAATAAATTAAAACCGTATCTTCTGCCTGCGCTTGATTCGCCAGGGTTTGCAAGCTCGATCGTACCGCTTCAAACGTAGGAGCCGTTGCAGACTCACAATGAAGAAAAACGGTTTTTTCAGGAAATGCCTCGGTTGCGGTGCTGAGCGCATCGGCTAAACCTTGACAATCGATCGTGCTGTACGGAAGCGACGCAAATCGGGGATCTTGGTAGTGCTGCACGCCGATTAACACAATCCACAGTTTAGCCTGTCCAGTTTTGAGTGCGTCTGCTGGAGAGTCGATCGTGAAAGTCATAGCGCGATTGAGTGACAATTATGGATACAGTATATTCGCCTGTGAGACTTGATCCAATGTTTGTGTTTTTACATTACAAACACACACGATGCGGAGAGTCCTTGAAGATGCGGTGCAGCGATACAAAGCCAGAATGCTCTTATCCGCAGCTATAAAATACAAAAAGGAGTTCCGCTTATTACCGAAATGAAAATCTGGCTAGATGCATGGATCAACGAATACAAAAAACCAAACGAAGAACCGAAATCAACCTACTATAACTACAATCGTGCCGCACAGTACTTTCTTAAATTTTTCGCTGGAAAAACCTTAGAAACTTTAACGCCGCAGGACATTCAAACTGGAGTAGCCCAGCTTCAAGCCGTTAATCTTCCAAAAAACACGTTTCGGACTTACAAAACCGCATGGCGATCGTTTCTGCGATTTGCCCACGATAAAGGACTGTGTTCTAAAGCGCTGATTGAGAGTATCGAAGTTGAACGGGCAGAACGCAGCAAAATGCCCAATGAATACTACGATAAACGCCGCGATTTGGTGATTAATAGCGAACCTATTTTGCGCAATCGCGTTATTCTGGGATTGACGCTCGAAGCTCGCTGTACGATCAAAGAAGTCACGTCGCTGATGGCGTACAACGTGAATCCGCACGAGCAAAGCATTACGATCGAAGTGCCTGCGGCTCGATCGCGCACCCTGTTTCTCACCGGATCGGTTTGGAACGATTTGATGCGGCTTTGGCAAGATTTGAATCTAGATCAGTCGATGTTTCAAGGCCCCAAAGGGCAGCTTACGTTTGCGCAAGTCAGCGACATTATTGATCACGCCCTTCAGCGCGTGGGCGTTCCGGCGATCGCGGGAGAAGTTTGTGAAAGTACAAAGGCAAAAAAGCGCGACTATCGCCTTGTATAAATATTTAGTGTCCTAACTTCTAACAGGGTTGCTCAAAGCAGCCACTCTCGGATATACAATAGAAAATTCACGCTGGATCGACAATGCAAAGTGCGAGGGTTTCACAACGAGAGTTTCGCCTCTATACTAAAAGCGCTGATGTACAGCCTGCCGTTTATCTTTGGACGGGAGAACGTGAGATTTGGCTTGATCGATTTGTTTACAAGCCCGGTGTAGCTTACCAATTAAGTGATCCCCATCAGCGCATTCAGCCAAAAGTGTTCCGGGTTCTAGGCTATTTTCTGCCTGAAGCCAATGACCCAGATTTAAGCGGCAGCGATCCGCAGATTGATTTGCGCGTGAGAAACCTGAATCCGTTTACGCTACGGGCGGGCGAAACTAAAACTTATCAGTTTCCGCAGTGCGTTGCAGATAACGGCGTTTTGGCACCGCGATCGTGGACGATCCGGGTAATCGACCTGCCTGAAGCGGTGCAGCAGATTGATTCGGTTGAGCGACTTCCGGTGCTGAGCGACGTGACCGAATCGATTCAAACGGCAAGCGATGTGCCTCGATTTGGCAACCGCGCCGCAAAGCAAGCTTCACAGTCATCCCAAAGCAATTTATCGTCGATCGAGTCGTTTCCGTCGGTGCCGATTCGCAAAAATGATGCGGTACGAATTCAGGCGATTTTAGAACGTTGGGTTGAGATTTCTAAATTAATTGAGGCAGAACCTGTGTGGACAACGGGAATGGCTCAAAACCGTTTTTGGGTGCAGCACGAAAGCGGGGACGTTCTGTTTCAGTTGCGGTTTGCGATCGACGGCTACACGCTGGGTTCTCCGCAGCCGCCGATGGTGCTGCAAGAATGGCTCAAGGCGATTATGCTCAAAGCCAGCGATACGCTTTCTGAGCGGGACTATTGGCAGCAAAAAAATTACGCTCAAGATTTGTTTGGACGCTTGATTGTGGCTCCGACCGATTCGATCGAGCAGTTTCTCAATTATTTGTTTCTTCTAAAGCCGTCTCCGAAACGCGCTAAAAAATCAAGTTAATAAACGATTTCGCGGCGTTGTGAGCGGGCTTATTGGCGCAGCTAACGGATGTCGAACTCGTATCGAGTTGAATCACAGAAGATCGCGTTCATCGGATTTTCTCGCAAACTCAGATAGGATGGATCACAGTTTTATGCGGATAAACGATGCAAGACGATTTGTTAGGGCGTGAGCAGGCGTTTCATGATCAGTGGGCAAGCACGATCGAGATCGATGGCATTCGAGTTTCTGATTATTTTGAAGCCTGCACCGCACCGGAAAATCGCTTTATTTTGCGGCGCTTAGGCGATGTGCGCGGCAAAACTCTGTTAGATCTCGGCTGTGGCGCAGGAGAAAATAGCGTTTACTTTGCGCAGCTTGGAGCGCGATCGGTTGCCACCGATTATTCTCCGGGAATGGTGGAGGTGGCGTTGCAGCTTGCCGATCGACATCGCGTTAAAGTCGAAGGTCGCGTGATCAATGCGATGGACATTGATTATCCAGACAACACGTTTGATATTGTGTATGCCTCGAATTTGCTGCACCACATTCCTGATCCGATGCTTACGCTCCGGGAAATGCACCGCGTTCTAAAACCAGGCGGGAAAGCTTGCTTTTGGGATCCGTTGCGCCACAATCCGATCATCAACGTGTATCGCCGCATCGCAACCGAAGTTCGCACCGAAGACGAAACGCCGTTAGATATTAATATTGTGAATCAGATTGAATCGATATTTTCCCAAACCGATTACGATACGTTTTGGATTGCAACGCTGTGGATTTTTTTGCAGTTTTATTTGATTGAACGAGTGAATCCAAACAAAGAGCGATATTGGAAAAAAATTATTGTTGAACAAGCGCGGCTAGAGAAAACGTATTTGCGCTTAGAGCGATTCGATCGAGCGCTAAAAAAGCTACCGATCCTGAAACGCATGGCTTGGAATTTGGCAGTTGTCGCAACAAAGTAGCAACATGAATCAACTTGTGCGCCCGATTAAAGTTTTTTTCAATTATGCATTGCTAACAGTGATCGCCGTTCTGATGCTGTTGCCGATGGTATGGCTATTTAGCACGGCGTTTAAATCTCCAACCGAAGATTTGTTTCAGTTTCCGCCGCAGTTGATTCCGACACAGCCGACGATCGAGAATTTCGTTCAGGTTTGGGAAACTAATCCGTTTGGTCGCTATTTGTTTAACAGCACGTTGATTTCAGGATTAACGGTGATATTAAACTTGCTGTTTTGCGCACTTGCCGCTTATCCGTTGGCGCGATTAACGTTTAAGGGGCGCGAAATTATCTTCAGCTTGATTGTTGCTACGATTTTGATTCCGTTTCAAATTGTGATGGTTCCGTTGTACGTGTTAGCGGTGCAGTTTGGATTGAGAAATACTTATTTAGGTGTGATATTTCCCGCGATCGCGTCAGCGTTTGGGATTTTTCTACTGAGACAAGCGTTTCAGGGTGTGCCAAAAGAACTCGAAGAAGCTGCACGAATCGATGGTTGCTCAGAATTGGGCTTGTGGTGGCACATCATGATTCCCTCGATTCGTCCGGCTTTGGTAACGCTGGCAATTTTTGTGTTTATCGGATCGTGGGGTGATTTTTTGTGGCCGCTTTTAGTGTTGGATCGACCGGAATTATTCACGCTTCCGTTAGGCGTAAACAATCTTGCTGGAACATTTACGCTCGATTGGCGATTAGTCGCGGCGGGATCAGTAATCTCGATCGTGCCAATTCTCTTTCTGTTCTTGACGATGCAGCAGTACATCGTTCCGACCGAAGCCGGAAGCGGCGTAAAAGGCTAATTGTTTCAGTTAGAACAGTTTGATGTGTAATACTAAAAGAAATTCAGTTCTCGGTTATTTGAATGAAATCGAATCTAAAGCCGCTCGATGCTCAAACTGCGGGAAAACAGCCGTTTATGTTGGTACTGCGTGAACTTGCGAAAACGTATCAAGCGTTTTGTGCCTATGATGAACCGCACATTCGCGAATTAGGACTGACGCCGCCGCAGTTTGATGTAATTTGCACGTTGGGCAATACGTCGGGCATGTTTATGAATCAACTGGCAGAAAAAACGCTGGTAACAAAAGGAACGCTCACGGGAATTGTCGATCGATTAGAGCAAAAGGAATTAGTGCGGCGAGAAGTGCCCCCGGAAAATCGACGCTGTTTTCTGATTGTGCTGACGCCCGAAGGTCAAGCTTTGTTTGAAAAGATTTTTCCCGCTCACATCGAGTATCTTCGAGAGCGATTCACCGACATGAATGAAACAGAACTTGCAGAAATTCGATCGGCTTTGCAGCGATTAAGAACCGTCTTTCCGTAAAATCTATCTCAAGGTGCTTTTCTTTAGCAATCGCGCAAGGTAGCTTAGCCAAAGCCGATCGAGGACTCTTATTGTGGATGCACGTTTAACCCGCACCAACGAACTTCATCAAGCATTAGTTGATTTTGTTTACGATGCTGAAGGAGAATTGGCAACGGCTTTTGAAGCGTTTGTGGCGGATCAGCTTTCTCGATCGCAATCCAAAGACAGTAAACAGCGTGATATTGCCGTTGATATCTTTTTGAGCCGGGGACAAATCGCAACGAAAACGCCGCTAGAGTTATTTGTTGAAAGCGAACCCGAATTAAGCGACGACGATCGACAATTAATTCTGAATTGGAAACGGAATTTTAACGGCGTATTTGTGATTAAACAAATTCTGCCAGATGGATTTGAAATGATGAATTGGCTCACGGCAAAAACTTACACGGTGAAGCCAAACAATGAAGTAACGCAAGCGGCAATGGCACGGTTAAAAGAAAGGGAAATCATCGTTACACGCATTGCACCGGTTAGCGATGAATATTGGACAGTGTTTAGTCCTTTTATTCAGTTAGGCAGTTTAGGAAAGCCAAAATTAGCCGTTGCGATCGGAAACTTCAAACAGAATTACAAATACGATTTGTACGGAGACGCACCGGACTTGTTAGAAGAAGCGTGGAAATCGGTCGATCGCTATCACCAAGATTTTCTAGAGTTTTTTGGCGGCGATGAACTCACGCTTTCGGGTTATGAACTGAGTAAAAAAATTCCTGAATTTCAAGATTTCCTCACGCAGCGACGGCTCAACGAAGCAGGCATCGATCAAAATAAAACGCTTGCAGAACTCGCCAGCGAAGCAGGTATGAGCGATGAAGAAATCACCGACATGGCGGAAACAATGGGCGTCGATGCTGAAACGGCGGCCAAAATGATGAACAACAAAGCCGCCGCTAAAATGGCAACGCCGCAAATCGAGTTGCCGCCGGAATTAAAAAAAGCAGAAACCGTCACCGTTCTAGCCGACGCTCGTTGGGGTCAAATGCTGCTGCCTACCTATGCGCAATTTGAAAAGCTGATTCAAACCGACGATTGGCAAAGCGTTAGCGGTGCAGAGCGATTAGTGCGTAAATACCTCGAAGATCCTGAAATTAATGCGTTTGTTTGGCATCGACTCGCCGCGCAGTATCCGACGCAGCTTGAAAAAGTATTACGCGAGTTTTTGCAGCGTCCAGACTTAAATCTCCAAACGGATCTCGATGCCGTGTTGCAGGAATACCATAAGCCGATCGTGCCCGAACTGCCGGAAATTGCCAGCGTTCCCGTGCATTTGCACGACTTATTTCAAGAAGCGTTAGCCGAAGTCAGCAAAACCAAAGCCAAAGAAAAAAGCGACAAAAAAGCAAGCAAAGGGTTTAAGCGAGGTTAAATGCCAACGGCGACAAAATCTGCTGCGCGTGCTTGGGTGGGCATTGCGCTTACGTTTTATGCGTTTATCGCGATCGGCATTTCCGAAGGCGGCTTAGGCGTTTTAATTCCGTCGATTCTTACCACTTACAAACTGACGACTGCAACCGTGACCTCGTTGTTTCTAAGTCAAGTGAGCGGGTATGCGATCGCCGCAATCACCAGCAGCTTGCTCACAACTCGCTTGGGTCTTGCCAAAACGCTGCTGCTGGCGTCGATTTTGCTCACGAGTGCTCTTAACATCTACGCGGCGACAACGCATTGGTTTGTGATGGTCGCGGCAGGATCGCTGGGTGGATTCGGTTCAGGATTAATCGATGCAGGCGGAAATACCTTTATCGCCAACGATAACCGCAACGCAAATTTGATGGGATTACTTCATGCGTTTTATGGAATCGGTGCATTGCTTGGCCCGACGATCGCAACTACGCTGCTAACGTGGGGCGTTGAGTGGCGACAAGTTTATCATGCGGTTGCTGGAATCGTGAGCGTGACGATTGCGGGATCACTGTGGGCAGTACTACATCAATATCCAGCGATGCAAAAATCAACACAAGCTCGAACGCGAAACCCAACGCAAACATCACCGCTCCGCACCGCTTTAAGACTGCCGATCGTGTGGATGTCAGCGATTTTATTGCTGATTTATGTTGGAACTGAGGTTGCGATCGGAAACTGGGCGTACACCGTGCAGCACATTAGTCGCGGAATCTCAACCCAAACTGCGGGATATAGTATTGCGGGATATTGGTTTGGATTAACAATCGGGCGACTCAGCTTTGGCGTACTGGTGCGATCGATTGGGGCATCGCGCACGATCAAAGCTTCACTTTTACTGCTGATTGTGAGTCTGCTGGTGTGGTGGTTAGTACCGAGCATTTGGGTTGTGCTGCCGATTTTGGGATTTGCGCTTTCAACGATTTTTCCCGCAATAATTTGGCTGACACCGCAGCGCGTTGAAGCATCGATCGTTCCCGCCGCGATCGGATTTTTAGCAAGTTTTGGCAGCGTTGGCGCGGCGTCGATTCCGATGCTGGTAGGTTGGATTGCCGATCGCGTTGGACTGCAAATCATTCCAGCATTGATGATTCCGTTGGCGATCATGATGTTGATTTTGCATCACCAGATTGTACAGAAAGCTGCCGTCCGAGTCAATTAACAGCAGTTGAGCAGTTTTCTCGCGGCGTTGTTGATGCCGTCCAAATCCCGCATCCTGGAAATTTTTAAAAAGAAAATTTCCTGAACTCAACTGATCGTATTCAACCCGTTAGCTGCGGTTTGAGTCGTATTCTCTAAAAGTCGATCGCTTTTCGTCGATCGGCATCATGTCCATCAGCACACAAAGCTGCTTGAGCGATCGTGTTCGTGACAAAGCAGAAGAATCTGACCAGCAGCGTTCGAGATAATCAATACGCTGATCTTCAACTAACTCATCAACCAGCAGAGACAACAATCCTTTCCAAAATCGCCGGAGTCCAAACGTAAACTTGGGCGATTCAAGATAAGGATGCGGAGACGTTTCAGGCAAACCTTCTAAACGGCAGTATTCCTGCCATTGCGATTGAGTCGTAACAGAAGTATTAGGTTTCATCATTCACCAATGAAATTGCTGTAGAGGGTGCAGTTCCATCACTGAATCAAAGTGCAGCACGAGAGGGAAACTGGTGTATGTTTCTGTATTATAGGCAACCGTTTTACGGTTTTTCTTGGAATGTCAGCAAATCTTGAACAGAATCTACCAAAAGAGTTATCCGGTCTAGTTTTGAAGTGTTTTTCTTGTCTCGATTAGTCGATAAAACAAGATACGGTATCCAGTATACTAAGCATCACGCCCCGCTTACCGCGATCGTTTAGGAAAGTCGATCAAACGAGCGATCGTTATTCTTAAAATGTTTTGCTTTGTGTAACTCAACTGATTCGCAAAGTTATTTAACAAAAGCCTTTAAACGAATCGACTTTGATGTAACTTAGCAATTGTTTTAATCAGAAAATAGCGATTAGAATTTCGATTTTTATAGCAAAATAAATTTTGTATCTTTTAATACCACTTGCATTGCTTCAAGCGATCTAAATTGATTCAGAAGGTTCCAAGCTTGTAATTCACAATACTGTAAATTAGCAATAATGGTAGCGTTTACTGTCGGCAAAACGATGTTTCCACGATCGTGTACACTTGCTTATTTGGTAACCGCTCGAAGCTCAATTCCCTTTACCTCACACAATCGAAATGGTTTTAAGCTCTCGTACTGAAGAATCGTTTAGCCTGAGTGCGTTTTTGGTTAGCGATGGCCCAGCCCGATTTTTGCTCAGTTGGGTTGCAGGATTTGTTGACACGGCTGCATTTATCGTACTGTTTGGTTTGTTTACTGCCCACGTCACCGGAAACATCGCGCTCGCTGGATCTTCGTTTGCAAGCGCTGATCCCCAAACCACCGTGACGCGCTTGCTGATGCTGCCGACGTTTATGATTTCGGTAATGTTTACGTCGCTGCTGGCTCGATTTGCCCGCAAACAAGACTGGTCGGTGTTAGCCGTGCTGCTGAGTGCCGAAGCGATCGCGTTGGGAATCTTCATGACGATCGGGGTGCGGCTATCGTCGGCGCTGCTGCTTGATGTGCAAGACGATCTTATTTTACCAATGGGCGTTTCAGGCGTGCTGGCGATGGGCATTCAAAACGCTTTGATGAAAGAAGCTCAAGATTCGTTTACCGGATATTTCCCGACCACGGTGATGACCGGAAACTTTACGCAGTTCACGATCGATCTCGTGAGTTTTGCGATCGCGTTGTTTTCGCCATCAGCCGAGCGAAAAGCGAATCCAGAAGTCAACGCAGCACTAGAGCGCCTCGGCCGCACCGTGCCGCTCTTAACTGGCTTTTTCCTCGGTGGAACCAGTGCTGCATACTTTGTGCCGATGGCTGAGTTTTGGTGTTTGGTGATGCCGCTAATGGTCGTAAGCGGGTTGGCGATCGCGGCTTACATCCAGTCAAGCGCATCGTCAAGTCAGCCCTCGTCTGATGTTCACTAACGGTTGATCAGCCTTTTAATGAGGACACAAACTATGCCATCTAAATTAATTGCTTTGTTTACCTGTGTTGCGCTGTTGTTTAATTTGCTGTTTGTCAATGCGGTTTATCCCGCGCCTGCACGGGCAGCAGGTTCAACCGTAGCCGAGCAAGCTAACCCGCTCGACCAGCTTAAAACGCAGCTTATGCCTCAGCTTGAAAAGATTTTGACGCCGGATCAACTTGATCAGCTTTCGACCTCGATCGAAGGCGGCATGAATCCGCGCAAAGCGTTTAAATCGATCGCGCTAACGCCTGAGCAAAAAAAAGAAGTCGGATTAATGCTGAAGTCGGCTCCTAAAGATTTTTTTACGTCGCTAACGCCTGAGCAAAAAAAGCAACTGTTTATGAAAAAGCGAGATTTGTTTGGCGCAAAAACTACGACCGGAGCTGAGTAAGTTTTACGACGTGTTTGAGATAGAGAGAATGCGTGAAGCGCTTAGCGATTAAAGCTGCTTTGCCAGGGCATTGATCGACATTTCTCAGCAATTTAGGGTAAGGGGTCTCAAAGAGACCGTGCCGATGTTCTCTACCAGTAAAGACGTGCTTTCTATTGGCGCGTCTTCATTGCACAAATTGTTTGTTGTGGTTTTAGCAATGGAAATTTTATCAGAAAAAGCGATCGATTGGATGTTACTCGTTGCAGCACTGGTTACATCGCTCGTCGTATTCACACTGCTGATGCGAATCTTACGAACCGTGATCAGCTTGGTGATTCCGATCGCGATCGTAGCTTTAGTTTTACAATTTGCTTTTGGACTGTCACCGATGCGTTTATGGCAAGAAGCCGTTGGCTTTTCGCATCTGCTATGGCACAAAGCCAGCGCTTTAGTGTGAGCCGTAGCTAAAAATCGCCACCATGACGCCAAACAAAGCCAATACGATCGCCGTTCCAATCAAATTAGTTCTACGTGAAACGCGCTGATACGCAGGACGTAGCCAAAACTGAAGCTGTTGCGTGATTTGGGGCATCACTAGCCAAGACAAAATCGAAGACGTAATCAAGTTGTTGGTTAGCATGGCACTTGCAGGCGACCATGACTGAAACAATCCTAACGCTGAAAAAACTTTGTTTTGAATCATGATGATCGGGTACAGTCCAAGCACGACTGCTAGAACCTGCTTCCAAGCGGGCGGGCCCAAGCTCGATTGTTCTGCACCCGATCGCGATGAAAACCAGCCTTCTAAACCCGTTGTAAACGAGATAAATTTAGAATCCTCCACGATTCTGCGTCCTGACGCCATTAGTCGATCGCGCTCATCGGATTTAAGCCAATGGTTAAGCTGTTCTGGCGTATTGAAATGCACGATCGAGTAAAACTTTACAACACCATCGGCGCACTCAAGCGGCGGACAAAGATCAACGCGAACAAATCCGGCATGTCGTTCTGCGGTGCAATTTAAGGCGCGTTGCCAACCGAGAAATGCTCGCGCTTTTTGCTTTGGCACAATGTGTTCGACAACAACACTCGAGTAAAAAAGGCGATCGTTCGCTTCTGGAAGGGTCATCGTTTAGGGAATTAACAACAAGATTGCTAGTGATTACACTATCTAAAACAGATATCCTAACGCGAAGTGTAACATTTGGTAGGCTACTAATTTTGTCAATAGTGGAGACGTCGCAACTCTGAAAATGATTCGACCTGTTAACATCAGGAAAACCCTTTCAGACGAAACAATCATGCACGATCGTACTGCTTCAGAAATCGAGTTGCTCCGCGCCGCTTATGCCGCCTTCAATGCCCGCGATATCAATGCCGCTCTCGCCATGATGTCTGCTGATGTAGCTTGGCCACGCGCATTCAAAGGCGGTTTTGTTCGTGGACCAAAGGAAGTCCGTGCCTACTAGACCGAGCAATGGAGCGAGATCGATGGGCGTGTGGAGCCGATGTCTTTTCACCCGGAGGGTGACGGGCACATCTTGGTCGAGGTGCATCAGGTTGTGCGCGATCTAACGGGAGCTATCCTAGCGGATGAACGGGTCGGTCATCGCTTCACGCTGAAGGACGGCTTGATTCAACGCATGGAGGTTTGTTCGTTTCCCTTATCTAAACACCATAACCACGCGCTCTAGAGAAGCAGAAGTGAACCTAAGCTACTAGAAATTGAGCGATGCGATCGACCGCTTCTTCTAGAATGTCCGGTTCATGCACTAAGGCAAATCGAACGTATCCTTCTCCAGATTTGCCAAATCCCGCACCCGGAGACACAGCAACCCCGGTTGCCTGCACGAGTTCTACGCTAAACCGAATTGAATCGTTCGCCCACGCTGCGGGTAATTTTGCCCAGATATACATCGTTGCTTCTGGTGTTGGAACGCTCCACCCGATGCGATCGAGCGCGTTGATAAAGGCATCGCGACGACGACCGAAGACTTCGACGCCTCGCTTCACGCCGCTCTGATCGCCTTCAAGCGCTGCGATCGCGCCGTTCAAAATGCCGCGATATTGATTAAAATCAACCGCCGCCTTAACTTGACGCAAAGCGCGAAT
>CAXUFL010000047.1:0-37837 GCA_964250455.1 uncultured bacterium
CACCACCCCCCAACCCTGCGGGTATGGGCGGAGCACTGCGGAGTTTTTTGGTAGATTGCTCCGATCGACATTCCGCCAATGTAAAGCTAATAAAAGAGTGATTACTAATCTATTCTTGATCCTCTAGCTGCTCAATCCGAGCAAAAAACGCTAATTTCAGGTCGCCAAACTTGCTCAATGAATACCTCACCCTGTAGATAGACGAGTCGATTCGGGCACCGTTTTACGATGCTGCTATCGTGTTTGACTGAGCCATTCCTATGAAGGCTGCTTCGTTGCGCTTTGTTTTAGTGCTGGTTGTGTTAGTGATTGTGGTTAGCATTGTGGGCTACAAGATTGAGCTATCGCTTCCGGTTCGAGCACCTAAGCTAGACAATACATTCACACCGATCACGCAGCCGACGCCGCAAGAAGTCGGATCATACGATGTGCTCGGCGTAACGGTTAGCAAAGCCGAAGCCGATCGACTGCAACAAACCGAAGCCGGACAAGTGCAGCTTGCACCCGAGCACGGAGCAGTTCAAATCACCGATGACTTAATTAAGCTTGGTCGTGATGCGTTTTACCGCGAAACCTTTGGAAATGAGTATTTCTTTACGGATGTGGTGGGCGCGATCGACGGTCCGATCAATTTGATTAGCGTTGGACGCGCGATCGCGGCATTGGGCGGCAAACCTACAACAAACCTGCAAGTGCCGATCGATCAAGATGTAACGATCGGCGGAAAACGATTCAAAGCGGGAACAAAAGTGAATACTGGATTAGATGTTCCCGCAGGTGCATTGATTCCGTTGGGAATGCAAACGCGCAAATCTGGAGCAAAAATTCGCGTAGGGCTGACTTGTGCGCTGTGTCATGCCACAGTGGATCTTAAAAGCGGAAAGATTTTAGAAGGTGCGCCGAATGTGGATTTAGATTCTGGACTGCTGCAAGCATTTGGAACCAATTCTGCATCCATGTTTCGAGCAACCAGCGTTAAGCCTGCTGAAATGCCTGCAGGCGATCGTACCTACATTAATGCGGATGGACAAAAAGCCAAGCTTCCAGATACAACCGCGATCGAAGATGCCGTGGATGCGCAGCTTTTAGCGTGGGCACCGGGAAACTTTGATTCTACCGCCGATAACGTCAACAATCCGTCGCAAAATCCGTCTTCTTACACGTTTGAAGCGTATCCGTATGGCTGGAGTGGCTTCGCGTCGATCGGTTGGTTTCATGGACTCACCACGTTAAACAACAACGTTCATGCGGCGAACTCAGATTCGACTACGTTTTCTTATGCCGCGAAGTACCTGTTTGGACTGGATAAAGAAACGTATTTAGGCATTGTTTTACAAAATGCTGCCGATCGACGCTTTCGATTACCCGATGGCGTAAAGCCTTCAGAATTTCTCGAAAAAGGCGATCCGACCCCCAATGAGCCTGGCATCAACGAAGTGGTGCGAATGCCGGGATATCCTAAAGGCTCGATGTTTATGCTCGATGGCTTTATGGCGGGTACTCCGGGTTATCCAGTGGGAACGCAGCTTAACGCAATGTCAGTTTACCAAAACACATTGGCACCACCTCCGAACCGATCGACGGTCGATCCAGCCATTCTCAAGCAGGGTGCGGCAGTGTTTGAAAAAGCAAATTGCGCAACCTGTCATGGCGGGCGCTACTTCACCAACCACACCGTAATTGCCGAAACGGAGATTCAGTCTGAACCTTCTCGTGCGGTTGCGCTTGCTAAGTTTCCTCAGTTCTTTGTGCTGCCAGAAACCTATCCCAATAGCACAGGGGTTCCGTTACCTGTTGATCCACCTGTGATTTCTGTTCCAACCGAGATGACGCCCCAAACTGTGCGGGAATTGGCTTACGCGATCGGCAATTCTGGCGGCTACAAAGTGCAGTCGTTGATCGGTTTGTCTGTTACCGCACCTTATCTGCACGATGGCGGAGTTGCGGCTTCAGCAAACGCCTTAAAGCCGCGTGAAGATGGGTTTTATGAGGTTGCTGATTCAACTCAGATGGGACTTGCTGGAACTTGGATGCAGCGAATTGAACCTGATCCAAACGCGAGTTTACGAGTGCTAATCGATCGAACTCTGCGCAAATCGGCGGTTACAGCGAATCGATCGAACCGCGATCTACAAACGACTCACGTCGATGGCAGTGGGCACAACTACTGGGTTGATCAACAAGCGGGTTTCACACCCGACGAGCAAACGGCATTGATTCAATTCATGCTGTCGATCGATGATGATCCTGCCGTGTTGCCAAATTCAGCATCAAACGATGCTGCTTAACGTGATCGAGCTAACCGCCTAACAATTGTGGCTTTGCAGGCAACTCCAAGCTTTTACATTTGTGCTCAAATGCAGGTCAACGTTGACAATCGTATCCTTGATACGGAATTCCAATTCGATCGTATCGCTTTGGATTGACGTTGCACGCTGCACCCCGAAGCGAAAGCCGCTCAGGAAACTCGCTTCGCTTCAACCCCGGTGCAATGATCCAAAGCTGCGATGAGTTATTGTCATTTAGCGTTGGCAGATTGCGCCAAAGCTGTTCATATCCTTTTGATCGACTCATAAATGCAAAATTAGCTTTTTGTCGATGTTGCAGCGCTAACGCAAAACTCAATCCTAAAGCAACATCTTGATAATCGTTATAAGCCATAACGACTAACGGCGATTGAGATGAATTTTGAATATTTGCGGCAACGCGATCAGGAAGATAAGGTTTTAGAAATACTAAGTTAGAAACAACAAAAGCGCAGCTAATAAAACCCACAATTCCAACGATGATAATATTAGTGAGTTTTCTAGATTGCGATTTCCAAAGACACGCCGCGAGAAACGCACAAACACCAGGATAGTAAATAAAATTATAGCGAGGAACCTGGGTAATATCTTTGCCGAGAATATACACGATCGCGACGAATTCCAGCACAACCCACAAAATAAAGCTGACGATCGTAATCGTTTCCCAATAAAATCGCGAATGATTAAGTAATTGCCGCAGTCCTTGACTTGTTTGCCAAACAAGCCAGCTATTAAACAGCAGCATCACAACGCTGGAAACGATGACGATCGTAGAAGACTGATATTCCACCGGAAGCGCGATCGTCATTACAATCCAGCCTGCGATCAGTTGATAAATTGGCGCAATGAGTTGTAGCCAGTCTGCTTGATTCGGAGCGAGCCAGTTGGTTTCCGGGCGGGTCATGTGGCTGATAAACGTTGGCAGCCACGGAAGATAAAGCAGCCCGATCGACGCAATTGATATTCCGATCAAGCTCCAGCGCGATTCGTACTTGAGCAAACGAGTTTGGCTAATGTGTAAAGCAATAATAGTGAGAACCTGAGCAACAATCGCCAAAAGAAAAAAGTAATGAATATAAAATCCAATTCCGTTAATCGCAATCCAACCGATCCAAACATGCCAATTGAAACGCTGCTGTTGTAGATCTTGTTGAATCCGAATTAATCCCCAAAGCGCCATTGTAATAAACAGCATCGGCAACGTGTAATGCCGCGCTTCTTGCGAAAGATACACCGCAAACGGCGACACAGCCATCACGATCGCCGCAATGATTCCCGCTTGGCGAGAAAATGCCGCACGAGTTAGCCCATACACCGCTACGATCGCGCCCACTCCGGCAACGGCACTCAGCGATCGAATCTGCCAAACCCAATTTCCTCCAACTCGGTTGATCCAGTCATGCAGCCAGCAGAAAAATAACGGAGGATGAACCGATTGAAATGAAACGGTTTGCGCGATCGCTCCGCAGGTCGTCGGCTGCCAGCGAAAAAGCTGATTTAATGCCGTCACGTTAAACACTTGCTCTAAAGGAACGTCTGCATAGCTGTGTCCCAAACTAAACAAAGCCGTGATCACTTCATCCATCCACAACGGTTTCAGGTCGAGATTCCAAAACCGCAATCCGGCACCGAGTAGCACAACCGCCGCTAAAATCAACAAATGCATTGAATCTCCTGCCCGAATCCCAGACGCTCCTCGGATGAAATCACAAAGCGTCAATGCCCATTCACTGACGATTCCGAATCTCTTGCACTCTACACTAGATTGGAGTGTCAAGGAGTAGCGCATGAGTCCTCGAATCATCGGCTTGACTGGCGGAATCGGCATGGGAAAAACAACGGTTTCAACTTACCTTGCCGAGCAGTACAATCTACCGATTCTCGATGCCGATCATTACGCCAGAGAAGCGGTGCAATCCGGATCACCTGTGCTCGATCGTATTGTGGATCGCTACGGCCGGGATGTATTACAGCCCGATGGCACGCTGAATCGACGCCGCTTAGGCAACCTTGTGTTTAACGATCCGATCGAGCGACGCTGGCTTGAAAGTCAAATTCATCCGGTCGTTCGAGAAGCCATGCAGCGAGATCAAAATCGCCTGCTTCAAAGCACGATTGTGCTGGTGATTCCCTTACTGTTTGAAGCGGATTTAACGCATTTGGTCACTGAAATCTGGGTGGTGTATTGTTCCGAAATGCAGCAGATCGATCGCTTAATGCAGCGAGAAAACCTCACACTAGAACAAGCCCAAGTGCGAATTAAAAGCCAAATGCCAATTCAAGAAAAGTGCGATCGAGCCGATATCGTTCTCGATAATTCTGCCTCGCTCGATCAGCTATTTGCTCAAATCGATCACGCCCTGAAATTAACCAACGATAAGAAATCGCCCGGCTAAACGTAGAATTAATCACTGTCCTAAATACGCTTCTAACACTTTTGCATTGGTTTGAATTTCTTCGGGTGTTCCCACAGCAAGGTTTGTTCCTTCAGCTAAAACCCAAACTCGATCGCACAACGACATAATCACGTCCATGTTGTGCTCGATAATCAAAAACGTTAATCCTTGTTGATTCCAGTACAGAATGTATTCGCAAATTTGATTAATCAACGTAGGATTTACGCCTGCCGCAGGTTCATCAAGCAATACTAATTTTGGGCGGGTCATCAAAGCGCGAGCAATTTCAAGCAGTTTGCGTTGTCCCCCAGAAAGGGCCCCTGCATAATCGTTAGCTTTGGCAGCCAGTCCGACCGATTCAAGGATTTCCATTGCTCGATCGCGGCTTTCTCGTTCTTCTTTTGCAATCCGTCCCGGCAAAAACCACGTACTCCAGAAATTCTCTCCGGTTTGATGCTGAGCCGCGAGTCGCATATTCTCTAAAACTGAAAGCCGCGACAGCACACGCGCTACTTGAAACGTGCGAATCATGCCGCGCTGAGCAATTTGATGCGGCTGCAACGCTTCGATCGGATCGCCATCAAACACCACCCGCCCCGAATCCGGCTGAGTAAAGTTTGAAAGTAAGTTAAACAGCGTGGTTTTTCCGGCTCCGTTTGGCCCGATCAATCCTGTAATGCTTCCGGGTGCAACGTCGATCGTCGCATCGTTTACCGCTTTCACGCCGCCAAAACTTTTGGTTAATCCCGTTGCAGAAAGAACTGGCATCGTCGCATCGTTCATCGTCATTTTCCCAGCGTGAGTTCGTCTTTGTTGCCTAGAATTCCTTGCGGTCTAAATCGCATTAGCAGCATTAGAATTAACCCGATTAGCATAATTCGGAATGCACCGATTTGGTCGGATGGAATCGGCAACTGACCATCGAGATCGCGGGTAAAAGCAGTATAGGCCCAGTAAATTCCGGCACCGAGCAGCGTTCCGGCATTGTTTCCAGCTCCGCCCAAAACCATAATAATCCACGCTTGAAACGTTACAAGCGGATCAAAGTTCGTCGGGTAAACCGTGCTCAACTGCCACGCGAAAAAAGCGCCAGCAAGCCCCGCAATAAAGCCCCCTAGCATTAACGATTGCAGCTTGTAAGCAAACACATTTTTTCCCAATGCTTTTGCGACTTGTTCATCTTCACGAATCGCTTTGAGCACGCGTCCCCACGGAGAATGCACTAAGCGTTCTAACGCAAAATACACGATCGCCAACACAATCAGCGAGAGAAACAGCAATCCGTTTCGAGCGCCATTCTCACGAAAGTTGTAAATCGAAATCGCCGCGACAACCGCAAGCCGCATTGTGACGAGAAACAAAAATCCAGACACCATCGCGCCGATAATTCGTTCTTGCTGCTTAGTGTTTCTAATTTGTTTCAAAAATCGCTGAGCAATCTTCCATAACACCACGCCGAAGATTGCCAACACGATCGCAATCATGCCGATGCGCGTTGCGATCGTGGGGCGAAATTCAGAAAGCGGCAACGGAAAACTTTGCAGCCCAAACGCTCCTTTTGTCAGCCAGCCTTCGTTAAGCGCAATCAATCGAACTAATTCTGAAACGCCGATCGTGACGATCGCCAAATAATCCTCGCGCAGTCTCAGCGTCGAAAATCCCATTAGCAAACCGAGCAACGACGCCAATCCTGCACCAATCAGCGTTGCAATCAAAATCGGCACGTTTGCCAAACTCAGCAATGCGGTTGAATACGCGCCGATCGTCATAAACGCCACATGCCCGAAATTAATCAGTCCGGTATATCCCCATTGCAGATTCAGCCCTAAGCTAAAAATGCCGTAGACCGCAACCGAAACAACTAAAAACGCCAGATAGCCGATAACGCCGGAATCAAACGAAAACAAGTAATCCATAGCGATACGATAAGCTGATAAACGATTCCGTGGGTATTGAAATCCTATCGTAACGAGCGACACTATCTGTCGCGATGCCTACAGGAATTCACGCGATTTTGTCTGTCTGGTTGGGCATTCTCAGCATACTCGCTCTCACTTGCCCTATGAATTTGTTTCGCAGTCGCGCTCATCATTTAATCGATCGCTTGTCGGATGCAGAACTCGAAAATCTTTGGACACTGCTCGAAACGGCGTATCTCGACTTTTATGTTCTTAGAGCCGTGCAAGAAGCCAAACGACTGCACAAACCTGGAGATACCCTGACCCGCGAGGAAGCGCTTCAGCTTTTGCCGTTTTTGCAACCTGCCCCCCGCACGCTATGAAATCTTCTGTTGGTAAACTGATTTCCCCGGCTCGGCTCGAAGTTCGCTACGATCGAGCCTTTCTCGTCGATCTCAAAAGTTTAGAAACAGCCGCCTTTCAGCGCGTGCAGCAGTTTGTGTTTGAGGAATTCTTTAAAGTCGGTCAGCTTCAAAACCTCACGGAGTTTCAATCGATCAAACAAAGCGAAATTTTGTACCGCTTCACGATCGATCACTACCTCATCTGCATTGAAGTCATCGGACAGATTATCAAGTTCTTGAGAATTCTTCCTAAGCCAACCGTATAAAAAAGCGCTGAGTTGATCACCCAGCGCTTTCGAGATTATTCCGCGTCGTCTTCGAGCACTTCACCCACGATCGTGGCTTCCTCGGCCGTTGGCGGCACTAGCGCAACGGCCGCAATTCCATCGACTTCATCGAGTCGCTGTACTCGCACCCCGGTTGCGCCTCGCGACTGCGACGAAATCGCATCGACAGATTGACGAATAATAATGCCTCGATTTGTGATGATCATCAATTCGTCGCCTTCGTTGACAATGTGCAAAGCGGCTAACGTGTCTCCTGTTTTACGAAACTTCGTTGCGACAATGCCCATGCCGGCCCGATTCTGCAAGCGAAACTGCTTGACCGGAACCCGCTTACCGTAGCCGCCAGTCGTGACCACTAAAACCCAGGGGCCCGACTGAGGTGGTAATTCTGCATTGTCTTCGATCGTTGCTTCTTCGTCGTCTACCAATCCTTCCGCTTGCGCTTGCACAACATCGGCAACAATCTGACCCGGAAGAATAGCCATTCCAACTAAGCGATCGCCTTCGCGCAGCGACATCGCTCTGACGCCACGAGTTGCCCGACCGAGCGGCCGCAACTGCTCATGATCGACGCGGAAGTGAATCGATCGACCTTTTCTTGATCCGATCACGATGCTGTCTTCAACCCGCGATCGCCGTACCCACCGCAGTTGGTCGCCGTCTTCGAGCGAAATCGCAATCAGTCCATTTGTCCGAATGTTGCTAAATGCCGAAAGCGCGGTTTTCTTGATGTAGCCTTTGTTCGTAAGCATCACCAAGTATTCGTCTTCTGAAAATTCGCTCACCGGAATCACTGACGTGATTTTTTCTTCGTGCGGAATCGGCAGAAGCTGAACGATCGGCGTGCCTCGCGACGTGCGCGATCCGATCGGAATTTGGTAAGCCTTCAGCGCATACACAACGCCTCGATCGCTAAACATCAACACGCTATCGTGATCGCAGCACGTAATAAAGTGCTCAACCGCGTCGTCTTCTTTCATGCGTGCGCCTGCTTTGCCGCGAGTTGCTCGGCTTTGCGCCTCGAATGAATCGATCGGCATTCGCTTGACATAGCCTTGCTCGGTGAGCAGCACGATCGATTTCTCGTTGGCGATTAAATCTGTATCGCCAATTTCGTCTTCGGACTGCTCGATCACCGTGCGGCGCGGCGTGGCATGAGTCGATCGCAGTTGCGTGACTTCGTTTGTGATAATTTCTAGCACTCGTTCGCGTCGCGCCAGAATATCATTTAAGTCAGCAATCTGAACCTGCAAATCTTCGTGCTCTTGCTGAATTTTCTCCGCTTCAAGCGCAGTTAATCGGCGCAATTGCATTTGCAGAATGGCATCGGCTTGCGCTTCAGAAAAGCTGTAGTTTTCGATTAAATGCTGCTTTGCCGTGGTCGTATCCGCCGCCTGACGAATTAACGCAATAATGGCGTCAAGATTTGATAAAGCGATCAAATAGCCTTGCAGCAGATGATCGCGCTCTTCGGCTTTGCGCAGTTGATAGCGCGTGCGGCGCTCGATCACCTCAACTCGAAAATCGAGAAAGACGGTGAGAAACTGCTTCAGCGTCAAAAGCTGCGGTTCGCCGTTGACGAGTGCCAGCATATTCGCGCCGAAGTTCGCCTGCAACGGCGTTTGCTTGTACAAATTGTTCAGCACAACGCGCGGATAAGCATCGCGACGCAGTTCAATCACAATTCGCATTCCGTCACGATCGCTTTCATCGCGCACATCCGAGATGCCGTCAATTTTGCGATCGTTGACTAATTCTGCAATCTTTTCGATCAGCGCAGCTTTATTGGTTTGATACGGCAGTTCAGTAACGATGATAGCATCACGATCGGGGCGACCTCGATGCTCAATCGTTTCAATCGACGCAACGCCGCGCATGGTAATCGAACCGCGTCCGGTGGTATAAGCTTCCCGAATCCCGGTTCGTCCTAAAATTTGACCCCCCGTCGGAAAATCCGGGCCCGGAACGTACTGCATTAAGTCCAGGTCAGTCATGTCCGGGTTGCCAATCAGCGCGACTAATCCATCAATGACTTCCGTGAGATTGTGCGGCGGAATATTCGTTGCCATCCCCACAGCAATTCCCGAACTGCCGTTTAAGAGCAGTTGCGGCACTCGCGCAGGCATAACGATCGGCTCTTGCTGCGCTCCGTCAAACGTATCAGCAAAGTCAACGGTTTCCGATTCGATGTCTTGCAAAAGCGCCAGCGTGGTCAGCGACGTTAAGCGACATTCGGTGTATCGCATCGCGGCGGGCGGATCGTTATCGATCGATCCAAAGTTGCCGTGTCCGTCGATCAAGGTGGCTCGCATCGAAAAATCTTGCGCCATTCGCACCAGCGCATCGTAAACCGAGGCATCGCCGTGCGGGTGATATTTACCAAGCACTTCCCCGACCACACGGGCGCATTTACGAAACGGTCGATCGTGGCTCAGTCCCAATTCGTGCATTGCGTACAAAACGCGACGATGCACGGGCTTTAAGCCATCTCGCGCATCGGGCAGCGCTCGTCCCACAATCACGCTCATCGCGTATTCCAGGTAAGACCGCTGCATTTCGTTGCGCAAGTCGGTCGGAATAATCCGATCTTGAGGCGGTTCCTGGGAGAAGGTCATAGATTACTCCAATACATTAGTACTAGCGTGCAGCACAAAGAAATCCGGCAAATCAACGCCTAGAAAGTATACTCGTGGGTGCTGTAATTGATTGAATTTTAACATATTTCTTTAGCCATCTGTGGCGCTCAAGCACGCATGAAATCTGGGGTTTTGACAGATTCGGCACAGGGTACGACTTTGCGCGATTGAGGCTGTCTGATCGGCTGCATTAAGCCTTGAGAACTTTGGATTAAATGCTATTAAGATGGTTATTAGAATCCATATTTAGCGTTTATGAAAATTTCCCTTCCTCCTGAGCAAGCGCAATTGATTCAAGCATTGGTTGAGTCAGGGCAATACGGTAGCGCTGATGAAGTTGTAAGTACTGCGATCCGATCGTTATTTGATCGAAATCGCTTAGCAGTAGAATGTGCCAAGCTCAACCCCCAGGAAGAAAAAAACTTGGCAGAAGAGGGAATGGAATTTGAGCTAGAAGCATGGAGCAAATACTAAGGGGCGACATTTGGTGGGCTGATCTCAATCCTGCGCAGGGTCGAGAGCAAGCAGGAATTCGCCCAGTTTTGATAATCAGTCAGAATGAATTTAATCGGCGCTCCGGTACCGTAATTGCATTTGCAATTACAAGTCAAGAACCGAGAGCGGGGTTTCCATTAACGGCTGAATTAACTCAGTCTGGATTGCCGAAGCGCTCATGGGTCAAAATTAGCCAAATTCGTACTCTGTCTGTCGATCGCCTCGATAGAAAAATCGGAGTCGTCTCAGAAGCAGAACTTGAGCGCATTGTCACAGGGCTAAATCAACTCATCGACCAGTAGAACACTAGAGAAAACTTCTGGGCATTATTTCAATAGCAAGAATTAATCGATTCGCCTATTGGAGAAAGTTGTGCAAGAACTCAAAGATCTACTTTATAGAACCTCAGCAGAAAAGCTAAAAGGCTTGGCAGACATTCTTGAAGCTTCAGATTCGACAGTTAACGCTATAGCGGACAAATTCTGCTGTCAGTCTCAGAATCTTGGAGAGTTCTTCTGGGGAGTGTTTTCAGGCAAACAACCAAGCTATAAAGAAATTGTTCAGCAGACTGCGAGACAACTAGGAATTTCCTACAGAAACTATGAAACTTCTAGCGAAATCGAAGTCAAAATTGCTCAGCATGTAATGGAAACGGTTTGGGAGAATATGACTCCTGAGCAAAGGCAACAAATGGATGCCGAACTTAAAGCCACAGCAGCCAAATATGACAAAGGGGCTGAGTTGCTCAGTAATGTCAGCATATTTGGCGCGTTAACCGCCGCAAAGCTATCAGGGTTTGGTGTTTACCTTTTAGCTTCAACAACGCTTGGAGCAATCACTGGCGTGATTGGAATTACGCTACCTTTCGTGATCTATACGTCGATGTCTACCATGCTTGCTGTAGTGATTGGCCCTGTTGGTTGGCTAGGTGCAGGGTTGTTTGCCTTCTGGAATATGACGGGCCCCAATTACAAAAAACTTGTTCCTGCAATTCTCTATGTTTGTATGCTTCGAGCAGAGCTAAACGGTGGTTTTGCGTAGAACTCTCTAGAAGAGCGATCACTTAAGCAAATTGCACTTAGGCGATCGCTTGATCCTCAGAAAAATCAATCCTCAGCAAAGATGTATTTGTACAATTCACTAGGATCAGGTTCCGGGCTGTCGATGCCAAACTGCACCGCTTCTTCAACCACGCCTTGAATTTTGCGCTCGATGTCTTTAATTTCCTGCTGATTGGCTAGATTTTGTTCGATCAAATACGCCGAAAACTTCTTAAGCGGATCGCGAGCCAGCCACGCTTCTTTTTCGTCTTTCGATCGCAGTTCATCGGGATCAGCCAGCGAATGCCCCCGAAAGCGATACGTCAAACACTCGATTAGCGTTGGCCCTTCGCCTGCTCGCGCTCGTGCAACCGCTTCTTGCGCCACGCCTCGAACCGCTAACACATCCATGCCATCAACCTCGTAACCTGGCATTCCAAACACCGCCGCTTTTTTGTAGATTTCCGGTTGCGACGTGGCTCGATCGTGCGCCATGCCGATCGCCCACTTATTATTCTCAACCACAAAAATAATCGGAAGCTTCCACAGAGCCGCCATATTCAGACACTCGAAAAACTGACCGTTATTGGTCGTGCCATCCCCGAAAAATGCCGCCGTTACTTGATCCGCATTCGGATCATTCATCACTTCGCGACGGTATTTACTTTGAAATGCCGCTCCGGTTGCAACCGGAATGCCTTCCCCGATAAAGGCAAAGCCACCGAGCAAGCGATGCTCCTGCGAAAACAAGTGCATCGAACCGCCCCGACCTTTGCTGCATCCGGTCGCTTTCCCAAATAGCTCAGCCATCACATTGCGAGCCGGAACGCCGCACGAAAGGGCGTGAACGTGATCGCGGTAGGTACTACACACATAATCTTCGCCCGGACGCATCGATCGAATCACCCCGGTCGAAACCGCTTCTTGACCGTTATAAAGGTGAACAAACCCAAACATTTTGCCTCGGTAATACATTTCGGCGCATTTGTCTTCAAAAAAGCGCCCCAACACCATATCCTCGTACAGCATCAACCCTTCGTCACGGCTGACCTGAGCCGGAGCGGTTTGAAATGCGGGGAAAGCTCTTTCCTGAACCATGAGACTCAATAACCTCGCTCTGCAAGACCTAAAACAAAATGCTGATGCCAAAAACTCTGTAAATTCTTCAGAGCCGTTTCCAATAATCTAATCTAAAATACCTTCCTGATGTGTCAAAAATCAAACCGTTAAATTATGAAAACTAGCATCGTCTAAAAAGATTGATTGTGAAACTTCATAATCTTTTCATTTCAAAGCGTTTCATTCACCGCAAGAAAATTTTATTGTTAAAAACACGTTGGAAACGCTTTTTTAAGGTAGACTGCTGAGTCTGCGTGAACAAGGTATGATGACTGTCAACCCGATTCGAGCAAAGCTCAACGCTGAACAAATCGATCGCGAACTCTCGATTACTGTTGGGGACGTTAACCGTGCGCATACCGCTTGATTATTACCGAATTTTAGGTCTGCCGTTGCAAGCGACGACCGACCAACTCAAGCAAGCCCGAAGCGATCGAGCCCTGCAACTTCCCCGTCGGGAATATTCCGAAGCGGCGATCGCCATTCGTCGCCAATTCATCGAGCAAGCGTTTTCGGTATTGTCTGATCCCGAACAGCGTCGCGCTTATGACGAACAGCTTTTAGCGACAAGCTATAACCTCGAAAGCAATCTAGAACAGTTTCCGACGATCGAGATCGACGATCGTCAGCTTGTTGGTGCCTTGCTGATTCTGCACGAGCTAGGCGAGTATGAATTAGTGCTCAAACTCGGTCGCCCGTTTCTCAGCAGTGGCACGTCTCCGCTCAAAGACGGTCGATACGGCGATCCGAGAATTGTGCTATCGGATATTGTTTTAACGCTGGCATTGGCGTGTTTAGAACTCGGTCGCGAACAGTGGCAGCAAGGACAATATGAAAATGCAGCCCAAGCGCTGAAAACGGGGCAAGATTTGCTAGTGCGAGAAGGCTTGTTTGCAGGCGTGCGCAGTGAAATTCAAGCAGATTTATACAAGCTGCGTCCGTATCGCGTTTTAGAACTGTTAGCGCTTCCCGATGAAGAAAATAATTTTTCTAGCGCCGAACTGCAAAGCAATCGTGCTCAAGGATTGCAGATTCTAAAAGACATGCTGCGCGATCGCGGCGGCATCGATGGAAGCGGCAACGACCAATCTGGGTTAAGCATTGATGACTTTTTGAGGTTTATTCAGCAACTGCGGGGCTATCTGACCGCCGAAGAGCAGCAAGCATTATTTGAAGAAGAAGCGCGGCGTCCGTCGGCGGTGGCAACGTATCTCGCCGTTTACGCACTTTTGGCGCGGGGATTTGCTGACCAGCAGCCCGCGCTGATCCGGCGGGCCAAGCTGATGCTGCTGCGATTGGGCAGTCGGCAAGATGTGCATCTTGAACAAGCGGTGTGTGCCTTGCTGCTTGGACAAACCGAAGAAGCCAGTCGGGTGCTTGAACTGTCTCAGGAATACGAGCCGTTAGCGTTTATCCGCGAGCAGTCGCAGGGATCGCCGGATTTGCTGCCGGGATTGTGTTTGTATGCAGAACGCTGGCTACAAGATGAAGTTTTTCCGCACTTTCGAGACTTAGCTAAGCGCAGCGCAGCACTCAAAGATTATTTTGCAAACGAGCAGGTTCAAGAATATTTAGAAGAACTGCCTGCCGAAACCGAAGTTGCTTCGGATTGGTCGTTTGCACAACGGGGAATTCAAACTGAATTGACGGCTTATAGTTCTTCGTTTGCCGTCAGAAATGGTCGGTCTGGATCGATCGCGCGTCACGGCAACGACGACGCGACTCATTCAGGCGAACTGCGAAACGCCGATCGATCCGCAACCGCCACGTTAAATCCTTCGACGATCGCTCCGGCTGAGCGGATGTCTCGGTCTGATTCGACTCGCGCTAAAGCGGTGTATGCTGAATCCGAACCGGAATCGTCGCGCCCTCATTCCCGCAGAAACGGAGCGGCTCGAAACGGTCACGCAGATTCTGCTCAACGATCGCGCAGCAAACCTGCTTCGGAATTGCGCCAGCCAGGGGGAAACCCTGTCTCGAATTCGCGCAGTGCAAAGAATAAGCGCAAATTCGGCTTGCCGCTTTTGGCGGTCGGTATTGTAGCGGCGGGACTCTTAGGTTTTGTGCTGATTCGATCGCTCAAGACGCTGACAAAGCCAAGTCTGACTGAAACAACCGATGCGCTATCGATTCAGCTCGATCGTCCCGTTGTTTCGCTGCAAGCGCCGTCTACGACCGATGCGCTTTCTGGTGATATGAATCCGACCACGGCTCAAAAAGCGATCGAAGCCTGGTTTGCGGCGAAAAAAGCGGCAATGGGCAGCACCCACAATCCAGAAAAACTAAACCAAATTTTAGTTGAGCCTAAATTGTCGGAATGGCGGAAAAATGCCGCCGATTCTAAGCAAGATAATTTACGCATCGAGTATGAGCACGCGGCGCAGATTAACAACGTTGAAACGAGTCCAAGCGATCCGAATCAAGCAACCGCAACCGCCAGAATTACCGAAGTGCGAAAGTATTTTCAGACGGATAAGCCAATGGACACGCAAACCGATCGAGATATGCAGGTTCGCTACAGTTTAGTGCGTCAAAACAACCAGTGGCGAATCAAAGATTGGAAATGAGCAACTTAGAATTTTTGACGCGGCGATCCGATAAAGAATACAGTTAAATACGGTTGTCACAACGTTACGCCCGTGGGTGGTCTAGGGCATGATCGATATTTTGGTTCGCGCATATACGCCCTTGATTTTGTGGACTGGCTTGGGTGCTTTAGCGTTACGATTTTTACCGCAAACGGTGCCGCGTTTACTCGGTCGATCGCTGTATTGGGTCGGCGTTCCGTGGCAGATTTTTGCCTTAGCGCGGCAAACGGATTTCTCGACAAATTTCGGCTTGGTTCCCGTCATTACGATCACGACGATTTCCACCGGACTCTTGATCGCGTGGATTGTGCTGCAAGGCGTTATTTGGATGCAGCAACACGCAAAAGCAAAAGGATGGACAGGAGTTGAAACCTGGACGCCAACGCTGGATTCGGCAACCAAAGGCACGTTTGTGATCGCTTCGACGATCGGCAATACAGGCTTTGTAGGCTTAGGCATTATTCCAACGCTGCTGCACAACGGCGATATGAGTTGGGCGGTCTTTTTTAGCGTGACGCAAAATCTAATTGGAACTTATGGAATTGGCGTTTTGATTGCCAGCTATTACGGACACTCTGGCGAACCGAATTCGATCGGGAGATTGCTTAAGAATTTGTTGACCGTACCTTCGCTGTGGGCATTTGCCATTAGCTATCTGACGCAAACCGTTGCGTTTCCAGACTGGGGAGAAACGATCGTCGAATCATCGCTTTTATTTGTTGTGCCCGCGTCGTTTTTGCTGATGGGAATGCGGTTAATTCAGCTTGATGGACTGCAAAGCCTAAAAGCGGCAGCAATTCCCGTGATGCTCAAAATTCTGATGTTGCCAACGCTGGTCGGAATCGGGACGACCCTGATCGGACTCACGGGCGATGCGCGGTTATCGCTGGTGCTTATGGCAGGAATGCCGTCTGCGTTTGCCGGATTGATTCTTGCTGAGGAATATAATCTCGATCGAGAACTTGCTGCAAGTAGCATTGCATTCAGTACGATTGGGATATTAGCTGTGATTCCAATCTGGCTATGGTTACTCAGATAATTTAGATATAGAAAAAAAGTATAAATCCATACTATCTGAGGGATCAATGATAGAATTTTGCCGACACAAGTATTACCCTCGCTCAATTTTATGCCGCCGACGCTGCTAACCAAAGCTACCAGTCTTCCTTCTAAACTTTCGCTCGGACGGATTCTTGTTGTCGATGACGAAGATTTAATTCGAGACGCGATCGCGTTTTCGCTCGCTGAAGAAGGATACGAAGTTGTGACGGCTATCGATGGTCGTCAGGCACTAGAGTACTTGCAGAATGCCTCCGACGGCGAAGCAAGCTTCCTACGGAATCGCAGTACACCAAACGCACTGCCTGAGCTAATTATTTTAGATTTGATGCTGCCTTATATCAACGGGCTTGATTTGTGTCGCTTGATTCGACATCAGGGAAACAGCGTACCTATTTTGATGCTGAGCGCTAAAGGCAGCGAAACCGATCGCGTGGTCGGCTTAGAAGTGGGCGCGGATGATTATTTAACCAAGCCGTTTGGAATGCGGGAACTTGTGGCGCGGTGTCGGGCGCTATTGCGGCGTCATCAACAGTTTCAAGCGCCTACGACTAGCCCAACCCTTCAGTTTCAAGACATTGTTCTTTATCCACAGGAATGCCGCGTGACGGTGCGTGGTGCGGCGGTCAATTTTTCACCAAAAGAGTTTAAGCTGTTGGAGCTATTTATTCGCAATCCGAAGCGCGTTTGGTCACGGGATCAGCTTCTTGAGCGGATTTGGGGACATGATTTTATCGGTGAAAGTAAGACGGTAGATGTTCATATTCGCTGGCTTCGAGAAAAGCTAGAAATTGATCCGAGCAGCCCGCAGTATCTTGTGACGGTGCGCGGTTTTGGCTATCGATTTGGGTGAGCAGGTGATTGGCGCGAAACGCGGGCGCGACTGCTATTAGCTGCGCAAGCGACGAGCGGCGACGCGGTTTGTCTCTTGCATAAGATCAGCACTACAGTTCAAACGTCCCAGAGGATCTGTTCGTGTCCGACGAAAGTTGCCCGATCTTGCCGATCGCGTGCTGAAGTCTGGTCGTCGCTTTGACCCCAATTTTATTGCTCCGACTGCTTGACCTTTAACACAGTGTCTACTCAAAATCCGTTTCAAGCGGGTTAAGAGCCAATGCCAGAATCTAGTCCTGGCAGAGAAACTTCGGTTGTGTAACCGTTCCGGTTCAGCCTGGCGAAGGCGTGACTACACAGACAAAACCCGCCTTTATCGGGTTAAGAGCTTTTAACTTGGCATCCTTTGTTCGCGCATCAGAGCGGGGTTCGACTCCGCTTAACCCTCGCGGCACTGGTGAGCGGAGCACAGCCGAAACTCACCCCAATCGTGTCTTTCGTTGCCAGCATTCAGAAAGCTTGCGATTAAGCGCTCAATCGATTGTGTACTCGCTGCTGCTTAACTGATTTCGAGAACCAATAATTTACCTTGTCAATGAGTTCATCACAGTCTACAGGTTTACAAACAAAATCATTAGCTCCGACTTCACGAACGCGATCGCCAGTCACATCTTCGTGAGCAGAAACCAGCACAATAATCAGATCGCGCAGCGATTCACTTTGCCTGACTTGCTGCATTACTTCAAATCCTGTAATTCCAGGCATCATCACATCGAGCAAAACTAAACTGGGTGGGGAGCTACGCATGTGCTCGATCGCGGAATAACCACAGGTTGCAACCTCAACGACGTATCCTTCGCTTTCAAGGAGAAGTTGCAAAAACAATAAATTATCCGAGTTGTCGTCAACGATTAGAATGTGACGAGAATAAGTCAACATATACAAAAAATTAAGGTTAGTAAACAAGTTAAAGCGCTTACTACCACAGTTTTAAGTTTTATTCACAAAAGTGAAGTCCGTCTTGAGACAGATTCCAATTGACTAAATCGAGACTTCTACATCAATTCAAGTTCTACACGCTTGATGCCAGCGCTAAATACATTAAAAAGTCCTCCTCGTAGGAAGGACTTTACAACTGAGGATTAATTTTCTTAATTCACTAAGACACTATTCTTCATCGTCTTGCTGCTGATCCTGAGAATTCTCGATCGCAATCTGCTCAAGTGCTTTTTGAATCCAAAGGTTCGAGAGAGCATCCATGCTGATGGCATCAGGAATAGTGAGCATAAAAGTTGAGTTCCTAACAACGCTTATATTTTTAGATTAGCGAAGAACGACCGACCTTTTCATGAATAGATCTACCTAATGAGCTACTTGTAACATTACTTAATAATTCCTCTGGTAGAGACCTTCCCGGATGTCAAAACTTCAGCTATTTAATTTATCAGCTAAAAAAGATTGCGCATTTGTCCGCCTCAACATTCATTAATCTAACGAACACTCGATTATTTCATTCCTCACACTTATAAATAAAACTTCTGCCCGCAATCAAGAATTTTTCTCTCATGAATCTGAGGAAGTGTGTTAAAAAATGTTGCGAACTGACCAGGAAAGTGAACGAAATGCCGCAAAATGAATTTCGGAAGGTTGCTGAGTCTAACGGCATACGTCACCGAAATCAGCGCCCACGGCTTCGGGCACGATCGCGGTATTCCGAGCGCAGTAAACCCTCAGTCATCTCTGAGAGGCACACAAAGCGGCGGACAGTACGTAGACTTATCGAGCCATTTGGGGAATCCCGATTTAAAACATATTCGGTTACATTTCTTGGAGGAATCCATCAATGAGTATTGTCACGAAGTCAATCGTGAATGCGGATGCTGAAGCACGCTACCTCAGCCCCGGCGAACTGGATCGGATCAAAGGCTTCGTCACCACGGGCGAAAAGCGTCTGCGCATCGCTCAAACGCTCAGCGATTCTCGTGAGCGCATCGTGAAGCAAGCTGGCGACCAACTGTTCCAAAAGCGCCCCGACGTTGTTTCTCCCGGTGGAAATGCATACGGCGAAGAAATGACCGCAACCTGCCTGCGTGACCTCGATTACTACCTGCGCCTCGTGACCTACGGAATCGTTTCTGGCGATGTCACCCCGATCGAAGAAATCGGAATTGTTGGCGTTCGTGAAATGTACAACTCTTTGGGAACCCCCGTTCCTGCTGTTGCAGAAGGCATCCGCGCAATGAAGAACGTTGCTGCGTCGTTGCTGTCGTCGGATGATGCGGCTGAAGCATCTTCGTACTTCGATTATGTAATCGGTGCAATGCAGTAATCGCTGCCCTGATTCCTTTGAACCTTTTGTAACAAGACCACGCGACTTACGGGAACTAAATCATGCAAGACGCAATTACCTCGGTTATCAATACTTCTGACGTTCAGGGCAAGTACCTGGATGGATCGGCACTCGAAAAGCTCAAGGGCTACTTCCAAACTGGCGAACTGCGCGTTCGTGCAGCGACCACTATTTCGGCTAATGCGGCTGCGATCGTAAAAGAAGCCGTTGCAAAATCGCTGCTGTACTCGGACATCACTCGTCCCGGTGGCAACATGTACACGACTCGTCGCTATGCTGCTTGCATCCGTGACCTCGATTACTACCTGCGTTATTCGACCTACGCAATGCTGGCGGGCGATCCTTCGATCCTCGATGAGCGCGTATTGAACGGTTTGAAAGAAACCTACAACAGCTTGGGTGTACCCATTGCAGCAACCGTGCAATCGATCCAAGCGATGAAAGAAGTTACGGCTGGTTTGGTCGGTTCTGACGCTGGTAAAGAAATGGGCGTCTACTTCGACTACATCTGCTCTGGCTTGAGCTAACTTCTGTGCTGACTGCTAATGCAGTGAGCGTTCCTTAAGGGTTTGGAAGTCTGGCGTTGATGTTAAATCGCCAAAGGCTAACGATTGGTTTTAGCGATTTAACATCAACTCTTGGCTTCCAACCTTTTAAACGACAAGCTTCGTTTAACCAAATTCAAGTTGCGAATCGGTTTGAGAGTTGATAAGCCGCTTTGTCAAAGCGCGATCTCGATCGTTCGCTGATATATTTGAGAAATTCCACTAATCACACTCGTTCTGACCCGAACGTTTTTCCGTTTTAGCCTACTCAGGAGCGAAACAGACCCATGAGAATGTTCAAGATTACTGCCTGTGTGCCGAGCCAAACCCGCATCCGCACGCAACGCGAACTGCAAAATACTTTCTTTACAAAGCTTGTTCCTTATGAGAACTGGTTCAAAGAGCAACAGCGCATTCAAAAAATGGGCGGCAAGATTGTTAAGGTTGAATTGGCGACTGGCAAGCAAGGCATGAATACAGGTCTGGCTTAGGTGGGCTAGGCTATTCGGTTTTCATCGTTTGCTAACTCTGAGCATTAGTTGGGAGGTCTGATGACCTCCTTTTTTTGTGGTTTCTACGCTATGTAAGATTGAATAACCACCATACGGTTGCAACTCATGATTAAAACTGTCGAAGGCACTTATCAGAATGGACAAATTGAGTTAACCGAGCTACCTGAGGGGGTAAGCGATCGTGCTCAAGTTCTAGTCACGTTTCTTGACCCTAGCAAAATCGATTCGGCTAAACTTCGGCAACTGATTGATCAACTTGAAGTGATTGCAGGTGTTCAACAGGGTTTTGAAGAACTTAACGCTGGACAAACGCGTCTGATCGATCACTTCGTCCAAGAAATGCAGCAAAAGTATGGCATTTCAAGTTGAAATCACGCCAGTTGCAGAAACTTAAATCGAGCAAGCCTATCAGTGGTATCGAGCGCGTAATGCTGATTTTGCCGATCGCTGGTTTCGTGGGTTAATGAATGCGATCGCAACCCTACAGGAAAAGCCCCAGCGCTGTGCTTTAGCCATCGAATACTACGTTTTTCCCAAAGAAGTGCGGCAACTCCTTTATGGAAAAGGAAAAAACGTCTACCGGGTACTATTTACGATTCGTAGACCACGGTCTACGTGTTGTATGTACGTCATGCTTCTCAAACACCGCTCACGCCTGAAGATTTAAGCGAATAAAAAATCTTGATTAATGCGGTGCGCTCATTAACTGCCAAATTGGCATCCTGGATCGAAAACTACAATAAATTTGTGTTCAGGCATTCTCTGTCGTAGGATTTGTAGATGTCCGTCTGCTCGATTACACGCCGGACTTAGTAGAAGCTTGAGGTTTTCTAGTGAGGTGGGTCGATCGCTAATTCGACGCTTTACAAATTGCTTTAAGAACCTGCAATAATTGAAACACTTGATTAAGGTAAAGCATATTAAACGAAGGAAACACTGTGTAAGTCGGTGGATTTCCTTGCTCAACCAAAACAAATTGATAATTTAATCCATTCGTTGTTAAACCCCAAACAGATTGTTGTTGCTCTAAACCTGTATAGGCGTAAGTCAAAAGTTGAGGCAAACCCTCCGAAGCATCAAAACTGCTATTTTTTGCTTCAACAATCAATGCCCAGAAGAAGTTTATCTCTTTGCCGTCTCGCACTCTCTTAGCTGCAAGAATGTCCATGCGACCCTTGATCAGCGTGTCTTCGTCTTCAACTTCAATACTCGTTATTCCAACTTCTAAATTAAGCTTAATTTTAGGCGCATGAAATCCGGCGAGCCACAGCAAAGGTGAGAGAAATAAAAACTGAATTTGCCCTTCTAAAATCTTTCCGCCTGCATAATAAGCAAGAAAATTTTCTCGAATTTCTTCTAAATCTTGACGTTCTGAATCGGTTAAGTCTTCTAAATCAAGCAGCGCTGATATTTCTTGGCCCGCATGAAATTGAAGCTTTAGAAGCTGATGAACTTTCTCTAAAGTTAAATTTGCATCTAGGGTTAGTGTCATATCGAAGCTACTTAATTCATACCCGAATCATAACGCTTCAATGAAAAAATCATTTCAACTAAAAACCGGGAGAGTTTTCAAACCCTCCCGGTCTTCGATCGAACCCTAACCCAATTTAGTAAGTTTCAACGTGCCAGCGTCCCGCTTTCTTCATCGCACTGCGGAACTCTTTCCACTCTACGCCTTCTTTTGCCGCTTCAGCCGAAAGCGCAGCATCAATGCCGTCTTCCATGCCTTTCAAACCGCAAATGTAGGTGTGAGTCTTTTCATCTTTCATTTTTTGGTACAGCTCAGCCGCGTGCTCAGCCACACGGTCTTGAATGTACATTCTGCCGCCGTCCTTGTTTTTCTGCTCACGGCTAATCGCATACGTGAGACGGAAGTTGTCTGGATACTTGCTTTGCATCTCTTCAAGTTCTTCCTTGTAGAGAATGTTGGCAGACGTCGGAATGCCAAAGATTAACCAGGAGAAACCCTTGAATTGATATTCAGGGTTTGCAGCTTTCTCGTTGTCTTTGAACTGACGCCACAGATACGCCCGCATCGGTGCGATACCTGTTCCGGTTGCCATCATGATCACATTTGTATCTTCTTCTTCGGGCAGCAGCATTTCTTTGCCAGTCGGGCCTGTGATTTTTACATCGGCACCGGGTTCGAGGTGGCAAAGAAAGGTTGAGCACACGCCGTAAACGGTTTCTCCGGTTTCGGGGTGCTTGTATTCAAGCTGGCGGACGCACAGCGAAACAGTTTTGTCATCCACTCGATCGCCGTGACGAGTCGAAGCGATCGAATACAGTCTTAGCTTTTCTGGCTTGCCATTTTTATCAGTACCCGGCGGAATAATGCCGATACTTTGTCCTTCAAAATAAGTCAAGTCACTTTCAGAAATGTCGAATACGAGGTGACGAACCGTTCCAATCCCGCCTTCGCCGACAAGTTCATCGTTCGAGATACACTTACCCACAAAGGGATTATTGGGTTTGTAAATATTAACTGGAACGTCAGCGTGCTTTTTGACTTTGGCTTGTGTCATCGGCTTAGATCCTGTTGAGTTGCCCTTAGCTTCAGTTTCCTGCTTGACAGGAGGTGCAGTCTGTTCTAGGGTAACTTTTCCGTTTGTCGTGACTTCAGCATCTAAAGGCTGAATACTGACAATTTTTCCGCCCATGCGAGCAATTCGCTGCATGAATTCGTTCATGCGATCGTACGGAACATTAATAAACGTGCTGCCACTTTGCCGAATCGGGTAGTTCATATTCTCGGTGGCATCGCTTTGACGCAAGCCCGCCACTTCATACCGATACATTCGGCTTCCGGATTGGGTGTTTCCTGCACCCGATGCGCTCGATTGATACATTGCTTTGAATTTCTCCGACCTAACCTAGATTTATAACGGGTGCCGCTAAGGTGCCTTTCAAACAAATATGCAATGTTTGGGGATCGATCGCAAATTTCCTCAAAGACAAAGACGCGCACCAGACAAGACGCAAAATTGCCTCCGTCCTTACTTTACAAAGGGTTTGCGACGCGCGATCGACCGAATTGTGAAGTTCAAATTAATCTTTTCATAATTCCAGGTCAATTTGCTTAATCGCCGCTTTAATCGATCCAAATCTATGACTCAAGGAGGATTACTCGAAGGAAGCGCGAAAAGACTTGTGAGAGGGATCGCGTTTTTGGTAGAATCCTTTCAGCCAGTAGTACTAAATACTCAATACAACGCCTTCTATCCGTTGGAAGTTTGTCGGAGCTTTTTTGCGAAAAAACATTCGCTTGATTGCCTTCTTGTGAGTATCGATCGACCATCCCGATCTGGCTGAACACGAAATCGTTTTGTTGATCACTTTTTTGTTTTAGAGGAAACCTATGACCAGGAAGCCAGACCGCGTGGTTTTGATTGGCGTCGCCGGAGACTCCGGGTGCGGTAAGTCCACGTTTCTGCGCCGAATCACAGATCTGTTTGGGGAAGATTTCGTCACCGTGATCTGCCTAGACGATTACCACAGTCTGGATCGGAAACAGCGTAAAGAAACGGGTATCACGGCATTAAATCCAAAAGCGAATAACTTTGATCTGATGTACGAGCAGATCAAAGCGCTGAAGAACGGAGACACGATCGACAAACCAATCTACAACCACGAAACCGGACTCATTGATCCGCCAGAGAAGATTGAGCCGAATCATATTGTCGTGATTGAAGGGTTACACCCGCTTTACGATGAGCGCGTGCGCGGACTGATTGACTTCAGCGTGTACCTTGACATTAGCGATGATGTCAAGATTGCCTGGAAAATTCAGCGTGACATGGCAGAGCGGGGTCACAGCTACGAAGATGTGCTGCAACAGATTAATTCGCGCAAGCCCGATTTTGATGCGTACATTGATCCGCAAAAGCAATATGCCGATGTTGTGCTGCAAGTGCTACCGACGCAGTTGATCAAAGACGACAAAGAACGCAAAGTTCTGCGCGTGCAGATGATTCAGCGTGACGGCGTGGAAGGCTACGATCCGGTGTACTTGTTTGATGAAGGATCGACGATCGACTGGACGCCTTGCGGTCGCAAGCTAACCTGTTCGTATCCGGGCATCAGAATGCATTACGGCCCGGATGCTCACTACGGTCAGAGCGTTTCGGTGCTCGAAGTCGATGGTCAGTTCGACAAGCTCGAAGAAGTGATCTACATCGAACAGCATTTGAGCAAAACCTCTGCTAAATACAACGGCGAAGTGACTGAACTGCTGCTGCAACACCGCGAGTATCCGGGTTCTAATAATGGAACTGGATTGTTCCAAGTGTTAACCGGACTGAAGATGCGAGCAACCTACGAGCGCTTGACCAAAACGCAAGCAAAAATTGCGGTCAGCGCATAGCAATCGTTTGCCAAGCTGGAGTCGAAAGGAGATGCCATACAGCATCTCCTTTTCTGTCAACGTCGCCCCTTTAACGATTGACTAAACAAATGACCCTTATAAGTTCTGCAAGGAATTCGCCGTGATAATCGCACTAGCAGTCCTTTATAATAGTTGCTTAAGATTTCAAATTTTAAGATCCACAGCTTTAACGGTGCTGATGTCGCGATTGTTTTTAGAAAACGGCATCAGAGCCAATCAGTGGACAGTCGTTTATGGGTGAGGTTCAGGAATGACGACGAATCGCAGCAGTCGAACCACCGATCGCAGAGCCAGCACAAGCCGACGCACAAAAGCTGCTGACGCTACTGCGATTCCTCCAGAAGGAGAACAACCGCGCAGCGAGTCGGTTTCCAAAGCGCAAACCCAACAAACCCCGGAATCAAAGGAACTGACTTCAATGGATGACAAACCCGAATCACAATCAAGCCTGACTGATTCAAATACCGCCGTTGAATCTGCCCAACCCGTTCAAAATACCCCAAAGGAAACCGTTATGAGTAAGCCAGACGTGATCGATGCCACCGCAACGACTGAAAGCGAAGGGTCAAGTGGTGCCATTCAGCTTCATCAACAGCCGAGCTTGTCGATCGCAAACCGCCCCGTGATGCCAAGCGATATCGAAATTGCAGGCACGATTCAATCATCGGGAATTCGCCCGATCGAAGCCAGCCATATGGACGTGTACGGCACGATTCTTAACGGTCGTCCGATCTCGGCAAGCCATCTCAAAGTTGCTGAAATGCTTCCGGGGAATCGCCCCGTTTTTTACAGCGATTTTCACGCGGCTGAAGGAATGGATTATTTCAACGGGCGTCCGGTGATGATGAGTGAACCGGGACTGCTAGAAGCGTCATCGCTTCCTGGTGGTCGCCCGATTTTCTCAAACGCGATCGACGACGCGCCTACATTAATGGGCTTTCTAGATTAATTGATCGCGATCGAGATTTTTCGCATCGGGTGCTTCGAGGTTGAGGCACCCTTTTTAACGTCTTCGTCCTGAAGCGTTTATCATGTCAAATATCCCCCTCATTCTTGATTTTGAGCGTTCCATGACTGCAACGATTCCCACCCTGCCAAGTCAATACAATGCCGCTACCACTGAAGCGAAGTGGCAGAAGTTTTGGGAAGAACATCAAGTCTTCAAAGCCGATCCGACTCAGCCCGGAGAGCCTTATTGCATCGTGATTCCGCCGCCTAACGTGACGGGAAGCTTGCACATGGGACATGCGTTTAATATGGCGCTGATCGATGCGCTGGTGCGCTACCATCGCATGTGCGGATTTAATACGCTGTGTTTGCCGGGAACCGATCACGCGAGCATTGCGGTTCAAACGATTTTGGATCGTCAGCTAAAAGCAGAAGGCAAAACTCGCGATCAGGTCGGACGCGAGCAGTTTCTAGAGCGGGCGTGGCAGTGGAGAGCCGAATCCGGGGGAACGATCGTCGGTCAACTGCGGCGTTTAGGCGTGTCGGTGGATTGGTCGCGTGAGCGATTCACAATGGATGAAAGCTCATCGAAAGCGGTTTTAGATGCCTTTATTCAGCTTTACCGCGAAGGTTTAATCTACCGGGGGAAATACCTGGTGAATTGGTGCCCGCAAAGCCAATCGGCAGTGTCGGATCTCGAAGTTGAAAACAAAGAAGTAGACGGCAATTTGTGGCATTTCCGCTATCCCTTAGCCGAAGGGGATGGATTTGTGGAAGTGGCCACTACACGACCGGAAACGATGCTCGGTGATACGGCAGTTGCAGTGAATCCAAACGACGATCGATACAATCGTTTAATCGGAAAAACGCTGATCCTTCCGCTTGTCGATCGAGAAATTCCGATTATCGGCGATGAATTCGTTGATCCAAGCTTTGGAACGGGCTGCGTTAAAGTGACGCCTGCTCACGACCCCAACGACTTCGAGATGGGAACGCGCCATCAGTTGCCGTTTATCAACATCATGAACAAAGACGGCACCCTAAACGAAAACGCTGGAGAATTTCAGGGACAAGATCGCTTTGTTGCTCGTAAAAACGTGGTAAAGCGGCTTGAAGAAGCGGGATTACTCGGTGAGATCGAAGCCTACAAACACACCGTCCCGTACAGCGATCGCGGCAAAGTTCCGGTTGAACCACTGCTTTCAACGCAGTGGTTTGTGAAAATTAAACCGCTTGCCGATCGCGCTTTGGCTGAGCTTGACGACGATCATTCACCGAACTTTGTACCTGATCGCTGGTCGAAGGTGTATCGCGATTGGCTGGTGAGCCTGAAAGATTGGTGTATTTCGCGTCAGCTTTGGTGGGGTCATCAAATTCCCGCGTGGTACGCGGTGAGCGAAACAGGCGGAATTATAACCGACGAAACGCCGTTTGTTGTAGCGCAGAATGCCGATGATGCCCGCGAAAAAGCGATCGCGCAGTTCGGCGAAGGCGTCACGATCGAGCAAGACCCTGATGTACTCGATACCTGGTTTTCATCGGGATTGTGGCCGTTTTCAACGTTGGGCTGGCCGAACCCCGACGCTGAAGATTTTAAGCGCTACTATCCGACTTCAACGCTTGTGACGGGATTCGACATTATTTTCTTCTGGGTTGCCCGGATGACGATGATGGCGGGACACTTCACCGGAAAAATGCCGTTCAAAGACGTGTACATTCATGGGTTAGTGCGCGACGAAAACAACAAAAAAATGTCGAAGTCGGCGAATAACGGCATTGATCCTTTGATTTTGATCGACAAGTACGGAACTGATGCGCTGCGCTATACGCTGGTGCGCGAAGTAACGGGAGCCGGACAAGACATTCGACTCAGCTACAATCGCAAAACCGACGAATCAGAATCGGTCGAAGCGGCGCGAAATTTCACCAACAAATTATGGAATGCGTCTCGATTTGTGCTGCTGAATCTCGACGGCAAAACGCCCGCTCAGCTTGGCGCACCGGATCAAAATCAGCTTGAACTTAGCGATCGCTGGATTCTGTCGCGCTTTTATCAAGTCACGCAGCAGGTGCGCGACTCGATCGAGCATTACGGCTTAGGTGAAGCAACCAAAGCGCTATACGAATTTATCTGGGGCGATTTGTGCGATTCGTATATTGAGCTTGTGAAGTCGCGCCTGCAAAGCGACGATCGCACCTCTAGAACCACGGCACAGCAAACAATCGCGATCGTGCTCGAAGGAACGCTGCGACTGCTGCATCCGTTTATGCCACACATCACCGAAGAGATTTGGCACACGCTAACGCAAAGCGAAGCTTCTAAACAAACGCTGGCGTTGCAGCGCTATCCGATGCCCGATTTGACGCTGATTGATCCTCAACTTGAGCGGCAGTTTGAGCTATTGTTTGGTGCCATTCGCACGATTCGGAATCTACGAGCAGAAGCCGACATCAAGCCAGGAGCCAAAGTTGAAGCAATTTTGCAAACCGAAGACGCTCAAGAACAACACATTCTCAAAGCAGGTGAGGCTTACATCAAAGACCTTGCGAAAGTAAAAACGTTAACCCTTTCGGGAAGTGCAGCCGATCTTGAAGCGCCGAAGGCAGAGATATCTACTTCAGATCGACCCGTGCTGACAATCGCAATCGACGCCGTTGGCGATTTCGTTTCTGAACACCAAAAAATTCTGCTGTCGCTGTTGATGATTGGCTTGATCGTGCTGGCGCTTGACGTTGCATCAGCGCTATACGGAGCTATTCACGAAATTCCACTTTTGCCGATTCCCCTTGAAATCATTGGGATTATTCAGTTTATTCAGTTTGTTCGGAAGAAACTGTGGCGAACGCCCGATCGACGCCAATTTTTCGAGCAAGTTGATCAATTCAAAAAAGAAGTCGTTGGAGAACCATCGCCCCAAGCGATGAGCGCGGCTTCTAACTCAAAAGAAGCCGATCAAACCGATTCCCAAACGATCGTGGGCGTTGTCGGAACAGTGCAAATCTCGATTCCTTTAGCAGGATTAGTTGATCTTGACGCTTTAAGAGCCAAAAGCGAAAAAGACTTAAAGAAAGTCGAAGCGGAAATTCAAGCGTTGCGAGGACGCCTGAGCAACCCGAAGTTTGTAGACAAAGCGCCCGCCGAGGTGGTGCAATCTACGCGCAACGATTTAGCTGAAGCTGAAAAGCAAGCCGAGATTTTGAAGTCGAAGCTGGCGTCGTTTGGAGCGGCATAATCGGGAACAAACAAACGAGGTTTAACAAAACTTTGTCAAAGACGCTCGATCGCGGCGTCTTTTTTGTGATTTGATGACGCTGCCCCGCCGATAGAAGATCCTTGAAGCCAACAAGCTATACTGTCTAGGATAAATGATCGACAAATATGGCAACCGTACTGAATGACGCGCCCCCGTCATAGAAGATACTCAGAGCAGGTTTAGCGCATCGATTCGGCGATTAATCAAGCTTAAAATCGAATTTTGTCTGTGGGATTGTCAGCACCAAGACAAAAAGCTGAACGTCGCTTGCCACCAAGAAATCAACCTTTTATCGTTCTAACAGAGACGACATCGAGAGAGTAGTAATGCTGCACTTGGCGCAAGTTCAAAAAAAAGGATATTTAGGCAAGGCGGGGTTACGCTTGCTGGCTTCTCAAAAATCTGAGCACGTTTGGACGAAGCTGCCCGATGAGGAAATTATTTTATCGGCTGAAGCAAGCGCCTACAGCGAAAACCTGCTGGTACTGGTTGAAATTTCGAGCAGCAACCAAATTCTCAGCATTCGTGAAGCAAAAGATTGGGTTCTCGAACTGATACAGCGCTATTTAACTTATGGAGTGACGCCAACGTTTCTAGAGCAAGAAACTGAGCGAGCCGAGCAGTGGCGTCAATCGCTGACGCTAGAAAGCCAAGAACTCGCCCGCCGAGCGATCGAGCTTGAAGCCCGCCGCGAACAAATCCAAGAACTCGAAGAAGAACTCAAGCGCGAAAAAAAACAGCTAGAGTCGCTGACGGCTCAAATCAAAGCGCAAAATTTAGAATAAGCGCAATTTTAGATTAGCGATGATTGAAACGAATTAAGCAATACCGTTTTTCTGTTGATGTACGGAGATCCGGATCTGAACTTCCCAGTTCTAAACTTGCATGATTGAAAGGGTAATTACGATCGTTGAGTTTTGAAGCATGGCACAACCGCGTGAATCCCTCAAAATCCTGCTTGTTCAGATGCGCCACGATGTGATCACTCGTCAAGAAGAATTCGATGAGTTTGTGCGATACAGCCATCTTGAAGCGCATCAGTTCACCGTTTTAGATGCGTTTGCCAAACCGAATTTTGAGCTGTCGATCGTCGATGGATTTAGCGCATTGTTTATTGGCGGGTCAAGCGATGTGTCGGTGATTGAACCCGATCGCTATCCGTTTATCGAACCCGTCAAACGGCTGCTCGTGTATTGTTTAGACAACGCAATTCCGGTGTTTGCGTCGTGTTTGGGATTTCAAGCGGCGGTTGAAGCACTGGGCGGCAAAGTCATTCTCGATAAAGCAAATTTGGAAATGGGAACGTATGTGATTTGCTTAACCGAAGCGGCGGCAACCGATCCGTTATTTCACGATGCACCTGATCAGTTTTGGGCGGTTTCGGGTCATAAAGAACGAGCGATCGAGCTTCCTCGCGAAGCGATTTTACTAGCGTATTCTGAACTTTGCCCGTATCACGCTTTCAAAATTCCCGGTAAACCGTTTTACGGCTTTCAGTTTCATCCTGAAGTAGACGCTCAAGACATGGGCGGTCGAATTGCGCGATATCAAAACGTTTATTTAGAAAGCGATGAGCAGCTTGCCCGAATTCTGGCATCGATTCGAGAAACGCCCGTTTCTAACGAACTGATTAGAAAGTTTGTCGATCGCGTTCTACTCGCCGATGCGCTCTAAACCGATCGCAAATTCAGCTAATGTCTGGCCACAGTTTGCCCGAAACCGACTGCGGCGTAAAACCTGCTTTTCTTGATTCGGGCGATAGATTTTGACTTGCCGATCTGGATGACTTCAATCCTCAGCGACCCTGATCAATTGCATTGATTAACGCAAGGAACCAAAAGAGTAATCTACCAATCGAAGTAGCTGGTAAACTAAGCTTTGCGCCTGCATTATTGAGTGTGAGACATGAATCCTTCTAGGCTTGTAAGCGGAACGCGGATTTCGCTATCGTCTACGGTTGAGCCTGACTTGTCGATCGTGGTTCCGATTTATAACGAAGTCGAAAGCATTCCCCGATTGCTGGATGCGATTTCAAGCTGTTTGAATCAGCACGGGTTGAGCTATGAAATTATCTGTGTGGATGATGGCTCAAGAGATGGATCAGACGCACTTCTCAAAGCCGAAGCACAACAGCGTCAAAATCTTAAAGCAGTAATTTTGCGGCGCAATTACGGGCAAACGCCAGCAATGGCAGCCGGATTCGGTCAGGCGCGTGGAAAAGTGATCGTCACGCTCGATGGCGATTTGCAAAACGATCCAGCCGATATTCCCGTGCTAGTAGAAAAGCTCAGCGAAGGCTATGACTTAGTAAGCGGCTGGCGCAAAAATCGTCAAGATGCCTCACTGACTCGCGTTTTGCCCTCGAAAATGGCGAACTGGCTGATCGGACGAGTGACAGGCGTAAAGCTGCACGATTATGGCTGCTCGCTCAAGGCGTATCGATCGGAACTCGTTGCCGATATGAATCTCTACGGCGAACTGCATCGCTTTTTGCCTGCGTTGGCGTTTATCGAAGGCGCACGGATTACAGAAATTCCGGTGCAGCATCATGCACGGCAGTTTGGCAAAAGTAAATACGGACTCGATCGCACGTTTCGCGTGGTGATGGATTTGCTCACAGTTTCGTTTATGCGCAAATTCCTCACGCGCCCAATGCATGTCTTCGGATTATTTGGTTTGGTGTCGCTGTTATCAGGATTGTCGATCGGGCTGTATCTCGCGATTTTGAAGTTGGGGTTTGGGGTCGATATCGGTCAGCGTCCGCTTTTGATTCTCGCGGTTGTGCTGTTTTTGGCGGGGCTAAATTTGTTCAGCTTTGGGCTACTCGCTGAAATTTCAATGCGAACCTACCACGAATCGCAAGGACGACCGATTTATCGCATTCGGGAAGTTGTTGGAAAGGATTAAGAACCTTTCCACGCTTCGATCACTTGATCAATCGTGCATCCTAAAATTCGCGACAGTGGAATCAGTTGTTCGCTTTCAACCTCGACATCGGCGTAAATGTTTCGTAGCTCGCGACGAGACAAGCGGTAAGAATCGCAAAACTTTGCGAATTCGTCGTCGTTGAGGTCTAACTCAGTTTGTCGCTCTTTAAGCATGAGCGCGATCAGCGCCGTTCCTTGAATTGGGCGTTGAACTTTTGAGCGGTATCGCGCCATCAAATCAGCAACGCTCTCGGATGAACCCCCCGATCGAGCAATCAAGTCGTAGCACGCTAACTGCAACGCTTTTTGCAGCGTTTCAGCTTCGTTGAGCGATCGAACAATTTTGTTCGCTGATTCAGGCTGACAAAATCCCACGATCGAGCCTTCATACACGATCGCAACAAAAGTGGTTTGAGCTTTTACTTCCCACGACGAAGCGGAATGAATTGACATCACAGCATTTCCTAAAAGAATCTGTTTTCAAGATTCCCGTTTCTGCTGAAGCGATAATGCTGAGGTATCGCGTGAATTTTTGAAAGCCTGGCGATTAAAATCGCGGCTACACAAACGAAGTCCACCTTCGTGGACTAGTCCTTGAATCTGACTCTTAACCCGTGGGTGGTTTTGTCCGTGTAGCCGTGTTGCCGCTCGTCACTTGCGAAGCTAACTTAATCGCCAGTCGCTTTAAGCGATCGTCCTTAACACCTAGATCTTCTTCAGCCAGCTAAACATGGCTCGTAAATCCTTGCCGACTTCCTCGATCGGGTGTTCAGCTTCGCGACGACGCATCGCATTAAAACCTGCTTTGCCAGATTGATTTTCCAGCACAAATTCCCGCGCGAACTGTCCGGTTTGGATTTCGTACAAAATCTTCTTCATTTCGGCGCGAGTCGTATCGGTGACAATGCGCGGGCCGCGAGTCAGATCACCGTATTCTGCTGTATTAGAAATGCTGTCGCGCATTTTCGCCAAACCGCCTTCAACAATCAGATCGACGATTAGCTTCACTTCGTGCAAGCATTCAAAATAAGCCAGTTCGGGCTGATAGCCTGCTTCTACAAGCGTTTCAAATCCAGCTTTGATTAGCGCACTCAAGCCGCCGCACAGCACGACTTGTTCGCCAAATAAATCGGTTTCGGTTTCTTCGCGGAACGTGGTTTCGAGAATGCCTGCGCGAGTGCCACCGATGCCGCGTGCGTAAGCCATCGCTCGATCGCGGGCTTGTCCTGAAGCGTCTTGATAAACCGCAAACAACGCCGGAACGCCTTGACCCTGTTCGTAGGTGCGCCGCACTAAATGACCTGGCCCTTTCGGTGCAACCATGACCACATCTACGTTTGGCGGCGGAACGACTTGCCCAAAGTTAATATTAAAGCCGTGAGCAAACGCCAGCACGTTTCCTTCGCTCAAATTCGGCTCGATTTCGGCTTGATACACCGATCGCTGCACTTCATCAGGCAGCAAAATCATAATAAAATCAGCCGCCTTTGCTGCGTCTGCCACAGTGTGAACGGGAATGCCTGCGTCTTTAGCTTTAGTGGCAGATTTGCTGCCCGGATACAGTCCGACGATGACGTTCATGCCGCTATCTTTGAGGTTGAGGGCGTGGGCGTGCCCTTGAGAACCGTAACCGATAATCGCGATCGTTTTGCCCGCAAGTAAGTCTAAGTTGGCATCAGCGTCATAGTACATCCGAGCCATATGGGTCTCCTTCCAGCAACAAGTAAGTTTGGGTCAGAATTCATAATCTTATCAGAAGCGGGGACAGCACGCACGATCGAGCAACGGCTGTGATTTCTGCTATGAAATGCCCCGAACTATAGTAAGGTTTTGAGGTCGATCGACCTCGATTTTTATGTCTCGAATGTCGCAGCTTAAAACTGATTTGATTCGGTTTGGACGAGAGTATTTTGTTTATTTAATGCCTTCTGCTTTTATTGTTTATTTGGTGTTGGAGTCGTATCAAATTGATTTTCGTCCGTATTATGTGGCGGGAAAATCAGTTCTGTATGGTTTAGATCCATACTTTAACCATGTGAATCAACATCCTGAATTTTATACCCCTGTTAATGCGTCAAGTTCTCCCACATCCGGATGGATTTATCCACCGTTTGCATCTCTGCTATTTGCGCCGCTTGCTTTGCTGCCGTATGGAAATGCAAAAGTGGTTTATAGCGTTATTATTTTGGTGGTTTTATGGCTGTTATTTTTTGAATTGATTAAAAACACTCAATTTAAAGCAAAAGGAGAAACAATTCTTTTTGGATTGATGAGTTTTCCTGTTTTAGCGGCGTTTGAGCGGGGACAAATTGACATTTTAGTTTGTTACATTACGATTCTCTCGTTTCTAATTTATAAGCGAAACGCTCAAAGAGTTTTACCTAGTTTTTTGCTGGCGATCGCGTGCTGCATCAAACTTTTTCCTTGTGTTGCAATTTTATATTACTTAGTCAAACGCGAGTTTAAGTTAGCGGCTTACACGATCGGCTTTATTGCATTGTTAATAATCGCTCCCCTCGCTCATTTTGGCACCTCGATTTATACAAGCTATCTAAAGCGAATTTTCCCACAATTTTTTGGAGCGATTACCAGTGCGATTCCAATCAGCACGCATGGACAAGACGTAATTAATCGGGTGGTGATGTCGATCGACAGTCGCGGCTTACGAGTGACGCATGATTTTGTACACGGATATATGAACCCATTTTTAAGAAACAATCCGATCGGATCGTTAACCGTGGGTACGATCGCGTTTTTCATTCTAATGTATTACCTGCGGCGAGCAGAGATTGATCATCAATTTTTCTCGATCGTCAACTGCATTAATTTACTCAATCCTCAAACTTGGATTATGGGTTTAGTATGGTACATTCCTTTGTTTGTTTACTTATTTAACCGCGCCAATCATTTAGGTAGATTTATATTAATTCTGCCGCTATTTGTGCCACCCTTTACCAACAGTAATGGAATGTTGGCGTATGCAGTAACCTTAATATTTGCCATTCCTCAAACGCAGCGAAAATTACTAACGCCAACTGATTTAACCCACGTTGAAGCAGACTGAAATAAAGTGCGAATCGACTTTGATCGACGTACTTCAACATTCACACTGCCTTTTTTGCTTCTAATGATAGGTTGATTTATTCTTTCTGTGTTCTACGATCGGTCTCCTTACCGTTTCGCTGATTCTGTTTTAGAACAATGAAACTGCTTCTACCCACTGAATTCGCAGCAATTCTAAAACCTAAACTTTCTGCTGATCCTAATATTCAAATTGCATGGGCAGACACCCACGCAAACTTTGACGGTGATCCCAGCGATGCAGAAGTGTTTTTTAACTGGTTTTATCTTAAACCGGACACGCTTAGAAAAGTGTTAGCTGCCGCTCCTCACCTGCGTTGGCATCACGCTCCGAGTGCAGGCGTGAATCATATTCTCATTCCTGAATATCTAGAGCGAGACATTATTCTCACCAATGGAGCGGGAACCTTTTCGATCCCGATCGCCGAGTTTGTGCTCACGTATATGCTTTACCACGCCAAAACGCTGTCCACGCTGCTCGATCTTCAAGCCGATCGCACTTGGAAGCGAAGCATCGAACTTCCGATCCAAGAACTCTTCAACGCGACGCTGTTGATCATTGGAGCCGGAAACATCGGTCAAGAAATTGCCAAACGTGCCAGCGCTTTTGGCATGAGAGTTTGGGGCAGTCGTCGCACACCGGAACCTCTGCCGAACTTTGAAAAAGTTGTGGGTGCTCATGAATGGCGATCGCTGCTTCCCGAAGCGGATTACATCGTGCTTGCAATTCCACTGACTCCCGAAACTCAGCATTTGATCGATGAACGTGCTTTACGATCGATGCGACCCAACGCCTACTTAATCAACATTGCGCGGGGTGCCGTTGTAGATCAAGCAGCATTGATCACCGCCCTGCAACAAGGTTGGATTGCCGGAGCTGGATTAGATACCTTTGAAACAGAACCTTTACCACCGGATAATCCGCTTTGGTCATTGCCGAATGTCTTCGTTTCACCGCACTGCTCAGGCTTCTCACCGCGAATAGCCGATCGCATGATTGCGCTGTTTCTTGACAACTTAAACCGCTATCAAATCGGGCAACCGTTGCGAAACGTAGTGGATAAACTAGCAGGATATTAGTATGTCAGAGCGTCGAGATTCGTTTGCCGCGCTGCGCTACGAAGATTACCATGCGATCGCCCTTCTCCGCTCAGTCATCGGCTTTCAGATGCAAAGCGTTGCAATCGGTTGGAAACTGTATGAGCGAACCTCAAGCGCTTTTGTATTAGGGTTAATTAGATTCGTTCAAGTGTTGCCTGTGATCGTGCTGATTTTGCCTGCGGGACATTTAAAACAGTCCCTAGCTTTCAAACTTGAAAGCTGCATAAGTGAATTAACTCTAGAGCTACATCGGTTTAGAAAGACATAAAGTTCTGCTTCGACGTCTTTCTACAAGACCTTGAGAAATCAGTTACAGCATCGACGTTTAGTCTCATCAAGGCAAAATCGCGTTGCTTTCTCATTTATTCCCTTCACTCAGCGTCATCATGCCAAATCACGTTCTTGATTCCAGCTTGGGCAACTGTTCTACATTAGATGCAACTCCGAACCCAAGATTTCATCGTTCTAGCCTTAACTCAGCTTTAGATCACCCGTCTAGTCGTTTTTCTGCACCGCTCCGGTCAGCAGCAATTCAAACAACTCAAGGAAAGCTAGTTGCAGGAATTAGCCCAACGCCAAACGCAGACTTGGTTTACAACGGCGGCAAAACGATCGCAAATCTGCAATATGCCAACCTCTACGTAGGCGGATCTCAGTCTTGGTACAGCAATGATATTCAATCGATCGATGCTTCGCTCAACGCCGCAATGACCGATAGCACTCTGAATAACATTCTGTCGCAATATTTCAACAATCAGCCGATTACGAGCAAGTTTTTAGGTTCAGCAGTTCTACCTGGATCAACGCCTGACACGATTTCTCAAAACGACCTTGAAGCGTATATCAGCAGTCTCGATCGCGCTGGAAGTCTACACGGATTTGATCTTAATTCTACGGTTTTCAATTTTATGCTACCAAGCGGTACCGTTCTATCTCAAAGCAACTCAGATTCCCTAGATGGATTGGGAGGCTACCACGGCTCAGTTCATGTCAGCGCTAATGGCAAAGTAGATACCGTTTATTATGCGGTCGGCGCTTATTCTGAAACATTTGCAAACGGCACTCAAAACGGCATTCCCGCTTTTAATCAACCCTGGAAAAATGTCGTTGCAACGCTCTACCACGAACTAGCAGAAGTCAGAACCGACCCAGATGTAGAAGATGCAAATGCAACTGGAAACAATCGATATGCGGGTTGGCTATCTCGACAGGGCGAGGAATGCGGTGATTTTCCCGTTGATGAAGGGGGCAGTTCGGTGTTTCTAGAAGTGCCATTAGCCAATGGTAAAGGAACCGTGCCGATCCAGCTACAGTATTCAAACCGAATTCATGGGCCCGAAAATCCCTATTCGACTCAGGTTGTCGCTCGTTCGCTGCCAGCGATCGCAACCCCTGCTGGTCATGCTCGAACAGCCCAAGTTGATTTGAGTGAATTCGCGCCGCGATCGCAAAACGTTGATCAGAAACGCGATTTTCTAGAAGGTGAATCGTTTGAAGGTTAAGCATACCTGGAGTCGGGATAGCTTGCATCGTCAGGGCACAATGAAAACAGTTTTATCCCAAACAAAATCAAGGTTTTTAGTGAGCGCCAGTTTTGGTTAAGCGGGCGCGACTGAAAGCGCGGCTACACAGACAAAACCACCCACGGGTTAAGCGCAAATTGGCAAGACTAG
>CAXUFL010000048.1:0-35679 GCA_964250455.1 uncultured bacterium
GGCGTCCAGAAAACCGGATCGGGATTGTCCATACCGCACGGATGCAGCGCATCAAGCTGAGCGTGAAGCGCCAAATTCAGATCGGTTAAAGCGGCTTCTGCGTCGATCGTCACTAGCGGTTTGAGATGTTCGGGTTTAAGCGATCGGTGCGCAAACTCTTGCAGGCGCGATCGCACTGCTTCAAGCTTGTCTGCTTCAAACGAAAATCCGCCCGCCGCTTTGTGTCCGCCGTGTTTTAGCATCAAGTCTTTGCAAAACTCCAACGCCTCAAACACGTTAAATTCAGGAATGCTGCGGGCTGATCCTCGAATATGCGTTTGATTTTCGTCTTCGTAAGTGCCAATAAAAACGGGAACGCCATATCGCTCGACTAATCGAGACGCCACAATGCCGATCACGCCATGATGCCAACCCGCTTGAACGAGCACTAAGACGCGATCGTGCGTTGCATGGTGCGAATGCTCGTAGCATTCAATCGCTTGTTTCTCGATTTTTTCACACAGTTGCTGACGAAGTTGATTGACTTGTTCGCATTTCATTGCTTCGGTTAATGCGCTTGCTTTATCGTCGGTTGTCAGCAACTCAATCACGATTTGCGGCTCAGAAAGACGACCGATCGCATTGATTCTTGGCCCTAGCCGAAACCCGATCGCTTCGGGCTTGAGCTTTTTCTCGGCGCTTAATCCAGCAACTTGAATCAACGCCTGCACGCCTGCGATTTTTGAGTTTGGCAGCAGTTGCAAACCGCGCTTAACCCAACGACGATTAACGCCTGTTAACGAAGCCAAATCCGCGATCGTGCCCAACGTAAACAACTCCAGCAGCGAGTTGCGCAAATCACGAGTTTGCCCGAAACCTTCAGCAAGCGTCAACGCCAGCACATACGCCACGCCAACGCCCGCCATGCCTCGATACGGCGACGTTGGGGCGATTAACTTCGGATTGAGAATGGCATTGGCATTGGGTAATTCGGGCGGCAAATCGTGGTGATCGGTCACAATCACGCTGAGTCCGAGTTCACGGGCCCGAGCGATCGGCCCGTGTGCAGCGATGCCATTATCGACCGTCAGAATCAGCCCGACGCCTTCTTCGTAAAACTCCTCAACGATGCGATGATTGATGCCGTAGCCTTCGCTCATGCGGCTAGGAATTGCATAATCGACCCGCGCTCCTAAGTGCCGCAACGCCCGCAGCAGTAAAGCAGTACTCGTCATGCCATCGGCGTCATAATCGCCACAGATCGCAATGCGTTTGCGATCGTTGATGGCATTGATTAACAACTCCAGGCTGATTGCCAAATCTGGAAAGTCTTCGATCGGGGACGGTAACGCTTGACTGTCAGGATCAAGAAATTCTTGAGCGCCGAGCAGCGTATCAAATCCGCGATTAATCAGAACTTGAGCCATCAAGCGGGAAAGCTGCGTTTCTTGGGCAAGCTGTTCGGCTCGATCGATCTGCGGTGGATGAATGTACCAGCGCTGATCGGGGATTTTGGTACGAGCAGACAACTCTAACATGAAGCACCAGAAACAAAATTACTAAGTCAGAATTGTACTCCCTCTTGATTCATGTCGTAAAACCAATATTTTGCTGCGCTTGATGAAAACGGGGAATCGCTGTTAGTTCCGTGCTTTTAACGCTACGGCGCGACCGTAAGAACACGGGCGCGATCGCAGATTTTCCTATGATGAATCCGTAATTTATCGAGTGCTCGATCGAGTTCCATCATTAGACTGATTTGGCGAGCGGCTTCTCATTTATCGGTTGACGCAAGCAGTCAAATTGAAATCTATGTCAGTCACAAAACGTCTTCGTTCCAGTTTTAGATCGAAAAAAATAACGGCTTGGATGCGATCGATTACACTTTGTTCGATTCTCAGTGGAATTGGGTTTTGTAGTGCAGCCAGCATTGTTCGTGCAAATGCGATTTCCGTTGCGGAGTCGCAAACCCCATCAAAGGTGATGCCGTTAGCTAAACCAAACGCCTCAGAGCAATCGATCAATTCAAACCCGTCGCGCGATTCAACCGAAACGGCACAGGCGGTTTTAGCGCAAACTTTTCTGAGCCAGCAGCCTCGCGGGAGCGCAGTCCAGCTTCTCACGCCCTCGATCGCCGATCGTCAACTTCTAGCGCAATCTGCACCTACCTCATCGGATTCGTTGCGCCAACGATTGATTATTGATCCACTGGTTGAACTGCGTCCGCCTGCTTATACTCCGGGGTCAACGGTTGGCGTTCCTAGTGCGTTTGGTGCAAATTACGGCGATGCCTTTGTTGGGCTTTCCTTGTCGAATCGCAGACCCAGAATTAACGAAGCCGATGGTGCACTTACGGTGGGCTTTGGCTTAGGAGATTCGGAACGCGCCGTTGGTTTAGAAGTAAGCGCCAATATCGGAAGCTTGAGACGATTTGCCAGCAACGGCGATTTAGGCTTTAAGCTGCATCGTGCCTTACCGGGAAAAGCGTCGATCGCCGTTGGCTACGATTCGGGTATTGTTTGGGGCGACGAGAACCGCACAACGGTTTCGACGATTTACGGCGTTGCCAGCAAAATCGTTGATTTGCGACCGGGTAACCCGGTCGACTCATTACCGTTGACGCTAACAATCGGCGTCGGCGGCGGACGATTTCGATCGTTTGACAACATCCAAAACAATCGAGGTGGCGTTGGTGTTTTTGGCAGCGTTGGATTGCGCGTAATTCCGCAAGCATCCGCGATCGCAAGCTGGACAGGACAAGATTTAAACCTGGGTGTTTCAGTAGTGCCGATTCGCACAACACCGCTTTTTGTCACGGCTGTTGTTGGCAATGTTTTAAGTCTTAACAACAACGCTACGCTTTTCTCGATCGGCATCGGCTACGGTTTCAACTACACCGGATATCAGTACTAAGTTGAGCAATCCAATTATGAAGTTATCGTTGCTTCTCAATTCTATTTTGGCAGTGGGCACTGTGCTTGCAATCTTTGATCCGTTTGCTGCAATCGCCAATACGCCACGCGGCACGTCGGGCATTAATACTGGCTCGGAAGTGGCTCCGCCTAGACCTCGAATTCCACTGCCTAGTAGCTCAAATTATCATCACAATGAAACAATCGGAGAGCTACGACTGATTATTACTGAACGAGCCATTCCTCCGGGTGAAGCTGGCGTTCAGCCAGAGCGTCCAGGATTTGTCCGAATTGATCTCAAGCGTGAAGGAAGTATTCCTTCTAGCATTGCTGAAAGACTCTCAGCCTATATAAATCATTTGAATGCGCAGCGCGGTGAATTTACCGTGTTTGGTAGCGATCGTCGAGGGGTCAATCACAATATTCAGGTGACGTTAACCCCGAAGCTAAATCGACAAATTGAAGTTCGGTTTAAATCCGATTCCAAACAAGGTGTGAAATCAACGGATCGATCGGTTACGGTTCCAAACATCAAAGCTGCGGCTGTGTTGGCAGGGGTGTTAACGGCGTTAGATGCCGGAAATGCCTCGGGTACAACGCTTGATACTGCTACCAAAATGATTGTGTCATTGGGAAACATCAATTTAACCAGAGTCGAAATTCAGCAGCTTTCTCAAGGAATCGTAGAAACGTTGCTTGCGGGAGAAGGAGCATTTTCGGGATGTGGTGGAAACATTAGCGTGTCGGACTGCAAAGTGATCGATTATCGGGCGCTTGCCGCAGCAATCCGAGCTTACAATCAAATCGTGATGCGCAGCAATGATCAAGTGTTAGCAATGCTGGTGAGCAATTCAGAGTTTCAAACGTTGGGAGAACGATTGCGACAGGCACGATCGACCGTGAAGACTTCTCAGCGTTAAGAGTCTTGACGATCAATTGCATTCAAAAATTTTTCTACTTTTAGGATTGTTTGCGCTGCATGGAGTGGTCACAGTATCGAGTCCGAATTGCTCAGTTCAGCAATAATCCGAATTGCTGGATTTTAGGCATTGCGATCGCTTTAGTCGCGTTACATTTGCAGCTATTTTGGCGACTGACTGGCAATTTTAACCAAGTCTCGATCGAGCTTATTGGCTGGAGTGCAGTTCTATTTTGCTTGTGGAAGCGTCGAGATAGCTTGATTCTTAGCAGCGATAGTATTTCACAGTTTGCAGGATGGTTTTTGATTGCGCTAATTTTTGTTAGAAGCATCAACATTCATACCGCAAGCAGTCTTGTGTTGAGCTTGACCCCGTTACTGATTGCGATCGCGATCGCGCTTCTGTGTGTGGGCATTGGTCAGTTTAAGCACTATCCGCGTGAATTAGCGATCGTTTTTGCCATTGCCTTTCCGATTAGCGAAGTGATCAATTTTGTTGATCGATTGCTTCAGTTCAGTTTACTTACCGCAAAGTATTCTCACGTTTTAATGTGGTATCTCGGATTTGCAGTACAGCGACACGGACTTCAGCTTGTATTGCCTACGGGAGCGGTTGAAATTTATCCAGGATGTTCGGGGCTTGAAGCAGCTTTAGTAACGCTTAAAGTGGCGGTCTTTTTTCTGTTGGTTTTTCCGACTCCTTTAAAGCAGAAGGTTTTGGTGCCCACGATCGCGATTTCTTCCGCGTTTGTGGTCAACGGCTTCCGAATTGTGCTGTTAGCTTACTTGGTTGCAGCAAAAAACATGAGCGCATTTGAGTACTGGCACAGTGGCGACGGATCTCAAGTATTTTCCATGATTTCAATGTCGTTGTTTAGTAGTTACTGCCAGGGTTTGATACCCATCAATTCAGATATCGATGATTCTAACGACGATTCTTCGGTTGGCGACGGCGATCGAGACGACGAGCTTGAACCGTCGAGCACTGTGAACTAATTTTAGCGAGCCGCAATGATTTCACTTCAGCGCTTTCGTTTACCACCGCGTTTGTTTTGGTTGAAGCTGACGTTTTTTAGCGTTTTGCTGGCACTTGGCAAAGCAACTTTTGATCCCACGATCGGACACAGCCGCGCTTATGTTTTTCCCGATCGCGTTCCGCTCACCGGAGCGCAGTTTCTCAACGGTCAAAGCACGATCGCCAAAACGCCGCAGCAGTTGGGCATTTCGCTAAAGCTTTCAGGTCATAAATACGAGTACCAGCACAACGATCGACGTTTAGCGATTTACACTTACTATGTGACTGAGACCGATGGTGATATTGCTAATTATTTCAAGAGTTATCAACTTGATGATAAAATTGTGACGTCAGCCGCATCGATTCAGAAACAAAATCAAAACGGCTTTTACGATCTTTTCGTACACGAACAAACAGCTTATCTGAGTTCTTGTATTAATTCACGCGGTTACAGTACGGTAACTCGTGAACAATTCAAATCGAACCGCAACGTTTACGACTTACAAATCAATCGATCGATTCCAATCTTGCTGGGTCGAGAAAAACCTCGCGATGCTCGATGTTTGTGGGTGACGCTATCGTTGCCGATTCAAAACCAATCTGTTCAGGCGGCTTACGCGCAGTTAGAAACTGCCTGGAGTGATTGGTATACCTGGTGGTTTCCTCGATTTCCGCAGCTTTAGGAGAGTAAAAAAATGCAAGACAGTTTCGCCAACAGCAAAGCGATCGCCGGATTGCGCTTAGTGGGGTATGGTCTTTTAGCGTTGAGCTTGTTCGACGCTGTTGATATTGCGTACCCGCTTCAGGTGTTTAATTCGGGTTGGGAATTTGAAACGGTTGGGAATTTCGTCGAACGAGTTGGGTTTCCGCTTATCGGCTTTGGTTTAGTGTTTCTCGGTGAAGGCGCAAATCGCAGCAAAATTGAGCGATTTTTGTTAAAGCCGCTATCGTGGATGGTGCTAGTAGTGGCGATCGCGTATTGGCTTTTGGTGCCGATCGGGGTAAGTGCAGCGTGGCGCATTTACAACCAAAGCAATGCTCAAGTTGTAGCGCAGCTTGCTCAACAGCGTGAACAAGCTGAAACGGCACGCGGTCAGCTTGACAAGCTATCTGATGAGCAAGTCAAGGAACTGGTGCAGCGATCGACGGTACAGCCGTTGCAGAACTTCAATGCTAGTGAGTTTCGTAAGCGTCAACGAGATTCGATCGACATCAACAAGCAGCGTGCTGAAGCTCAAACCCAAGACGCTTTAAAGCAACAATCGCTGCGATTGCTCAAAAAAACGGTGAAGTGGACGTTAGGCGCTGTCATTGCTGGAGCATTGTTGATTTACTTGTGGCATTTTTCAGCGTGGGCCCGCTTCAAGAAGTCGCCGTCTCGACCAATGGTCGCTGCAAAGTAAAGCAAAAAAGCAAGGTAATGTTGAGCGATCGCACTGGCGATCGCTTTTTTGTTGAGCGCCGCATTGTCCAACCGATCTGAAGCGATCAATCTAGACCAAACCAAGTAAGCAGTGCAAACCCGTTGAAAACGAGAAATCAAGCGCTGAAGTGAATGCACTGCTAAATCTGAAAAAGATGGAGTTGTCTAGATGCTAGAAGCGCGATCGCAATTTAATAGTTTTATAAATTAGGGCGTGTTTTAGAACCCTGTGCTGCGTTTTTAATTTGCCCGCGAATGAATTGCGGGCTAACGGATGAAACCCGTTGAAACAGGTTGTTAGCGGTCAGTCTGCTTCAGCAGACTTTACGATTAGCCCGCAATTTATTTGCGGGCGGGTTTTGTACTTTAACGATTAGCTCACAAATGAATTGCGGGCGGGTGTTGTACGATCGATTCCTGTATTCCTCTCAAACATCATCGAAGAATTGATGCTGCGCGATCGCGCAGTACTGTCAGGAATAAAAGGACGATCAACCTTTCAATAAAGGTTGATCGTCCTGATGTGAAATCAATTGTTCTATGCTTTTGTCAGCATTTTCTGCTGATTTTGTTGGCGCTTGCGGATGGCTTTGCGAATCTGCAACAATCCAACTCCACCCACTCCAAAAAGCGGATTAAAGGCAAACGGAACGGGTGTTGGATTAAAGTCTGCTTGGAATGCAAGGTCAAGATTCAAGGAAGTTTCATCAGACATAGTTCCGGGGTTATAGATTGATCCTCCACCCGTGTATAAGCCAGGACTACCGGATCGTAGATTCTGATCCTGATTCAAAACAGCAAAATAGCGAGTGCTCACATCTAAACTTGCTCCTGTAAATGTGAATGTGCGGGTAGCATATCCAAAGCGTGGATCGACACCCGTAGAATCGCTAAATCCGGTACTAGCAAACAACGCTCCAGTTCCTGTATCAGCCTGGGCAACTGTAGGCAGAGCATTGAAGAGATACAGCGTGGTTGCAGTTCGATCGCTCGGGTTGTTGAGCGCAAATGTCATCGATTGTAGATCAGCAGTTCCACTGGTCGGAGCAGTTCCAGAACCATCTGGTCCCAATACATTAGGAGTAAACGATTGTCCTCGAAGACGCGAATTGGAATAAGTTGAATTGAACTTTCCAACTGTCAAAGCAGAAGCAGATTCAGATACCGCCATTGGTAGCAAAGTGGCACCTGCAAGCGCAAGTGTACACACTGCTTTACGCGCAAAAGATGGCTTGAGATTTGAGACGGATGGAATTTGTATCATGGGATTGTTAGGCTAGTGGACAAGTAGAATCAAGACATTGTGAATTAATGAAATTCTCAAATAACCTCAGCAAAACTTCAAAAGCTTGCAGGTTCTTTAGTCATTTCAGCAATCCAACTATTCTTTGCAATCGCTTGAGGCAAAATTGCGTGCAGCTTCGTGAGTTGCTGCACTGGATCACAAAGCGAGTTAGCACGATCGAATCCGCCTCGTGCTAACCGATCGCGCTCTTTAGAATCAGTGATTAACTGTTCTAAAGCTTGCGCGAGTTCTCGTGAATCTCCTGGAGGAACTAAGACCCCGCAGGTTTGATCCACAATTTCTGTTGCAGCGCCGATTGCTGTTGTAACGAGGGGCAATCCAGCATACAGCGCTTCAATAAACGCAATTCCAAACGGCTCTCCGTCCGTATTGGGTTGGCAATGAATATCGGCGGCAATAAGCAACTGCGATACGTCCGATCGCTGACCGAGAAACTGAACGCGATCGATTATTCCGAGTTGTTCAGCCTGCGCTTTGAGCGATTCGAGATACTTGACTTCGTGCGATCGCTGCGCTCCGCCTGCGATCCACACCTCCCAATTCGGCACATGCTTTAAGTGTCCCAACGCTGACAGCAACAAGCGATGTCCTTTCCAGGGTTCTAATCGGCAGGTTTGAACAATCACGACGCGATTTGGGGGCGTTTGTAGCGTCGATCGTACCTGAGCGCGAACGTTGACGCGATCAGAAACTGCCCCAGCAAAAATCGGATACCTCAGCATGTAGCTTTGCACCTGCGAATAAACCGCACTGAGAGCTTCCTGCGAATAGTGGCTGTTCACAATGCAGAAATCGGGCGCAGTTCGTTTCGCCCAGCGATCGATCCAATGCTGTCCGGTTAATCGATCGTGACACACAAACCCCAACCGATGCTTTTGCTGTTTGACGACCGCTCCAAAAATTGCCTGCGCCCAGCCCGAATGCGTTAGCACCACATCAAACGATCGCCGTTGTAGAAGTTGTTTTAACTGCGATCGTGCACTCCACACCGTCCAGGGATAGCGCGATCGAACTGAATTTAGCTGATGCACGGTTGCATTTAACGATCGCAGTTGAGTTGCCAATTGTCCCTCAAAACACAGCGCGAATTCATGCTGCATTTGAGGCAACAATGCTTGACCTTTTGCCAGCGTGAGCAAGTATGTTTCAACACCTCCAAACAAATTACCCGCACACAAATGCAGCACTTTGACCATAGAAAATCTCCTAACATTCATTCGCAACTCAGCTAGATCAAGGCAGGTTGTACCGCTTTTGAGGTAATTGCCGCTTGATACACGTTCAAACTTTCCCGCGCCATGACTGCATGATCAAACTGCTGCGATCGCGCTCGACTGGCATCAGAAAATTTAGCTCTTAGCGCTGGATTGAGCAGTCGACGAGCCGCCCGAGCCAGCGCAGCAGCATCGTTTAGAGGAATCGTGAATCCTTCGCGATCGTGGCGGCTCACCCAAGTCACGCCACTGTTTGGAATCTGAGCATTAATCACCGGACAGCCGCTTGCCATTGCTTCAACTTGCACCAAGCCAAACGCTTCGCTGCGGGCATTCGAGGGAAACCACAGCGCGGTTGCTGCATGATAAGCTCCGACTAATTCATCCTGGCTCATGTAAGGCTTCCACACAACGCGATCGCTGACGCCTAGTTCTTTTGCTCGCTGCTGAAGCGCTTCTGAGAGTTCGCCTTTACCCACGATCATCAGCGTTCCGGGAACAGATTGCAGCGCCTCGATCGCCACGTGCAGCGCTTTGTAGTAAACTAATCGCCCCACACAAAGCCACATCGGGTCGGGATATTGCTGCTTTAGCGTTTTCGCATAAGCGATCGCAGCTTGGCTTGGCTGTGAATAAATTGATAAATCAATTCCCAATGGTAAAATTTCCACTTGCGATTGATAAGCTTGCAGAAATTTTGATCCATTTCTATATCCTGGACTGGTCATTAAAATGCGTGCAGCTTGAGAATAAACATGATGCATTAATGGATTTATAGCGTGTTTCAAAAAGCGTTGTTTTACAATATCGCTATGATGCGTTACCACAAGCGGAATCGTTGCTCTTGATGCTGCCCAATACACTGCCATTGCTGGGTTGGGGGTTTGCAAATGAGCAATGTCATACTTTGTCGAGTCAAAATACTTTAGAAATGCTGGACAAACATCAAACCGCGCTAACGAAAGCATTCGCCCCAGCCGAATGACACGCACATTGTTATCGAATTCTTCGATCGTGGTTGTTTGCTGGGCGTCTTGTCCGCGATCGTTTTTGGAATTCACGCAGATTACATCGACTTTCGCACCCATCGCGGCTTGTGCCGTTGCCAATACTCGCACATGCGTTTCAATTCCACCGGGATCTGGTGGGTAGTACTTCGACAAATGACAAATCCGCAAAGGACGCTGAACGTCAAAGGTCGGGTGGATTTTGGCAAGGCTTGGAAAGGAAGCTTGAATGTATGACATAGTTGAGCGTCTCCATCACAACGCTAAGAAGAAGTTTGATGTTTTGAAGCGGGTGTTTTCAGGAATCAAACCAAACCACGATCGCCAAGATTCGCACTAAACTGTTTGAAAGACTTTGTATGCTGCAAAGCGCGATCGACTCGAGCAGATACCTCGAAAAGGTCTTCTTTCTGGCGGTTGATTCAGTACTGCTGCAATGAGTAAGCTACGGTTTAGCGTTGACGACTCTGCAAATAAAATTGGTAAAGATTTAGCCCAGTTTTTTCGATGCGGAATAAAACTAGAAACCAGTAGTTGTACTGCTAAATCAAACAAACATGACAAGCTGAAACGAATGCAAGCAATCTTAAAACGAAAAAAACTGATTACTTCTAGGATTGAAGCGTTATCACTATAAACAGTAAAATGTTGATGCTTACAGCGATTAAAGCACTCAAGTTTAGTATCTGACTGTTGCACGATCGAAGCGAATAGCAACGTCAGCAAAATTGCGCTTAGTCCAAGCACGAAAAGGGCAACCATAACTTGTATAAACAGGTGAATAAGGGGGCTAATTGCTGCGAAAGTGTGTTGCAATCGGTCGTGATCGCAGCTTTAGAGGTCACAAGCATCGAAGAAATGGCGTGGATCGCGAGAAGTTGTACGATCGCACGCCTCTTTTGCAGGAGCTAGAACACTAGTTTAGGTAGCCGTTGCTTTTGCCGTTTGGCGATTTTTAGACGACTGTTTGACTGCCCGCACGCCCCAAGCAAAAATCAGCCCAGGAAGCGGAGAAAACGCAAACGGAACAGGAGTTGGCGTTGAGTCTGCTAGATTAAATTGCTGAATTCGCCAGTTATATTGTTGCGCTGTTTCTCGATCCCAATAGCCAACATAGCGAATTTGCACCGTATCGCCCGGAGCGAATGTGCCAAAGGTTGCAGCACTATTCAGGAACACAACGTTGCTGTTATCGCTTTGCGCACCTGTCCAAACTTCCTTACCCACTGCTTCTGCTAGAGGTCGGTTTGCGTAGGCACCGATCGCGCCATTATAAGGAGTCTCAGTAAAGGCGCTTTTTGGGATTTGTGTCCACGCGCCATTATTGATTTTGTACTCAACTAAGCCACCATCTGCGGCATCGGTTGGAGTGTCAGGATCGCTTGGCACAACCTGAAACGCATCGGTATCATTTTCAAATCGCCAAGCATGACTGAACCGAAGGGTGAGCGGACCAGCAGTATCGATCGTATAACTTGGACTCGTAAGGGTCGCTTTTGAAGGAGAAGTAGAGCCAAAGGTAAACCAGAGATTTTTTCCAACGTATTCGTCCTGGTTGTACTCAAAAGCACCACCATTAGTACTACTTGTGGTGAAGCCACCATCACTGGTAGTAAAGTCCTCGCTAATACTAAGAGCATGAGCAGGTTTGGTGGAAGCAATGCTGGCGATACAGGCGATTGCTAAAGCTGCCCCCCCTGATAAAAGAGAGCGTTTCAGATTAATCATAGTACGGGTGAAAGATTGTATGGGCTGAGACAGAACAGGGATAGCACCGAGCTTTGATGCAAAATGAATTTGCACCCATCTCGATTGAGTAGCGATGCTTTATCAGTAGTTTTGACTACTCGATCGCGTCGTCACATTAAGAGTACCCAGGTATTAAGTTAGCTAACGAAAAGTAGCAAAACGGTATCTTTCGCTAGTTAATATTACAAACATTACTGCAACTAGAAGCTAAGTAAAATTGCGGTTATTAAGCTGATTTTAATACAGCAGTCTAATTAATCTAGATAATTTTGTGGAGATAGAGTGTAGCAAGCTGAACGTCGGTTTAGTAGAAGCGATTAGTTAGGTTGATAGAATCGATCGTCTTTAATAACGCTGCGGTAAAACCTCAAACCGCATCAATACTATCGCAGTGTAAATAAAGCATGAAACGAAAATGGTGTTTTTATTTGCAGTTCATCACTTGCTTAGGATTTCTATTAAAGCGATAAGATTAGAAATTGCAGAAAAAATCGCTCTAACAATCATCAATAAGTCAATGGACAGCATGATTGACCGCCGCGTTTTGATTGCGCTCAAGACCGCTATCTTCACGGGTCGAGCGCACCCAAACCCCACGATGAATTTAATTCTGTTCACTGACTCAGATGAATGATCATTAAAGCGATCGACCCGGAGAGAAGCTTCTTAAAACCCAACTAAAAGTCGCAGCAATCCAAATGCTCCGGTGATCGGATTTGCGATCGAGCCTAACAGATCCGTAATCTTAGCCGAGTTATTGCGGTTCACAACAATCACATCGTTTTGATGAATCGAAGGATTCGCGTTTTCATCTAATCCCTTTGACAAATCAAACTTAAATTCCCGACGAGAAACAGACCCATCCGGCATTAAGCGCACTAGCTCTACCTTTGTTTTGCTGCCTCGACCCGGAGCAATGCCACCTGCCGCCAAAATCGCCTGCATCATGGTTGAATTCGGACGAATTGCCACTCCCCCCGGACGCACTACTTCACCCACAACATTCACCTGAATCTGCTCTGGAGAGAAGTTACTGCCTGCGATCTCCGTTGCTTCAGCCGGATCAATCTTGCTCGCAACGGGAACAAAAATCGTATCGCCATCTTGCAGCAACCGATCCTGCGTGGTTTCACCTGCCTGCAAATATTTCCACAAATCCACTTTGATCGTTTCTTGCGACCCGTCAGAGCGCGATCGCCGCACTTCGATTTCTCGAACATTAGCAAGCTGTGAAATGCCGCCTGCGGTTTGAATCGCTTTACTCACCGTCGGCCATTGGTTGCCGCTTTCCGAAGCACTGCGCTGAGTTAAGCTATTCTGCGTGATTTCACTGCCAATCACCGTTACGATGTAAGACCCCGGACGATTCACCGCACCGAGCACGCCAATTTTAAGCGGACGCGGTGCAATCAAGCTCACCGTAACGATCGGCGTTTGAATAAATCGCTGATAGCGCGTTTTGACTAACTCTGCCGCCTGCGAAAGCGTTAATCCTTGCACCGAAACGCCGCCAATCCAGGGTAGATTTAACGTTCCATCCATTAAAACCGTATAGCGTGGCTCTAGCGTTAGCTCAGTAACATCAAAAATATCTAGCCGCACCATATCGCCCGCGCCTAGTTTGTAGCTGCTATCGATCGGCGTTGGTGAGTTAATTGCAGCATTAGTGAATGCAGAATTCAGCAACGGCATCGGTGCAGAAAGCGTTGCAGTTGGAGCTTGAGCAACCGCGCTCCACGGAGTAACCGCAACGATCGCGACGCCAAAACACAGTCGAGATACGAAATGATTCAATGCTTTCGTCATAAGAATTGCAAATCAAAAATGAAACGGCGGGTTATGCATCGGAGATTTAAGCTGACATAGTTTAATCAATACTGTCTCGGTAATACTCTGTATTCCCCCTGTGCTTTACGGATACCTAAGTAGTGAGTTCCGTGAATGTACAGAGTCACAAATAGAAATTGAATGAAATACTGAAGCGCAACTCCAAATCGTTGCGTTTGCGTGCCGCCAGAAAGCGGACTAAAGCGCAGCAACTCTAAAGATTGATCCGCGTACAGTTCAAATCGATATCGTTACGAAACCCACCTAGTATGAATAGCAATTCTCAGCAATCTTCTCCGCTCTACGCGCCAAATGGAACTCCAGATTCGCATCCAGGATCGTCGATTCATTTCCTAAACCTTAAAAGCAATGACAGCAAAGAGGGAGTGGATCTAAAGCGAGTTTGGGAGGTTGTGCGGCGGCGCAAAGTATTTGTAGGCATGGTGGCGGGCTTGCTGTTTGCTGCTACGCTGGCGTGGTCAGTGTCCCGCAAACCTGTTTACCTCAGCACGTTTAGACTGCTAATCGAGCCAACCAAAACGACTAACGTGCAGGCAGCGCAGCAAGCCATGTTGCCCAATCAGCTTGCACCGGGAATCAACTACACCACGTTAATGCAGGTTCTGCGAAGCTCAGAAATTTTGCTGCCGATTTATCAGTCTTTGCAAAAAGAGCAGCCAACGCTGACGTTTAAAGAATTTCTAGATGGACTCTCGGTCAATCGCATCAAAGATACAGAAATCATCGAAGTTAGCTATCTCGATCGTAGCGCCACGAATGGATTAAAAACCTCAGAACAACTTGCTAACGGCTATCTGCGCTACGGAGAACAGCTCCGGAGTCGAAATCTACAGCAAGGAATTGCGTTTGTTGAAAAGCAGCTTCCTGGATTACTCGATCGAGTAAATCAGCTTCAAGGCAAGCTCGAAGCGTTTCGCCAACAAAATCGACTGGTCAACCCCGAAGACCGCGCCAAAGAAATGAATGTGCTTATTGCTCAAATTCAAAGCGAACAAACGGGCGTACAAGCCAAACTTGCAGAATCAAAAGCGCTGTATGCGCAACTGCGCCAACAAGTTAGACTGACGCCTCAAGCCGCGATCGCGGCATCTGCTTTAAGCGAATCGAAGCTTTTTCAGTCGCTGCGCGAACAGCTTCAACAAGTCGAAACGCAAATTTCGATTAATTCTCAACGTCTGACGCCGGATTCGCCCCCGATTCAAGCGTTGCTCAAGCGACGCGAAGGCATTGTTGCTCAACTGCAACGCGAAGCCGCACAAACGCTTCAGCCTACAGGTCTGGATCGCGCTCAGGGCAACCTCAGTGGAACCTTAATCGACCTCAATCGCCAGCTTGTTGCCGTCAGCAATGAAATTCAAGGATTAGAAGCAAAAAATCAAACGCTGATTGCAACCGCACAGCAGCTACAAGCAGATTTTACAGCGATTCCAACGCTGGTTCGGCAGGATGTGGATTTGCAGCGAGGATTGAAATTGGCCAACGATAGCCTCGATCGGTTCCTTGCGAGTCGTGAGAGTCTACAAATCGAAGCCGCTCAAAACACCAAACCCTGGCAAATAATCGCGGCTCCAGCGCAGTTTCCTGCACCTGTGTTTCCAAGCATTCCTCAAAGCATCGGTTTAGGCTTGGTAGGCAGCGTTTTTCTGAGTGTGCTTGCAGCGTTGTTCGTTGAAAAGCTCGACGATGTACTTTACTCAGCAGACGAGCTAAAAAACGGTGTGAAGTGCCCGTTGCTCAGCGTGATTCCGTTTTACCGCAATGTTGCTGACCTGAGCTTACCTGCGATCGCGTCACTGAAAACCGTTTCGGGTGCATTACCGCCCGGAGAAACCGCAGCACCTGCGCAAACGATCGCGATCGACTTAGGCGAGGACGCCGCTATTTTCCGAGAAGCATTTCGCAGCTTGTACCTTAACGTTTCGGTGTTGAATTTGAATCAAGCGATTCAGTCTGTGGTTGTGACTTCAGCTTTAACCAGCGATGGAAAATCAACCGTTGCGTTAAATATGGCGTTAGCCGCAGCAACAATGGGTCAGCGTGTTTTGATTGTTGATGCCGATTTGTATCGCTCTAGAACTCACCTTTATGCCCGTGTTGAAAACGAGCAAGGCTTAAGTCAGTGTTTGACTTCAGATGCTTCGGTGCATCGAATGATTCAGCAATCTCCGCTTGAGCAGAATTTGTTTGTGTTGAGTGCAGGTAAAGCTCAGATGGATGCGGGTCGATTGCTGTCGTCGCCCAAAATGAAAGAAATCATGGACGAAGTAAAAGACGATTACGATTTGGTTGTTTACGACGCACCGCCGCTTCTCGGTTTTTCAGACAGTTTGATTTTGTCAAACTACACCGATGGCAGCGTTGTTGTTGTGGGATTAGGCAACACTGGACGCACCGCATTAGTTGAATCGTTGCGCAGCTTACAGCTATCCGGTGGAACGGTTTTAGGAATTGTTGCAAACTGCTTGAAGCCAGGAACGCACGTTGCGCACAAATATCATGAATACGTGCGGCGCAACTACAACTCAGATCTTGCTGAAGCAACTTGACTTTAAGACAATTTCTGAATCAGGTGATTGATTTGCGCTGCTAACCGCAATCCCTCGTTAAACGCTATGAATACAATAACTCGTGCAGCTCAAAGTTTAGGAATCAGCAACAATGCAATTTACAACATGGTTGCTCATGCGATCGCACAGCGCAATTTAGGAGGGGTGCTGTTAGATATTGGATGTGGAAGTGGAAATTTATATCCGTTTGTTCGCGATCGCTGCGATCGCTACATTGGCGTGGATACGATTCGCTATGACAATTTCCCCAATCGTGCTGAATTTGTTTTGCAGGATTTAGATCACTCGATTACCGCTTTAGACTCTAACATTGCAGATGTAGTTGTCTCGGTTGAAACGATCGAGCATTTAGAAAATCCTCGCGCTTTTTATCGGGAATTAGTGCGCCTTGCCAAACCTGGCGGGTGTGTGATGGTCACAACTCCGAATCAACTCAGCTTACTCAGTAAACTCACGCTACTGCTCAAAAACCAGTTTAATGCGTTTCAAGAAGCGCCAGGGCTTTATCCGTCTCATATTACGGCATTGCTCGAAAGCGATTTGCGCCGCATTGCCGTAGAATGCAGCCTCGACCAAATCGAAGTTTACTACAGCAATCAGGGACGCATTCCGTTAACGGCAAAGCATTATCCTCGTCATGCTTTATTTCGAGGACGCAGATTTAGCGATAACGTATTGTGCTGCGCGATCAAGCCAAAGCGACTTATACAGCACCTAGTTAAACAAAACTGCGATCGAGTGTATTGACGTTAAAAGCACTGCTAAAGGACACCGCATCGATGCTGAAATCTGCACGCCACCTCATTCGACTGCCCCAGTCTCGCGCTTTATTGCCGTTTGTTCAGCTACCCGCTTGGAGCTGGATTCATGGCTTTATGCTGATTCAATTCGTGTTACAGATCATGCTTTTGATTCCTGGACTCGATCGCTTTAGAATCGTAATGCGAGCAGGCGCGTTTGCGTTAAGTCTTGCGTTGCTGTTTGGATTACGTCAAACGGGGTTAAAGCATCCTGCAAAATCCTGGGCACTCGTTATTTTGTGCATTATGGCGTTGCAGTTATTTTGGCATCCTTATATCAATACCGTTCCGGCTGGCGTTGCTCAATGTGCAATGTATTTAGCCATTTTAGCGCCGTTGTTCTGGTGCAGTCGTCTTGCCCTTGATACAAATAGCTTTCGCGGGTTGATTTTTATCATGTGGGGATTTCATACGCTAAGTGCAGGCGTCGGAGTGCTGCAAACCTATTACCCTGATGTGTTTCATTTCGCTATCTCTAACATCATTGAAGATGGAATCTTTGGTGGTGAGCATTTAATGATTACTCTAGCAAACGGACAGAGAATTTTTCGCCCCACCGGGTTATCGGATCTTCCTGGTGGTGCTGCTAGTTCTGGTTTTTATGCGTTGCTGTTTGGAATGGGGATTGCCTTGCAAGAGCGTAATTTTCTGCTGCGTCTACTAGGTACCGTTAGCGTTCCGATTGGACTATTTTGTATTTATCTGTCTCAGGTGCGTTCTACGTTAGTTTTGTCGGGAATTTGCCTGATTGTCTTAGCAATGGTTTTATTGTTGCAAAGACGACTTGCACAACTTACGGTATTGATCGGAGCAGCCAGCACGATCGCAACTGCTACGCTTTCTTGGGCGTTTCGGGTTGGTGGAGAAGAAACCCTCGATCGACTTTCGACGCTGACGGCGGATCAAGCCGACAAAGTAGTTTATCAAAATCGCGGGTTTTTTCTCGAATACACGCTAACGGATCTTTTACCAGAATTCCCGCTCGGTGCAGGTCTCGGACGCTGGGGCATGATGAATCAATATTTTGGCGACTACACCAATCCGATGACTCGCCCGATTTGGGTGGAAATTCAATGGACAGGCTGGCTGATCGATGGCGGGATTCCTTTGGTTCTGGCGTATGGTGGAATTTTGATTGTAAGCTGCTGGGTTGCTTGGCAAATTATGATGAACCCAAACTTGCGATCGTTGCAGATTTGGGCGGGTGTCGTGTTTGCGTATAACGTAGGCGCGATCGCGATTACGTTTAATAGCCCGTTGTTTATGAGTCAGGCGGGAATGGAGTTTTGGTTGATCAACACAACGCTATTTGTCGCAGCCCAAGCAGCCCAAAAAGATAGCTGGTTAGGAACGTAATTTATGAAGATTGCCGTTGTTCATGCTTCTTTGTACAAGCCCGATCGCAAAGTTGGCGGTATTGATGTTGCAGTCCATCGTTTAGCGAGTGAACTTGCGAAACATCCTGACGATGAAGTTACGCTTTTTAGTCTTGCTGCTGCATCTAAAACTAACTACCAACAGTGTAGATTGTTTAGCCAGCTTCCAGGATTGCAAAGCAGCCAGCTCGGTCAGCTATTTTTGTTTCCATTGCTGCTAAATTTTGTTGATTTTAAGAGCTTTGATATTGTTCATCTCCACGGCAATGATTGGTTTTATTTGTATCGTCCGATTCCGTCGGTGCGGACTTTACACGGATCAGCGTTAAATGAAGCAAAAACAGCAACATCGCTCAAGCGCAGGATAATACAGTTGATCGTTTATCTGCTAGAGCATTTAGCGGTTAAACTTGCAGCTTGTTCGTTAGCGATCGGTAAAGAAACGCAGCAAATTTATCACCTTGCGCAACGGGTTGATAACGGCGTTGACCTGCAAGTCTTTCAGCCGGGTGCAAAAACACTCCAGCCTTCTATTTTGTTTGTGGGCACTTGGGAAGGACGGAAACGCGGCAAGTTTTTGTTTGAGACCTTTGTTGAATCAATTCTTCCCCGTGTTCCTGAAGCAAAGCTCTATATGGTCAGCGATCGCTGCTTAAAACATCCCAGTGTTATCGATCTTCGTTTTCCATCTGAACCGGATTTAGCTCGATTGTTTGCTCAATCTTGGGTATTTGCTTATCCGAGTGTGTATGAGGGATTTGGCATTCCTTACATCGAAGCAATGGCAAGCGGAACCGCGATTATCACTTCAGCAAACGAAGGTGCAAACGAGGTTTTGAATCAGGGTCAGTACGGCTGGATTGTTGAAGATGCTGCGTTCGGCGATCGCGTTGTGGATCTTCTAAATGACGCAGAAACGCGATCGCAGCTTGCGACGATCGGGCTTGAACGCGCCAAGAAATTTGCGCTAGAAACCGTCGCGGCTCATCATCGTGAGATTTACCAAACTCTACTAAAGCAAACCTTGCAGGGAAACCCTCAAAATCGGTATGTCTAGCGGTCAACCTCTATTTTCTGGAGCTTAAATGATGTGTGGAAGTTTATCTAATCTGAAAATTCGATAATCAGTATTCGTTAAAACGCTTGATTTGCCGCAAGTTGATAAAACTCTCAAAAGCGAAGTAGCACTATGAGAAAAACGGTTGCTTGTTCTGCCCCGTATGATCAAGGAGGACTAGGACAACACTTTTCATTGATCGTTGAAGAAGCAAGAACTGCAAACAGGTTAATCAAATACTATTCACCTCAGCCAAAAGCAACTGATCCGACCGGACGAGCGGTACAAGTTCCTCAGCACTTTCAATGGCTGATGCGCTATACTCCGCTCCGATTTAACTCAGGATGGCTGCACTACTGCTTTAACGACTGGTTCGATCGTGCCGTTGCCAGCGTGATGATTTCTGCCGATGAGTTTGAAACGGCTTGCGCTGGACAAGCGTTTCACTCCTTTAATCGAGCGCGTCAACTCGGATATGGCGTGTTAGCGCTGCAAGCCGACAACAGCCATGCCAACAACGTCATAATCCAACACCTCAAAGCCACTCAGAGGTTTGGCATTGAATCAAGCTGGCTAAATGAAGCCCAACGCCGAAAGATGCTTTGGGCTTATGAAAGGGCAGACGTGATTTATATCGCATCCGACTACACACGTCGATCGTTTGCTGAAGCAGGTGTTCCCGAATCTAAGCTGCGATCGCGAAGCTTCACACCCGATCCGCGCTTTGTTCCGCCGCTCCAGTGCGTGTATGTGCATCGGTCGTTTGAAGATGGCTTTGCCTATGCCCCGATCGAGGGGATGGCGTGCGGCGTTTTAGCGATCGTCACGCAGGATACTGGCATGAAAGACCACATTCAAGAAGGCGTGAACGGCTACGTTGTCCCGACCGGAAATTGGCAAGCTTTGTTGGATCAATTGCTGATGCTGCAACAATCGATCGCGCCTTCTCGCCGTGCTGCTTTTGATCGACCTTGTTCCCCCAATCTACAATCTGTATGATTATCGGTCACTACATCTCTCATCTTTTCGCTCAAGGTGGCGCAGAAATTTATCTCCGACGAATTGCCGCCGCACAAGACGCGATTGGACACACCGTTTACTACTTTTCTAAATATGCAAGCGCGGAAGATTTCAACCGTCTTGCGCTGATTCAGGTAAAAAGCGATGCTGCACTTTATGCTGAGGCAAAACGCTTAGGGGTAGAACTGTTACATTTGCATTCTGAGGTCGGTTTAATGCCGCCTTCGGATTTACCCACTGTACGAACGCTGCAAGGACATCGCCCGTATTGTCCGAGCGCCACCAAGTTTTTAGCTCGCACAAACAGCCCTTGCGATCGCGCTTACAGCGTATCGGGCTGCTTGTGGGGGCATGTTGTCGATCGCTGCGGGAGTATTCGTCCGAATCGGTTGCTGCAAAGTTTTCAAGAGACGTTTAACGAACAGCGCATTTTGCCAAACCTGCTCGTTCTTACGAATAGCGCCTATCTGCGTGACCAAATGATTGCGGCTGGATATCCGGCTGATCAAATTCAAACGCTTTATCTTTGTGCCGCTCCGGTTTCAAACATCGTTGCTCCACCTCACGAAGGAACACCGCGATTTGTATTCCTGGGACGATTTGCACCTCAAAAAGGATTGACTTGGTTGCTCAAGGCGTTTGCTCAAGTAAGCGTTCCGGCACACTTAGACATTGCAGGAGACGGCAACGACGCTGCAAGGGTGCGATCGCTGATCGACACCCTCGGATTAAGCGATCGCGTCACGCTGCACGGTTGGCTTGATTCTGAAGCCGTCGATCAGCTTATTCAAGCCTCAAGAGCGCTGATTTTCCCGTCTGTTTGGCATGAACCGGCTGGAGTCGTTGCTTACGAAGCCATGATGAACGCACGAGCGGTCATTGCAAGCCGTGTCGGTGGCATTTCTGAAGGTGTGATCGATGAGACGAGTGGATTGTTAGTCGAGCCAAATGATACGGCAGGATTAGCTGCGCAGATTGAACGACTCGCGATCGATTGGGCACTCGCTGATCGACTGGGAAAAGCAGGACATCAAATCGCAGTGCAATCCTTTGAGACTGATCGTCAAGTCGATCGAGTCATGAAAATCTACGAGCAGGTGCGCTCAAAGCAAACTCATTCGGTTCAATCTCAAACTGTATCGGTGCTATGACTCGAACGAAACGATCAATCGCCAGCTTTTTGTCGCTGCTGCTCGTGCAAATTACAACCGTTGCGATCGGATTTGTGAGTACGCCGATGCTGCTACACTTGCTCGGCGATGAGCGATATGGAGCGTTTCGCGTTGCACTGGATCTGCGCGAGTACCTGATGCTTCTAGAGCTAGGTATTGGCGGTGCTCTGCTTTCGATACTGGCGCAGGCGGTATCGAGACAAGCGACGGTTGAAATCGCGCTTAGCGTTGCAATTCGCATTTATGTGAAGCTGCTGGGTTTGATGGTGCTCGGTGGAATTGGATTAAGCGCGATCGTGGTGCAGGTCGCATCGGTAAGCGGAACGATCGCTCACGAGCTTCAGCTCGGGTTTTATATTTCCATTGTGAATCTGCTATGGCTTCCTTTGAATGTATTTTATTTTCTGGCTGATGCCAGCCAAAGAACGTATTTCAGAAACTTGCTGATAATCATTCAAAGCAGCGTGGTGGTCGCGCTTTCATTGGGGTTTGCAGCGTTAGGATTTGGAATTCCTGGGCAGTTTGTCGCGATTTTTTTAGGCAGTTCGATTTCAGGAATTGCGATCGCTTGGGATGGATTTCGTCGTTATCCTCGATTAATAAGGCTGATCTTCGATCCTCCCGCAAAAGCCGCTCAGCAAGTCAAGCAACAGCTTTGGCAGCTTAATGTTCCCATGTTGATTTTGCAGGTTGTGGCGCGGGTTTCTCTGCTTACCGATACAGTGTTCGTTGCTTACTTTATGGGAACTGCTGCGATTGTGCCGTTTGTGATGACGCAACGATTAGCAACGTTGGCACAAACTCAATTGCAGAGCGTAGCACTTTCGACATGGGCAGCACTCGCAGAACTTTATGCCAGCGATCGCCGTCAGGATTTCAATGCGCGGTTAGTTGAGTTAACTCAGCTAATTGTTGTGATTGGTTTAACGCTGATGATTCCGATCGCCGCGTACAACCGACATTTTATCATGCTGTGGATGGATGAAGCGCGGTTTGCAGGTCGGGGAGTAACGCTGCTGGTAGTGTGCAATGGTATTTTGCGCAGCGTTTTGTATTTGTGGGAATTCTGTTTTACTGGAACCGGACATATTCGACAAGTGGTGCCGCTTGCGATTTCCGGCATGATTTTAAATGTTACCGTTAGCATTGTAGCTACTCAACACTTTGGCATGATTGGACCGTTGATTGGAACGTTAATGAGTAGCATAATACTGTATTCTTGGTGGCTACCAAAACTGCTACAAAAAACGTTTGGAACATCACCCACAGCGTTAGCTCTTGCGATCGTGCGTCCGTTAGTTGTTGGAGTTCCTTATGGCGCACTGGTTGTTTGGTTTGCTGATCAGCATACGCCGTTTGGCTGGCTAGGCTTAGCAACCGAGATGAGCGCGGCCGCAATGCTGCATGGTGTGCTAACCGTGTGCTTTGTGCTGAGTGCCACCGATCGAAAGCAGTGGAAACATCGCATTTTATCGATCGTGCCTCGATTCAATCTGCAAGCTTAAGAAGATTATGCTGAGCTTAAAATCAGTTTTTAAAACCGTCGATCAATGGATGTGGGTAAAGCGAACTGCTGTAGAAGCTAGTTTATACGCTGCGAATCACTTGATCAATCGCGTTCCGCATCATCGTTTTCGCTTGTTTTGCTACCGTCGCTTGCTCGGCTTTGAAATCGGTCAAGGCAGCTTTATTTTGATGGAAACCTGGTTTGATGCGAGAAAGCAGCTCAAACTCGGCAACAATTCGGTGATCAATCAAAAGTGCCGCATCGACACACGCGGCGGTGTGACGATCGGGCAAAACGTTTCGATTTCTGCCGAGGTTTGCATCTTAACGGCGGATCACGATTTGCACTGTTCACAGTTCACGGGGCGATCGCGTCCGGTCACGATCGAAGATTATGTTTTTATCGGCACGCGAGCAATGATTCTACCCGGTGTGACGCTGGGAAAAGGAAGCGCCGTTGCTGCCGGAGCGATTGTTACGCGCGACGTGCCCGCGTTTACCATCGTCGCTGGCGTGCCCGCAAAACCGATTTCGACTCGATCTAACACGCTAAACTATACGATCTACTACGATCGCTTTTTGGCGTGAAGCTTGCAGGCAATCTGCAAAAATCTGAGCTTGGGTTTTGAGGTTGTGCGTTTGATACCAGCGAAAAGCCGCATCTGCGATCGATTGCCCTTGCTGCAAATTGATATCAGTTTTACGGTTGCACAGCCAGTAGTGTTGATTGGCAACGAGTCCATCTTGGCTGCGATCGCGATAGGCAGCAGCAATCGGAATAACGCCGTGTGAGCAATACGCGGCAAAAATGCTCGATTTTCCCAAGTAGGCAAGCGGGTAGTCGATGAATCCGGCGATCGCGGTTTTAAGATAACTGCTAACCTCAGCCGCCGCTTGAACTCCCAAGTGCACAACCGGAACATTTGCAACGGTTGCGGGAACCGAGCGAATCGACGCTCCGATGTCGAGGATTGCTTCAATGTCTAGCGTTTGACAAATCGTTTCTAAAGCACGGCGCGATCGACTATACGCACGCTGACGCACGCCTGCGCTACCAAACACAACGATCTGACGCGATCGGTCGCTCAGCAAAGGAGGATCAGACACTTCCCCGATCGACGAAAAAATCGGCAACGGTGCGATCGGGGTTTGATTGCTCAAACGGCGAATCTGGTTGGCGTAATCTTGCCGACTGGTCAGCGTGCGATCGCTGATTTGCATGAGTTGTACCGCTAAGCGCTTCTGCGTGTGCGTTGTGACTATTGCACTGCTCAGCAACGGTTCCGTTGCATAAAGCTCGTGAAACATAGTGATTAAGCGACCGCCTGAGCGACACCAATCTGTTAGCGCTTCGACGAGCCAAATTGGACAGCCGCGCTTGGCGTATCCGTGACCCACATAATGCAGCAAAATCAGCAGGTTAGATGAAGGTGGAAGCAGTGCAGCGAGTGCTTCTGGCGTCTGTTTCCGCACAGGTGCCGCTTGAAAGAACTCACCGATCGCCGTTCCACGCCAATCTGGATTGCCCACGATAAATTGAGTTTTCCAGCCTTGATCTTGATAAAGCTGTTGCGCAAGCCGAATCGCATAATCGCCGAGTCCGTCAGTTGCAGGCGGTAAGGTTGGAACGATCGTGATCAGTGTTTTCTGCATCGATGGATTTGAGGATAGCATCTGTATGTACGGATTAAAAAAAGAACGATCATTCAGTAGGTTCGGTGTTTTCACGCTGGGTAGAATTGCCGAAGCACTGCATAGTTCAAGCAGCTAGAACCGTAAATTCAGTGAGCTTTCACAACTAAACGAACTGGCATTATTTGTATCTCAGATTCTGCAATTTGCTGCATTTTTAATCGATTCACTTTGTGCGACCTGCAAAAATGAAGCCTTCTCGTAAACTGCTCACTTTGGGACACTCCTACATTGTTGCGCTCAATCGTCGTCTGGCGAATGAAATGTCTCGGATCGGGAGCGTAGATTGGGACATTACGGTAGCGGCACCGATCGCCCTAAAAGGCGATCTGCGTCCGTTGCAGCTTCAATCTAATACCGACGATTGCGCGTCGATTAAAAGCGTTTCGGTTGTGTTAGATCGATCGCCGCAGTTGATGATGTACCACGATCGACTTCGAGAGATCCTTCAGCAAGGATGGGATTTAGTGCACTGTTGGGAAGAACCGTATGTTGTTTCTGGCGGGCAGGTTGCTTGGTGGACGCCTCAACGAACGCCTTTGATTTACTTCACGTTTCAGAACCAGGTTAAACATTATCCTCCGCCGTTTAATTGGATTGAAGCTTATGCGATGAATCGAGCAACCGGGTGGATTTGCGCTGGAGAAACCGTTGCTCAGACCTTAAGACCGCGTTCCGGCTATCAGTTACCGATGCGAACCATTCCGCTCGGTGTGGATGTGGATTGGTTTGCGCCTTCGATCGGGGCACGTCAAGCAATCCGACAGCAGCTAGAGTGGGATGAAAAAGTGCCAGTAATCGGGTATTTGGGGCGGTTTGTGCCTGAGAAAGGACTCGATCGCTTGATGCGCGTTTTAGATCACATCACTGAACCGTGGCGAGCATTGATTGTGGGTACGGGAGCAATGGAAGCAGCGCTGCGATCGTGGGCAAGTCGCTATGGCGATCGGGTCCGGATTTGTACAACGGTTCATCATGATCAAGTTTCTCACTACCTGAATGCAATGGATTTGCTGTGTGCGCCAAGTCAAACAACTCCACGCTGGCGCGAACAGTTTGGACGCATGATCATCGAAGCGTTTGCCTGTGGTGTTCCGGTGATCGGCAGCGATAGCGGTGAAATTCCGTATGTGATTGGCGATGCAGGAATGATTGTTGCAGAAGCGGACGATCGAGCCTGGATCAAGGCGATTTCAGACTTGCTCTCAAACCCACAGGAGCGATCGCGGCTCTCGAAAACAGGAATCGATCGTGCTCACTCGGTTTTTGCATGGCCGATCGTTGCAAAACAGCATTTAGAGTTTTTCGACGCGGTTGTGGATCTAAAACCTAAAGCAATTTGTTAGAAGCACTCTGCTTTACCTACGTTAAACGAATGCGTGCCGCAATTATTTCTGATTATCTCGAAGAAGGTTGGTTCAGCATGGATTTGTGTGCTCAAATGCTGACCCAAACTTGGAGCAGCGCTCAAGGTTGGCAAATTGAGCAAATTTGTCCGAGCTTTCAGCGTCGATTCACGCACCTGCCTCAACTGGCGACTCATCGGATTGCCGTGAATAGCGATCGCTTGCTGAATCGATTTTGGGACTACCCGCGCTATGTAAAACAGGTGGCGCACCAGTTTGATGTTTTTCACGTTTGCGATCATACCTATGCGCAGTTAGTTCATGTGCTACCTGCCGATCGTACTGGCGTGTACTGTCACGATTTAGATGCGTTTCGCTCGATTCTTGAACCCGATTCAGAGCCGCGCCCGCGTTGGTATCGCACGATGTCGCAGCACGTTTTAGAGGGGCTGCAAAAAGCGGCGATCGTGTTTTACTCGACCGCAACTGTTCGATCTCAGCTTGAATACTACCAATTAGTAAAGCACGATCGATTAATTCAAGCGCCGTACGGTGTTGCACCGGAATTTACGCCGTATTCGTCAATCGATTCAAATCCGTTGCAGCCTTTAGAAAATACTGCTTTTTTGCTACACGTTGGAAGCTGTATTCCCCGTAAACGCATTGATGTATTACTCGATATTTTTGCTCAACTTCATCGCTGCAATTCGCAATTGCAGTTGATAAAAGTTGGTGGAGAATTTACGCCTGAGCAGCATCAACAAATTGATCGCTTAGGCATTCGATCGAACCTGATTCATTATCAAAATTTGCCGCGAACTGAAATTGCAGCGCTGTATCGCCAAGCCGCGATCGTGCTGCTTACCAGCGAAGCTGAAGGATTTGGACTTCCATTAATCGAAGCGCTATCGTGTGGCGCGATCGTCGTTGCCAGTGATTTGCCTGTTTTTCGAGAAGTTGCAGAGGATGCAGCGCTTTACTGTCCGGTTGGAAATGTCGCAAGTTGGGTTGAAACAGTGACAGCCGTGTTGAGCGATTTGAATCACGCACCTGCTCGATCGCGACGTTTAGCGCAGGCAAATCGCTATTCCTGGCAAACTCACACCAACACGATCGTTCAAGCTTATCAGCACTTAGGACTTTAGCGATGAAGCTATTATTTATTAATCCAGTTGGTTTTATCGGTGGAGCCGAACGAGTTTTATTACAGAATCTAGCAGCACTGCGAAGGCTCGACCCAAACCTCGAACTGATTTTGATCGTCGGATCGTCCGGAGCCTTAATTGAAGCAGCAAGATCGATCGGGGTGTCTGTTATTTGCTTACCGATTCCCGATTCGCTCAGTCAGCTTGGCGATAGTCACCTTAAAGGTCAACCGATCGCCTTGATCAAAATCTTGTTTCAATTAGCAACTGCTGCTGTAGATTTGCTCGGCTATCTGCAACAGCTACAGCGTAAACTTATCGCCATTCAGCCTGATTTAATTCATTCTAATGGCATCAAAACTCACGGTTTAATCGGATTGCTAGGACGGCTTCAATGCCCGATTGTTTGGCACGTTCATGATTTTTACAGTGCTCGTCCGTTGATGGCAAAAGTTTTGCGACGAATGGCACCCTCGATCGCAGGTGCCATTGCTCCGTCTCAGGCTGTGGCGATCGGTGCTAAATCGGTTATTTCGTTACGGTCGATCGAGGTTATTCATCCAGCCGTTGATTCAAGCTACTTTAGTTCGCGCCTGTTCCAAACCGGAGCAATCTTACAAATTGGGTTAGTGGCGACCTTTGCGCGCTGGAAAGGACACGACGTATTTCTTCAAGCGGCTGCACAAGTTAAGCAAGTTGTTGGGGATGCCGTTCGCTTTTGTATTGTAGGCGACCCGATTTATCAAACCGCCGGATCTCAGGTCTCGCTTGCCGAACTTCAAGCAAAAGTTCGTGAATTGGAACTAGAACCGATCGTAGAATTCCTCGGCTTTCAGTCGGATATGAAGACAGTTTATCAATCTCTTGATATTGTGGTTCATGCCAGCACCCAGCCAGAGCCGTTTGGACTGGTGATTGCTGAAGCTATGGCCTGTGGCAAAGCGGTGATTGTGTCTCAAGCTGGGGGAGCTGCCGAGCTATTTACACCTGATTATGATGCGATCGGCGTTCCTCCGGGTGATCCAACGGCTTTAGCTCAAGCTTTAATTGAATTAATCCGAGGCGGCGATCGCCGCCTCGAACTCGGACGAAACGCACAGCAAACAGCAATCAAACGATTTAGCTGCGATCGATTAGGCGCTGATTTGATCACGGCTTATGCTCGGTTTGGCTGCTCGATCGACACAAAAGCAGAAACCTATCGGAATGCGTCAGTCTGAAATCTTGATTAACTCGGCATTCTTTACTGATGCATAAGAGCCGAAACGCATTTCAGTGGCTTTCATTGCCAGGTTAATCCGGTTTTAGGATCACACGCTTAAACACGTTCTGAATGGGGTCAAACGGCACGATCGATGCTTTGCGACGCTGCTAGTATGCACCCCCACTCCAGCGCTACGCTTGGGTACAATCCCATTTCAACGCTGTACATCACCGACCCATATACTGTAGTATGGGGAGCCTGCTTTGTTTACCTTAGTTCGACTTCACGTGTAACGCGCTGCATTCGCTCACGCTCTGTCTAGCCCTGATGGATTAACCTAATGAACGGCGAAGAAACTCATCGAAACCTAAAGGTTCAAACTTCTACCGAAAAAACGCTCCCAGACAAAGGAACGCCGCCGCCTCGCTGGCGACGATTTCTGCTTCCTGCCTTAATTGGCGGTGCGATCGTCGGCAGTCTCGGTTGGATTTTGTTGAATCGGCTGATTTTGCCGATGCTGATGGCAGGTCAAATGAAAGCCCACCCCACGCCTGTCCCGCTTGCTAACCCAAAAGCCGCCACGATCGAAGATAGTTCCGAGTATGCTGCCAGCCTTGATTCCCGGCAGTCTGTCACTCTACAGCCTAAAGTTTCCGGGCAAATTGCAGCGATTTATGTTCGGCCCGGACAGCGCGTTGAGGCCGGACAGCCGTTAATGCAAATCGATTCGGCTCAGCAGCGTGCTCAAGTTGCCAGTCGGCAGTCGGCAACGCAAACGTCTCAAGCGGAAGTAGAAACAGCGCGGGCAGATGTCGAGAGTGCGAATCAAACGCTGCAATCGCTCGAAGCCAAACGCGCCACGGCTTTATCCAATGTGCAGCTAAATCAGCGCGACTACGATCGCTTTGTCGATCTGCAAAAACAAGGCGCTACCAGTCAGCAGATTTTAGATCAGCGCTTAAACGCCCTGCAAACCGCTCAAGCTGCTCTTAAACAAGCAGAAGCAGACATTCAAGCGCAACGGGCGGCGATTCAACGCGCAAAAACCACCGTCGATCGAAATCAACGGGCAGTCGAACAAGCCCAGGCAAATACGGCTGAAGGGGTTGCTCAACTGCAAGACTACACGATTACGGCTCCGTTTTCAGGCACGATCGGGGACATTCCGGCTAAAGTGGGAGACACCGTAAGCACGACAGCCCAGCTTTTAACGGTGACTCAAAATGATCAGTTAGAAATTCAGATTCAAATTCCCTTAGAGCGGGCTTCTGCATTGCGAACCGGACTACCCGTCAAGCTGTTAGACGACAAAAATCAAGTTGTGCAAACCGGGCAAATTTCTTTTATTGCACCCAACGTTGATGCTGCGAGTCAATCGGTGCAAGCAAAAGCAAGATTTGCCAATACGGGGAATTTAAGAACGTCGCAGTTTGTTCGGGCTAGAGTTATTTGGGCAAATCGTCCCGGTGTATTAGTTCCTACAGCCGCGATTTCGCGCTTAGGCGGAAGAGATTTTCTGTTTGTTGCGGCTCCGTTTCAGGCGTCGGGATGCAAAGCGCCTGCTCCTTCTCAAGGAGGCGGAAAAATTGAAGTGACACCGGATCAATTAGTGGCGGCTCAAAAGCCAATTCGGCTCGGCAAAATTATCGGCAATGAACAGGAAATTCTAGAAGGAGCCACCGCCACCGATCGCATTGTGACTTCGGGAATTTTGCAACTGCAAAACTGTGCCCCGATCGCCGATGCAGCCCAGCTTCAGCCCTCCGCTTCACCTTAACCAAAGGCGCTGATTTTTATGATTTTTTCAATTTCTACCTTTTTCATTAAGCGCCCCGTGTTTGCAACCGTGTGTTCTATTATGATCACACTGCTGGGAATCGCTTGTATTCCAACTTTGCCCGTGGCTCAATATCCAGAAATTGCGCCGCCTCAAGTCAGTGTAACCTCGACGTATGTTGGCGCAAACGCTGAAGTCGTTGAATCAACGGTAACTAACATTTTAGAGCGGCAGCTCAACGGCATTAATGGCGTAAAGTTTATTAAGTCCACGAGCGCCAACACCGGAACTAGCAACATTAACTTGACGTTTGACTTAGGGCGCGATCAAGATTTAGCCGCCGTTGATGTGCAAAATCGCGTGTCTACGGTGCAATCGCGACTACCAGGGCCGGTAACGCAAACCGGGGTTCAAGTTACCAAAACGAACAATAGCTTTTTGTTGGCGATCGGGCTTTATTCCGATCGCGACGAAGCCAAGAATCAAGACCTCTACGATGATCTTTACCTGAGCAACTATGCTGATTTGTATCTAGCCGATGCGATTCGCCGCATCAAAGGCGTGGGTGAAGTTCAGATTTTCGGAGAACGAACCTATGCAATGCGGCTGTGGCTTGACCCAGAACGGCTTGCGGGTCGAACGCTAACGCCTCAAGATGTGATTGCTGCCTTGAAGCAGCAAAATATTCAGGTCGGAGCCGGACAAATCGGACAAGCGCCCGCCGTTCCGGGACAGCAGTATCAGTATTCGGTTACGGCTCAAGGACGGCTTAAAGACGCTGAGGAATTCAACAATCTTGTTATTAAAACAACGGGAACGGGAACACTGGTGCGCCTGAGAGATGTCGGTCGGGCAGAACTAGGAGCAGAAAACTATGGTTCATTGCTGAGATTTACAACGCTCGATCGCGTTACGCATCGAGGTATCGGACTCGGCGTAAACCAGCAATTTGGAAGCAATGCGCTCGATGTTGCAAAAGCGGTGAAAGCAGAAATGCTAAACCTTGCTGCAAGCTTTCCGCCTGGACTTCATTATGAGGTTGCGTTTGATACGACAACGTTTATTGATGCAGGCGCAAAAGAAGTTGTTCAATCGCTAATCGAAGCCGTTGTTTTAGTGGTGCTGATCTTGTTTCTCTTTTTACAAGATTGGCGGGCGGCGTTTATTACGTCGATCGTGATTCCGATCGCGTTTCTCGGTACGTTTATCTTTGTGAAAATACTCGGATTTTCGATTAATACCCTGACGCTGTTTGGATTGACGTTGGCAACGGGGCTAGTGGTCGATGACGCGATCGTGATTATTGAAGATATCACCCGACGGATTCAAGACCTAAAACAGCGACCGCTTGAAGCTGCGATCGAATCGATGAACACCCTATCAGGCGTGGTGATTGCAACTTCGCTGGTATTGATCACGGTGTTTGTGCCCGTGGCGTTCTTTCCGGGAACCACCGGACAGCTTTACCGACAGTTTGCGTTAACGATCGCGTTTTCCGTTGCCGTTTCAACGTTTAACGCGCTCACCTTTACGCCGATGCTGTCGGCGTTGTTGTTGCGACCCGGAAAAACCGCAAGCAACCATTGGTTTTTCCGCCGAGTGAATTGGGTGATCGATAAAACTCGCGAAAGCTATGCACACAATCTCGATCGCGCCGTTCGCCGCAAAGGATTAATTCTTGCGTTTTTTGCGGGCGCATTAGTGCTGACTTATTTTGTGTACAGCTTTGTGCCGCACGCGTTTATTCCCGATGAAGATCAAGGCGTTTTTATTACCGTTGTTCAAGCGCCTGAAGGCGTTTCGCTCGACTACACCGAGAAAGTCCTTGAAAAAGCTGAAGCGATTCTCAAAGCACAGCCAGAAGTCGCGAACATCTTTGCGCTCGGAGGATTTAGTTTTAGTGGCGCAACGCCGAACAATGGTTTGATTTTTACCACGCTCAAACCCTGGGAAGAAAGAACCAAAGCCGATCAATCGCTGCAAGCAATCATCGGCGGTTTCTTTCCAAAACCGTTTGGATTGTTTCCTAAAATGGCAGCGATCCAAGAAGCGGTCGTGTTGCCGTTTAACTTGCCTGCGGTTCCGGGCATTGGAAACTTCGGAGGATTTGAGTTTCACCTACAGGATCGAACCGGACTAGGTTTTCCTGCCCTCGGTGAAGCGTTAGGCAAATTTATCACTCGCGCATCGGCTTATCCTTCGGCACAAAGCCCACAGCTTTCCGGGCTGCGTCCGAGCTTTAACGGCAATACGCCTCAAATTTCAATCGAAGTCGATCGCGATCGCGCCAGTCAGCTTAATGTTTCGCTCGAAGACATCTTCAACACGCTGCAAATCTTTCTAGGCTCTGCCTACATCAACGATTTCAACCAGTTCAACCGAGCTTATCGGGTGTATGTGCAAGCCGATCAGCAGTTTCGCTCGAATCCCGAAGACATTAAACGCCTGTATGTCCGCAGTGCTAGTACCAACGGCGCACCTGGACAAATGATTCCGTTGGGCAATTTGGTTAAAGTGACTCAAACGATCGGTCCGTCGATTATCACGCACTACAACCTTTTCCGCTCGGTCGAAATCAACGGCGCACCTGCACCGGGATCAAGTTCAGGGCAAGCGATTAAAGCAATGGAAGCAGTGGCGCGAGAAACGCTACCGCGAGGCTTCGGGTTTCAGTGGTCGGGGCTTTCACTTGAGGAAATCGAATCAGGCGGCGCGGCAGTGTTCATTTTTGGGTTAGCGATCGTCTTTGTCTTCCTCACTCTAGCCGCTCAGTACGAGAACTATGTTGATCCGTTCATTATTATGCTGACGGTGCCTTTAGCCATTCTTGGCGCACTGTTGGCCGTTTTGCTGCGCGGAACTGCAAACGATGTTTACACCCAAATCGGGTTTGTGATGCTAATCGGAATGGCCAGTAAAAACTCGATTTTGATTGTCGAGTTTGCCAACGAAGAGCGCGATCGCGGCAAAGGAATTGCCAGCGCTGTCGTTTCGGCAGGTCGGGAACGACTGCGACCGATTTTGATGACGGCGATTGCAACGGCGATCGGTGCATTGCCGCTTGTGATTGCAACTGGGCCCGGAGCTGCCGCCCGTCAATCGTTGGGAACTGCGATCGTTGGAGGAATGGTTGTTGCCACGTTTCTCAGTTTGTTTATCGTTCCGGTTCTGTACATTGTGATCAAATCGTTTGAGGATCGCTTCAGACGACCTGCTAAACCAGTTTTAGTAGAGGGCATCGATGAAACATTAGACGGACACGAAACGGGAACGGCTCGATCAGTTGAAGAACCCGCTACCAGTCGCTTATCTCGTAAAGATGGACATTGAACCGTGAGTTCAAGTTAGCTTCGGGATGCCTGACGACTGCTATTCGCCGCGTACATTACCTTCTACGCGGCGAACTCGACAGAATTCGCGGGTTGCTTTATTGATGGGGCTGGATTAGAAGCCTAACCCGCCTGGCGACTGAAGGCGCGGCTACACAGACAAAACCACCCACGGGTTCCTTCACGGCAAATTCTGCGAGTAGTCCGCCTGATCGCGGACTTGGTTCGACTAGCCGCGCCTTCGCGCCCGCTCAACCCGAACTGACGTTAATCCCCCAAGCAACAATTTGCCAATTCAACAACCAAATTTCAAACGGCCGCTAACTGTTGAACAACTTTTAGAGATTGGTCAATGTGTCCCTGAAAATTAAATTGAGAATTGAAAATGTGACGCACAACGCCATTCTTATCGATCACATACGTCACTCGTCCCGGCAAAAGTCCCAGCGTTGACGGCACTCCAAACGCTTTACGCGCTGCATTTCCCGTATCGGTTAGCAGCGTAAACGGAAGTTGGTATTTGCTAATAAACTGCTGATGCACCGCTTGAGAATCGCTGCTCACTCCGATCACGTCAGCCCCCGCTTCTTGAAATACGGTATAGCGATCGCGAAAGCCACACGCTTCTTTACTGCACCCCGGAGTGTCATCTTTCGGATAAAAATACAGCACGATCGCTTTCTCACCGATCAAGCTTTTCAAGCTCACTGCTTCACCCGATGGACTCGTAAGCGTCACATCGGGAATCTGGTCTCCAACTGCAATGGTCATCGCTTTTTCCAAATCACAACGCTCGATTTTCCATCGTAGCATTGCCCAGTTAGCCTACTGGGTTGAAAGAGTAGGAGTTGTTTGAAATGTAGAGAAAAGCAGTGCGTTGTGTTGGGGGCTAGAATGCGCTCGCTGTTGGGCGGACAATCATTTCATTCACATCCACACCATCAGGCTGAGACACGGCATATAAAACGGCTCTGGCAATCGCATCCGAGGTGAGTGCCGTTTTGCGAAGTTCTTTCAACAGTCCTTTAGTTGCATCGTCTGTGATATCAGAGCCAAGCTCAGTTTCAACGACGCCCGGAGATATCGTTGTCACGCGGATCTTGTTCGACTCCTGACGCAAACCTTCGGAAATCGCCCAAACCGCGAATTTTGTTGCGGAATAGACTGCACTGGTCGGCCCTACTACATGCGCGGCGATCGAAGCCGTATTGATAAAGTGCCCACTGCCTTGCGCTTCCATAATCGGCAGCCCTGCTGCAATGCCGTTTAGCACGCCACGGATGTTCACATCGATCATTGCGTCCCACTCTTCGACTTTTAAAGCGTTCATCGGCGATAGCGGCATCACGCCTGCATTGTTAAAAATGACATCGACGCGATCGAATTTATCTTTGGCAAACCCAATGAACGCTTTTACAGCTTCGCGATCGGTAACATCCACAGCCTTGAATTCTGCTATACCGCCTTGCTGATGGATGTCCTCAACGAGCTTTTCGAGCTTTTCGGTGCGCCGTGCGCCCAAGACTACCTTTACACCGTTTTGGGCAAGTAACTTAGCGGTCGCTTCACCGATTCCACTACTAGCTCCAGTGATGACAATAACTTTGTTTTCTACGTTCAACATTGTGATTTTCCTTGCTGTTGATGTTTGTTTGACTTAGAGGAATTGACCCCCAGAAACTTCAATTCTCTGTGCGTTCACCCAGCGATTGTCTTCAGAGAGTAAGGCTGCGATCGCGCCTCCGATATCGTCCGGCACACCCACGCGACCCAGAGCAGTCTGCGAAGCTAAGAAACTGTTAATTTCTGGATTATCGCGCACGACACCCCCACCAAAATCGGTTTCGATCGCGCCCGGAGCCACTGTATTCACCGCAATTTGCCTTTGTCCCAATTCCTTCGCCAGGTATCGAGTCAACACCTCGATCGCGCCCTTCGCGCTGGCATAAGCCGCATAGCCTGGAAAGGTAGAACGGGTCAAACCCGACGAGAGATTGACGATGCGCCCGCCATCCTTGAGTAAAGGCAGCAGTTTTTGAGTCAGGAAGAAAACACCCTTGACATGAAGGTTCATCATGTAATCGAACTCTGCTTCGGTCGTTTCGGCAAACGAGGCAGACACACCCGTTCCGGCATTATTGATCAGGAAGTCAAGCTGATCGGTTTGCCAAACATCTTGAAGCGATCGCTTGACTTGTGTGACAAATTCATCCAATGTTTCCACATTGGATGTATCGAGTTGTAATGCAACGGCTTTACTGCCAGTTTCTGCAATCGCCGATACAACGCTGTTCGCTTCGGCTTCTTTACTGTGAT
>CAXUFL010000049.1:0-2112 GCA_964250455.1 uncultured bacterium
GCTTGATCAACGTTGCCGATCGCTATATTGATCTCGACAACATCAAAGAAGATATCCAAAAAACACCCCGTAGCTACACGTATCGACCGCTATCGGGAATTGGCATTATGGACGATGCCGAAGACGATCACGCGCCTTAGTTGAGACTCAGCGACACCCAGGGAACTTTAAACCGATTCGCGAATCGTAGGATGTAGTTGATATCCTGGATACGGTTTCCCAATTGCGGATCATGAAAAACCTGCGTCGATCGATTCTTTTGAATGCAACGTTAATCGGGCTTTTACTGGTGACGAACGCCTGTAAAAGCCCCGATCGTACTGCCGCAAAGCTGGCAGAAGACGCGCAGGGCGCACAGAAATTTGACAGCAACCTAACGTTTAACAACGTCACGCTAGAGCAAGCCAACGATAAAGGACAGCTTTGGTGGCGGGTTAAAGCAAAACAAGCCATCTACGCCAAAGATCAGAAAAACGCGACGGTTCAAGAGCCACGCGGCGAACTGTACCAAGACGGACAAATCGTATTTCGCATCGAAGCTCAAAAAAGCGAGATTGAGCAAGACGGAAAATCGATCGTGCTCAAAGGGCAAATTACCGCAACCGATGTGCGCGATGGATCGGTATTGAAAGGAAACGAAGTCGAATGGCGACCGACCGAAGATATTTTAATCGTGCGGAACGGTTTTACCGGGGATCACAAACAACTTCAGCTTGCAGCAAAAGAAGGACGATATCAAACCCGCACTCGCAAGCTGGATGTGAACGGGCAAATTGTCGCGCAAGTCAAAGATCCCCAAATGCAGATTCGCACCGAGCATTTAGTGTGGGAAGTGCAAAATCAAAACGTGACGGGCGATCGACCCGTGCAAATCGATCGCTACGAAAACAAGCAAGTGAGCGATCGCGCCACTGCCGATCAAGCCAATGTCGATCTCAAAGCTAAAATCGCCACGTTGCGCCAGAATGGTCGCATCATGCTAAATTCTGGCTTGCAGGTAAGCGGAGATTTGCTTGCGTGGAACGTTGACCAAAAGACTTTAACCGCCGCTCAGCCAGTTACGATCGTGAATCCCGCTCAGCAAATTACCCTAACCGCCGATTCAGGAACAATGCAGCTCGCTCAGCAAATCGCTAATCTCAACGGCAATGTGCGCGGCGTGGGCGGAAAAAATCAATCGCAGCTAAGCGCCGATCGTGTGACTTGGTTTTTAACGACGCAACAATTTCAGGCAAACGGCAACGTCAACTACCGCCAAAGCAATCCGCCGTTTAGCCTCAACGGGCCGCAAGCGTCTGGGAAGCTCGACGATCAGCAAGTTGCCGTGGATGGCGGTCGCGTTGAGCTACAAATTACGCCACAAGGACGCGGACAATAACGAAATTGGGAATATCATGCTGTAGATTCTCACAGCGTTTATTTTTCCCGATCATGAAATCGATTCCGACGATGATGCTTTCTGCTTGCTTTTTAACCGTGACTGCTTCGGTTGCTTTGGCGATTCCCACGGCTGGAGCTAACGGTAATTATCAACTTTCTCAACTGCGCGGCAAGCCTGGACAAACGAATTGGCTGGTCGTCGATGCTGATCCTAAAGGTTTAAACTGCCGCATGGCGAAACAGTACCGCTCTTTTGCAATGGATGGAGCCGAAACGCCTGCGAATTTGTACATTAATAGCATTCATAAGATCTACGATTGGTCGATCGCGGGCACTTTCCGCAAAAACGATCGTATACAAGCGGTGACGGGCAACATGGGGCGCAATCAAATTGTGTTGATCGACGATCGCGGCATGGCGTGGATTCCGATCGTCGCTCCGAAGAATGCTCAAGCTAAAAATTGCTTTGTGCGGGCGAATAGTCGGTTTATCAAACCGATCAAAGAAGACCAATTTGGGAAAGCGTTGGAGTAGTCAAGCACGCGGCAACAATCAAACCGATCGGGTCAGTCACGATTGTTGCTCGTGTCGTTTTTGAAGGTGCTCAGTGATTAATTTTTTTCGGACATCGCGATCAGATAGGTCTGACGGCCCTGCAAGCAAAGAATCAGGATAACCACCCATTCGCTCTAGCGTAGTTTGTTGAGATTGAAGCGCTTGCCAGCGATCTGC
>CAXUFL010000049.1:2212-33822 GCA_964250455.1 uncultured bacterium
TGTGGCAGATATCTCGAAGCGATCTGCTCCGGCAGATATCTCGAAGCGATCTGCTGTGGCAGATATCTCGAAGCGATCTGCTCCGGCAGATATCTCGAAGCGATCTGCTCCGGCAGATATCTCGAAGCGATCGCGCAATAGCTGCTTAATTAATTCGCTGCTCGTCGTTTGCTCGTGTGCCAGAATTTCAATCAAGTATTTTTCTGACTCTGCATCTAAGTTGAGGTTCAACATAAATTTATTTCTCGATCGTTGGCTTAATCTTATATTTAGCAAAGATTTACCGATAGACATCACAACGATGCCTGACTTTAGTCACCACCAGAATGAGTACTAAGTCATCGTCGATCGTGTAAATGATACGGTCGCAGCGAAAAACTAAAAGAGCGATCGAAAATCTTCGATCGCTTGATTCAAGATCTAAATGATCTGAAACAGTGCCATTTCAAACAACGGAGAGGGTGGGATTCGAACCCACGGACTCTTTCGAGTCATTCGATTTCAAGTCGAACGCGATCGACCACTCTGCCACCTCTCCAGGCGTTCCGGATTATTTTAGCTTAGTTCGCACTCTTTTAAGCAATCGCTTCTGCCACGTTTTGCGCTTGATACAATTTCGCTTCAGACTCAATCTCAAGCTTTTGGTTGATCCAAACTAGCGTTACGTCCGTCACAACCTTATTTTCGAGGGTGACGATCGAGAAGTTACGCATTCGATCTTGATTCACGTTGACAATGCGAGGCACACGAGCCGCGTTGAGATAAACGGTACCCGCTTCATCCACATGAATCGAGCGGCGCAACTGCGTTTTTGTATGGCGCAGCGTATGATGCATGTGCCCGAACGTCACAAGCGGAATCGTTTTACCCAGCGATCGCGCTTTTACGATCGCGTCTGCTAAATCTGGATCGCCGTGATCGCCGCCGATCGGTTGCCAATCTTTACCACACGGATCGTCAGGCTGATCTCCTAACCCAGTCGGGCCGTTGTGTCCGATTAGCACAAGGGTATCGCTCTCCGTTTGCTTTGCCGCATCCACAATGCGATCGACCGATGCTTGCCAACTGTCAACGCCACATCGCTCTTGATAAAACCGTCCATTTTTCCAGTTCGATCCGCCCCAGCTAAACGGACGCCCGCCAACCACGCTGAGATCGAGCGCCGGAAAATCTCGCTTTCCATAACCGACATAAGCTTCACCGAGCAAATCAAGCTGCTGCTGTACGCGATCTTCTTGGGTTCGATCGTACGGTCGCTTGCTGATGCCCCAATCGGTTGCATTGTACCAAGCATCGTGATTGCCCGTGATTGCAGCTTTGGGAAGATCAATCTGCGCGATCATTTTGACAATATCAACAGATTCGTTGCCAAAATCGCCCACAAATAAAACTAAATTCACGCCCAGAGATTTTAGCGCTGCTTCGTCTTCAGGTTCCCACAAATCATGAACGTCCCCGACCACTGCAATCTTGATTGGTTGGTTTACCATGCCCTACCTTAATGCTCACTACTTATAGGATAAAGCTTTCAGCCAATTTCGCGGTTTAGTAAAAGGAGGAACTTTTCTCATTCGATCGACGGATTCTTTTGGTTGATCGCGGCTAAGAATTTGTTGAGGGAAGCTTCCTAGATTTACAAGTTGCTTCGCAAATCACGAGCAGCAACGCAGCTAATTCCTTTGATCGAACTAACATTACTCAACGTTCTGATCGTTGCTCACTTCACGCGGCAGTTCAACGCGAAACGTTGATCCAACGCCTAACTCGCTTTCTACCGAAATCGATCCATGCATGAGTTCGACAAGCCATTTCGTGATTGCAAGCCCCAATCCCGTACCCGCGTGACGCCGCGTAATCGTTTGATCGATTTGGCGAAACTCCTCGAAAATATGTTTGATATCTTTTGGCCCAATGCCAACGCCCGTATCTTTTACCGAAATCGCAATTCGATCGGGATCGATTTCTTCAACAAAAACCTCAACGGAACCAGAATCAGTAAATTTAATTGCGTTTGATAATAGATTTACAAAAATCTGTCGAACTCTTGAACTATCGTTAATCACCCATTGGTTGAATAACTGGAAATCGCTGCGCAGAGTTAAGCGTTTCGGTTCAGCCAGCGATCGCAATTCATCGATCGTGGTTAACAGCAAGCTTGCGATATTAAATCGCTCTAGTCTTAGCTCTAATCGTCCGGCTTCGATTTTCGACAAATCTAAAATATCGTTGATCAACGCCAGCAGATTTTTGCTGTTGTTGAGAATGCGGGTCGCCATCTCGATTTGAGCAGGCGTTAGCGTTTTTTGCCGCAGCAGCAGTTGCGAAAATCCCATAATTGCGTTCATCGGGGTGCGTAGCTCGTGGGAAATCGTCGCCAAAAACTGAGTTTTAAGCTGTGCCGCTTCTGTCAGCTTGAGATTTTGAAGCTGAATCTGCTGACGTTGGTTTTCCAATTCTTGATTTTGCTGCACCAGCGTTGCGTTTTGTTTCGCAAGCTGTGCTTCTCGCTCTTCTAGCGCATTAATCAACTGAGCGTTGTTGAGCGCGATCGCGGCTTGCTCACTAAACGCCATCAGCAACTGAACATCATCGTCATCAAACGCCGATGGATCAAGCCAGTTTCCTACCGCTAACACGCCTTGTCGTCCGCCTTCAGAAGACTCAATCGCAACGGCACACAGTGACGCAGGCATCAGCGCAGCATTTCCGCGATTGCCTTGAATCAAGATAGATTCTCCGGAGCGAAAAACCTCGGTAAGCGTTGCTTCGAGCGGGGCGGTCACATTGTTTTCGGGAGCATCAACGCCCCAACCGCTTTGCGTAGTGGCGGTTAGCTCCAGCGTATCCGCTTGCGAGTTGTAAAGCAAAATCAATCCAAATCCAGCATTTGAAATCGTTTCGCAGATTGCATCGATCATTAACTGAAGCAATTCGGACAGATTTGTTAATCGTTGATTGAGCAAATCCGCTAACCGTTGCAGGGTGCGAAGCTGCTGCTGCTGCTCACCTAAAACTAAAATAGCGCGACGCAAATTTTGTTCGGCACGCTGAGTTGCTTGATACAACTGAGCATGATCGATCGCAAATCCAGCCCGTCTTGCTAAATCCGTCGCTAAGTCTAGATCTTGAGACGTGTACACGCGATCGTCCGCCGCAAACGTCATTGCTCCCAAAATTTTGTCGCGCGCCAGCATCGGCACAATTAACAGCGATCGATACCCGATCTGCTGCAATAGTCCGGGTTCCGTTACGGTTAAGAACAATTTAGACCGTCCGGATATCACAACATCGCGAATTTCTTCGGTCAGTGAATCCATGCCGCTAAGTCGGCGGGCGGCACTAATCGGATAGCTTGTCGCCAGCGTTAATCGACCGTCGGCTTGCGTGTGAATCAAACAAACATCGCCTAAATCGTGAACGGTAAGCGGCGCTAAACTTTCTAAAATCGTTTCGGCATCAAGCGTAGTCGCTAGTAAAGCGCTGGCATTGGCAAGAAAACGCTGAGCGGTTTCGGTGCGATGACGATCGGTGATGTCTAAAAACGCGCCAATGCAGCCGCGTGGCTGTCCGTTTTCGTTGAAAAGCGGTGCAATTTCGGCCAGCAGTTTGACTCGTCGGCTGTCGTTTAATCGCACATCAAGTTCCATTCCCGATATCGGCGTTCCGGTTGCCGCAGCCTTTTGCATCGGCAACGCATGAAGCGCTAATTCTTGATTGTGGCGATAAATTTTGTAGGGCAACCGCTCATTGTTGGGGGGATTATTCGATGCGTTCTGCGTGCGATCGAGATTCAGTAAACTGCTCAAATTCGCATTTACTTTGACCACATTGCAGTTCGCATCTTCCGCGATCGCAATGCCAACCGGAATAACATTTAGCAGGGTTTGCAGCTCGTTGACGCGATTTTCTAAATCGCGATTTAGCTCAACGATGCGCTGTTCGTCGTCTTTGCGCTGGGTAATGTCGCTGACAATGCCCGACATGCGAAATAATCGATTGTACTGATCGCGCTGCGCTTTGCCGCGTGACGTGCAGTAGCGGTATGTTCCCGACGAGTGCCGCATGCGAAATTCCACATCAAACGGCGTGCCTTGATTTAGATGCGATCGCATCGATGCCAGCACGCGCCCTTGATCTTCTGGATGAATCAAGCGCACAAAAGCATTTTGAGCGGTGCCAATTTCCGCTTGCGATAAACCGAGAATTTCGTACATGCGATCGTTACAAAATACTTCGTTGTCGCAAATGTACCAATCCCAAATGCCGTCGTTTGATCCTTCTAACACCAAGCGATAGCGTTCTTCGCTTTCGCGCAGTTGCTGAGTGGCGAGTTGCGCTGTAAGTTCAGCCCGATTTAACCGCACGGCTTGCTGAACGCTGCGCGAAACAACTTCAGGATTTAGACTGCTTTTCGATAAATAATCATTTGCGCCCGCTTTCATTAACTCTACGGCAACGCGCTCATCGCCTTGTCCGGTAATCACAATCAGCGCAACCGGAAACCCTCGATCGCGCACTTGTCGCACCAGCGTTAATCCATCGCCATCGGGCAAGCGGTAATCGACGATCGCACAATCAAAATGATCTTGTTCAAGCTGAGCGATCGCGCCTGCACAAGTTTCTGCTTCAACAAACGCAGCAAGCTCAATTCCAGCCCGTTGAAGCGCACGTCGGACAGCCATCCGATCGATCGCGTCATCATCTACGACTAAAATTTTGAGCACGCTTTCCATCTTAATTAAGGAAGTTCACACAACGTCCAGTACTTATTCAATGCCACCATTGATTCAACAAACTTAGAAAACGTAACGGGTTTAAGAATATATCCTGCAACATTTAGGTTATAAGCTTCTACTTTGTCATTGTCCTCGTTTGAAGTTGTCAATACGATGACGGGAATCTGTTTTAGCTTATCGTCGCTGCGCAATTCTCGCAGAAATTCAATTCCACCCATGCGCGGCATATTTAAGTCAAGCAAAATTAATCGTCGCTGCGCGGGAAATCCAACGGATTCATCGCGTAAGATTGCCAGCGCTTCGATGCCATTGTGTGCCACAAAGAGTGGATTGGTGATGTTGTTTTTCTTAAACGCTCGCTCAACGTTCATCACATCCACTTCGTCATCATCGACTAGCAGAATGTTTAGCATTTTGTCAGGGTTCATAAATATAATCTAAGCATTACATTTTGTTGCGGAAATGGTATCGCCCGATCGAGAGGGTTATTCACGCCAACCCGGAAGAACACGATCAATCAGACCCAGAAATTTTGCGTTTGTGGCTTTCTCAAACAACGCTTTCTGCTTTGACTCCGCTTTCCAAGATCGGCGTCAGCTTTGCCGCGTACTCGGTCTCGAAGCTGCTTTTATTAAACTCTAAACTCCATAGCTCTAAAGCGCAGTCATCGTTCGGATGCGTTGGAAACAAAAGCAGGCGCAGTTCTCGATCGGTCGATTTATACTCACACTTCACCGATTCAATCGCCCCGATTTGGCGGCGATCGAGCGCTACGGCTAAGCGCAGCAACGGATGCAACTGTTCAACCGCGCGACGGTGACGCTTGCTGGTGAGATTGCGATAGCTTTCGTGGCGTTTTTTCGGACTGCTTTTGCGGTGATAGCGAGCGAGATTTGCGATCGCTTCGATTTCCATTTCGTTAAATCCGAGCAGTTCCGCATGGCGAATCAGATAATACGAATGCTTGTGATGCGACGAATGCCCGACGTGATGACCGCAGTTGTGCAAAATCGCGGCTGCCCATAATAACTCGCGTTCTTCGGCAGTCCAATCGTGCAAAATGCCCTGCGTTTGATCAAACAGCGACAGCGCAAATTTAGCCACTCGCTGGCTGTGCTCTAAATTCACTTGATAGCGTTGAGCGGTTTTGAAAACGCTGCGTTCTCGCACCGAGCTTTGGTACCGCAGCCGATCTTCGATTAATCCGTGCGTGAGCATCCAATCAACCACGACGCCTTCGCGCAGCGATCGTTCGCAAATGACGATCGACTCGATATTAAGCTGCGTCATCGTTTCCTGCAAAATCATTGCGCCGGCCAAAATAATCTCAGCGCGACGCTCAGACAGTCCCGGAATCGTTAAGCGTTCTGCAATGCTGAGCTTGCGCAGTCGATTAACCCAATCGCGCACGTCTTTGAGCGGCAATTCATACCCGTTAAGCGGCATTGGAACAGCGCCTAATTTTTCACGAGCGTTCAGCGCGGCAAGAGTTTCGATCGTACCCGATGTGCCAACCATGCGCGGTCGTTCTCCGGGCTGCAAATGCGCTTGCACTTCTGCGATCGATCGCTCAATCATGCCGCGAATATAAGCTTGCAGCGTTTGAAACTCCCCAGACGAGATCGGATCGCTCGTAATCTGTTCGGCGCTTAAGCGAACCGCTCCAATTTTTGTACTGCTCAACGTGCGCGGCTCGTGCCCGTCGCCTAAAATCAATTCCGTTGACCCGCCACCGATATCAACAATCACGTGCGGCTGGAAGTTGAAATTCATTCCAGACAGCACACCAAGATAAATTCTCCGCGCTTCTTCGGCACCGGAAATTAAATTGATCCAAAGTCCGAGTTCAGCTTCGATGCGCTGCAAAAATTCCTGTCCGTTTGGAGCTTCACGCACCGCACTTGTTGCCACCGCAATAATTTGTTCCGCGTTTAAGCTTTTTGCGACTTCTTGACAGCGTTTTAGCGCTGCGATCGCTCGATTCATCGCTTCTTCGGATAAGTGACCTGTTTTTTTACAAAAGTCTCCAAGCCGCACGGTCGCTTTTTCGCGAGCGATGATCGTAAACGTGGGTAGCTGCGGCTGAATTTGCGCAATCACCATGTGAATCGAATTCGTGCCCACATCGATCGCCGCCAGAATGCGGTCTCGATCCGAGGGCAGCGTTGGAAGCTGCATTAATGTATCTTCGGATTTGTAGGGAGAGTTCACCATGACAAAATAGACGAGTGGCGATCGGAATTTAAGAGAGGCGAAGAAACAAAACGACTCAAACTGTTTTTACGGTAGTTTGTACAACAATTCCAGAGCATTTCGGAATATTTTGTACCAAAACCACGCTAAGTTCTAGTTATAAATTGCTTAAGTTTGATTGAGTTATGTTGACTCCGAATTGCCCCCCCGAACCTACTTGGCGAATTATTGTCCGACTGTTGCGCTGGCACAAGCCCGAAGGACGTTTGATTTTAATGATTCCGGCATTGTGGGCGGTGTTCCTGGCTGCCCGTGGAACACCGCCGATAGGGCTGGTCATGATTATTATTTTAGGAACTTTAGCGACGAGTGCGGCGGGCTGTGTGGCCAATGATTTGTGGGATCGCAACATCGATCCGCATGTTGAGCGCACCCGCGATCGTCCGCTTGCGTCACGATCGCTGTCGCTCAAAGTGGGAATTGCCGTCGGAATCGTAGGCTTGCTTTGTGCGGCGGGGTTAGCGGCGTTTCTCAATCCGCTTACGTTTTGGCTTTGTGTCGCGGCAGTTCCAATTATTTTACTGTATCCTGCTGCAAAGCGCGTATTTCCCATTCCGCAGCTAGTGCTCTCGATCGCGTGGGGGTTTGCCGTTTTAATTAGCTGGAGTGCGGTAAGCTGCTCGGCAACGCCTGCTAAAACAAGCTGTCTCGGTCAAGAAACCTGGCTTTTGTGGGGCGCGACTGTGCTTTGGACGTTGGGATTTGATACGGTTTATGCAATGAGCGATCGCGAGGACGATCGTCGCATCGGGGTCAAATCGAGTGCGCTATTTTTTGGCAACTATGCCCCGTATGTAATCACGGCATTTTACGTCGCAACGGTGATCGTTTTAGTCAAACTAGGAATGGTGATGCAGTTGAGCGGCGCGTATTGGCTGAGTTTGACCGTTGCTGCGATCGCTTGGACGTGGCAATCGATTAAACTGGCGCGTCCAACGATTCCAAATTCGTTTTATGCACAAAGCTTTAAGCAGAATGTCTGGATTGGTTTTATTCTGCTGGCGGGTATGATTGCCGGAGCTTAGAAGTTATTGATCAGTGAGTACTGGTTGATAAAAGCGCGTTTTGCTGTAAATAGCGCTGAAACAACTGCCCACCTCTTTTTACACTTTAGGAGAGTTTATGAAAGCTGCTGTTTTGACTGATTACCATCAACCGCTCGAAATTCGCGATGTTCCAGTTCCGTCGATCGGGCCGTTAGACGTGCTGATCAAAGTTCATGCCTGTGGGGTTTGCGGTTCAGATATTCACTTAGTGGATCAAGAATTTGCAGGAATGTCTCAAGTTCCGGTGATTCCAGGTCACGAAGTCGCAGGCACGATCGAGCATGTCGGTGAACTCGTGACGTATTTGAAGCGGGGCGATCGGGTTGGGGTTCCCTGGACACAGGGAACCTGCGGCCACTGCCGCTACTGTGTGCGCGGAGAATCGGCTTTGTGCCCAGAGCAACAAGCCACAGGAATCAGCCTTAACGGAGGCTATGCCGAATACGTCAAAGCACCCGCTCGCGACGTGACCGTGATTCCCGATGCGATTTCGTTTGAGGAGGCATCCCCGCTTTTTTGTGCGGGCGTTACCGTTTACACGCCGTTTAACTATGTCAACTTCAAGCCTGGACAAACGGTTGCAGTCATGGGCATTGGCGGATTGGGGCACTTGGCGATTCAGTTTGCTCACGCGCTAGGCGCACGCACGATCGCGGTGAGTCGCGGTGCGGATAAGTTGCAGTTAGCCAAAGAAAAACTTGGAGCCGACGAAGCGATTGAGTCAAGCCGCGAAGACTGGGTGCAGCAACTGCAAAAAATGGGTGGAGCCGATGTGATTCTTTCAACGGCGAACTCCTCAAAGCTGATGGGACAAGCGATTCGTGCTTTAGCCCCAGAAGGAACGCTCGTGCTGCTTGCGGTAGACAATCAAGATTTAGTGCTGCCTCCTGCGGTAGAACTAATCGGAGGACGACGCAAAGTGATGGGCAGTCCGAGCGGGTCGATCAAAGATATGCGCGAAACATTAGAGGTTGCGGCTCGACATGGGGTTCGTCCGATGATTGAAACATTTCCGCTCGACCAAGCTCAAACGGCGCTCGATCGCGTCAGAGAAGGCAAACCTCGGTTTCGGGCAGTGCTAACGATGTCTTGAAGGTTGCGGTAGTAGCGCTTTATACTATCTGAAATTAATCGGAGATCGGTAAGCAGACGGTAAAGCGAGTTTGTCCGGGTGTAGAGCTAAAACTGAGACTGCCCCGATGCCGATTTTCAACCATCCGCCGCGACATTTCTAAACCGAGTCCCGTTCCTTTGCGACTGCCTTTGTCGTGAAGAACGGCTCGAAGATCCGCGATCTTAGATCCCGAATCTACAATGTGAACTTGCAAACTCGGTTTCAATCACGATCGCTCCGGCATCTGCAATGGCGTCTACCGCATTGTCGATCAAGTTTGTTCACACCAGGTTTAATTCGCTGCCATACGCGAGGATTTTTGGAATACTGCGATCGTAGTGGCGACGAACTTCAATGCCTTGCTTCAACTTAAACGCAAACAACCGCAGCGTGTCTTCTGATTCATCGTGAATGTCGATTTACTGCTGCGCTCCTTGATCGAGGGAATACGACTTCATAAATCAGCCTTTTATTTTTACAAGCTTTCTAAATAGCTTAATAAGTCCGCCATTTCTTGAGAACTTGGCTGAAACTTTGGCATCGGTGGCGTTTCACCGCTAATGACCTGCTCGATCAGTCTGGTGCGCGATTTTCGACTCGAAACGCTCTTCAAACTTGGGCCCACTTTTCCATCTGCCATAATGCCGTGACAGCCCGAACAATTAATCTGAAAGATTGCATGACCTTGAACAGAATCCCCTTCAAGCGTCAAGACTTCGCGTACATAGGGATCAGCTTTGCGCATTTGGTGAACGCCCAAAACGGCAAGCACGATCGCCAGCGCAACAGTCAGCGCGATCGTGATCCAGCGCTGCGGCGAAACGTCGGGTTTAGCAAGGTGCTCGTTCAAACTAGGTTACTAAGTGAGGTTTGTAAAATGTTCACTCATTTACTAAACAGACTTTAACAAATTTTGGCAATCCTTGACCAGCGAAAACTAAAGCAACAAAGCGTGTAACAGGCAAGTTGACAGGATTAGCGTTTATGAGTGACAGAGACCGATTACTATAATAAATAAGAAACTGTTACGATCGACGTTGCAGATCCTTGCAAAATGAGGAGATTTAAACATGCCTGAGCCATTATTGCTGGGGATTGTGATGGGACTTGTGCCCGTCACCCTAGCAGGGTTGTTTGTTGCAGCTTACACTCAATTCCGTCGCGACAATCGATTGAATTCGTAATGCATTCACCGCTTTGGTCTTCCAGAGCGGTTTTTTTATGGTTTACAAAATAGCGATAGCACCGTCATACCAAAGACAAAGCAAGCCGTTAGATTACGGGAAATAAAACCTTTTGGGATGGAGTTGATCGCATCCTTGCAGTTTATTGTTCTGGAATTTGACCGATGAAAGATTTCTTGATCGAAGCGGTAAAGATCGTGATTCGCAATGCGGATTGGATGGGCTGGAATTTGTTTTTAGCGATCGTTCCGTTAGGACTGAGCTTTATCCTGTTTGGTCGGGGAGGGCGAAGGCATCGATCAATTCTGTGGTGGATTGGCGTTTTAACGTTTGTTGCGTTTCTGCCCAATGCGCCTTATATTCTGACCGATATTATTCATTTTATTAGCGACGTTCAGCGCAATCGCTCAATTTTGACGATTACGTTAGTTTATATTCCTTTGTACCTAGCGTTCTTAACACTGGGATTTGAGGCATATGTTTTATCGTTGCTGAACGTGCGTTCTTATCTAAAACGCTGCGGTTTGGCACGGTATGTTTTTAAAGCTGAAATTGCGTTACATGCATTAAGCGCGATCGGCATTTATTTAGGACGCTTTTTGCGGTTTAACAGTTGGCAAATTGTAACTCATTTCGATACTGTAATCAGTAGCATTGATGATTTATTGGCTAAGCGTCCTTTGATCGCGATCGCGGTTACGTTTATAATCATAAGCAGCTTATACTCGCTATTAAAGCCTGTGCATTTAGCGCTTTTTAGCCGTTGGAAATCTCGCTCAAAGCGCTTTGTTAATGAGGAATGCGAGCGTGTTTGAGCAGCAATCGCTGTTCTGATCGCAAAACGGCACGACGAGCGGTTTCGATCGCGTTTAAATTAACTGAAATAGCGCTAATGCCCGCTTCGATCAAGGGATCAATAAATGCAGGCTCGATCGTTGCTTGCGTTGAGATTGAACATCCAATTCCGAGGGTTTGTGCGGATTGAATCAGTTGAACGATCGCGCTCATTACGGCGGGATGCGTTTCGCGAAACGTCTGTGCTAAAGCACCTTGATCGCGATCGACGCCCAACATCAACTGCGTTAAATCACTAGTGCCGATGCAAATTCCGGCAACGCCCGATCGCACATACTCTGGCAGCAAAAACAGCACCGATGGCACTTCTGCCATAATCCAAACCGGAATTTGCCCTGCTAAGCCAAGCTGCTCGATGCGACACCGACAAAATTGAAACTCTTCTACCGTGCGAACAAACGGCAACACCAATCGCAGATTTGAACTGCCTGCCGCGATCGCGCTTTTTAGCGCCCGCAATTCCAAATCAAACAGCGTTGAATCTAACCAATACCGGAACGTTCCCCGCAGTCCAAGCATTGGATTTTGTTCCACCCCGGTTGAATCAGTTTTAAACTCAGGCGATCGCAAATCCAAGCTGCGATAAAACACCGGACGCGGCGCAAACGCTACGGCAAGTTTTTCAATCACGCTCGCCAAGCGATCAACGAATTGCGCAGGCTGATTTTGCTCGATCCAGCGCTGCGGATGCTGTTGATCGAAAATAGACAGCACCATTAATTCCGATCGCACCAATCCAACCCCATCGATCGACAAAGCAGCAGCTTGATCAACGAGTTCCGGCTGACTCAAATTCACCATTAACGCCGTCGCCGTCGCTTCAGAATAATTGATCGCCGCGATCGCAGTGTCCTTGACGTTTAGCATCGTAATCGGGGTCGCTAGTTCGATCAACGGTGCCTTCTGAACCAATCCGGTATCGCCATCGACCAAGATCGGCACGCCAGTTTGAATGCGCTCGGTCGCATGGTGGGCATTCACGATCGCAGGAATTCCCAGTTCTCGCGCCAAAATTGCGCTGTGACTGGTCAATCCACCTTGTTCTGCCACGATCGCGGATGCTTGTTTAATCCACGGCAACCAGGTAGGCAACACGATCGACGTGACTAAAACTGCGCCGACGGGCATTTCTTCGGGGCGGTGCGACTCGTCGATCACATAAGCAGGCGCGATCGCTTGTCCGCTCGATGCTGCTAATCCGCACACTAATGCTTCAGAATCGGATGATGCTACGATCGCATCGGCTTGCGGGCGAAACTGCGTTAAAACAATGCGATCGGCGTCGTCGAGCTGCCATTCGACGCTAAACGGCGGGGAAACTGCTTGCCGAAGCGTGTCGCCGAGTTCAATCAACTTGTTTAACGCTGAATCTGTTAAAACCGAATCGGTTTGCACAACCGAAACCGGGCTGCGCTGCAACGCTTGAGCGGAGGTGTGATACACGATCGTTTGATAGCCTGGTTGCAATTGAATCGCGGTGTGGTCAGCGATGCGATATTGCGCTGGCACGGCCTCACCGCGAGCGATCGCAAATTCTAACCCCCGAACCGCCGAAATTTCACCGCCTGTTTTGTCAACCTGCATCGATCCAGACGCCTGAACACTTAAAAGGGGTTGCATTAAAACGGCAAACTGAATTTCATGGAGCGCAATGCCGACTCGTTGCCAATACATCAGATTTCGCGCTCGAAATAGCTCCGCCCAAAGCTGTTTTAAGCTGATTTCTAAGCTGTCCGGGTCGCAACGGCAAACTTGCGCTTCGATTAAGCTGCTAAGAGCATCACTTAACGTTGCAGAATCAGACTTCTGAGCGGCTTTGGCGGTGCTGGGCTTGACGTAAATCGAAGGACGCATCAGCAGCAGAGTAGAGGCATCGAGCGCTTCACTCAGTTCGAGCATCCAGGCAGAGGGTAGCGGCGTTTGCTGAATGCCGTGACGAATTTGACGAGCGATCGTCTGCAACTGCTGAGCATTGTCTAAATTAAGGCGCAGCGACGAATCTGGCAGATCCGAAAAAAACGGCTCGATCCATTGAATGGTTTCAAGAAAACGGTGAAACTGCTTCGCTGCGATCACACAGCTTGGCTGCACGGAAAATCCTTTGTTTGCTAATTCGCTCAACGACACCGCTTGATCGCCGACTTGCGATCGCTGATCGCTGCGAATTTGATTTAGCCAAAAAAGAATGCTCACGGTCGTTCTACTGCATGATTTCTGATTGTAGGGTAACGAATTCGAGTCACTAAGATTTCTCAGAATTAATGCATATTGGCGTAGATCGGGCACGCTGAAAGAAAACCCATGCATCTGTTACGCTTTGTTTTTCAAGCCCCTTGTCCATTGTGTGCCCGTTTCACCTCGGCTGCACTTTGTTCGGATTGCCAACGTCGAATCGAATGCGATCGCCTTTCTAATCCGGCTCAATATTGGCGTGATTCGCCTAGAGTGTTTGCTTGGGGCAATTATAGCGACACGCTAAAACGCGCTATTTCGGCGCTAAAGTACGATCGACAATCTCATTTAGCCACACCGCTCGGTGAATGGCTGGCGCAGGCGTGGTTACAATCGTTTAGTCTTGATCGAGCGTTAAGCGTCATTCCAATTCCACTGCATCCAGACAAGCAGCAGCAGCGCGGCTATAATCAAGCAGAACTGATTGCGCGGGCGTTTTGTCGCATAACAGGCTACCCGATCGCGCCCCACGGATTACACCGCATTCGTTCAACCGAAGCGCTGTTTAACTTATCCGCTCAGCAACGCGAACAAACGTTAACGCAAGCGTTTCAGTTCGGTCGGGTACACAGCAAAGCACAAATTTTGCTGATCGACGACATTTACACAACTGGCGCAACGGTTCGCGCTGCGATCGAAGTTCTCAATCGATCGGGCTACTCGGTGTTCGGAGTAGCGGCAGTCGCCAAAGCAAAACTGCGCTGAGCCTTACTGCGGCTGAACAATGCGAGGCGGACTTTCTGACGTGCCGAAAATCGGATCGGCGCGGAGTCCGGTGATCTGCTCGAATTCAGCAGGCGTGAGCGTGAGTTGAATCGACTCGGTTTGCCAGCGATTGAGGCGCGATCGCACCTGGGCAAAAAATGCAGTGCCGCGCGGCATCGGCACGGTTAGCCAATCCAGCGCGATCGTTTCGGCCAACGCGAGTTCGATGAGTTCTGGCGCATAAATTTGAAACAAATCGTTTAATTCGGTAGCAGAAGCTTCAGCATCTTCGCCCTCAAGCTGATAGCTATTGACGATGTGTTTTACTCGTTGTTGTTTGATTTCGGTTTTAAGCGTCATTGCTGCACGCAAGTACACAATTCAATTCAAGTTTAACCGACTCGATTGATCTCGATTGCAACTTGTGAGATAACCCAACTGTTACCTTTTTGTCCTGACACTCATGGATCTTAAACCGCTCATTCGCGAAGTCCCCGATTTTCCCAAGCCCGGAATTGCCTTCAAAGACATTACAACGCTGCTGCAAAATCCGACAGGATTAAAGGCGACGATCGATTTACTGGCTGAAACCTGTTCGAGCCTGAACCCAGAGTTCATCGTGGGTATGGAGTCGCGTGGATTTATTTTTGGAGCGCCGCTTGCGTACAAAATGGGGCTTGGCTTTGTTCCGGTGCGCAAACCCGGAAAGCTGCCTGCTGCGGTGCATTCGGTGAAGTACGAGTTAGAGTACGGCACCGATTGCTTAGAAATGCACTGCGACGCTTTAGCGCCTGGAAATCGCGTTCTAATGGTCGATGATTTAATCGCGACCGGAGGCACCGCAGGCGCAACGGCAAAATTAATTCAGCAAATTGGCTGTGAACTAGTCGGCTGCGCGTTTGTCATCGAACTCAAAGATCTCAACGGACGACAGCGATTGCCGGAAGTGCCGATCGTTGCGCTCGTGCAGTATTAACGAAGTCCTCGATCGCCATCACGAAGGTTAAGCCCCGTCTCCTCTAACGTTCTCCGAATAAAGGATTTAGGGGCGAACCCCAGATGGCTAAACTTTATGCGACCCGTGTTGATCCTTGCAATACCATTGCGACTAGACAAGCTAGAGGCGAACACGGTGGAAGTAGGGCTGGATGTGAGGGCGACTGCCGGAGTTGAAAATTGCGGCATTGGCAAGGTTCAGCTATTCCAGCGCACCGCTAACGGATATCGGGCTTCATTGTGGCGGGTTTCTTCGTCGATCGCTTTAACAACGCGACGATACAAATCTTCAGCTTGCTGCGGTGAATTGCCGATGCTGGTCATTCCAAGCTTGCCAAATTCCGACAGGCAGCCCATCAAGTGAAACACCGTCCCGGTTTCGGTGCTCGTATCAAAGTGCAGTTGGTAATGGGCAATGATGTCCATTAAATCGTTTGGCAGCAATCCCCGATACTGCGGCTTTTGCAAATTGTCGGTTGCCATGTAGTATTTTGGGCGTCCTTGCTGACTGTAAAACGCTCCACTCGATAAGTCATAGCGGCCGTTTGTCAGGAATTTCAGCGTCATAAACGGATGTGTGGTGCCGCCTTTGCGCAGATTGATTTCGATCGCGTGAAAGTCCCAGGTGTCCTGCTCTAAATCATGCACAGCAATAAAGTCCACGCCAAACCGCTCTAAAACGCCTTTTTCAGCCAGCGTTCGCCCGACGCGCAAGCTCATATCCTGAATGCTCATGCGATAAGCATCATCGGCGGGAAACCGACAGCCTAGATAAATTTGTCCGCTCGGCCCGCCCAAAATCTGATCATGCGTTGAAAGAATTTCCACTTCTCCATCGGGCGTTATGCGTCCTTGAACGCTCGGTGACAGTTTGCGATCGCCTTCGATAAACGCTTCGGCGATCGCGCCTAATTCTGGAATGCGGCTTCCGTAGTTCTCCCACGTTTCGCATTTTGCCTCAAACTTCAAGTCGGCAAAGCGATCATAAATTTTTGTGACCCGTTGTTCATGCGACACGATTCCCGGCGCGAATTCACTTAAGGGACGGAGATCAAATAGCGCATTGCCTTCGCCGGAAAATCCTTCGTTGAGTTTAACCACGACGCGCTTTAAGTCGGGGTTGCGCTCCCAGAGTTCAGCCGTGACGATTGCGAGATCTTTGGCATCCCACACAAGCGGGCTACCATCAGGATGCGGAACGCCGCTTTCAGCAAAAATCTCGCGGCTGCCGCTTTTTGTGCCCCAATTTAGTAACCTCGGATCAAGAGCATAAAGCGGAATGTTAAGCTCTGACGATAAATTGCGTTCAGTGTTCGTTGAGTTGTAGCAGATCATGTAGGCGCGATCGTGGCTTACCGCTTGCCGAATGCGCTCGAGTAATCGGGGTCGATCGAGAATTTTTTGGCTGAGGGGCTTGAGCGATGAATCATAAGTCGAAAGCAGCAGCAAGCGATCGCGGGCATGAGAAAACGGAATTCCGGGTAATAGCTGAAGATAGTAATCGATTACGCTGGGATGAAGCGGCTGTGACGTGATGTACACCAAGCGCGTGCGCGGATTTCGCAGGCGAATCAGCGAAAATAAAAGGCGTTCTTCGTAGTGATGAAACCCTTCGATTTTGAGCAATTCACGCTGATCAATGCTCAGCGATGGAATCACGACGATATCTGCCGCAGAGGTGTCAAACTCTTCTACATCGCGCCAGCGATCGCGCAGTTGCGCTTGCAAAGTCTGAAAATGTACAGCAGGATCAACTACATTCATGCGTTGCGCTTCCTACAGAGCTTTTACCCGTGATCATACTCATCGGATTATCAGCTTGCACAGAATGATTAATAAACGGTAAAAATGAATAAATCCGATTTAAGAAAAATATTCCTTCAGAAGCGTCAATCTCTTTCTCAAGCAGATTGGCAACGCAAAAGCGATCAAATTTGTGAACATCTAGCGCGATCGAGCTTGTTTCAATCGGCTAATACCGTTTTATCATTTTGCAGTTTCCGCCAAGAACCTGATCTTAGCTCACTTTTATCCGCGTCGAAGCGTTGGGGGCTGCCGCGCTGCGTGGATCGATCGCTGATTTGGCATCAATGGACGCCGGAGATTCCGTTGCACAAAGGTGCCTTTGGCATCGTAGAACCTCCGGCCTACAGTCCGATCCTGTCATCTGAACACGTTGATTTGATGCTTGTTCCGTGTGTGGCGTGCGATCGAGACGGATATCGTTTAGGATACGGAGGCGGATTTTACGATCGATTGTTTGCACAACCCGAATGGAATAAGTCAACCATTGGAATTTTATTTGAGTTTGCACTGATTGAACGTTTAAGAATTGATCCGTGGGATAAACCACTAACGGCAATTTGTACAGAGACAGGATTAAGATGAGCTTTTCGCTACAGGAAATTTTAATCAATTCTATCAGTCAAACAAATCTTGAATCGCTGGCGTTACAGAATCAACAACACGCTGAAGCATTCGGAATTACACCTGAAAATGTAAAAGAAAAAATCAAATCCCGGCTCGATTTGTTTCACAACGTTTATTCAGAAATAGTTGACCGTTGCAATCAGCTTCAAATTCATCCGATTCCGATCGACACGCTGTGGAATTTTTGGTTGCCTTTGGCAATGCAGCTATCAACTTGGCGAGAATCACAAAATCGCAGTTTAATTCAAGGCTTTTTAGGCGGACAAGGAACTGGAAAAACAACGCTAACGACAATGCTGGCGTTAATCTTAAAACGGTTAGGACATCAAACCGCATTTTTATCGATCGATGATTTGTATTTGCCGTATCGCGATCGCCTTGAACTACAAAAATCTGATCCTCGCTTGATTCGTCGCGGGCCGCCAGGAACCCATGACCTACCGCTTGGCTTACAGGTGCTCAACCAATTTCAGCGAGGTCAGTTTCCGATCGATCTGCCGCGATTCGATAAATCAATGCACAACGGTGCAGGCGATCGCACCGTTGCCGAACGCCTCGATCGGGCTGATATTCTGTTATTTGAAGGCTGGTTTGTCGGCGTGCAGCCGATTGATCCAATCCGCTTTGAAACCGCCCCGTCGCCGATCGACACCGAGCACGACCGAGCGTTTGCGCGGGACATGAACGATCGGCTGCGTGATTATTTGCCGTTGTGGGAACGGCTCGATCGATGGATTGTTTTATACGTTCCGGATTACCAACTGAGCAAGCAATGGCGCAAACAAGCCGAACACAAAATGATTGCAGAAGGAAAAAGCGGAATGAGCGACGCCGAAATCGATGAATTTGTCGACTACTTCTGGAAAGCGTTGCATCCTGAATTGTTTATTCAGCCGTTGGCTCAACTCGCTCAGCGAAGCTCCAAAGAATCATCTAAAGGTGCAGATTTAATAATTGAAATTAATGCAAATCATCAACCCGAAGCGATTTATCAGGAAAATGGGTCTAAAACCCCGTGCTAGAAGCACGGCTTTGTCATACACTTGAACTAGTGGAAAGGTAATCAACCACTTAAAAAACCTCGCTGTCGAAAGACAAAGCGCTGAACCTTGACAACTGAATCTATGCAGTTCTACTCGTTGTTCCAGATAGCCTACAAGTTGTAGGCTCCCGAACGTAGGTAAAAGATTCACGGGGACTGGACAAACAGCATTTTGGAGTATGTTTCTTCAAAACCAAACAGGACTTGCTGAAAAGCAAATAGGGTAGGGCATACCCGAATTAACGCTTGGGGAGAATCCCACCTCTGGGTTAGACGACGCAAGGAATCTAGTCTAAGTGGTTTCGTTGAGCCAAGAATTCTCGTACCTTCAGGTCGAGGAGTGTCAAAGTCGTGCTCGTTGATCGATGAGCAACGTTGCTGGGGCGTGTTTTAAGATGCTTCGCTGCGTTTAAAGTCCGCAATTTGTGGGCTAACCGACGAAACACCTGTTTTAACAGGTCCGATCGGCGGTCAGTCTGCTTGAAACGCTAACCTAAAAGCAAGATTACGAATTACAAACTCACAAGGGAGATTCTCTACACTATAGATCACCCTGTAAAACTGATTTTGTGATGACGCTGCCTGTTGGATCTCGCTTACCTGCATTGCTGCAAACGATCGCGCTTGTGGCTGACCCGATCAAATTTCTCGATGATTGTGCGCGTCAATACGGCGATACGTTTACGACCCGCGTTTTAGGCCTCGATTCGCCGCCAGTTGTCTTTTTAGGCAATCCGGATGCAATTCAAGCGGTCTTTACAACGCTGTCGGATGCGTTTGAATTGGGCAAAGTAACGCATGTGTTTCGTCCGCTTGTTGGCAATGAATCGCTGATTATGCAAGAAGGCGCACGGCATCAGCGACAGCGACAGCTACTGATGCCTGCGCTGCATCGCGAACAGCTTCACAGTCAGGGGCATTTAATTTGTCAGCTCACGCAAAAGCGCCTGATTGACTGGAAAGCTGGAGAAACGATCGCTATCCGGCAAGAAATGGCGGAAATCTCGCTGATGGTGATTTTGCAGGTGGTGTTTGGATTGGTGCCGGGAGAGCGGTATGAGCGATTAAAAGCGTTGCTGAGTCGATTGCTCGAAGCGATTACGTCGCAGCTTTATTCGACGCAGTTCTTTTTTCCGATGCTTCAGCAGAATTTAGGGCGTCGGAGTCCGTGGGGACAATTTCTGGCCCAGATGGCGGAAATTGACGCGCTGATTTATGCGGAGATCGGCGATCGACGAACGCAATCGCTGCAAAATCGCACCGATATTCTTTCGGTGTTAATGCTGGCACGCGATGAAGCGGGTGAGCCGATGGGCGATGTAGAACTGCGCGATCAGTTAATGACGCTTTTATTATTAGGGCATGAAACGACAGCATCGGCGTTAACGTGGGCGTTTTACTGGCTGCATCGCAATCCGGATTGTTTGGCGCGTCTGCACGAGGAGTTGGATACGTTTGGGGCAGATCCCGACCCGATTGCGCTGTCGCAAGCGCCGTATCTAACGGCTGTTTGTAAAGAAGCGTTGCGGGTGTATCCGATCGCGCTGATTTCTCAACCGCGCAAAGTGAAACGCACGATCGAGCTTGAAGGCTATGTTTACGAACCGGGGTCGATTCTGATTCCGTGCATTTATCTGGCGCATCGTCGAGCCGCGACTTACAAAAATCCGGATCAATTTCAGCCAGAACGCTTTTTAGATCAAAAGTTCTCGCCGTATGAGTATTTACCGTTTGGAGGCGGAAGCCGAAGCTGTGTTGGAATGGCGCTGTCGCTGTTTGAAATGAAGCTGGTTTTAGCGACGGTACTCGCTTGGGTCGAGTTTGAACCGAATTCTACGCCTGCGATGCGTCCCGCTCGTCGAGGCATTACCTTTGTTCCGCCGGATCGGTTTCGGTTAACGATCGCTCAAGAGCGTGCCATGCTGCCCGAGTTTGTGATTCACAATTCTTAACTTTTCTTATCACAAATCGATTCAATTTATGGTTTGATTCCGAATTCGTTTAAGATTAGCTTCAGTGTTGTTCTCAACATTGAGCAGATTTCTAAATTTGTCGTGTCATGGCAGTTTTACAGTTTCAACGCGATCGATTCTCTCATCATCAAGATTTATATCAATTTTTGATTCGGTGTAAACAATCTGTATCTGTTCGCAATCCGCGATGTGTTGCCAGTATTTCTCGTGCGATCGATGCCGTTGATTTGCTTGCGGTTCTAGAAGCCGTTGTAAAACCGCATCAGAGACATTTTTATTTCGAGAAAAGCGCTCAAGAAGAATCGGTTTTAGCGTTTGAAAGTGCATTGCAGTTTGAGTCTGACGGTGCAAATCGATTTGCTGATGCAAAGCATTTTGTTCAATCAACTTTAAATCGATCTGAGCAAACAGGTGATTTGGACGCAGCGTTTTCAGGGATTCATTTCTTTTGCAATTTCTCGTTTTTCGATTGCACGGTTTCGGATGCAACGTTTCCTGCCGCAACGGTTTTCTTACCACGCTGGCAAGTTAGCCGCACCACGACGCGAAGCACGGGTGCTTCGCAGATTTCCAAAGGAGTATTTGTTGCTAACTTTGTGGTTGATCAAGAGTTCGATCCGAAAGGCGCGATCGATGAATTTCAACAAATGCTGCAAAAGATTCAGTCGATTAAATACGAAGTCATTCAGTTAGCCGTTAATCCAACGCAGCCCTTTTTCAAGCAGCAATTCGTTTCTCAACCGAATCATTACCAAAAATCTGTTGCGTCAGCGTTAAAACTAATTCAGTCAAAGCGATTCAATAAAATTGTTTTAGCCGATGCATTAGATGTCGTTTCACCGTTGCCGTTTAAGATCGTACAGTCGTTGAAGAATCTTCGATCGCGCTATTCTAACTGCTACGTTTTTTCATCGAGTAATGGATCAGCCACGTTTATCGGTGCAAGTCCAGAACGCTTAGTGAGCATTCACAATCAGCGCTTACTCACCGAAGCGTTAGCCGGATCTGCGCCCCGTGGGAAAACTCGTGCTGAAGATGCGCGTCTTGCCGCTACGTTGCTCAATAGCGATAAAGAAAAGCACGAACATCAAGTCGTGATTGACTCGATCGCGCAGCACCTTAAAAATTTAGGACTCACACCGCAGTTTTCTCCGCCTCGCCTTTTGCAGTTACCGAACATTCAGCATTTACAAACGCCGATTCGCGCTACTGTTACGCCAAGCGTTCACTTACTCGATGCGGTTGCAGAGCTTCATCCAACGCCCGCCGTTGCGGGAGCACCGAGAGGATTCGCCTGTGCAGAAATTCGCACGTTTGAGCCGTTTGAACGATCGCTGTATGCCGCCCCGATCGGCTGGATTGACCCAAACGGCAACGGAGAATTTGCGGTGGGAATTCGATCGGCAATTTTGCAGGGCAATCGAGCGCGATTGTTTGCAGGCGCGGGAATTGTGGCAGGCTCAAACCCCGATCGTGAGTTTGCCGAAGTACATTTAAAGTTACAGGCTTTACTCACGGCACTTGCTTAATGGCGCTTGATTTTCGCAACGTTAATACGCTTTGGTCATCGATTTTAGTTGAAACATTGGCGCGGTTAGGATTGGAATGCGCGATCGTCTGTCCGGGATCACGATCGACGCCGCTTGCCGTCGCGTTTGCGCGTCATCCCACTATTGAAGCGATTCCGGTTTTAGATGAGCGATCGGCGGCGTTTTTCGCGCTGGGACGGGCGCGACAATCTCAGAAACCTGTTGTTTTAGTGTGTACCTCCGGGACGGCAGGCGCAAATTTTTATCCAGCGATTATCGAAGCGCGAGAAAGTCACGTTCCGTTGATCGTGCTGACCGCAGATCGCCCGCCGGAACTGCGCCACTGCAATGCAGGACAAACGATCGATCAGCAAAAATTGTTCGGAGATTACGTTAATTTCTACAGCGAAATCGCAGTCCCGTCATTAGAATTATCAATGCTGGCGTATTTGCGGCAAACAATCCTGCAAGCGTGGCAGCAAACACAGTATCCGCTCAAAGGAGTGGTTCACCTTAATCTGCCGTTTCGAGAACCGCTTGCACCGATTCCGCAATCTGAAGCACAACGGTTAGAGGAATCTTTTCCAAATGGCTTTCTTAATCATGTTCAACCGATAAAGAACCACCAATCAAAGCAAAATTATGAAGCGATTTTTGCGGCTGTGCTCGATCAAAGGGGGGTGATCGTTGCAGGTGTGGCACAGCCAGAGCATCCGAAACAGTATTGTGACGCGATCGCGCAGGTGTCTAAATCGCTGAAAATGCCTGTTTTAGCCGAAGGATTATCGCCGCTCCGAAATTATGCCAGCCTGAATCCGTATTTGATTTCAACTTATGACACGATTTTAAGAAATTCAGAACTGAGTCAAAAACTCGCGCCTCAAGTGGTGATTCGGATCGGAGAAATGCCGACGAGTAAAGTACTACGGCAATGGCTTGATGCAGTTCAGCCTTTGCAAATTGTGATCGACCAAAGCGATCGTAGCCTCGACCCGCTACACGGTCACACGATTCATCTTCCGATCGCGATCGAATCCCTTGATTTATCGCTTCGCGCTGATTTTGATTCGGTTTCGGATTGGCTTCATGCTGAATTTCAAACTCGGCGCGAAATCGATCGCATTCTTGACGCTGAGGAAACGCGGTTTGAAGGAAAAGCCGCTTGGATTTTGTCGCAAACGCTGCCGCCCGAAACGCCGCTCTTTATCGCAAGCAGTATGCCCGTGCGCGATGTGGAATTCTTTTGGAAACCCAACGATCGAGCGATTCAACCGTTCTTTAATCGCGGCGCAAACGGCATTGACGGCACGCTTTCTACGGGGTTGGGCATTGCGCACGGTCGCAGCGCTGTGATGCTGAGCGGAGATTTATCGCTGCTGCACGATACCAATGGATTTTTGATCAGAACTCATTTTCGCGGGCATTTAACGATCGTGCTGATCAACAACAACGGTGGCGGAATTTTTGGGATGTTGCCGATTAGCGCTTTGCGCAACGAAGGAAATGCCTTGTCTGACCCGTTTGAGGAATTCTTCGCAACGCCGCAAAACGTAGATTTCTCAAAGCTGTGTCAAACTTATGGCGTTGAACACGAAATCATCGAATCGTGGGCGCAGCTAATCAAACGGCTCGAAACGCTTCCAACGACGGGAATTCGCGTGTTAGAACTAAAAACCGATCGATTCCACGACGCCCAATGGCGCAAAAATAATCTAAAACAAATTGCCCACCTTATCTCGCTTTAATTTATGACGATCGACTGGCACGAAGCCAAATCTTACGAAGACATTCTCTATCACAAAGCCGACGGCATCGCCAAAATTACGATTAACCGTCCCCACAAGCGCAACGCATTTCGCCCGAAAACCGTGGTCGAACTGTACGACGCCTTCGCCAATGCTCGCGAAGATCAGCGCATCGGCGTGATTTTATTCACCGGAGCCGGCCCGCACACCGATGGAAAATACGCTTTTTGCGCAGGCGGTGATCAAAGCGTTCGCGGACACGCAGGCTATCTCGATGAAGACGGCGTTCCACGATTAAACGTGCTCGATTTGCAGCGCTTGATCCGATCGATGCCTAAAGTTATCATCGCGCTTGTGGCAGGCTATGCGATCGGCGGCGGACACGTTTTACATTTGCTGTGTGATTTAACGATTGCGGCTGATAACGCTGTTTTTGGTCAAACTGGCCCGAAAGTTGGCAGTTTCGACGGTGGATTTGGTGCAAGCTATCTAGCGCGAATCGTCGGACAAAAAAAAGCCCGCGAAATTTGGTATCTTTGTCGGCAGTATTCAGCTCAACAAGCGCTAGAAATGGGACTCGTAAACTGTGTCGTTCCCGTTGATCAGCTTGAAGCCGAAGGAATCGGGTGGGCAGAAGAAATTCTTGAGAAAAGCCCGATCGCGATTCGCTGCCTTAAAGCCGCGTTTAATGCCGACTGCGATGGTCAAGCCGGACTTCAAGAACTCGCTGGAAACGCTACGATGCTGTATTACATGAGCGAAGAAGGCAGCGAAGGCAAACAAGCTTTTTTGGAAAAGCGCAACCCTGATTTTAGAAAGTATCCGTGGCTACCATAAATTAATCGAGCTTGTGATTTCAGCCTTTCAAAACGCAGCCGATTCACAACCTGCATCAATTGATTGCAATAACTAATATTCATTGCAGAATTCTATTTGTGAACCTCTTCCCTCTTTGGATAGAAGTACTACAATACTCAGGTGAACTTTAATTCACACGCTACTCGGATCGACTTCGCAATTTCGTGAAATCTCTTCGGATTGACTTTACACTTTCGTTACGTTGGTTACAATAGATTAAGCGAATCGCTACATACAATAAAGTCATCCTGATTGTCAGAAAAGGATAACTTGAGTTCAGAACAGCTTCACGCACCGTTGTAGCTACTTCATGGACAGAGTTATTCGCCGCTACACCTTCACAGTTCGAGGAATGTTTAAGCATGGGCTTCCAGCAACTCGATCGCTCTGACCAAGACCCTACGGGGTTTAACAGTGCGAACCACCCGAAAATCGCTTTAGCAAGTTGGGTTTTGCCTCCCTTCACCCCCGAAGCAAACCCGCAAAAACCGTCCAAGCCTGATTTGTTACGTCCTTTACGACAAAAGCTAGACCGCTTTGAGATTCGCAATCCGCGTTTAGCTCATCGCTTGTGTCGAGTCATTCCGGCGCAGTGCCCGTTTGAGCGCGACGTTAAGCTGTTCGGCAAAAAACTGTTTCACATCCCCCCGATGTGTAAACTTAATCCACTTTACGAAGAAGTGGCAAGTCTGCGCTTTCGAGCGTTGTGCTATCTTGCCGATGAATGTGGCGAAGATGTTAGCGCTTACTGCTAACAGCTTGCCTTTTTGACGATTCTGAAGCTTTCAGTTTATCTTATCGATCGAGCGTCTTAGCTTTCACTCAACAAAAATTATCAAAAAAGCGATCCGAGTGGGATCGCTTTTTTGATGCGTCGATTAACCGTCGGTTAAGCCCCACTGAGCGAATAAAAAGGCGTATTCAAACGCGATTTCTTTGAGGCGATCGTATCGCCCCGAAGCGCCACCGTGCCCCGCGCCCATATTCGTCTTCAGCAGCAGTACGCGATCGTCTGTTTTCATCTGCCGCAGTTTCGCTGTCCATTTTGCAGGCTCCCAGTAAGCCACACGCGGATCGTTTAAGCCTGCCGTTACCAGTAACGCCGGATACGCTTTTGCTTCGACGTTATCGTAAGGTGAGTAAGCCTTCATGTAATCGTAGAAAGTTTTATCGTTCGGGTTGCCCCATTCTTCCCATTCAGTCGCAGAAAGCGGCAGCGACGTATCTAAAATCGTCGTCACGACATCTACAAACGGAACTTGCGCGATCGCCGTTTTGAACAACTCCGGCCGCTGATTGAGCACCGCGCCAACCAGCAATCCACCCGCACTGCCGCCAGAAATTGCCAGATGCTCAGAATCCGTCCAGCTTTGATTGATTAACGTTTCTGCACAAGCAATAAAATCGCTAAACGTATTCTGTTTGTGCAAAAATTTGCCGTTCTCGTACCATTTGCGTCCGAGTTCCGAACCCCCCCGAATGTGCGCGATCGCAATCACCACGCCGCGATCCAGCAGCGATAATCGCGTTGACGAAAACGAATCTGGATAGCTAAAGCCATACGAGCCGTAGCCAGTAAGCAAAAGGGGATTCTTTCCGGTCGGTTCAACGCCTTGTTTGTACACGATCGAAACCGGAACGACCGTTCCATCAGGTGCGATCGCGTTGAGACGATCGCTCTTGTACTGCGTGCGATCGTAGCCTCCCAAAACTGGCGTTTCTTTTTTCAACTCTCGCGTTTGCGCATCGAGATCATAATCAAAAATCGAGAACGGCGTTACTAGCGACGTGTAGCCGAAGCGCAGTGTATGAGTATTAAATTCTGGATTCGCGGATTCTGAAACTTCGTACGTTGATTCTGGAAACGCGATCGTATGTTCCTCGCCGCTTGAGAGTTTGCGAACGCGCACGTTTGGCAATCCGGATTCACGATCGTAAATCACTAAATGATCGGCAAACGCACTCACATCGGTAAGAAAAACATCATCACGATGCTCGATCACCGTTTCCCAAGCTTGCGGATTTGAAATCGGCGCTTTCATCAGCTTAAAATTCAGCGCGTCTTCGTTGGTGAGAATGTAAAACGCATCCGAGTGATGTTCGACTTCGTACTCGATGCCGACCGTGCGCGGGCGAATGATTTGAAAATCCTCGGTCGGATGATTGGCATCAAGATAATGCACTTCTGAAGTGATTTTGCTGCCCAGATTCAGCAACAAAAACGCATCGCTTCGCGTTTTGCTCACAAACAGAAAATAAGCATCATCGGGTTCGTGAAATACAAGCTGGTCTTGCTCGATCGAGTGCCCTAACTGATGCCGAAACAGTTTATCGGGTCGATGCGCATCGTCAACGGTTGTATAAAAAACCGTTTGATTATCGTTTCCCCAGGCAAACGCAACATAGGTATCAGGAATGCTTTCTGGATAAAGTTCGCGAGTAGCTAAATCCAGGAAAAACAGCGTGTAGCGTTCTGATCCGGTCGTGTCGATCGCATACGCTAACCGTTGATGATTTGGACTTACCGCAAACACACCCAAGCTAAAATACTCGGCTCCTTCAGCAAGTTGATTCTGGTCGAGCAAGATTTCTTCAGGAGCATCAAGCGTGCCGTGTTTGCGGCAGTGAATCGGATACGCTTTTCCGGCTTCGGTGCGGGTGTAGTAATAAAACTCGCCTTGACGATACGGCACCGACAAATCATCTTCCTGAATGCGCGACAGCATTTCGGTGTAAAGCTTGGTTTGCAGCGCTTCGGTCGGCTGCATGATCGCATCGGTGTAGGCGTTTTCGGCTTCGAGGTAAGCGATCACGTCAGGATTGTCACGATCGCGCAGCCAAAAGTAGGAATCGACCCGCTCATCTCCGTGCAGTACGTGAACATAAGGACGCTGAGCCGCGATCGGGGCTGACGGCAATGCGGAATGAGTTGAGGCAAGGTTTAGCGATGACATAGCGGAAACGATCAAAAGCATTCAAGCATAGTGAATCATTTGAATTTGGTTCTGTCACTCCCCACTAAGACTAATTTAGGGTCGTGCCTTCTTTGCTACAACCCTCACTGATTAAGGCTGAGCCGCAAACCAATCAATTAGTTTGCGGGCAATACTGATTCTTGGCGGAATCATCGGCAAACGGTGCTTGTTAAACCACGCCGCCGTTTCTAGCTCTTGGGAATCGATCGCAATCTCGCCCGCTTGATGCTCAGCCGTAAAGCCGATCATCAACGAGTTAGGAAACGGCCACGGCTGCGACCCAAAATAGCGCAGGTTTTGAACTGCAATCCCCACTTCTTCGCGCACTTCCCGCACGATCGTGTCTTCTAGCGATTCTCCTGGTTCGACAAATCCTGCAATCAATCCATACATCCCCGTTGGAAAGTGAGCAGCGCGGGCTAATAGCACTTCTTCGCCTCGCGTGATTAGCACAATAACGGCAGGCGACAAGCGCGGGTAGTTGACAAATCCACAGCTAGAGCAGCGTTTAGCACGCTCAGTTGGTAGTTGAGTCATCGCAGTGGCGCAGTGTCCACAGAACTGATGCGTCCGATCCCACTCGACAATCTGCACCGCTCGCCCAGCCACCGCAAATAAATCTTCGTCGATCGTGCCGTACAATTCCCGCAGTCCCCGCAGTGCCATGCCCGACGGAATGACAACATCGCGAGACAGTTCGGCTGAGTAGCAGGGTTGATTGTCCAACGTTCCTAAAAACTGAGTGCGGATCGGGACTAACCTAAGGTCTGCTAAACGGTTCAACCAGGGAATTTGACGATTTCCGTTTGTCTGAACGAGTAGCTGATTGCCGCTAAAGGCAAACCACCAACCTGGAGCAGTTGGCTCACTCGGAGCTGTAATACCCGGAACAAAAATGCGATTCATGAAGTCATGCGGTGCCCGGAGTAGTTGCTGGGCAAGTCCACGCTTTCTATCGTGCCAAGTTAGATTTAATCATGACTAGAGCGCGTTTTAAACTGCTTCGCTGCGTTTTAGTTCGCTCGCAATTTATTTGCGGGCAGGTAACGTGAGTTCCGGTTAAGCCTAGCGACTGAAGGCGCGGCTACACAGACAAAACCTGCCCTTATCGGGTTCAGTAGAGACAAATTCTGGTATCCGCGTTAAACGGACTTGGATTCGCGCAAAGTGCAACTTTGAAGGAACCGATGAGCCGCGTAACCAAAGGCAATACGTGCAGCTAATATGAGTCGCCCAGGTTGGGCTTGCGATCGACAACTCTACAGAGCATTGTCGAACTAGCTTTTTACAATGCTCTGTAGAGTTCTGGTGAAATCCGGGTACGAAATTGCTGCTGCTTCTGCACGGTGAATCGTAGTTTTTCCCGTTGCATTTAGAGCCGCGATCGCTAAACTCATAGCAATTCGGTGATCGGTATAGCTATCTACGTCGGTTCCAGTTAAAGCGGTTCCTCCTTTGATTTCCAGACCGTCAGGATGCTCGATAATGGCTGCACCCATTTGATTAAGCTGCGTAGCGGTCACGGTAATGCGATCGCTTTCTTTAACGCGCAATTCTTCGGCATCGCGAATCAGGGTTGTTCCGGCTGCAAACGTTGCTGCAACCGCAAGAACTGGAATTTCATCGATTAATCGCGGAATCACATCCCCGGAGATTTCACAGCCTTTAAGCGAACTATACTGCACTCGCAAATCAGCGACTGGCTCTCCTGCAACTTCGCGCTGATTTTCAAGCGTGATATTAGCACCCATTTGATTCAGCACTTCCAGCACGCCCGTTCGAGTCGGGTTTACGCCAACATTCTCGATCGTCAAATCCGAGCCGGGAACGATCGCGCCTGCGACTAACCAAAATGCGGCTGAGCTAATGTCTCCGGGTACAATAACCGTTTGTCCGTGTAGAGTTGCGCCTCCGGCGATCGTAACGCTGTTGGTTTCCGCATCAATGCGCAAATCAGCGCCAAACGCTCGCAACATGCGTTCAGAATGATCGCGAGATAAAGCAGGTTCAGTGACCGTGGTTTCGCCCTCGGTCATTAATCCTGCCAGCAGAATGCAAGACTTCACTTGAGCAGACGCGATCGGCGATCGGTAATGAATCGGCTTCAGCGCTTGTCCGCGTACTGCAAGCGGAGCGAGTGAATTTGCATGGCGTCCCCAAATCTCAGCCCCCATTTGCACAAGCGGTTTTACCACGCGAGACATCGGGCGCGATCGCAGTGAAGCATCGCCTGTTACGGTAAAGAATCGATCGCGATGCGATGCCAAAATTCCGAGCATTAATCGCAGGGTAGTTCCGGAATTTCCAGCGTTGAGCACGTCTACAGGTTCGATTAAATTACCCGACCCGATGCCTTTAATGCAAACTCGATCGGGATTGAGGTCTGAAATTTCGGCTCCCATCGCTCGAAAGCATTCTGCCGTACTGCGCGGATCTTCACCGAGCAGCAAGCCATGCACGATCGTTTCTCCTTCGGCTAACGCCCCTAGCATCAGCGATCGGTGCGAAATTGATTTATCACCAGGAATCCGAATTCGTCCGCGTAATGGAGCACTGTCTTTGGATCGGTTAATCGTTAAGCGATGCTGGGGTTCGGTACAATCAAGCTCGATCGAAGTCATAACGGCGCTAGAAAACAGTGCAAAAGCGATTCTACCATTTGCCGCAGTGGGTTCTTGTCGTTCGTTGAAGGCTGGTTTAGCTTTGTAGACCGACAAAAAGCCGTAAATAACTCGATAACAGTGCGTTGCCAAAAAAGAGACTGAGTGCTGCGCCGAGCGCAAGAAACGGCCCAAACGGCATGGGTTGACGTCGTGATAGTAAACCAAGCGCGATCGCACCGCCGCCGACAGCCACGCCGATCGCACACGCAAAAAATCCCGCAATCAGCATCAGCTTCCAACCCAGCCACGCGCCCATCATCGCCATTAGTTTAGAATCTCCGGCTCCCATCGCAGCTTGTCCGAGAAGGGTTGAACCGACGATCGCGATCGCATCTAAAAGCCAAATTCCAATTACAGTACCGATTATACCAATCATCAACTGATAAACTGCACCGATGATTCCATTCGTTAAAAATCCGATGATTGCTTGAAAAATCAATCCTGCGATCAATCCGGTTTGAGTAAGCGGATTGGGAAGCGTCATCGTATCGAGATCAATTATGGCAAGTGCAAGCAATACACTTAGAAAAATCCAATAGCCGAATGTTTGCATTGAAATGCCGAAAGTCAGAAAAACAATCACAAACAAAACGCCTGTGATTGCTTCGATCAACGGATAGCGAATAGAAATCCGACATTGGCAATGAGCACATCGCCCTTTGAGAAAAATCCAGCCGAATACCGGAACGTTTTCACGTTTTTTGAGGCGCGTGAAACACTGGGGACAACGCGAAGGTGGATGCACCAGCGATAGATTTGCGGGCAGTCGGTAAATAACGACGTTGAGAAAACTACCGATCGACAGTCCGATCGCGCTCACGATCATCGTGACCGCAATAATCAATAAGAAATTCATTAGTTGTGCATTAATACCCGGACGATTCAATTAATTCAAACGGCACAAAGCATTCTTGCGGCAGCAAAACAGGTTTACCTGTAAAAATAATTTTGCCCCGATGCGTAACGCGGTTGATCGCCACGCCTAGCGGTCGATCGATGTCGGGATGAACTGCAAAATAAGTTTCGTAGATTAATCTCGCCGATCGAATCAGCGTTGGATCTAAATACGCCGTATAGTCTTCATCATTCACGTCGAATTCGGTATCAACTTTCGCACTCAGGTTCATTGAACGAACAAGTTCCATAGTAGAGTTTGCTGTTATCCTATGACAAAATTTAGGATTGGCACAAAAAACTTATTTGCAACAGCAAATGACTAATCATCGGAAACCTCCGAGAAACCCTGGCGCTTCAGCGCAGGGAGGGATAGGAGG
>CAXUFL010000050.1:0-33362 GCA_964250455.1 uncultured bacterium
CCTAAGTCGTGAGTCTTAGGAATCACCGCACTTCTAGGGCGGTGAGGATGTCAAAACGTCAGTTTCGATGAGCCTGGCGACTGAAGGCGCGGCTACACAGACGAAGTGCGCCTCCGCGCACTAACAGCCATTGGGATAGAGCAACCCGATAAAGGCGGGTTTTGTCTGTCTAGCCGCGTAGCCGCTCGTCTCTTGCAAAGCTAATATCAATCGCCAGAGCGCATTTTATCCAGAACTCCTAAGAAACAAATTGTGGATGAAGGACTAAAACCGATCAGCCGCAAAACGTTTCTTTCGCCCTTCTCGCAGGTGCGCCTGCGTTGGAGACTCAGGTAATGATACAGAAGTGCAAAGGGTTTTACCCGCTTCGGTCGAACTGGCGCTAATGATAGAACAACTACAAGGCAGCTACGATCGCATCGCCCATTGCCTGACACCCGACCCGTGTTTGACCGTCAGACATAATATCGCCAGTTCGATAGCCTTGATCTAAAACCTTGAGAACAGCTTGTTCGATTTGGGTCGCAGCAGCAGCTTGATTTAAGCTATAGCGCAACATCATTGCTGCGCTGAGAATTTGCGCCAATGGATTCGCTTTATCTTGTCCAGCAATATCGGGCGCGGAGCCGTGGACAGGTTCATACAATCCTAAGCCCGATGTGCCTAAACTTGCAGAAGGCAACATGCCAATACTTCCCGTGAGCATTGCGGCGGCGTCAGAAAGAATGTCTCCGAATAAATTGCTAGTGACGATCGTATCAAACTGCTTTGGAGCGCGAACAAGCTGCATTGCGGCGGCATCAACGTATAAATGAGAAAGTTCGACGTCCGGGTAATCGGCGGCTAAAGCGGTGATGCGATCGCGCCACAGTTGCGACACTTCGAGCACGTTGGATTTATCCACCGAGCAAAGTTTGCGCGTGCGTTTACGAGCGGTTTCAAAAGCAACGCGACCGATGCGATCGATTTCCGATTCGGTGTACGCCATTGTATTAACGCCGCGCTTTTCCCCGGTTTCGCTGGTAAAAATTCCTCGCGGCTGTCCAAAATAAATGCCGCCAGTTAGTTCGCGCACCACCATAATATCGACGCCTTCAACAACTTCACGTTTTAAGGTAGAGGCATCGACTAGCTGCGGCAAAATCATCGCGGGGCGCAGGTTGGCGAATAGCCCTAAGCTAGAACGAAGCTTTAGTAATCCGGTTTCTGGGCGTTGCTGGCGAGGCAGCGTATCCCATTTGTAGCCGCCGATCGCCGCGAGTAAAACCGAATCGCTGTTTTTGCAGTCGTCGAGCGTGGCCGGGGGAAGCGGTTCTCCGGTGGCATCGATCGCGGCTCCGCCCAACAGCGCTTCTTGAAACTCAAAGGTGAGATTGCAGTTCTGCGCGATCGTTTTCAAAACGCGAACGGCAACCGACATAATTTCAGGGCCAATGCCATCGCCAGGAAGAAGCGTGATACGGTACTGCTGCGCCATAACTCTGTAAAGAAGACTGCGCAAAGGATCATAGCGTATCTGCCGGACTTATTAATTTTAAGCCTTGTTTTTCAGAATCAGCAAAAATTTGGCTACTCTAGAATCGCTATGACAATTTGAATGGTATGAGAAAAAAGCGGGCGTTCGGACTGATTGCGATCGTACTTTACAAAGCGTTTGTAGCGACGTTATTGGCGATAACGTCGATCGCGCTTTTACTAGCATTAAAAAACTATGATGAGCTTTTGTTGTTTTCGCTGTCTTACACGCTTGAAGGAAAATCGCAGCTTATCGATTGGGTGCTCGATAAGATTCTTAATATCAGTCCTAGAACGTTGAGATTTAGCGGAATTGGGGCGGCGGCATACGCAGCGATCACCGCCGTTGAAGCGATCGGGCTTTGGTATGAAAAACGCTGGGCGCACGTTTTAGTGTTGCTGCTGGTTGGAATTAGCATTCCACCGGAGATTTACGAGTTATTCAAAGGATTTTCGCTGCTCAAACTTGCTGTGTTTGTGATCAATTTAGCGGTATTTGCTTATCTGCTCCGAAGTTTTCCAAAAGCGCAACACACCCCAGAAGCCTAAACTTTTCGACCTAAAATCACCACATCCAACCGGATGTTTTCTGCTTGCGCAACCTGCGGCAAAAATCCCCACTGCTCAAACTCAAACTGTTTTAGCAATTGAATACTCGGTCGATTCTGCGCGTATACAATTCCTAAAAGCGTTGAAAGTCCCAGTGTAGGACTCAGATCGATTGCGTGCTGCACTAATTTTCTGCCAACTCCTTGCCGACGGTAAGCTGGAGCAATATAAAGGCTAATTTCTGCGGTTGCATGGTAAGCGGGTCTGCCGTAAAACGTTTGAAATCCCAGCCAGCCTGCGATCGTGCCTTGATCCTCAACGACCCAAAGCGGACAGTGATTCGGTGAATGAGCATGAAACCAAGCCAGTCGGCTCTCAACGGCGATCGGCTCTAAATCGGCTGTGATCGTGCGATCGGGAACCGCGCTGTTATAAATTTCAACGATCGCGCTTAAATCTGCTTCGATAGCGTCTCGAATCATTCTGGCTTCACCTGCTGAGAAATCCACTGCAAATACGGCTCTGATCCTGCAACGATCGGGAGTGCAATAATTTCTGGAACTTCGTATGAATGCAGTTGCCGAATTTTTGCTTCTAATTCAGCAAAGCGATCGAGCGTGGATTTAATTAAAAGCTGCCATTCGGGATCGTTGTGTATCGCGCCTTGCCAGGTATAAATAGAATGCACCGGAAGTAAGGTGACACAGGCGGCGAGTTGCGCAGAAAGTAAAGAGTGTGCAATCGTGTCTGCTTCTTGGCGCGTCGGAACGGTAGTTAAAATCACGCCGTATTGATTTATCGCGTCGGTCATTGCCTTTTAAGATAAGGGTGCATTCGTAGTTTAGCGATGCGGTTTTACGATCGAGAGAGTCAGTCAAACTTTTATGAGCAAAAAAATTGCGTTAACGCTGTTATGGGTTGGATTGGTCGGGTATGCTTTTTTGCTGGCACCGCCCAATCAACCCGACACGTTTGAATTGATCAAGCGCCTTTCTACCGCAAACATTACCGGAATTAACCCCTTAGTTGTGGCGTTGTTTAACATCATGGGTGTGTTTCCGATGGTGTATGGTTGCCTTGCATTTCTCGATGGTCGAGGACAAAAGCTTCCAGCTTGGTTGTTTGTCTCGGCGTCGTTTGGGGTCGGAGCGTTTTCGCTGCTGCCGTATTTGATTTTTCGCCAACCGAATCCAAGATTCAATGGCACCAAGAATTGGTTTCTTAACATTTTAGATTCTCGAATCGTTGGCGCGTTGATTGCGATCGGGGGAGCGGCTTTATTTATTTATGGTGTGACTCAGGGTGATTGGCGCGATTTTGCGCAGCAGTGGCAAACCGATCGCTTTATTCATGTGATGAGTTTAGATTTTTGTATGCTGTGTGCGGTGTTTCCAGTGTTACTAAAAGATGACATGGCGCGACGCGGTTGGACGGATTCGCGATCGTTCTGGATTTTTTCGCTGATTCCGTTTTTAGGCGCGTTGGCGTATTTGGCGCTGCGTCCGCCAACGATCGAACAGACTGAATCGACAATCCATTCTGCTGCAAAAGTGTCTGCGTAGCTAATGGAGTTAAAAGCGTTTGAAGTCCACGTTTGGCAAGCGCGATTGAATGTTTCAACTGCGCCGTTTGTTGAATTATTGTCGATCGATGAGCGCGATCGCGCTGATCGATTTAAGTTTGAGCATCATCGTCAGCGATTTGTTGCAGGGCGAGGAATTTTACGATCCATTCTCGCTCAATACTTAAACACAAATCCCCAGGATTTAAAGTTTAGCTACCAGCCGCAGGGTAAGCCGTTTCTTGATCAATCTTTGCAGTTTAATTTGGCACATTCTGAAGATTTGGCGTTAATTGCTGTAACGCTCGATCGACCTGTCGGAATCGATGTCGAAGCGATTCGAGCGATTGAAAATTTAGAAGCATTAGCGCAACGGTTTTTTACTTCGACTGAATATGAAGCGATTTGTCAAACGCAGATTGAAGCGCGGTCTCGCTTATTCTTTCGATACTGGACTTGCAAAGAAGCGATTCTAAAAGCGACCGGAGCAGGATTATCAAATTTAAACGGATTAGAAATCAAAACACTTCCCGATCCTGAAAGCAGAGTTGACAACTGGATTTTAAGAGAAATTCCAACAAAGCCTGATTTCGTCGGCACGATCGCGGTTACATATCAATCCGAAGCGTTACAGTTTGAATCGTTCTTTTTTAATTGAAAAAAATCTTTCATCGGTCAGATGTCCAATTTCTGAAAGTCGTTCAATACTAAGTCAGTTTGCGCTTTACTTTTTCACTACCAAAAATATGGCAGCTTCTATTGAATTTAATTTATTTGCGCCACGAAACGAAGCCGTAAGTTTAATTGGATCGTTTTCAGATTGGCAAGAAATTCCAATGCAAAAAGGCGAAGACGGATATTTCCGGGTCAATGTTGATCTAGAAGACGGCGTTTATCAATACAAGCTGCGCGTTAAATCAAACAGTCCTAATCTTAAGAATCAATGGGTGGATGTTGACGATCCTTATATGGTCGAAATGGATCGTAAAAGTGGAAATGGAATTGCGCGAGTTAAAGAAGGAAAACGTGTTTTAGATACCTATGCTTGGCAGCATGACGATCGATCGCTTCCGCCGAATCAAGACTTAATTATTTATGAAATGCACGTCGCTGATTTCTGTGGAAAGGGAACCGCGATCGACGACCCAACAAAGTTTAAAAAAGTCAGCAGCAAACTCGATTACCTAAGCGAATTAGGAATTAACGCGATCGCGCTCATGCCGTTGACCGAATACGATGGAGACTATCGTTGGGGCTATATGCCTCGCTATTTCTTCGCTTTAGAAAGCAGCTACGGAAAGCCCGCAGACTTCAAACAATTAGTTGATGAATGTCACGCAAGAGGCATTCGGGTTTTTATTGATTTGATTTTCAATCATACTAATGATCCAAGTCCGTTGTTGCAGATCGATCGTGATTATTGGTACTACCACGATCGGCATTATCCCGATGATGATGCGAACTATTGGGGCCCTGAATTAAGCTACGAAAACTACGACGAAGAACGGAATATTCACCCAACTTGGAATTTTGTTCGCGATGTTGTGCAATTTTGGATTCGTGAATATCATATCGATGGAATTCGTTATGATGCGGTGCGGCAAATTGCCGATTATGAATTCTTCGGCTGGCTGTTTGAGCAAGCCAAAGACGCAACGGCGAATAAACCGTTTTATCAAATTGCTGAACACATTCCAGATACCAGCGAAATTGTTCAGCCCAAAGGTGTTTTTCAAGGATGCTGGCATGAAAGTTTTCGGTACTTTTTGAAAGATGCTTTAACCGGAGAATCGCTGAATATTGCAGAATTAAAATCTGCGATCGACGCCAGACAACAAGGCTATTCAACGCTAACGAATGTGATTAACTATCTAGCAACGCACGATCGCGAACACATGATCGTAGAGTTAGGCGATAAAGGAATTTTCGATAAGCCTGCGTTCGATCGCGTTAAGTGCGGTGCTGTTTTACAAATGACTGCGCCTGGAATTCCGATGCTGTGGATGGGCGATGAAATCGGACAATACACCCACAAAACACAAACCACTTCTGAACCAAATCAAATTGATTGGTCGCTGCTTGAGCAGGACTTAAACCAAGATTTGTTTCAGTTCTACAAGCGTCTGATTGCTTTACGTAAAGAAAAACTTTCGCTGCACACTGACAACATTGCATTCTTTTTTGAGAACGAAGCTGACAAACTATTGGCGTTTGTGCGCTGGACAGATAGCGGAGAACGAGTCGTTGTCATTGTGAATTTCTCTGATCAATCTTACGAGCATTACACGATTCCAAACTATCCGATCGACGGCACTTGGAAAATTTGGAATAGCAATCAATCGATCGATGCGAAGAATGGAGAGGTTGCGGTCAATCTTCCCAGTTTCACCGCACAGATTTTGCTGCAAGAAGCGCCTGACAAATAAAATTGTGGCTGCACAACCGAAACCTGTAACTGGTTCAAGACACGATCGATTAACTACCCTGCTCTACCGACTTGATTTTGTACATTCAAAATGGTTGCAGTTTAAATTCCTGGGGATTGCTTCCTAAAACGTGCTGCCACACCCGCTTAGAAAACAAAACCGCAAATGGTAACATCAAGGTTAAAAAGGTTTTTGCTGCATCAGAACTCATTCAACAGGCTTGCTCTAATTTTGCTACCTTTTCTACTGATCAAATGGATAAAGTCGAGCTAAAAACTGACGCTCTGATTGATCGTGCAACGTAACCGCCTTCAGACTCAATTAAAACAATTTCGCGCCTCTTCCGGCTATAAGCAACGCCATCGCTGATCTTATGATTCTCGCGTTGTCGTGTCACCGTGAACCCGTAAGATGTTGATGGAGTGTCGAAACATATACCGTGAAAGCAATATCCCTTCTTGGTTCAACCGGATCGATCGGGACTCAAACCCTTGATATCGTCGCCGAATCCCCGGAGCAGTTTCGCATTGTCGGCATGGCAGCCGGACGCAACGTCGAACTGTTTGCACAGCAAATTCGCACCTTTCGCCCTGAAATTGTCGCCATTTGTGACGAAAGCAAATACGAAGACCTCAAAACTGCGATCGCCGATCTCGATCCGCAGCCGATTCTTTTAGCAGGCGAACAAGGTGTCGTCGAAGTGGCGCGGTATGGCGATGCCGAGGTCGTTGTAACCGGAATTGTGGGCTGTGCGGGATTGTTGCCGACGATCGCGGCGATCGAAGCCAAGAAAAATATTGCCCTCGCGAATAAAGAAACGCTGATTGCGGGCGCACCCGTTGTTTTACCGCTCGTTCAAAAACACGGTGTAAAACTATTGCCTGCGGATTCTGAACACTCTGCAATTTTTCAATGTTTGCAAGGCATTCCTGACGGGGGTTTAAGAAAAATTCTTCTCACCGCATCAGGCGGATCGTTTCGAGATTTGCCCGTTGAAAAACTGGCGTCTGTAACCGTTGCAGATGCACTCAAGCATCCAAACTGGACGATGGGGCGCAAAATCACGATCGATTCCGCCACGCTAATGAACAAAGGCTTAGAAGTAATCGAAGCGCATTTCTTATTTGGAGCCGATTACGACAATATCGAAATCGTGATTCATCCGCAAAGCATTATTCACTCGCTAATTGAATTGCAGGATACCTCGGTGCTGGCGCAGTTAGGATGGGCCGATATGCGCCTGCCGTTGCTGTATGCGATGTCGTACCCCGATCGCATCTTCACCAACTGGGAACGCTTAGACCTTGTTAAAGTAGGAAGCTTGACATTCAGAGCGCCCGATCACGCGAAATATCCCTGTATGAAATTAGCGTATGCGGCGGGTCGTGCCGGAGGATGCATGCCTGCGGTGTTAAATGCGGCAAACGAGCAAGCCGTCGCCCTTTTTCTAGAAGAGAAAATTCAGTTCCTAGACATTCCGCGATTAATCGAGCAGGCGTGCGATCGTGCTTCGGCACAAAATCAATCGAATCCGAGTCTAAGCGATATTCTAGACGTCGATCGCTGGGCGCGTGAAATCGTCGAATCACTTAGCCAAACGCCGCCGCTTGTGCATCGCTAACCGGGAAAAGGGTTGAATTTGAAGCAAGAATTCACACAACGAAACATCTATTAAAGAATATGGAAACCTTGAGAAAAATTTAGGTTTCCTTTGTTCAAACCAAAAGATTCAATGCCATACTGAGTGCAACTTGGTGATCGCAATTCACTCTTTTGATAGGTGACGCCAATCGCCCCCTTGTTATTCGCCGTTTACTCACACAGTCTGGCATGAATCGCTCTCCTCAAGATCGCTTTCCCTGGTGGGAATATCTCAACCAACCGTTGTTTGATTCACAGCAGCCGTTTATTCTTAGCCTGAGTGGATTTAGGCATCATCACCGCATTCGTCGCTTAGAGCGGTGTTGGCGTCATTCTGAGGTGCATTTGCTAGAGCATTGCTGGCGACAGGAACTCGACGAGAAAAATACTTGACACTCTTTTCACGTTTTTAATCTGCCGATCGACGCGGGCACCGTTTGTCGATCGGTTTGCGATCGTGTTTGAGCTTAATCAATCTAGATTTTGGGCCGATCGCCGTGTGTGTAGCGAAGGCGCGGTTACACAAACAAAGTTCACCTTCGTGGACCTCCTTGCTAGAAGCTGATCGATACTAACCCGCTTCGGGCGGGTTTCGTCTGCGTAACCGCGCCTTCGCCACGCACAGAGCAATCACCTAAACTTATCGATGTTAAGAAACGTTACAAAGTTAAGCAAACCAGAATCGACGACTGAAGGAATAGTAACCCACGAAAAGCTTAAGATTTCCAAGCATCGAAAAATGCGCGGATAGCATAGAAACATCGGGTGGGTAAAAATTACGAACTACTTAGAGGATAAACAAAGTGAATCCTTTTAACACGCTTCAACGTTTGTTACCGCTAACGCTTTCATTGTTCGCCGCAACCACAGTTGTCAATACAGCACGCAACGCTGAAGCTGCTACAGTTCGATCGCCATCAAGCACATTTATTGCAGCTCAACCTGTTCTAGCTCAAGCTGATACTCCGCAAGAGCGCAATGCATTCTCGATTCCGGTTTGGGCTTATACGATCGGTGGCGTCGTTTTGCTGTTTATTTTCGTGCCTAGAATCGGCTGGATTGCAGGCTTGATTGTAATCGGTGAACGAGAAGTTGGCATTGTCACGAAAAAATTTGCCCGACAAAGCTTACCGCCAGGTCGATTGATTGCGCTCAACGGAGAAGCAGGATTGCAGGCAGATACGCTCGCTCCGGGTTGGCATTTTGGTTATTTTCCGTGGCAGTACAGCGTGCGGCGTGAACCTGTAGTCGTGATTCCACAAGGCGAAATTGGATTGATTGTGGCAAACGATGGCAACATGATTCCGCTCGATCGAATTTTGGGTCGCGTGGTGGATTGCGATAACTTTCAAGATGCCCGCAAATTTTTAACGCAAAACGGCGAGAAAGGGCGACAGCTAGGGATTTTGACGGCAGGAACGTATCGCATCAATACCGCACTGTTTGAAATTATTACGTCAGCAACGGCGACAAAACACGAAATGCAGCCGCATCGACTGCGCGTGTTTACCGTTGATCCCGATCGTGTGGGAATTGCAACTGCATTGGACGGAATGCCGATCGACGCGGGTGAAATCGCAGGCGCAATTATTCCCGATCACGATAGCTTTCAGAAAGCCGATCGCTTTATCAGCGGCGGGGGACGACGCGGACTGCAAGAGCAGGTAATCTTGTCTGGATCGTGGAACCTCAATCCGTGGTTTGTGCAGGTTGAAACCGTACCGATGACCGAAGTGCCGATCGGCTATGTGGGCGTCGTGATTTCGTTTGTGGGAGAATCGCACCGGGATGTCAGTGGCGATTCGTTTACGCACGGCAATCTGGTGAACAAAGGCGATAAAGGCGTTTGGATCGAGCCGCTTTATCCAGGAAAACATCCGCTTAATACGCACATTATGAAAGTGGAACTGGTGCCCACAACGAATATTGTGCTGAACTTTACCGCTCGGTTTAGCGGCGAACATGGTTATGACGCCAAACTCGTCGCGCTGAAGCTTTTATCGTTTGACGGCTTCAGCTTTGATTTAGAAGTGTTCCAAATTATTCACGTTGGCGCACTCGACGCTCCGAAAGTGATTTCTCGATTAGGGTCAATGCAAAACTTGGTCGATCACGTCTTGCGCCCGATCGTGGGTAACTATTTCCGCAATTCCGCTCAGGAATTCACGATTCTCGACTTTCTCACCGCTCGTAGCGAACGTCAAGCGGAATCTGCTGAGTATGTGCGGCAAGCGCTGCGGGCGTATGACGTGCAGGCAGTAGATACGCTGATCGGACTGATCACGCCGCCGCCGGAACTGATGCAAACCTTGACCGATCGCAAAATTGCCGAAGAGCAGCAAAAAACCTACGAAGTGCAGCGCATTGCTCAAACTCAGCGTCAAGAACTTGTGCGAGAAACTGCTTTAGCCGACATTCAAAAAGAAGTCGTTACGGCACGAGAAGGCGTCAAAATTGCAGAACTGCACGCCGAATCTCAAGTGAAACAAGCCAACGGAGAAGCGGAATCGATTCGACTGACCGGACAAGCCAAAGCTGATGCGTATCAAGCGGGCGTTAATTCGCTCGGTTCACAAGCTTACACCGCGCTGCAACTAATGCAGGTAATCGGCGATCGACAAGTGCGCGTCGTTCCTGATGTTGCGGTAAGCGGCAATAACGGATCAGGCTTAATCGACGGTTTGATGGGCATGATGCTGTGGAATCAAGCGAAACCCCCGCAAAACGGCAACGGTCATGCCGCAATTCCAACGGAAATCGTGCCGAAATTAAACAACGATTCTGATGCATAGCGGTCAGGATGCTTTCTGCTTTAATTGTGGGTGTGTGTCGCCGCACCCGTCAGCATTGCAAAGTCGGTGCGCTGCGTGCGGCGATTTACTTCGATTACAAAGTCGATACCGCGCACTGCGTTTGCTTGGGCAAAGTGACTTGAGTCGAACTTTTTTAGCGGTTGATGAAACCACGATCGATGTCTGTGTTATCAAGCAGTATTCACACAAAGATCAACGCTGGAAAACGCAAATTGAGTTACTAAAAAGACTAGAAGGTAATTCACAAATTCCAGCGCTACTCGATTATTTTGAGCAGAATCAGTATTACTATCTTGTACAGAAATACGTTGAAGGTGAAACGCTATTAACAACGCTAGAAAGAAAAGGAAATTTTAGCGAAGCTGAAATCTGGGAAATTCTAGAAAATGTTTTACGAATCCTTCAGTTTATTCATGCGCACGATGTGATTCATCGCGATATTAAACCGCAAAATCTGATCAGTCGAAATGCTGAAATCGTTCTAATCGATTGCGATTCAGCCAGTTTTCGAGATGATTTAATTGGGTTGAATCAGATTGTGGGTAGCGCGGAATATGCTGCACCAGAGCAGCTAAAAGGTCAAGCCGTTTTTGCAAGTGATTTATACAGCTTAGGTATTACAAGTTTGCAATTGCTTACAGGTATCGAGCCGTTTCATTTCGTCGATCGCTCTCTATATCGACCAAAGCTGAACGATCGACTCGCGCAATTTCTCGATCGATTAACCGCCCCGATGCTGATCGATCGCTTCGATTCTGCTAAAGCCGCTTTAAGTGAACTTTCACGCTTAAGAGGTAAAAAGCTATCTGAGCCACCGATCGCCCATCGAAAATTGTGGCATTACACCACAACAATACACGGACATCAAGGCTTATTTGCGAACATTAACGCGGCTGCAATTTCTCCAAACAATCAGCGAATCGCGAGTGCAAGCGATGACAAAACAGTGCGATTGTGGAATGCGAAGGGAACGGCGATCGCGGTTTTGCAAGGACACACGAATTTTGTTCAAACCGTTGCTTTTCATCCGCATCGATCGGATTTGTTGATCAGTGCGGGGCGCGATCGTACGATTAAATTTTGGCAAAACGATCAAAACATCCGCACGATTTCGGCGCACACGGGCACAATTCATTCTGCTGCCTTTAGCCCGGATGGAGCGACGATCGCATCAGGTAGCGCGGATAAAACCGTGAAGCTTTGGAATGCTGAAACCGGAGCGTTAATTACAGCGTTCGTCGGACACACTTTGAGCGTCAATGCAGTGGCAATTAGCCCGAACGGAACTTGGATTGCGAGTGCAAGCGCAGATGCAACGGTTCGGATTTGGAATTTGCAAACCTTTGAGTTGATTGCAACACTGATTGGACATACAGGAACCGTCAGAGCGATCGCCATTAGCGCTGATAACGAGCTACTTGCAACAGGCGGCGAAGATAAATCAATTCGGATTTGGAACACCTGCAATTGGCACTGTGTTTCGGTGCTGTCGGGTCATCCGTGGTCGGTGTCAGGATTAGCTTTTACAGCAACAGAACTCATTAGCAGCAGTTGGGATCAAACCGTTAAAACGTGGGAGATTGAAACAGGTCAGGAAATCGATAAACTAATCGGTCATACCGATTCGATTACGAGTTTGGCGGTTGCTGGCGATCGAACGTTTTTAGTCACGGGAAGCCGCGATCGTACAGTTAAAATTGCACACCGCGATCAGGCGTAATTAATTGCTAATCAAGACTGCTATTCTTGAATCTAAACGATTCGCGCTAGTGTAGAAGCATGAGCAGTTCTGACATTGAAAATCGTCGTAATGCGTTAATCGAGGGCTATCGCAAAGCATCGCCACTCAGACAGCAGATTGTTCAGCTTTTGTCGATCGCTTATGAGCCAATCAGCCGTGCGGTAATCTTGATTTGTTTGAATCAATTTGGAGCCTGCGATAAAAACGATAAACCGTTAACGGCTGCAACGCTGAAAACCCAAATTGATGCATTGATCGAGTTAGAGTTATTAACTCAAGAACCGTCTCAAGGGCCCCAATGCAACCGTTTACTTGTTGAAGTTGCCACACGCGATGCAGTCAAAACTGGAACGTTTGAACCGTTTGCCAACATCGTGCAACAGCAAATCCCGATTCGGACAGGTTGGAATCAAGACACGCGATTTTTTACCGGGGAACGTCAATTAATTCGCGAAGTTCGGATTGGCATTTATCGAAGTGATCTTCAATTCGTGAATCAGCAGTTCTCAGAGTATTACCGATACAATTACCAAAAAGATAAACGATCGACCGAAGAGATATTAACTCAAATATTCAATAATCCATTCGATTCTGCATGGCTTGGCACGTTATCAACCGAGCTATATGACACAGCAATCCTGAGCGTGCTGAATCAATCGCTTTTGAAATTAACGCCTGCGGATGAAGCGTTTGAATTACTGTGCGAAGACTGTGTTCATTTAGAAAACACGCTGGATTGGAAGCGTGGATTGTGGATCGAGCAGCTTATTTTGCGGGGACGATTAACCGACGCTCAGCAAGCTTTAGAGTCGATGACAGGAAAAAGCCGCGACGCTGCCGCCGTTTTGTGGGGATGGCTTTATTTTCTTAGAGGCGAGAATGATCGCGCGATCGAGCAGTTCACGATCGCGCTAACGACAATTCGTAAAGCAAGCGGCAAGCGAAAATATTACTTTCAATCGATCGCAGGCGTCTTTTTTGTATTAGCTCTGATTAAAGCGCCTCAGCTTGATACAGCGAAAACTTACGCAACCCTAGCACGACAAGCAAAAACCTGGATTAGTTCGACGTATGAAACGATCGAGAAATTTATTCAGCTTCAGCAAGGCGATTTGACGCAAAAAGAATGGATTATTTCGCTCACGCCGCACCGACAGCAGCACAGCCTCGAAGCGTTAATCAATTCGCTGATTTTGTACTGGACAGATGACACGCAGGCTAAAAAGGTTCTCTCGTCGATTTTAGAGCCGTTGTGCGAACAAGCTAAAGCAAGCAGCTACACCTGGATCGCGCTGGAATTTGCGGAGCTTTTAGGGCGGTTTAAGCCAAAAAGCCAATTTGCAACGCAATCCGAACAACTGCAACAGGAAATTGGCATTGCCTCGATCGTGAATCTGATCGAATCTCAAGAAGCTTGGGAACTCTCGCTCACGGCTTTAACCAATCTGCGCCAACCGCCTTTATCCGAGGAAAAGCCTGACAATCGACGTTTAGCGTGGTTTCTGACGCTGTATACAAACAACTGGACGCTGCAACCGCGTGAGCAATCAATCAACGCTAAAGGAGAATGGGGCAAAGGACGCCCGATCGCGCTCAAACGATTAAGCCGCACCCCCGATGAGTTTGCTTATTTAACCGCCCAAGATCGAAAAGTTCTAACGCATCTCAAAGCGTCAACCTATGGCTATTACGGACAGATAGAATACCGATTAGGAGAAGGCGCGATCGCAGCTTTAATCGGTCATCCGCTTGTGTTTTGGGAAGACACCACGACGCGCATCGAATTAGTTAAAGGCGAACCGGAATTAGTGGTCAAGCACGGAAAGGGCGATCGATTTACGCTCTCGATCGCGCCGGATCTACCGCAAAAGCAAGACGTTTTAGTGATTAAAGAAAGCCCAACGCGATTAAGAATCATTGAAATCACGGCTGAACACCGCCACATCGCTGGAATTTTGGGCAGCAAAAATCGTTTAGAAGTTCCTGCGACAGCAAAAGCGCGAGTGCTCGACGCGATTAACTCGGTGTCTGGAATTCTCACCATTCATTCCGATATCGGCGGCGAACTTGCCAATGCTGAAACCGTGCCTTCTGATCCAAAACCGCACGTTCATTTATTGCCTGCGGGAAGCGGTCTAAAGGTTTCGGTTTTAGTGCGTCCGTTTGGGCAAGGTGGCTCTTACTACCGCTCTGGAATCGGCGGCGAAACGGTGATTGCAGAAATCGAAGGCAAGCGATTACAAACAACGCGAAACCTGAAGCAAGAAAAACAGCTTAGCAAAGCGGTGATTGCTGCCTGTCCAACTTTAGCAACGCAAGATGAATACGATTCTGAATGGTTTATTGACGATCCAGAATTGTGTTTGGAATTGCTGATTGAATTGCAGGAATTAGGCGATCGCATCACGATCGCGCATCCCGAAGGCGAACGCTTTCAAATCAAGCATTATGCAGGCTTAAACAATTTCCATCTCAAAATTCAACAGCAGCGCGATTGGTTTGCAACGAGTGGCGAATTAAAGTTTGATGATCAATCTATTCTGGATATGCAGCAGTTATTAAGACTGCTTGAGCAAACGTCGAGCCGTTTTATTCCGCTCGGTGATGGTCAGTTTTTAGCGTTGACGCAAGAGTTTCGCAAACGATTAGATGAACTGCGTGCTGTGTCCGAAAAGCACGGAAAAGGACTGCGATTTCCTGCGTTGGCGTCGGTGGCGATCGAAGATTGGATCGACGAAGTAGGCGATTTAGAGGTCGATCGTCAATGGCAAGAACACATTGCTCGCCTTAAAGCGGTGCAAACGCTAGAACCAACGCTACCGTCAACGCTACAAGCAGAGCTACGCGATTACCAAATGGAAGGATTTCGCTGGCTGGCAAGGCTGGCGGCTTGGGGCGTCGGCGCGTGTTTAGCCGACGGCATGGGATTAGGTAAAACGTTGCAGGCGTTGGCGTTGATTTTGTCGCGGGCAGCAGACGGCGCAACGCTCGTGATCGCGCCGACTTCGGTGTGCATGAATTGGATTAGCGAAGCTGATCGATTCGCGCCAACGCTCAACGTGATTCAGTTTAGATCAGGCGATCGTCAAACCGTACTGGATAATCTTAAACCGTTTGATTTGCTCGTTTGTAGCTATGGACTATTGCAGCAAGAAGACGTGGCGCAAAAACTTGCAAACGTGGAATGGCAAACGATCGTGCTCGATGAAGCGCAATCGATCAAAAACTTTGCGACAAAGCGATCGCAAGCGGCGATGAATCTGCAAGGCAAATTTAAACTGATTACAACGGGAACGCCGATCGAAAATCATTTAGGCGAGTTATGGAATTTGTTTCGCTTTATCAATCCTGGCTTACTCGGATCGCTTGAAACGTTTAACGAACGATTTGCCGTGCCGATCGAGCGCTTCGACGACAAGCAAGCCCGCCAGCGATTAAAAAAGCTGATTCAACCTTTTCTACTGCGCCGCACCAAAACGCAGGTTTTACAAGAACTACCGTCGCGCACCGAAATCGTTTTGCATGTTGAATTGAGCGCTGAAGAGCGCGTATTTTACGAAGCATTGCGGCGAGCCGCGATCGAGAAACTAAGTGAACTCGATGTGCCTGTGGGACAGCATCAGCTCCAGGTACTTGCTGAAATTATGAAGCTGCGTCGAGCCTGCTGCAATCCTCAACTCGTCGTGCGTGATGCTTTGATTGGGAGCGCTAAGCTTCAGCTTTTTGGGGAAGTTCTAACCGAACTGCTCGACAATCGCCACAAAGTATTGGTGTTTAGTCAGTTTGTGGATCATTTGCAGATTTTACGATCGTACCTCGACGCTCAATCGATTTCTTATCAATACCTCGACGGCAGCACGCCCGCACAAGAGCGCAAAAAACGAGTCGATGCTTTTCAAGCGGGAAACGGCGATGTGTTTCTAATCAGCCTCAAAGCAGGCGGCACCGGACTGAATCTGACTGCTGCTGATTATGTGATTCACATGGATCCGTGGTGGAATCCGGCGGTCGAAGATCAAGCTAGCGATCGCGCTCATCGCATCGGGCAGCAGCGACCCGTAACGATTTACCGACTGGTGGCAAAAGACACGATCGAAGATCAAATCGTAGATCTCCATCAGCACAAGCGTGAATTAGCTGATAGCCTGCTGGATGATGCGGACGTAAGCGGGAAAGTCTCGATCAACGACTTGCTAAAACTCATTCAGGGCAAGAGTTAAGGACGTTTCCACGACGTCAGCGAATAAAGCGCGATCGCTGACCAAACTAATCCAAACGTCACCGCATGAATCGAAGTAAACGTTTCATGATACAAAAACACGCCCAGTAAAAGCTGAAGACTGGGGGCTAGATACTGAAAGAATCCGAGCGTTGAAAGCCGCAATCGCTTTGCTGCATGGTTAAACCACAGCAGGGTTGACGCTCTCCCTCCAACCCTTCGGGTATGGACGAAGATTCTTGATTCATCGACTCTTAGCTAGACTGTCGCCAGTCCCCGCCAGACCGTCTCCACAAGCATTTTGCTCAACCGTGCGCCCCACGGCTCTATTTCTAATCACCTGAGCGCTGGCAACATCGCGAGGCTTAGAAGATCCGCAATTTTGGCACTCATGCCAACGGTCTTTGAGAGCCTTGCTCACTGTTGCCCCGCAATCAGGGCATTCCTGACTCGTGCCACGGGCATCTTCTTTTTGATAAGCCTTGCCACGCTTGAAGCACACCCACGGCAAGATTTGGTTCAGAAATTGCCCGTGACCCGCATCCAGCATGTGTTTGCCAAGAAACCCACGACTCAAGCCAATTAGGTTTAACTGTTCTACCGCAATCGTTTCGCCTTGATCGCAAAGCTTGTGAGCGGTCTTGAAGTGGAAGTCTTTGCGCGTGCTTGAGATGCGTTCATGCAGTCTCGCCACCTTCTTCTGAGTCTTCCGCCAATTGCTCGACCCCATGACTTTGCGTTTTAGTCTGCGTTGCAGCAATTTAAGCTCGCGTTGCATCTCCACAAAGAACATAGGACGCTCAATCTCCAACCCATCCGACGTGGACAGAAAGTATTGCAACCCAACATCAACCCCCACGACATGACCCGTGATTGAAGTATCAGGAATGTCGATATCAGCCTGAAATGTCAGCATCAAATAGAACCCTGATGCTCGTTTCACAACCCTTGCCTGCTTGACGTTGAATCCATCAGGCGCAGGTCGGGATCGTCTGAACCTGACTGCTCCAATGGATGGCAGTTTGATTACGCCTTGTCCTAGTGGGTTTTTACCAAGTTGAGGAAACACAAAAGACCTCATCCTCCCCCGCTTTTTGAAGCGCGGAAAGCCGAAATTGCGGTCTTTCATATCCTTAAACGCCTTGTCCAGCTTCTTCAGAACTTGCTGTAATACCTGGGCGTTGACCGAACTTAATCGCTCATTGGTCTTCTTCGCTTCGGTTAGTGCTTTGCATTGTTCTGCATACCCTGGGTACGGTGCATCCACGCTCATGATGTACTCGCTTTGCAGCGAGCAAGCATTGACTGGACACTTGCGCGAGGCAATCCAATCTTTACGCTCTCACAATGCATAATTCCAAACCGACGCGCAAACATCCAGGATGTGCTCCATCTCGGTGATTTGAGCCTTGTTTGGAATTAGCTTGTACTCGTAAGTTAGTGTTAGCATGACGGCATTCTAGCTTAGTTATTCTACTCATGCAACAGTTAAACACCCTCTACCACTGCGTTTACAACATTCAATTTCATTTAGTTGTGTGCACCAAGTACCGCAGAAGATGTATTACTAAGCCGATGCTAGACAGACTCAATGAGATTTTTGCGGCAACTTTAGAGAAGTGGAAAGGTTCATTGATCGAATTCAACGGTGAATCAGATCACGTTCATGCGCTAATTTCTGTCAATCCCAAAACACAGCCCTCTAAGCTGGTGAACAATCTAAAAACTGTTTCTAGTCGGTTGATTCGTAAAGAGTTTTCTGAGCAGGCGCAGAAGGCTTATCGGGATAAACCTGTTTTTTGGAGCCGATCTTACTGCCTGATTAGCTGTGGCGGTGCTCCACTCTCTGTCCTCAAGCAGTACATCCAGCAACAAGCTGAGATTGACTGATTGCTCCCTTCGGTCGCGCTCCGCTTCACCCCCAACCAAGCCTGTCGGCTATGGTTGGAGCACTGCGAAGAGTCTTGGTAGCGCCGTCACGATGCCACACCCAATGAGTAACAGCGTTGCTTGTCCATTTATACCGAAATGTCCGGTCTTTGTTAGGGCTGCATAAGCGATCCAAGCTAAAGCAACAGGCGTTGCTAACAGCGTTTCTACGGTGAGACCAACGATCGGCGTAACGGCAATTAGTTTACGCAACAAGCCATACAATGCAAACGTTAATGCAAGCGCGATCGCAATCCACGGAACTTTTCCGAAACGCCATACAAAATTTACAACCGCGATTGCAGCAATCAAAACGGCTATTTTTTGACCGTAACTTAGTTTCTCTTTTAATACGAATGATCCAAGTAATACAGTGACTAACGGATTAATGTAATATCCTAAACTCGTTTCAACAATGTGTGCGCTATTGACCCCGTAAATGTAAATTCCCCAATTGCCCGCAATTAACGTTGTCGTTAACAGCAACATCGCGATCGTTTTAGGAGAACGCAGCAGTTGAAACAATTCAGACTTGCGCTGTTGCAGCAATATAAGCCCGATCAATAACACCATCGACCATACAATTCGATGGCTGACAAGCTCGATCGGTGGAACCTGCGCGAGAAATTTCCAATACACCGGGAACAGTCCCCAAGCGCCGTAGGCTAAAACGGCATAAATCGCTCCTGTTCTAGCATTTGAGGAATCGGATTCAATGGGCTGATTCAAAGCGTCGGATCAGTAAATGAGCAAACCGTTATTCTAACGATTCCTTCGACACCCCATCTAAACACAATTTTTGTAAAGGCTTTTGCGATACAAATACCTTAAAATCGCGTTCGATGTTTCTTAATACTTTTAGAAGAAAATAGTGGCTTTCTGATCCAGTTCGCGTGCCGTATAATACAGGCAGGCGAACTCAGCAAAATGCAACTTTTGCTACCTAGCAACTTAACTCTATTGCTGAGATAAGCTGTGTTCGGTAGCGGTAGCGCTTGATCGAGCTTGCTTCTTGTAGATGCTTGCGATCGAGGTCGATCGGGTTTTTGTAAACTAAAACACATTAGCGCGGTAGAACAGAGTGATTTTAGAGGTTTGTGTGATCACCATTGCAGCAGCAGCTCTGTTCTTCGGACTGATCCTTTTCGGTCTAGAAATGCAGTATCGGTGTCGCTCTAAAGAACGCTTAGAAATCACTTCAAGCGACTGGCACTGGCAAGTCCATGACCCTCAAAAATACTGGCTGACTGGCTCTTTAGAGCTGTGGAACTGCTCAAATGAGTTTGAAATGGTGGTATCTGACCTTCAAATTCAAGTCGAACTCTTGCCGAAAACAACGAAACCGATCGTGTGTCAAGTTCAAATGTTGGTTGACACTGGAGAAGAAATCACCCAAGAAATCGGCTATTGGGAGACTCAGATCGTTCAAGCGGATCGATCGCGCCACCTGAAAGTTCAGCTTAAGTTTAATCAGAACGTTGTCAAGCCAGGGCAGATCGCTCACCTACAAATTCACTCAGTGCTTTACACGCGGTTGGGGCAGGTTTCTCAAGCTCAGCATTTAATGGTTCCAATGCCCCTTATTCCGTCTTTATCCGTGCAGCACGATCAAGCGTCAGGCGCTTTTCCAATTCACAGTCTGTCGTAAAGTGAAAGGACTTTCATTGATCGCGTTTTATGCCCGATTACACACCACAGCTACGCCAACGGATGCAAACGCAGGACATCGCCTCGTTTCGGCAGTTGCGCGATCGCACCCAAATTTCTGAGCGGCAACTCAAAAAGCTTCGCCAGGGTCAGCTTGATTCAATTCGATTTTCTACGTTGCAGCAGCTTGCAAAGGGTCTCAATTTGTCGATCGTGGATCTCCTCGCGCTGTTCGATCAAGGTTCATCGTCTGCACCCACCGAAACAATTCAGAAAGAATACGATCGGCTTCAAGCTCAACTGCTCGAACAGCGCGAAACCCTGCTCCAAGAATTTCAGCAAGCCAGCCTCCAAACCCTCGAACCCTGGCTTTTACAATGGTCAGCCGCCGCTTATGCCGCTCAGCAAAATCCGCAAGCGCCTGCGGTGAAGCTTCTTCCGCTTTTGCGCCCGATCGAGCAGCTTTTAGCGCAGTGGGGCATTGAGCCAAGCGCGATCGTCGGAACTGAAATTCCGTATGATCCGCAACAGCACCAGCTTATGGGCGGTATGACAGAACCCGGACAGCTTGTGCGCGTGCGATACGCAGGCTACCGACAGGGCGATCGACTGCTTTATCGTGCAAAAGTCAGCCCGATCGAGTAAAGCTTAATCGGGTGCTGTTCTAGACCAGTTGATTTCAACGCCTTGCCATAGAAATGCGGCTTTCTTCTGAAAGCATGGTCTAACGTGAGATTTGGTTAAGCTTGGCGACTGAACTCTAAATACGTTTGACTGATTTCCTTGACCGCTAACTCATAAAACTGTTTACCGTGCTCAGGCGTTGCTAAAGCAGGATTTGATCCCATGCGTCCATCCGGATAACGGCGGCGAAAATCGATCGCGCCGTAAATCGGATAACCGGATGCGACCGTTTCGCTAAGCGGTGCAGTCTTGATGAAATCGGGATAAACATACTGCGTTAAGGCAACTTCGCTCGGCGTTGCGTGTGAGCCTTCTTGATCGCCATACAGCGCTTTGGCAAGTTGATGAACCGACGCGCACAGATACCAGTTACTCAAGCGACATTGAACGCTGTCCGAAATTCCTAATTCGCTTAAATGAGCATAAGTTTCTGAAAATGCCGCTTTGAGCGTTGCCACGTTTCCGCCATGCCCATTCACGAATAAAAATTTACGAAATCCAGACTTTGCGAGGCTTGTCAAATAATCACGAATCACCAGAATCAAGGTGCTTGGACGCAGGCTAATACTACCCGCAAAAGCGGTGTGATGAAGCGCCATTCCTACAGAAATCGTCGGCGCGACTAGTGCTCCAACCGCATCACCAACCCCACGAGCGATCGCGTCTGCACAAATCGCATCGGTGCCAATTAAGCCTGTGGGCCCGTGCTGTTCGGTTGAGCCGATCGGTAAGATGATTGCGGTCGATCGCTCTAAATACGTTTCTACTTCTTGCCAAGTTAGAAGCTGTAGCTGCATAGCCGTTGCGCGTGCGGTTCTTTCTTAGTGTCGCTTAAATCTCGTGCTTGATGCACCGAGGCGACCCCAGAAGACGTTATCATTTTCAATATTGCTGTGTGACCGATCTAAAGGGCACTGTGGACTTAAAACAAATATTCAAAAACTCCAACCCTATTATTGGGGTTGTACACTTGCTGCCCCTGCCGACTTCGCCGCGCTGGGGCGGTAGTTTGAAAGCGGTTATCGATCGAGCCGAGCAAGAAGCGACCGCACTCGCAGCAGGCGGCGTCGATGGCATTATTGTAGAAAATTTTTTTGATGCCCCGTTTCCAAAAGATCAAGTTGATCCGGCAGTTGTAAGCGCGATGACCGTTGTGGTGCAGCGCATTATGCACATGGTGACGCTGCCGATCGGGCTAAACGTGTTAAGAAACGATGCTCAAAGTGCGTTAGCGATCGCGTCGTGTGTGCAGGCACAGTTTATTCGCGTCAACGTTTGGACCGGGATTATGGCAACCGATCAAGGCTTGATCGAGGGACGTGCTCACGAACTGTTGCGCTATCGTCGCGAGTTGGGCAGCGATGTCAAAATTTTTGCGGATGTCTTAGTCAAACATGCGCGTCCGTTGGGCGGGGCGAATTTAACCACGGCGGTACAAGATACAATCGATCGAGGTTTGGCGGATGCCGTGATTTTGTCGGGTTGGTCAACGGGAAACCCGCCCACGCTAGAAGATCTAGAAGTTGCCAGCGATGCGGCAAATGGAACGCCAGTTTTAATTGGAAGCGGTGCCGATTGGGAAAATATTCCGCATTTGATGAAATCGGCAGATGGAGTAATCGTATCGAGTTCGCTAAAGCGTCAAGGCAAGCGCGAAAACTCGATCGATCCAAATCGCGTCAGTCGATTTGTAGAATCCGCTCGCCGCATTATTCCACCCCAAAAATCGGTTTCGTCGGTAAAGCCGCGACTATAAAAACTATTTATGCAGCTTGAACTTTTAGAGTCCATTATTCGTCAGGCAGATTCCCGCTCCGAAGAAGCGGAGCAGTGCTTTGTTTTGACTCAAGTTAGTTGGGAACAGTATGAAACTTTACTCGAAGAAATTAGCGATGACTTTCCAGGGTTGCATGTTACTTATCTCGAAGGAACGTTAGAAATTGTGTCTCCAAGCCGTAAACACGAGCGTAACAAAACAAATATTGGTTTACTGTTAGAAGCCTATTTTGAAGAAACTCGGACTCGTTTTTATGGATTAGGTTCAACAACCTTTAGAAAGCGGGCAAAAGCGCGAGGCGTAGAGCCAGATGAATGTTATTGCATTGAATCAGAAAAAGAATTCCCTGATATTGCAATTGAAGTGGTTAAGACAAGTGGAGGCGTTAATAAATTAGAAGTCTACTGTGGCTTGGAAGTCCCGGAAGTTTGGTTTTGGAGAAACGATCGATTTTCGATTTATCGATTGAAAAATGGAGAGTACGAGCAAATTTTACGCAGCGAGTTTTTCCCAAATCTCGACTTAGAGCTGTTAGCAACTTTTGTTTTGCAAGCTGAGCCTTTAGATGCTGTTTTAGGATTTAGAGAAGCACTTCGGCGGCAGGACTAGTAACCGGACGAATCTTCTAATCCCATTTGTTGCAAATAATCGCGCATTTGTGCTTCAAGACGCAGGCGATTGGGCCGAACATATCTTAACTCTTCAGCATCGATTAGGCGATCGTACTCTTCTGCGTATGTATAAACACCAGCTTCAAGATCAGTGGCGAACTGTTCGAGCCAAATGCGGAAATTCGGTGCAGCAAACTCGATGTCTGGAATGTATTCATGACCATTGTGAATGCGATAAGACGCTTTTACGTCTTCAGGAAACTGAATTCCTAAAGCTACTTCTGTTTGTTGGATCTCTTCATTGGTTGCACCGGGCAGCAAGTAGCTCAAAACGTTCGGCGCATTTGTTGCCAACCAAGATTCGATTCGGTTCCACACGTCCTGCATTGCTAATGTTCCTGGTAATTAAATCCATCCTCGTAGCCAATACACAAAAATTCCAACGTATTCTTTCAAGGCTCTGGTTGTTCGTCTTAGTTGATCCGCATCGGGTAGCACATCGAGAATAGTGGCTTCGATCGTTCCTCCCGCTTGATCGAGCTGCGAAGCCGTATAGTCGGTCTGAGCCGGAATCGCGTTGATACCGAGCTTTTTGAAAATGAGAATCGATCGCGGCATGTGCATTGCAGACGTCACCAGCAAAACGCGCCGGATTTTTTGAGCGTCCATGATTTGCTTTGTGTTGACGGCGTTTTCGCGAGTGTTGAGCGATCGTTCTTCGAGCAGCATTGCCGATCGCGGAACGCCCATTGTTTCTAGCAAAATTGCCATGTCTTTAGCTTCAGAATCGATCGTCGGACGCCAATCATTTCGTCCGCCGCTTAAAATCATTCGGGGGGCTTTGCCGTCGCGATAAAGCTTTGCGGCATACAAAACGCGATCGCCCTCTTCGCGCAGTTCTACCCACGGGCGCGGCGGCGTAGCAGATCCCGTTGCGCCACCGAGCACCACGATCGCATCCGCTTTGGGTAAGTCGCCTTGCGTGATGTACTGAAATTCTAATGATCGAACTAACCCTTCGCTAATTGCCGCGCTGGAACTAATGATTAGAACAATGAGCGTCAAGCTAACCGGAATTAAAGCAAGGCGCGATCGCTTTCTGGCTATCAGCACGATCGCCACAATTAGCAAAATGCAGCTTAATCCAACAGGGTAAAAAAATATCGGCAGCAGTTTCGACAAAAATAAAAACATCATCAGAAGATAAAGCACGCGGTTCTATGATATTCCTTCAATGCTTAATCTCGACGTTCGGGTTACTTTGCGAGTTCGCGTTCGATCGCGCTGGTTAATTCTGCATCGTCTGGCTTGACGCCACTGCGATATCGCCCCACAACTTGACCGCTTTTGCCGATTAAAAATTTTTCAAAGTTCCAGCTTACCTCACCGGACGGTGTAACCGATTCGGTGAGGGTTTTGTAGAGCGGATCTTTGCTGGCTCCTTTAGCGCGGACTTTATCAAATAGCTCAAACGTGACGCCGTAATTGCGATCGCAAAACTGCGCGATTTCTTGATTAGTTCCGGGTTCTTGCGCCCCAAAGTCGTTGCATGGAAATGCAAGGATTCTCAAGCCTTGCGCTTTGTATTTCTGATAAAGCTGCTCTAACCCTTTGTATTGCGGCGTATAGCCACAGTATGAAGCAACGTTGACGATCAGCAAAACGCTGCCTGCGTAATCACTGAGCTTTTTTGGCTGACCGTCGATCGTGCTAACCGTAATGTCTGAAATAGAATTCATTTCTAAATGTGCTAAGTAGATGGACAGAATGATCGATCGCCGCGTTTCGACTGCGCTCAACGCTCAAGACGGCTACCTTTGCGGGTTGAGCGCAGCCGAACCCCAAGCCCCACGATGAATTTAACCTTCACCGACTGATAAACCTGGTTTGCTCTTTACCAACACACATGCTTTAGGCTAGAACACCTGGAAGATCTCTTAGACGCCCGATTAATTCGGGATTTAGAAGACACCAGCCGCAGCGAAAAAATATCAAAAATAAGCGGCTGTTTAACATGCTTGTAAACCGGATTATCGCCGCGACCCCCGGTAAATGCGATCGATTTGCTCTGGCGATAACCACGGCATATTGATCGGAGCAGATTCGACGGTGGATTCTGAGCGCGACCCGTTTGATGCTGTATTGGGCAATCGCTGCGGAAGGTTACACGCAGCAGGGGGAGCACTCGTTTTAATAAATTGACCAGGAGCGATCGCCTCTTCTAATTCTGGAAGCTGCGTTTGCGGGGTGGAGTAGCTGTGCGTTTCAGGATCGAATGCTAAAACTTCCCCGGTTTCTAGGTGGTAAATCCAAGCGTAAATAGAAAGCTTGCCTTGATAAAGTCGCGAATGCACGATCGGATAGGTTTTGAGATTGTCGATTTGAGTTAAGACATTTTCCGCGATCGTGACTTCTAATAATTCTTCGCCGTTGTACTGACTGTAATTTTCTTTCACTAATCGGCGCGTAGCTTCTGCGTGTTTGAGCCAGTCATACACCAAAGGCATATCTTCTTCAAGCTTGCCGAGTTGCAGCAATCCTTTCATCGCGCCGCAGTGCGAATGACCGCAAACAATAATCTGCTCGATTCCCAACGCATTAATCGCGTATTCGACCGCCGCTCCTTCACCGCCGTTTGCCGCGCCGTAAGGCGGAATAATGTTTCCAGCATTTCGGATAATAAATAGTTCTCCGATATCTGCCTGCGTGATCAAATTTGGATCAATTCGAGAATCTGAGCAAGTGATAAACAAAACTCGCGGCTTTTGCCCGTGAGCTAATTCTTCAAGCTGATCAATATGCTTCGGAACGTAGGTTTGTCGAAAATTCCAGTGGCCTTGGATGAGTTTTTTCATTGCTGCCTTTTGTAGAAGTCAAGAGAATCATTCGTCGGTTGCTTCGTCTTTGGTGTTGGTGTTGCGGTTTGGCGTTTCGCGGCTGAACTTTAAGTGAATCGATCGCGTTTGTTCGCCGTCGGATGCCGTCGCCAAAATCGGATAGTCGATGAATCCATCTTGGAACGACATCTGAAAGCGAAATGTTCCATCTGGACTGATGACGATCGGCTGACCCGCGATCGTCACCGTTGCATCTGGCTCGGTTGCACCGTACACCATTAATTCTGCATCCGCGACGAGCCAAAATCGACGCGGACGCAGTGGAATTGCCCCAGCCGAAAAGCCAATTCCCGACATATTCATCCCCACACCGGATAGTCCCATGCCTGATCGAGTTGGCAGCGTCCAACTGCCCATGCCCGACGGAAACGCAAGCGAACGAATCGCCGCTTCTGGAGCTTGCTGCATCGAGCCAAACAGCGATCCAGCAACGCGCTGCATTTCGGCACCTTGAGCCAGGCTAAACAGGCGCGTGTAGATTCGATTCGGCGCGGCTGTAGGCTGACTCGGCGGCATTAATTGAGCGATCGTGCTGCTCTGCAAATCGTCTTGCCATTCTACGGTCGCAAAAGCTTCTTCGATCCAATCCGACGGATACACCGGAGGCACACGAACCGGAGTCGAGCGTGCCAATCGCAGCCAGCGTCCTTCTGCGGTGAGATAGCCAATTTCGACTAAATAATCACGATCGCTCACTGGAATCGGCAAATACCATTCGCGAGCGAGTTCTTCACACTCATATTGCTGCACGCTGTGCGGACTTTGACGATCGAAATCAATATCGGTAACATCCGACAGCCGCAGCACTAGATTTTGTCCGCCTTGTCGCCGCAGTTGTTCTTTGTGCTCGTTAGAAACGTCCCAGTAGGCATAAGCCCACTGCGGATCACGCGGCATCAAGACAATCCGGCTTTCTCCGTAGCCTTGCGGCAGTTCGGGTAATCCTTGATCAACGGTTGCTAACGTTTCACTCGATAAGTCCGGCTGACCGACATCAAACTTCGCCGCTTCAACACCCGATTGAGTTTGATCATTGGTAAAAGCGGCAACTCCTGCAATTCCGGTCGCTGCTAATATTGCTCCAGGAAAAGGGGCTGCGGTACGCGGTTGAGAAACGGGACTTGAAGCTTGATTAATTTCAGTTAAGGCTTGCTCGATTGGTGTTGTTGACGTCTGCTCGGGTAACGGTTGATCCGATCCAATCGAGCCAGAAGCTTCGTCAGTTTCAGGCAGCGCTTCCTCGATTGGGGTTTTAGACTCTGTTTGAGTGTTGGTGAGAGCCGAAATTCCTGCGATTCCTGCCGCCGTTGCTAATATTGCACCAGGAAAAGGTTCTGCGCTGCGCGGTTGGGAAGTCTGATCGATTCCACTCAGCGCTTCTTCAACCTGCGGTGTTGAAATAACGGTTTGATCAGATAACGGCTGATTAGCTTCTTCGGGCAACGGCGCAATATTGGTAACACTTGAAGTCATTAAATCAGGGTTATTGATTTCGCTAGATTGAACGATCGCCGTTGGAGCATCGTCTAGATTTAGCTCGGTAACATCTCCATCGGTAAACCGCGATTCTAAATCGTCAAAATCATCGATCAAGTCAAACGTGGTGAGAGGTTGATCGGAGGCATCGAGATTAAAAGGCGTGGCCGCGTCGATTTGTGCCACGATCGCATCGTCGCTCGACGGCTCGACGATCGGTGCCTCGTTGACGTCGGTTGCAGCGCTTTGATCAATGTTTAGTGGGTCTTGGGCTTGATTGCGCAAAGCCCATGCGGCTTCTGCACTCAGCGCGGCTCCTCCTAAAACGACTTCGCCCGGAATTCTACTGCGCGGAGTCGATAACTCAATTTCCGGTGTTTGAGTTGAAATCGATGGCGTTTCGACGACTTCAGTAGACGCGATCGGAGGCTCTGTCACTTCTGGAGCCGTAAGCGGTTCGATCAAGGAATCTGGTTCGGGCGTCAATTCCGTTAATCCTGCTGCACCTAAACCGCCTGCAATCCGCGCGTCTGTCCCGGATGAACTTGACGGCTGAATCTCAGTCGATGGCGTAGTGCGAATCGCAGCGCGATCGGCGTTAATGACCGATTCGGTTCTAGAGGCAACTCCAGCATCTGGCGAATCCGATGGCACCATTAACGGGGGCGGTGGAGGCGGCGTTTGAGTCGCGGCTGGCGTTGACGACTCCGAGCGGGCAACCGCGTCAGGAGGGCGCACCGATGCTTCTGAATGGCTACGTCGATTTCTTAAAAGCCATCCGACTAGCAGAACGCCTAAGCCAAGCGGCAATAGCAGCCACAGCCAACCGGGAAGACCTGACTCGCTGTTTGGGCCGGTACTGTTGGGAACCGTTCCCACTGTAGAAGCTCCGCCAGTGTTGGGTGCGGCTCCGATCGTCGCGGTTCCGCCTGCGTTAGGAGACGCGGCGATCGGAGGTGATTCGGTTGCGCTGTTAGTCGGCGTTGATCCCGATCCGGCTTTACTCGATGCATTCAACGCCGCCGCTCCGGTTTGGTTTGAATTGCTGCCCGCGCTAATTGCAGCTTGATTGGGCTGAGCAGTTTGAATCAGTTGCTGATTTTCAGGAGCCGTTGCATAACCGAGAAAGGCCGCGATCGCAGGAGACGGTGTGCCTTTATAAACGTAGTAAAACGGTTGTGAAAACGGATAGCGCGGATCGGTTGGCTGGGTGTTGTGCATCGGAATAATTCGGAATCGTGACTCACCGAGAACTTGATTGGCGGGTGCGTAGCTGATGCCATCTTTTCCAAGCTGCTGAAGCACGGTTTGGGTGCTGTCTTCGCCGAGTCGAGCGGCAGTCGCACCCGGAGCATACGGCTCAGCACGAAACACGCCATAATTGCCAAACGCAGCGCGAGTGTCGCTTAAATCCGGTCGATCGACAAATCGAATTGCGCCTTCACTGCCGCCAACCTGCGACCAATCTGTGATTTCTCCGCGTACAATTTTGACAAACTGAAGAACCGTTAAGCTGCCTTGAAACGGATTGTCGGGGCTAACCACAATGGCGATTTTACCACGCTCGATCGGAACGGTTACAAATCCTTGCGTGCGTTCTTCGGGCGTAAGCGGTCGCCCGATCGCCGCGAGGTCGATTTTGCCGTCGCGCAGAGCTTGTAAAGCGGCGGGCGTGCCAGAGTAGTTGAGCGCAACGGTTGTGCCAGAAAATTGCTTTTCAAATCGTTGCTTTAGCGTTTGATTAATCGTTGCCATGCTGCTAGAGCCATCGATCCGAACGGTTGTGCCTGACGGTACCGATGTGGGCAGCGTAAAAGATGGCGCTTGCGCGAGAAGTGGACGGACAGCCGTTGTGAGCGGTAGCGCGGCAAGTGCCGCAACGAGCGCTGCAATCTCGATCGCAGTAGATTTCTTGCTTGGCAACATTGATTCAGACGCCCCTTCACCGTTCGGGTTTTAGGATTAACTTTTGCAAAAGACGAACTTATTATATAGCCCTCACCTCAAGCATTGCGAGAGGTTGATGCGATCGGGTACGCCCTTACACAATTGTTTTAATCAGTTGTTGTAAATATTAATACCGACTCGTAATCAAGTTAGCTGGCTCTAAATTGCTGACCCGCCATTCATGTGCGGGCAAGCTGCAACCGCAGCGAAGCCTTTTAAAGCACGCTCTAAAATCAGCTTAAAAGATTGCAGCGCTAAAGCTACCGTCACACTGCAATATTTGGACACAGCCTAAATTTGTTACGGCAATACTGCCATCGGGAACGCTACAAAAGAACTTTGGTGTGAGAAGCCAGTTATGGACGTTGGAGATAGCAGGCAAATCCATTCCCCAACTTTATCGCATTACAGCCGCGAAAATTACCGCGCCTTGTTGCTGGCCATTCCTGATTTAATGGTGCGGCTCGATCGTCGCGGCGTTTGCTTAGATTTTGTGCCTGCAAAAACTTTCCGATCGCTCAACGCAGATTTCGATTGGCGCGGCAAGCATCTTAGCGAGTTTATCCCGGTTGACGTTGCAAATAAACGCTTGTTTTACGTTGAACAAGCGTTCTTGACCGGAGAAGAGCAAGTTTACGAGCAGCAAATCACCGTTGACGGAGCGATTCAGTACGAAGAAGTGCGAATTGTGATTTCTGGCGAAGATGAAGTGCTCGTGCTTGTGCGCGATGTAACCCAGCGCGTGCAGGCAGACCTCGATCGCAAACACGCCGAAGCAGCTTTGCGACAAAACGAAGCCCAGTTTCAGCGACTAGCGGCAAACGTTCCTGGAATGTTTTATCAGTTCCGCTTAGAGCCAAGCGGTCACATCAGCTTTCCGTATGCCAGCCCTTATTCAAAAGACTTGTTTGAAGTTGAGCCAGAAGTGCTAACACAGGATGCTTACCCGATCGTTAGCAGAATCCATCCCGATGATCTTCCAGGCTTTGAAGCTTCGGTGCAAACATCGGCTCAGGCACTGCTGCCTTATGAATGGATTGGACGCTACATTGCTCCTTCGGGCAAGCTGAAGTGGATTGAAGCCCATTCGCGACCGATTTCGCAGCCAGATGGCGCGATCGTGTGGAATGGCGTGCTGCTAGATGTGACCGATCGACGCTTAACGGAAATCGCTTTACAGCAAACCGAGGCGCAGTACCACAGCATTTTTAAAGCGGTTAGCGATGCAATTTTAATTCGGGATTTGCAAACCGAGCAGCTTCTTGATGTGAATCCGGCGGCTTGTGAGATGTTCGGCTATTCGCGTGAGGAATTACTTGAACTAGCGCCTGCTGACTTGGTTCCTCCAAATTCACCCACGATGACTGAACGCTTTATTCACACGTTAAAATCAGGCAAACCGTTTATAGGGCAAGCGGTCAATGTGCGAAAAGACAAAACGCAGTTTAATGTTGAAGTGCAAGCAACGATGTTTTCGTATCAAGGAAAGCCTTGTGCTTTGAAGCTAGTGCGCGACATCAGCGATCGCATGCAAATCGAAGCCGATCGTCAAGCTGCCGAAGCCGCGCTTCGACGATCAGAAGCGCAACTCAGACAGCAAGCACAGGATTTAGAACACGCGCTCGGCGAACTGCGACGAACGCAGGCGCAACTGATTCAAAACGAGAAAATGTCGAGTTTAGGTCAAGTTGTAGCCGGAATTGCGCACGAGATTAATAATCCTGTTACGTTTATTTATAGCAATATTGCTCACGCTACTAATTACCTACAGAGTTTGGTTGAATTAATTAATCTGTATCAATCGCGTTGTGCTCCGGATTCAGAAATTGAATCCCTTTTAAAAGAGATTGACTTAGAGTTTGTGGTTGGAGATTTTACAAATCTGCTTGATTCAGTTTTAAGCGGTGCCGATCGAATTCGGCAACTGGTGCTGTCGCTGCGTAATTTTGCTCGACTCGATGAAGCGGAATTTAAGTCTGTGAACGTGCATGAAGGGCTAGATAGCACGCTGATGATTTTGCAAAACCGACTGATTCATGATTATCGAGGTAATAAGATCGCAATCGTGAAAGATTACGGCGATTTGCCACAGGTAGAATGCTATGCAGGACAGCTTAATCAAGTTTTCTTTAATCTTATTAGTAATGCGATCGATGCAATTGAAACAACCGAACGTCCAAGCATTACGATTCGCACCGAACATGCAAACGAACAATGGGTTCGGATTCACATTATTGATAATGGGTGTGGAATTCCTGACGCGGTGCGAGACAAAATTTTTGATCCGTTTTTCACCACCAAACCTATTGGTAAAGGCGTTGGCATCGGTCTTTCGACGAGCTATCAAATTGTGGCTCAGCAGCACGCTGGCTTTTTGCGCTGCCACTCAATCCCGAATCAAGGGACCGCTTTTGTGATTGAAATTCCGATTCGTCAAATGCCTAGAGCTTAAAGTTCAAGTTGGGAAAGTGCGGTAGTTAAGGGGCGGTTTGCACGATCGCGCCTCTTAATAAGCTTCACTACAATAAAGTGTTCCTGCATTCGAGCTGTATGACTCTACATCTTGCTCATTCAGACAGCCTGAACCGATTGCTCAACATTCAACAGATTTACTACGAGCCTGCTGCGTTAGCGTATGCGCGTGCTCAAGACATTTTAGAGCGCTATCCAACCGCGCATCGCATCGAGGTGGCGTCGCATTGGAATATTCCTGAACTGCACGGCAATGAAGACTCGATCGACGACTGGAATCGCATCAAGCGCACCGTGCTGGTGTTAGGCGTGAAAAAGTCGATTCAAGCGCGTCCGAATTCTCGCAGTTCAGATTTTGTCGCGCCGTCGCATTCTAACGGCTGTGCGCAAGCCTGCTCGTATTGCTATGTTGCGCGTCGTAAAGGGTATGCCAATCCGATTACGACGTTTGTGAATCTCGATCGTATCAGTCAATATCTCAAGCGCCACGCCGCGAAGCAAGGCATCAAGGCCGAGCCAAATCAAGTTGATCCGCAGTATTGGGTTTACGAAATCGGTGAGAACGGGGATTGCTCGGTAGATGCAGCGATTTGCGATAACGTGAAAGACTTAATCGCGCTATTTCGCACGCTGCCGAATGCAAAAGCGACGTTTGCGACAAAGCGAGTGAATCGCGATTTATTAAACTACGACCCGCAAGGTAAGACGCGAATTCGGTTTAGTTTGATGCCGCATGACAAAGCGCAAACGATCGACATTAGAACGTCGTCGATCGACGATCGCATCAATGCGGTGAATGATTTTGTCGAGGCGGGTTACGAAGTGCATCTTAACTTTGCGCCAGTGGTTTACTACGACGGTTGGCTTCAAGATTACGAGCAGCTTTTTCAGCAAGTTGACGATACACTATCGCCGCAGGCAAAAGCGCAGGTGCAGTCTGAGGTGATTTTTCTGACGCACAATGAAGATCTGCACGCGGTTAATTTGGGGTGGCATCCGCAAGGCGAAGCGCTGCTGTGGCGACCGGATGTTCAGGAAGCAAAGTATTCTGAGACGGGCGGGCGAAATGTGCGCTACAAGCGCGGACTCAAAGGGCAGCTTGTGAATCAGTTTTGTGAATTGCTCGGCAAGCGCTTACCGTACTGCACGATTCGATATGCGTTTTAGCGTCAGTCCGATCAGAGTGGCTTGCTACGATGGTGCAGTCGAGAAGCCCTCTAAATTTCCCACTCTGACGGACTTTGAGTGTCAAGGCAACTTTTTATTCAAAGTTCCTCAATAGGTCAGCAACGGAGTCAAGAAGTCTTAAAGCAGACCCTAGCAAACGTCGATCGTAGAGCGTTGTTAACCGGAGTGCTGGATTAGAAGCTTAACCCGCCTGGCGACTGCAATTAGCCGCGCACATTGCCTTCGGCTACGCGGCTAATCGGTTCCTTCGGAGTTGCGCTTTGCGCTAA
>CAXUFL010000051.1:0-33021 GCA_964250455.1 uncultured bacterium
AAGAGACCTAATCCGCCTGGTGACTGCCAATCGCTACGCGGCTCATCGGTTCCTTCGGAGTTGCGCTTTGCGCAACTCCCAGTCCGCGATCAGGCGGACTTCATAATAGGGACTATCGCGAGGAACCCGCAAGGGCGGGTTTTGTTTGTGTAGCCGCGCCTTTAGTCGCCAGGCTTAACCAAAACTGACTCTCATATAAGCCAGTAATCGTCAACTCCGTATTGACGATTTATCCGATCGCCCCGATTTCAACTCAGTAAGCAGTTGAAGTCAAGCAGTTTTTCAGTGATAAAACCGAAGTAACTAAACTATTGTTTGTATAAATTTAAACATTAAAAGCATTAGTACTCTGTTGATCTTGGCTGGGTTGAGGGGTTTTGAATTCAAAACCAACAAGCATTTTGGCAACCAAAGGCGGGAATACTCGCGGTAGCTGCCAATCACTTTATTCCAGTCGAACACATCCTTTATGACCACCACACCTCAAAACCCGCTTTTAATCGATAATCCACTTCTTCCGGCCACTCGTACCGGAACTCTGGATCTTAAAACTCCGACTGTGGCTTATCAGCTCAATCTTAAAGGCAGTACTAATTGCGCTCGAATTTCTCTGACAGATCTAACGGGCAATGCGGATGTGCGCGTGCTCAACGCTCAAAACAACGTAATCTCCACGTCTACGCCCAACACCGGAAACGCTGCCGAAGCAATTTTGCTCAACCAACTCCCGGCAGGCACCTACACGGTTGAAGTTGCACTCGCAGCAGACGCTGGACTAGCAAGCTACAAGCTCAACGTCATCGCAAACTCAGACGCACAGCTATCAAATCTTTTGTGGCGCAACCTCAACAGTGGAGATAACATTGTTTGGACAATGTACGGGCGCGATCGAGTTGACAACAACCTCCTCACCGTTCCGGCTGACTGGTCGATTCAAGCACGCGCTGACCTTGACGGCGATGGCGAAGAAGACTTAATTTGGCGCAACCAGAGATCCGGTCAAGTCGCTTTTTGGGCCCTTAAAAATGGTGCAAAAACAATTGACAAAGTGTTTAATGTCAGTTTGGATTGGCAAATTCTCGCGGTTAACGACTTCAACGGCGATGGACGAGCGGATCTTTTGTGGCGAAACACCGGAACCGGACAATTGATCTACTGGACGCTCAAAAATAATCTTGATCGTTCGGATGATGGCGATAGTCGCGTGCCGCGAGTTGGATTAGATTGGCAAATCGACAAAACCGCCGACGTCAACGGAGACGGCAAAGCGGATTTGATTTGGCGCAATGTCAACAGTGGAACTTTAGCGATTTGGCTTAGTGGTACCAACACGAACTGGAATGCTAACTATGCGATCGATAAAAGCTGGCAAGTACAAACCACGGGCGACTTAAACAACGATGGCAAAACAGACTTGATTTGGCGCAACGTCCGCAGTGGGGAAGTCGCGATTTGGTTGATGAACAACACAGCGACGTCCAACCGTTGGATTGCCAATGCCCCGCTTGACTGGAGTATTCAGCAAGTCGGAAACTTCGACGGACAAGGCGGCGATGACCTACTTTGGCGCAACTCCAATGGAAGCGTTGCAGTTTGGCTGATCGCAAGCGATGGATTAAGTAAGCTGGGTGACAAAGTTTTTCCGTCGATGGGAGCGAGTTGGCAAATTGCTGGTGTGGGAGACTTTAACCAAGATGGAAAAACTGATATTGTTTACCGCAACAACGATCAAGCAACGGCCAGAGTGGTCTTGATGAATGGACTCAATGAGCTAGAGTCAAGGGATTATCAAGGCATCGATCGCAGTTGGCAGCTTCAGGGCGTAATTAAGCGCCAAGTCTTGCCGTTTCCGTTTAACTTGAACGATGGCACCGTTGCCAACGCCTTTAACATTGGACAGCTCAATGGAAAAGCTCAGTATAGCGATCGTGTCCGTAAAGGCGTGACGCAGTACTACAAGTTCAACGTTTCACTGCAAAGCAAAATCAATCTCAGTGCGATTAAAGGCAACGTGACGCTTGAATTGTTCAACACCCCCGACGGTACAAATCTGGGATCGAAGATTGCTTCTGGGGCTACGGTCGAAGCGGGAACTTACCTAATCTCGGTTACAACGCAAAGCGATTCGGCGATCGACTACGCGCTAGAGGCAGAAGGACTGCCCAATAGCACTGATCTTCAGGGTACGAGATTTGAAGTACTTCCGAGCAGCAACATTCAGCTCATTCCGTCTAGTCAAGCCGGATCTAAGGGACCTAACATTGTGGATGCAAAGTTTAGCATTCGCAATTCGGGTGGATTTAAGGTTACGTCCTTTGATGTGGGCTTCCGGATTTCTCGTGATAGCAACATCGACCCACGACTCAATTCGCCGGACCCGATCGTGAAGGTATTGAACGAAGCTGGAACCGACTACTTGGATGTCCGCACCATCAATCAGGAGCTTAAAGCCGGAGAAACGCTCACGCTCAACGTGAAGCTACGTCTCCCAGATACTCTAAGTAATTTCTGGCTTGCCGATGGTAAGTACTACATTGGTGCGGTCGTTGATCCAAACGGTTCAATTCAAGAAATCAACGAAGGCAATAACTACAATACAGGAATTGGGCTTGACGAGTTTGAAACTGTGATTCGAGGAACAGAAACCGTTGAGCTAGTCGGTTCAGAACTCACCGTGCTGAGCGGCAATTTTGCCCCCGGTGGAAGCTTGACCGTGCGATACGCCATTCAAAACATCGGAAATAAGCCCGTGCCGAGCGGACTTGATATTCCAATGCGATTCTATTTGTCAACCGATCCAAACATTGTGGCAGGCAGCGATGACTACTTAGTGCGAATCAACGATGCATCAACAATCGAAGACTATATTTCTTCATCCAATCTTGGTGGTGCAACGAACGGCACGCCAACCACAGTAGTACGTCAGATCACGCTGCTACTTCCCACTTTGGATAAATGGGCAGGCTGGAACGCAGGCAAACAATTTTATCTAGGAGACTGGATTTATACCGACGGCATTCCTGTGGGCGAACAAGACAGCCTCAACAACAAGATTAATCCAACCAGCATTCTTCCAACTGACCCAAGCACAGACACGATCGGGAAAAATTACGTCATTCTTAATCGTTCTTAGTTCTAGTCGTTGTAATTTCGCAAAGGGGGCACTACGTCCCCTTTTTTGTGTCTTACTATTCTTCTTGAGAAAGTGCAGGCAGCGAGCACTGCATCAAAATGTCGTTGGTTTTAGGGTAAAGCGACAAAAGCTTAAAAAAGGTTTGAGCATTAAAACTTCGGGGATCTTTGCGTTGGCCCGATCGATCCACGAGTCGATGCGTTGTGATGCGCGCGTCGGCAACGCCTGTTTTGGCAACAAGCCACGCCAGCGATTGGTACTGCGCTTGAGTATAGCCGCTATGCGTATTGCCGTTGCCACGACCATCCGGCGGCGTCACCAGCGAAATATGGTAAGCAAAGTTGTTGACCGATGGCGGAAAATCGGGATTCGTTTTAACGGCTTCATCGCCTTTTGTTCCGCTAAAAATCGAGTTTCCAGCGCCAAAAGCACGACGATCGGGCGGAACTAAATACACGATCGTGCCATCTTCGCGAATCAGCGTGTGATAGCTGACTTGATCATCATCGAGCGGATGAGCGGTTTGAAAGTAGCTGATCGTTGATTGCGCAGTTCCGACCGTTTCATGCAGCACAACAATCGCAGTGTTCTCGACGGGTCTGCCGTACAAATCCTGCATAAATCGCCGCCCAAAATTCGTAGGATGCGCCAGTGCTACCGTTTCTACAGGAGTGTACGCTGTCGGCGTTCTTGAAGCTTGACGAAATCGATCGAGCGGCAGCGTTCCGCGAATGCTGGGAAGTTGACGATAGCGATTTCGATTGACAACGGGCTTGAGGGCACAAGCACTCGACAACAAATCACTGGCATCCGCAGCGTCTTGACCCAAACTGAAAACGGGAATTCTTGCCAAAAATATCTTTTTGCCATCCAGCCATTGTGCTTGTCCAAAATGAACGCTGACAAAAAACGTCGATAAGCTTAGCAGTGCGATCGATAAAACCTGTAAAAGCCTCTTCATGCCTTAAAGCGGTGCGTGTAAACGATACAATGACTCTTCATCGTCTAAGATAGAGCGTTTTCGACCTTATTCTTACCGAGAATTCAATCGTTAATGCTGTACTGTACACGACACCAAGCACAAGAAAAAGTGCCCTTATCGGCGTTCGAGTCTGGCAACTTTAGCTTCTAGCGTATTGACTCGTTCTTTGAGTTCAATCAGCAGGTTGGCTAATCGATCGAACTGAGCATTACTGACACGAGCGCCTGATCCCGGAATCGATAACGGTGCAGGCGTGGGGACATTGATACTGCCGGATCGACCTGCCGCAAGCTGATTAATTTGTGCTTGAATTCCAACAAGATCGGATTCGAGGCGGGTTAAGCGAGATTCAACACTAATTTGAGCTTGAGCGGGGGAATAGTACTGAAACAAAATCAGCATCGCGACAACCAGAGACGCGATCGTGAGAAGCTTTTTCATACGAAATCAACTAAAGTAAGCGTAATTGCAGATAAATCGAGCAGATATCGTGAGCAATGCAAGTTCAAGTGTTCTACATCTTAATCACAACGGATTGAACGACCGTTGACATCCTGCCTGTGGTGGAACTCATTTAATGTTGCGAAGGATAATTACTTCACCGGAGCGCATAGCGATGGCGCTTATGCTTTTCATAACAGATCGTTCATTTATCGCTTTAAGAAACCTGCTACAACTCAGAAAAGATCGATCGATTAAATCTTTAAAGCAGGTGAATCGATGATTCAGCACAGCGTGAGATTGTCAGTCTTAACAAATTGTTACAGAATAGTAAAGAACTTCTGGATTGAAGCGCATGTTCGGCGGCTTTAGTGGTCTTAAAACTCCTCGTGGCAGTGATGTGGGTGAGCAGATGCTCAACACGGCGGTCAGCCAGGCGATTCGTCACTTGTTCACCCAAAGCGAAGCGGTGGATGTATCGGTGCGATGTTTTCCGTCAAGTAAGTTGCTTCAGGGCAGCATTGACAATTTCAAAATGAGCGGACGGGGCTTGCTGATTCGGCGCGAGTTCTGGGTTGAGGAAATGTCGTTTGAAACCGATGCGGTCTCGATCGACTTTGGCTCAATCTTGTCTGGAAAAATCCGGTTAAAACAGCCAACTCAAGCGATCGCGCAGGTTACGCTAACCGAAGCTGGCATTAATCGCGCTTTTGGTGCAGAAATGGTAAAGCCCCGATTAAACAATGTTACCGAGCCTGCCCTGTTAAATCTTTCGGGCGGAGAGCCAGTCTCGTTTTCAGACGTTGAACTCAAGCTTTTACCCGATAATCAGATTCGGATTTTTGCCAAAGCGAGTTTACCGAATGGGTTAATTCCCCTGAGTTTGACGGCAACATTAGAAATCGATCGTCGCCGCCGCATTCTGTTTCAAAACCCGCAATTTGTCCCGGATGCGGTACCTGAAGCGCAGCGTGGCGCGTCTCAAGTGCTGAGTAAAGCGTTTGCCGAGATTTTAAACAACATGGTGGATCTCGATCGTTTTAATCTCGATGGCGTGGTCATGCGACTGAATCGTCTAGAAACGCAAGACGATAAATTGATTTTTAGCGGCTACGCTCAGGTGACTCACTTTCCAAAACAAGGCTAAAATTGCGAATCGTCGGTAATAATGGTTGATTGTTGACTGGCGACGATATGATTCGACATGCCTAATTGGTTTACGTCTGGTGGCGTTGTGATGGTGCCGCTACTGCTGTTTTCGATTCTGGCAGTGGCCCTGATTCTAGAGCGGATTTTGTTTTGGTCAAGAGTGACGCAGCGTCATTCTCGCATTGTGCGGGAAGCGTTGCATTTGTATCGGCGTAGCCCAAGAGAAACGCTAAAACTGCTGGAAAGAAACGCAGATTTGCCGCTTGCCCGCATTTTTTTAGCAGCATTATCGCTAGAGCAAGCGACACCTGAAGAGTTTCGCTTAGCGCTGGAAACGGCGGCTCAAGCGGAAATTCCTTTGCTGAAGCGCTTTAACACAGTGTTTGAAACGATTATTGGTTTAGCGCCGCTTCTTGGACTGCTGGGAACAATTCTTGGTTTGATTACTTCGTTTGGGTCGCTGCGGCTGGGCGATTTAGGAGGAACCAACACCGTTGGCGTTACGGGCGGGATCAGCGAAGCGCTTACGTCTACGGCTTCAGGTTTAATTGTGGCGATCGTAACGCTATTATTTGCCAACACGTTTCGCGGCTTGTATGTTCGCCAAATTGCGTTAATTCAAGAATACGGTGGACAGCTAGAATTACTGCATCGCCGCCGCTACGAACGAGGAGAGATTCCTTATGCGCCTTCCTGAAGAACCGGATCAGCCGCTTCAAATCTACATCGTGCCAATGATCGATGTGGTGTTTGCGCTGTTGACGTTTTTTATTATGTCTACGCTGTTTCTGACGCGATCGCAAGGCTTACCCGTCTCGCTGCCAAAAGCAATCACCGCAGAATCGCAGAAACTAACTCAAATCGGCGTGACGATCGATCAAAGCGGCAATATTGCGATCGACAAAGCTCCCATCGCCCTAAATGGAGTGAGCGATCGCGTTCGACAGTTACTCAGTCAAAATCGTCAAGCGATCGTCGTGATCAACGCCGATGAGCGTGTTAGCCACGGTCAAGTAATTGCTGTAATGGATCGCATTAGAACCATTCCTGGAGCGCGGCTTGCAATCGCGACGCGCCAACCCGAAAAATGACCGCAAACATCTTAAGTGAAGTCCTGACTGTTCGCGAACGCGAGTGTTACTTTCCAACAATAGATAAGCGTCAAACTAAAGAAGACAGTTCGTAGAATCAAGAGCTTTTCAACGCTCTGTAGAAATTAAAACTTAGTTGAATCTTTATACTCTAGATAGATGGCAGCAGTTTGAACGTTCGATAAGCCTTTTTGTATAACTTTTTTCAGTCAACAATTTTTCCATTAGAACGAGTTGATTCGACTATCTTTGCAATACAAAGAATAGTTAGATCGAAGATTTCTCGCGAGAAATTTCAACAATGTTTTGATGGAAACTAGGTTGCCATAAACAACAATATAAAAAGGGGAAAATGAAGGGAAAGAAAATGGTTTCTACGATCGTGCTTACATTCAGCGCGATCGCGTCAGTGATGATGGTTAAACCTGCCGATGCACAAGAACAAACGCTTGCAATTTGTAATACCTCTAGCACTTCGATTCGGACTTACAGAATGAACGATCGCACGATGATGCGTTTGTTTAATCGGCAAAATAGCATTGTGATGTTAGATGCTCAGGCTCAACGCAATCTCAATCCTGAAGGCATCACTTACACAGCAAGGGCTGAAACAACTTACACTTTATTTGTTCCGACCGACCCAAATGGTCGGTGTTCTCTCCAAACTTCAAACTTCAGCCCGGAATTTGGCAGCATTGGCGCGAATGAGTCTTCGGTCTCGTCAACCGTTGCGCTCTGCCAAACTTCACGTAACGCAATTCGCATTTATCGAATGAATGATCAATTAATGATGCGAGCGTTCGATCGCCAAACCAACGGTGTTTGGCTAAATGCGGTCGCGAACCAAGAAGCAGGCCCGACTGGCACAACTTACTCAAACGTTCGAGGTGAAAGACTGCTTCAGCTCTACGTTCCAAAAAGCAGCAATGATCGATCGTGCTCGTTTCAGGTTAATCACGGACAAGCTGAGTTTGGAACTGTGATCGAAAAATCGTAAAGAATAATTAAGAAAAACAGAGGTAATGCAACTTAGTTAAAAGCGGTTCGATCGTGCTTAAGCAGGCGAACCGTTTTCTTTCTGCGGAACTGTAACAGCCTTTCAACCTTTCTTAATCTTTTGTTTACTAAAAGAAACAATTGCACTCAATCCATAACATTGATTTATCAAATCCTCCAGAATCTCTAAATCAAGGCTTATTGAAATCCTGATATGATTCTGAAAAGTCCGTGCTCATCACCGGAATGAGATCAAAGCTCAAAACTGGTTCCAAACATGGGATCATACTATAGCAAGCTGATCCCAGTGATTCGGACAACACAGCACGATCGCCATAAATCAGGAATCTACCTGGTCGCGGTTGGTGGTGTCTGCTTGGGTATTTCATCGTTTTTCAACAGGAAGGGAGATATGTCCTACGCTCAAACCAAGACCCAGTCCAAAGCTGGGTACAAGGCTGGGGTACAAGATTACCGTTTAACGTATTACACCCCAGACTACACGCCCAAAGATACCGATATTTTGGCAGCGTTCCGGGTGACGCCTCAGCCTGGAGTTCCTCCCGAAGAAGCAGCCGCCGCCGTTGCTGCTGAATCCTCGACGGGTACCTGGACAACCGTGTGGACTGATTTGCTCACTGATCTCGATCGCTACAAAGGACGCTGCTACGATATCGAACCCGTCAGAGGCGAAGACAGCCAATTCATCGCCTACATCGCGTATCCGTTGGATTTGTTTGAAGAAGGCTCTGTGACCAACCTGCTCACCTCGCTGGTGGGTAACGTATTCGGCTTCAAAGCGCTGAAAGCGCTGCGTCTTGAAGACTTGCGCATTCCGGTTGCCTACTTGAAAACCTTCCAGGGCCCGCCCCACGGAATTCAAGTTGAGCGCGACAAAATTAACAAGTACGGTCGTCCCTTACTGGGCTGTACGATTAAGCCTAAATTAGGTTTGTCGGCGAAAAACTACGGCCGTGCCGTTTACGAATGTTTGCGCGGTGGCTTAGACTTCACCAAAGACGACGAAAACATCAACTCGCAGCCGTTCCAGCGTTGGCGCGATCGCTTCTTGTTTGTGGCCGACGCTATTCACAAGTCACAAGCAGAAACTGGCGAAATCAAGGGTCACTACCTTAACGTAACGGCAGCAACCTGCGAAGACATGCTCGAGCGAGCGGCGTATGCCAAAGAACTCGACATGCCGATCATCATGCACGACTTCTTGACCGCAGGCTTTACCGCTAACACCACGTTGGCGAAGTGGTGCCGCGCCAATGGCGTGCTGCTGCACATTCACCGCGCTATGCACGCGGTCATCGATCGTCAAAAGAATCACGGAATTCACTTCCGCGTGTTGGCGAAGTGCCTGCGTATGTCGGGCGGCGACCACATCCACACCGGAACCGTGGTCGGTAAGCTCGAAGGCGATAAAGCGATCACGCTGGGTTTCATTGATTTGCTGCGTGAAAATTATATTGAGCGCGATCCGTCTCGCGGTGTGTACTTCACCCAAGACTGGGCATCGATGCCTGGTGTAATGGCGGTTGCCTCCGGTGGTATCCACGTGTGGCACATGCCTGCCCTGGTGGAAATCTTCGGCGATGACTCCGTACTTCAGTTTGGGGGTGGAACCCTCGGACACCCGTGGGGTAACGCGCCGGGTGCAACGGCAAACCGCGTTGCGCTTGAAGCGTGTGTCCAAGCCCGCAACGAAGGTCGCGACTTGATGCGTGAAGGCGGCGACATTATTCGAGAAGCGTGCCGTTGGTCTCCGGAGCTGGCTGCCGCTTGCGAACTGTGGAAGGAAATCAAGTTCGAGTTCGAGGCGGTTGATACCGTCTGATGATTTAGGGATGAAGAATGAGGGACGCCTTCGGCAACGCTGCGCAAGGAGGGATGAAATTGTTATCCTTCCTTCATCCCTCATCCCGCCTACCTCATCCTTGCCTTATGGATCTCAAGCGAATCACGAAGGATACGACGAAAACGCTGATTAGCTATCTGACGTATCAAGCACTGCGCGTGGTGCTGGCTCAAATCGACGAAACCGAACCGAAGCGAGCTTACTGGCTGCATCAATTTTCGGCGCGTCATAGCATTCAAGATGGAGAAGCTTATTTACAAGCGCTCTTTCAAGAACGGCAGGACTTAGCGTTTCGGATTTTAACGGTTCGAGAGCATTTAGCTGAAGAAATTGCTGACTTTTTGCCGGAAATGCTGCGATCGACGATGCAGCAAGCCAACATGGAGCAGCGCCGCAATCAGCTAGAGCGCATCACGCAGCTTGATGTGACGATCCAATTCCCGGCTGAAGCCGATTCAGAATCTGAAAGTAGTTAAACTATTACCGAGAAACCCATGAGAACGCTACCCAAAGAGCAACGGTTTGAAACGTTTTCCTATCTGCCCGCGCTAAACGATAATCAAATTGCGCGTCAGATTCAGTACACGATCGATCAAGGCTATTTCCCGTGCGTGGAGTTCAGCGAGTCGTCGGCTCCTGAGCAATACTACTGGACAATGTGGAAGCTGCCGTTGTTTAATGCAACCTCTCCGCAAGAAGTGTTGAGCGAAGTGCAACAGTGCCGCTCTGAGTACGGAAACTGCTACATTCGCGTGGTGGCGTTTGACAACATCAAACAGTGCCAGGTGATGAGCTTTATCGTGCACAAGCCAGGCTCTAACAATAGCAGCAGCAGTGGCTACCGCTATTAATGTTGGACTAACAGATACTTGCTTTATTTTACAAGTGTTTGCTTAGTGCTTCTTTGTACAAAAGGACTGAAAGCCACCTGTTTTGGTTGCTTCAGTCCTTTTGTCATTTAATTAGATCTACTTGTCTATTTAGTTAGACAGCCCCCTTTGTTATCGACTTCAATAAAGTAGAGACCATTACAAAGAAGCGTGAGGAAGTCAGAAAACGCATTGATGTGAAAACCAAAGAGAACGCCTTGAGAAGGATATACGTCAAGAGCAGGAAGAGCTGCAAGAATTAGAGCATACGTTAAAACTTGTACGTGAAGTTTTCGTAAGACCTGCTAATGCTGATGAATTTTCGTAGTTGATATAAGATTGACAACTACTTCAAAGCTTCCTATGTCCTTTGCGCAACGGATAGAGAAACAGGACTTAGTTGTTGCTATCTCCTTATTTGCGGTAAACCTCGCTCCGGTGCTTGCACTGCAATAGGCGAATACGTTGGCTTTCGTCATCAATTTCGTAGCGAACACGATAATCGCCAATACGAATGCGATACTCCCTGCCTGAGCCTTTTAGTTTTACAACTCCATCTGGGCGAGGATCTTCTACAAGCGATCGAATTCTTTCGATGACTCGTTCTTTAAGGTCATTTGGCAGGTTATCAATTTGCTTTTGTACCGATTTAGCAATGTCAATCACATAGCTCATGTTGATCACTGCTAAGGACTTGCCAAGTACTCGTCGAGCGTCATTGATTCACCTGCCGCGTACTCGCTGCGCACCGCTTGAATTTCAGCCTGAGTTGCTGAATCTTCTTGATAAAGCGCTTCTTCTGCTTCAAAAACTAATTGATCAAGTGCGTCTTGAAGTTGACGTTTTTCTGCTAAATCTAGTGACGAAATCGCCTCTACTAGCGCTTCTATAGAAAGCTGTAATTTAACGATCGCTGGCATTTGATTCCCCCGAAATCGTTCCTTAAGTTTCCCGTACAAAACCCGTAGAACGCAACTGCGCAACGGTCGATTACAGGCTGAACATTCATCAAAATTTAGAGATTTAAAGTTTCTGTTAACAATTGGGCTGCGGTGGCAAGACTAAGGATGTGCTACTTCCACTCCGTTGATTTGAGTGGAACGATCGCTTCCCGATGTGCTAAGGAGTCACCCCCGATGGATCACCCCATTCCAGCGCTTGACACGGTTAGTCGTGAGTTTATGAACCTGGAGCGCCCTAAAAAAGCCAAAATGCTCGTCGTTGATGATGAGCCAGACAATCTGGATTTGCTTTACCGCACCTTTCGACGAGATTTTCAGGTGCTTAAAGCAGAAAGCGGAGTTCGGGCTTTGCAAGTGTTAGCCGAAGAAGGCGAAGTCGCGGTGATTATTTCGGATCAGCGAATGCCAGAAATGAAGGGAACCGAATTTCTGAGCCGCACGGTGCCTAATTTTCCAGATACGATGCGGATTATTTTGACAGGTTTTACCGATGTTGAAGATTTAGTCGAAGCGATTAATTCTGGACAGGTTTATAAGTACATCACAAAGCCCTGGGCCCCAAATGAATTAAAAGCCGTTGTTCAAAGAGCCGCCGAGACGTATGAATTATTGAAGCAACGCACCGAAGAGCTTCAGCGATCGCAAGCCCAAACTGCTTTATTATCTGCGATCGTCAGCGTGACCCAAGTCGCCACAACTTTAGAAGACATGCTGGAGCCGATTGCGATCGCCTTTGGCAAAAATTTCTGTGCCGATCGCGCCGTTTTGCAATTGATTCAGAACAATGCTTTGATTTCGAGTCGAGGCGTTTATAGTGCAGACGGAACAAGCGAGAATTGGCTTAATCAAGAACCATTGGTGACCGAAGCGATCGCGACTCAGAAAATGCAGGTTGCGTCCGAAGCAAATTTGTCAGAGATTTCGTATTATAAAAACTCTGGGATTCAGGCGCATTTAATCATTCCTGTGACTCTACGCAATGAAAATCTAGCGATACTTTCGCTGCAATGGAAGCAACCGTGCAAACTGCGCGAAGATGAACTGTTTTTATTGCATTTGTCGGCTCAGCAAGTCGCGTTGGCGCTGACGTGTAATCGATTCGATCACAAAACCGTAACTGCTTAGCATCAAACCTTGAGGACGCAATCTGAAATTTCTTGTCAAATAGGTTAGCTCGAAACCTAGAATTTTAGAGAGACCTGATTCAGGCAACGTCCTCAAAATAAATAAAATGAATTCCGATCAAATTCAAGCGTTATTCGATCGCATTGCTCCCGTTTACGATCAGCTTAATCACTCGCTCAGTTTCGGACAGCATCGCATCTGGAAGCAGATGACGGTAAAGTGGAGCGGCGCAAAACGCGGCGATGTCGCGCTCGATTTATGCTGTGGAAGCGGCGATATTGCCCAACTGCTGCATCAAAAAGTGGGCAAAACCGGGCAGGTGTACGGCGCTGATTTTGCGGCGGCGCAGTTGCAGGTAGCCCGCGATCGAAGTGAAAGCCGTTGTCTCAAGCCGCCGATTGAATGGATTCAAGCCGACGTTTTAGCGCTGCCATTTGCAGATCAGACGTTTGACTGCGCCACGATGGGTTATGGACTGCGTAACGTCATCGATATTCTTCGCAGCTTAAAGGAAATTCATCGCGTCTTAAAACCCGGAGCCAAAGCCGCCATTCTCGATATGCATCGCCCGGACAATGCGATTGTGCGCGGCTTTCAGCAATGGTATCTTGACGAAATCGTGGTTCCCACAGCAGAGCGCTTTGGACTGACCGAAGAATACGCTTACATTGCTCCCAGTTTAGATAAGTTTCCGACGGGTTTTGAGCAGATTGACCTTGCTAAGCAAGCCGGATTTGCTCAGGCTACACATTACCCGATCGCGGGCGGTACGATGGGAGTATTGGTTATTACAAAATGAAGGACAAATCATTCTTTGTTTTGCGCCCTTTGGGGCAATACCCCCTCATCCCCGTAAAGTCTTGTGGATTTTTCTGCGATTTGGCTTTTTGTTGCTCCTCCGATCGTGGGTGGCGTGATTGGTTACTTTACCAACGACATCGCGATCAAAATGTTGTTTCGTCCGTACCGAGCACTCTACATCGGTAAGCGGCAATTGCCGTTTACGCCTGGGTTGATTCCGCGCAATCAGGAGCGATTAGCCAAGCGCGTGTCTGACACGATTATGGGGTCGCTGCTCACGCCCGAAGAACTGCAAAATCTGGCGCGGCGATTGCTGCAAATTGAGCGCGTTCAAGCGGCGATTTTATGGCTGCTCAAGTTAGCGCTCGATCAGGTTCAGGCGGATAAAGAAAAGAAAACGGCAAGAATTCTCGGCAATGTTTTACGCGATTTGTTTGGGCAGTCGTTGCCACGATTGCTGAAAGTGTTGGCTCGCAGCGATGATTTTCTCGAAGATCAGCTAAACCACATTTTTGATCAAGTCATCCTAGAATTTGAGCTAACCGAAGACCAAGCAGAAAAGCTGGCAGAGTGGCTGATTCAGGTTGTGATTCCGCCGGATACGATTCGCCAAACGCTGATTGATTTTTTGACCGATCGCAACATTCAAGTGATCGACGAAGGCTTTCGCGAGAAAACAAGCGGTACGTATTGGGTTGTGGCGAATTTGTTTGGCGTTCGCAACACGTTGACGCGGCTGCGATCGTTCTTCCTTGATGAAAAAGACGCAAGTAATTCTATTCTGGCAGAACTGCTTTTCTCGCTCGGTGTTCGACAACGACTCAAAGGCTGGCTGCAAAATATATCGCTACAAAATTTGCCGGTCTCTACGGTGCGACAGCTTCGTAAAACGATGCGAGACAGCGCTCGAACTTATCTTCAAGAGCGTGGAGCCGAAGTTTTGCAGGGATTGAGCGACTCAGTGGATTGGGAAAATGTGGCGTCGATCGTGCTGACTCGTTTGCAGACTTCTGAAGCGGTGACTTCTTCGCTAGAGCTGGTGAGTCAAGAATTAGCGCTAATTTTAGAACGCTATTTAGAAAAAGATCTAGAAAACATTGTGGCGCAAGCAATTCCAATTTTGAATATTGATCAAGTGATTGTCGATCGGGTTAAATCCACGTCTGCCGCCGATCTAGAAAACGCAATTAACGGCATTGTGCGTAGTGAACTGCAAGCGATCGTCAATCTTGGCGGAATTTTGGGGTTTGCGATCGGCTTATTGCAGTCGGCAGCGCTTTTATTGCGCTAACCATTTACGGTTGGGAACGCAAAGCTTGCGTGAATTCGACGATCGCGTCATATTGATCCGCCATGCGTGAGTATCGCGCCAGCAGGTCTAGATCTAAATCAGACAGTAACTCGCTTCGCGTCACTTTCTCGTAGCCATTCTCACGCAGACAATAGACCGAAATTACCCCGTCTTGCCAAAACCAAACTTCGGGAACTTTCAAGCGAAAATACAGCGCTAGTTTATTGATACCGCCGCTTGTTACCACGACTTCTAAAACGATGTCTGGAACTGCTTTTTTGCTTCCGAGGCTGTAAGATTCGTCGGGTTCTCCCCGTGCTTGGTCTTCTTTTTTGCCAAGTTTAAGACTGCCCCGAATATAGAACCGCAGATTCCGCTCACGTAAATAAGTTTCTACTAAAGAACTAACGGTGCTTTTCGGTTCTTCGTGTTCCTCGGACGGCGGAGCCATAATTTCTAAAATTCCATCGATGTACGTTATTCGGGCGCTAGTGCCCTCTAAGCCTTGTTCAATCTTCTCAAGCATCTCCCACGTCACGTTATGCAGTAGAACGTATTGTTCGTCTTCTGCTTCAGAGTTGAGCTTTGATAAAGCATTAAGCGCTTGAATGACCATCGTGGTTTTTCCAAATCCAAAGATGGCTCGATCGTACCGCATTCAATCGAGCCTCATTTTACTGACCTTGCAGCAAACGCCAGCGCTGCTGTAGGTCTACGATCGTATACACCGTTTGAAATTCAATGCCCTGCTGCTGATAAAACTCCGCGCCGCCCTGCTGTCGATCGACTAGCGCAATGATTTGATCCACAAGATAGCCCGCATCGCGCAGTCGATCGACCGCTTTCATTGCCGATTGTCCAGTCGTCACCACATCTTCGAGCACGACAACGCGACTTTTTTCAGGCAGCGTTAAACCCTCGATGTAAGCCTGCGTGCCGTGTCCTTTGGCTTCTTTGCGCACAATCAAAGCGGCAATCGAGCGATTCTCATAAGCGGCGACCACGCTTGTAGCAGTGACGATCGGATCTGCTCCCAATGTTAAGCCTGCTACTGCAACCGTTTCATCGGGCAGCATCGGCAATAGCACTCGTCCGACGGCTAACGCACCTTGAGGATGTAGGGTAACTTGTTTTCCGTTGATATAGTACGTGCTGCGTTGTCCAGACGACAGCAGAAAATCGCCTTCGCGGTAGGCAGACGTGCAAAGTAAATCGAGCAGTCGATCGCGCACCTCAGAAACCGGAGCGGTTGACCAGCTAAACGATTTTGCGTCGAAATTACTCACATTGGTCATATCAGGGCAAACTAACGAATATTACGTATGGACAAAACAGAATCGATCAAGAACGCTGGTTTGCGATCGAACATCTTCACTTTAGAAATGCGCCAACTATTGAGGATAAAGACTATGGGCATGAGGATCAAGAGCCTACTCGGTGCAGTGATGCTAAGTGCGGTTGCGACATCAATTTCAGATGCGGCAACGGCGCAGGATGCACCCGTGTTTCGACCCCGTGAAACCGTTCCAACGACAATCAATCGCACCTACTTTGGCAAGCTTGGAGAGTTTTCCGATCGCAATCCGCTTCGATCAACGCAGCTATTGATTGGAACGCCGTTTGGATTTCCAGAAAATCAAATTTCGCGAGATGCAGAACGGCTTCATCGACTGTACACTGATTTGATCAATCAGCAAGTGTCAAGCGATCCGATTATTCGCACGGCTGATCTGCCAAATCCCTATAATTTCTCAGTGTTGACGCTGCCGAGTTCTAATAATCCAGTGAGCGGAAGCGAATTTTCGATCGAGCAACCGTTAGAATCGCGGCTCCCCACGCAGCCCGCAGCACTCCCTGCGCCTACGCAACTTCCACAACGGTTTTAAAGTCGTGGGAGATCGATACACGCCTCGATCTCCCCGATGCGCCCTACTGGAATCGAACCAGTCTGAAGGCGAATTATGAGTTCGCTGCCTCCCCAATCGGCCAAGAGCGCTCGTGTGCAGACCTATTGTAGCTTGAGATTTTGGACTCGATCTGCTGATTAGATATGTCTTTGAGATCGCTTCAGCCACGTCAACAAAAAGACATTTTATTCCAGAGTCCACCCAAATTTAAGTTTGCAGCCTACAATTGCTGTTGTATTTCATCTTCCACGCGGATCGATCGCGCCATGAAAATCAACACAACCGTTGCTCTCACGTTTACGCTACTCGCTTTGATGGTTGGTGCAGGCGCTTTGAGCGGCACTTGGGGCTACACGACCGGACGAGAAGCTCTCAAAGGAATTACACAGCCCGATTCGCGCCCGACTAATAAAGGCACGCAGCAAAACGCCAAAGGTCGCGAAGAACTCGTCATTCTAAAAGAAGAAGACGTGCTGAAAACCGTTAAAGAGAAAATGAATAGCGCTGGTCGAACGTCGTCACCGAGTCCGACCGCATCGCCCTAATGTAATTTGCACAGCGAGAACGATCGAATAAAGCTCCTTTAAGCGTTGCACTCTGCACGCTTCGATCGAAACCTGCCGAAGAGAGCAGACAGGGCAATTCAAAGCGCGTTAGACTCATGCAATATTGACTGTGCTTGATTTTCACAGGTTAGAGAACCGATGAGTGCGCCGATTTTAGGGGGGGTAGCGGCAGCGTCTGCAAATCTAGGCTTGAATGAGGTTTTGCTGCGGATTTTGTCGGTGCTGCTGTTGATTGCGATCAATGCGTTTTTTGTGACCGCCGAGTTTTCGATCGTGTCGGTTAGGCGATCGCGAGTCAATCAGCTTGTTGATGCAGGCGACGTTCAAGCCCGGACAGTGCAAGATTTGCAGCGAAGTATCGATCGATTGCTGTCTACCACGCAGTTAGGAATTACGTTATCGAGTTTGGCACTCGGTTGGATTGGTGAATCCACGATGGCGGTTTTAGTGTCTAACTGGATTACACATTTGCCGCTTCCTGTAGCAACCGTCGAGCCGATCGCGCATTCGTTGTCGATTCCGATCGCGTTTGTGCTGATCGCTTATTTGCAAATCGTGCTGGGGGAACTCTGCCCAAAATCAATGGCGTTATTGTACAGCGAAGAAATTGCGCGATTTTTAGGGCCGTTTAGCTTGGCGATCGCTCGGTTTTTCAATCCGTTTATTTGGATTCTGAATCAATCAACGCGCTTACTGCTGCGGTTTTTTGGCGTTCAGTACACCGGGCAAGGCTGGTACAACCAAGTCACGCCTGAAGAACTGCAATTGATTATTGCCACGTCGAGCGAGTCGAGCGGATTAGAGCAAGAAGAACGCGAACTGCTCAGCAACGTGTTTGAATTTGCGGACGTCACGGCCAGCGAAGTCATGGTGCGCCGTCCGAGCATGATTACGCTAGAGGTTGAAGCGACGGTGCGGGATTTGCTCGAAGAAGTTGGACAGTCTGGACATTCCCGCTTTCCAGTCATCGGCGAATCGCTCGACGATATTTGCGGCACGATTCACTTTAAGGAATTAGCCGAACCGCTTGTGCAAGGCACGCTTACGCTCGAAAGCCCGTTGCAGCCCTGGATTCGTCCGGCGCGGTTTGTTCCAGAATACACGTCGCTAGGGGAACTACTAACGCTGATGCAGCGCGATCGACAACACATGGTGCTCGTCGTCGATGAGTTTGGCGCAACGGCGGGATTAGTCACGATTCAGGATTTGGTGACGCAAATTATCGGAGAAACGCCAGAACCTCAAACCGAAGGCGATTTAGCAATTCAAGTCATCGACGCGAACACTTTTTTGGTGCAGGCGCAAATGAACCTTGAAGAAGTCAATGAACAGCTACAGATTGACTTACCTTTAACCGAAGAATATCAAACGCTGGGCGGATTTTTGCTGTATCAATGGCAAAAAATCCCGACGCCCGGAGAAACGTTGCAGTATGGCAGTTTTGAACTCACCGTTGTTTCAGCAGAAGCGGCACGGCTGCATCAAATTCGCGTTCATCGAATTGAAACCCCGCATAGCCAAGACGAAATTGCCGTGATTCACGATTCTTCGGAGCAACGCACCGGAGCGCATCGCCACGCTAAGCCGGATTCACGCGCATAAGCGGCTGTCCGTATTCGACTGGCTCTCCGTTCTGTACCAAGATTTCCACGATTTCGCCGGAGACTTCCGCTTCGATTTCGTTCATCACCTTCATCGCCTCGATAATGCAAACCGATTGACCTTTTTGAATGCGGGTTCCAATTTCGACAAACGGCGTATCATCGGGGCTAGGAGCGCGGTAAAACGTGCCGACGATCGGCGAAGAAACATCGGTTAAGCGGCGATTGGATCGATCCGAAACCTCAGCGATCGTTGAAAGTGTAGGAGTGTCTGACGGTTTGATGGCTTCAGTGGGCGACATCATTTTAGGCGCGATCGGGGCGATCGAGGACTCTTGAACGATCGCGCCCGCATCGCTGCGATATCCGCGCCGCACCGTTAATTCAAAATCGTCGCTTTTTAACGTCAGCTCTGCAATATCAGTTTGATTGAGTGCGGTTAAAAGTTCGCGGAGTTCGTTCAAATCCAGTGGCACAGTGTTTACACTCCTCATGAAGTCGCGATCAGCCGACAGTGACTCGTAAAAAAGAACATCAGCCTGCTTTTAGTTCTCACGACCGAGATAAGTATCGTTGCGGGTGTCAATCTTAATTTTCTCCCCGGTTGTAATGAAGAGCGGCACCATAACCTGAGCGCCAGTTTCTACGATCGCTGGTTTGCTTCCACCTGTTGCGGTATCGCCTTTAAGACCCGGATCGGTTTGCGTCACTTGAAGCACCACTGAGTTTGGCAGCTCAACCCCGATGACTTGATCGTTCCAGCGCAAAACTTCAACTTCCATGCCGTCTTTGAGATACTTTACGCGATCGCCAATTTGCGCTGCATTCAGGCGGCCTTCTTCGTAAGTTTCCATATCCATAAACACGTAGTCATCACCATCTTTGTAGGTGTGCTGCATTGTGCTTTTTTCGAGCGTGGCTTGCGGGACGGTTTCTCCAGCCCGGAACGTGCGTTCTAACACTTTTCCGGTTTGCACATTTTTTAACGTCGTGCGCACAAACGCGGAGCCTTTACCCGGTTTAACGTGCAAAAAGTCAACGACCCGCCAAACTGCGCCGTCTAGCTCGATGCTAACACCGGGTCGAAAATCGTTACTGGAGATCATGAGTCTGTTATTAATGGGAAGAACATTCGGCACTTCATTTTACCGCTTGAGGATCGCTTTTAGGATCTCCCAACGTGTGACAATCTGAAGAAGGCTTATCGGTGATTCTAGGTTTAAATCGTATGTCTTTTCGCAATTTTTCTAAACACTGTCTTAGTTGGATCGCGGTGCTGCTGATTTGGAGCGTGGCAACTCCGGTTTGGGCACTGCCGCAGGGAAACCCGATCAAAGATCCAAAAGCGCTGCTGCGGTATTCGCTGCCGATCGAGAATCCAACCGTGCGCCAACTGCAACAAAGCCTCGAAGATATCTCCGCTCAGCTTCGAGCCAATCGGCGTTGGGGCGCGGTTACATCGGATCTTAAGCAAGCCGATCGCATTTTGAGCATGAAGCACGATCAGCTTTTAGCAACGGTGCCCGATGAGAAAAAACCGCAGGCTGAGCAGTTCCTTGAGCAGATTCAATCGGGCGTGACTCAACTCGAAAGTTTGACTGAAACAAAAGAAAAACTGCCAGTTTTAGATAAACGCGCCGAAGTGCTCGATCGCATTGGCGATTTAGAAGCGCTGATGGTGCAAGGCTTTCCGTATGAAGTGCCGAAAGAATACAGCAATTTGCCTCAGCTAAAAGGACGCGCCACGATCGCGGCAAAAACCAGTAAAGGCGATTTAACGATCGTCGTTGACGGTTTCACCGCTCCCGTCACGGCTGGAAACTTTGTTGATTTAGTTCAGCGCGGCTTTTACGATGGCTTGCCGTTTACTCGCGCTGAAGATTCGTATGTGGTGCAAATCGGTGATCCGCCTGGCCCTGATGTTGGCTTTGTTGATCCGCAAACCCACAAATACCGCGCTATTCCATTAGAAATCTTAGTGCAAGGTGATAAAACTCCAACCTACGGCATCACGCTTGAAGATGCAGGACGCTATTTAGATCCGCCTGTGTTGCCGTTTTCGTCGTATGGCGCGTTGGCAATGGCGCGTCCGGGCGATGATCCAAACGGGGGGTCGTCGCAGTTCTTTTTCTTTTTGTTTGAACCGGAACTGACGCCTGCGGGAGCTAATTTGCTTGACGGTCGCTATGCCATCTTTGGCTTTGTCACCGAAGGCGCAGACGTGTTAGGACAGCTTAAACCCGGAGACAAAATCGAATCGATGAAGGTGATCAACGGATTAGAGAATTTAGTTGAGCCGCAAACGGCTTAGATTCTATGGCAATGACGCTACAAAACGTCGTTCCGTTTGGACGATCGTTTGATGAATACGTCAAAATGTTCAACCTCAGCGCTGAAGATTTGGCTGGGTCGATTCTTGGGGTTGGCGACGGCCCGGCCAGCTTTAACGCTGAAGGGACACAGCTTGGACATCGCATTGTGTCGATCGATCCGGTTTACGCTTTTACGGGCGATGAAATTCAATCTAGATTCGATGCCGTTGTTGACAACATTATTGATCAAGTTGCATCGTCGATCGACGATTGGGAATGGTCGTATCACCGCTCTCCAGAAACGCTGCGCGAGAATCGAACTCGTGCATTGAACGGATTTTTGCAAGATTACGACGCGGGAAAACAAAGCAAGCGATACCTGATCGGTGAGCTACCCACATTGCCGTTTGAATCAAATCAATTTTCGCTTGCGTTGTGTTCGCATTTTTTGTTTTTGTATTCCGATCATTTCAACGAAGCGTTTCATTTACGATCGATTCAAGAAATGCTGCGAGTGGCAACCGAAGTAAGAATTTTTCCGTTGCTTACGTTATCCCTTAAGCCATCTCCTTATATTGATCAAATTGTGCGATCGCTGCGTGATCTCGGACATTCCGCAACGATTCAATCTGTCAAATACGAGTTTCAGCGCGGCGGCAATCAAATGTTAGTAGTGCGATGACGTTAACCGTTGCCGAAATTGGCGAGCAAGGATTATTAAAACGAGTGCAGGCGTTTTGTCCGAGTGCAATCGTCGGAGATGACGCCGCCGTTTTGCCGATCGAACCCGGAAAACTGCTGGTTGTAACTTCGGATGTTTTAGTTGATGATGTGCATTTTAGCGATCGCACCACGCCGCCCGAATCTGCGGGTTGGAGAGCCGCCGCCGCTAATTTATCGGATCTGGCTGCAATGGGTGCCACTCCGCTTGGAATCACAGTTGGGCTTGGGCTTCCTCCTGAAACGACTGTTGATTGGGTCGATCGACTGTATCAAGGCATAACTGAGTGTTTGCAGCAGTATCAAGGTACGATTGCTTCGCAAGCTTCGGTAGGAATCGTCGGTGGCGATTTGTGTCGATCGCCTGTCCGAACCGTTGCCATTACTGCTTTTGGACAAGTTGATCCAAATCGAATTATTCGTCGATCGACCGCTCAATCCGGAGACGCCATTCTTGTCACAGGCTTTCATGGGTCATCTCGTGCCGGATTAGAACTGTTGCTCAATTCTGACGCTGGGAAATCACTGAATGACGTCGATCGTGCCGCTTTAATTCACGCTCATCAACGTCCTCTACCCCGTTTAGATCTGCATTTCCCGGATGGGCGGATTTCTGGAATGGATAGCAGCGATGGATTGGCTGATGCGATCGTTCAAATCTGTCGAATGAGCGGAGTAGGGGCGGAGGTTGATCGAGCAGCGATTCCTATTCATCCTGCGCTTAGAAAATGGGTGTCACCTGACCAAGCTCTTGAATGGGCGCTTTACGGCGGCGAAGATTTTGAGTTGGTGTTGTGTCTGCCTCAAGATGCCGCTCAAAAAATGGTTTTAGAAATAAAAGGCTCAGTTGCGACGTCGATCGCAATTGTGGGCAGAATTACTTCGGATTCTAGCATTCGCTTAATAGATTCAAGCCTTCGCCACGCCGACACCAATCTGAGCTTAGAGCAAGGATTTCAACATTTTAGAACCGTGTAAAGGATGGGCGATTCTGTCCAACACACGGGTTTTTTATGAGGAATGAAGCTAATTTTTTCATTCCTCATTTCTCACCTCAATGCACCAGTTCTAAAGCGCGTTTTGCTAACGCTTCTGCGGTAATGCCATTCACCGCAAGCAGTTCTCCGGGCGTTGCTGTTGTTTCGCCGCGTCTCCAAGCGAATGTGTCACGGTTTGCCTGACTGCGCAACATAAGCGGCTCTAGCATTCCGCTTGCGCCACCCGTCACGCCGATTAAAGCATCTCCACCAAAAATCGCCTCAAATTGCTGATCGCTGATGAATTCTTTATCGGGTTCTGAGCAAAGCTCCCAAGCGACATCGTGCGATCGATACAACCGACGCGGATTCACGACCGAAACAATTCGCACCGACAGCCCTTCGGCTTCTAGACTCGCCGCCGCCGTGAAAATCGGATTGAGAATCATATCGCCGATCGCCGCAAACACAACTTTTTTCGCTTGAGCGCTTTCGGTGCTGATGTTTTCGTGCAGCACGATCGCACCGTCGCGCAAAGCCTGTCGCGCTTGCTCGATCGTGGTGCGAACCGGAAGCGGTGATTTGCTTGCGGTAATTACAACGCCTTTATTTTTGGTGCCGAGCGCCCATTCATAACACGCTTGAATACTGTTCGCATCGGTCGGAAAGAGCGGAAACACATTGCCGTTGCGCATCATTGCGGCGAAATACGCTTCGACTTCCGGGCGTTGGTGCGTCCAGCCGTTGCGCCCTTGTTCTAGCGCGCCTGCCGTAAACAGCGTCACGGTTGAAGGGGTTGGACGGCGCAGTTCTGCCATCGCTTGGGTTACGGTTTGCCAAATCGGTAAGCCGTTGATGGCAAACGATTCATACGAGCACCACAGCGATCGACATCCCATTAATGCCAAACCCGCCGCCAATCCTGCACAAGCATCTTCGCTGAGCGGTTCATACACTTGACCGTTTGGCGCTTGGTGATAAAGCGAATCTTCGGTCGGGTGAATAATTTTTAGCGCTTGGTTGATGTTTGAAATTCCTGATGCTTCGTTGCCGTCCGCATTGGTCACGAGAAACGATCGATCCGTTTGTCCGACATGCCCGACTAAGCGACCCATCGCGGTTGTTGAAACTTTAGAATCGCCGTTGACCGGATATTCTTCGATTGGAAGTTGACCGAGGTCGGGAATTGATCGCACCGATTCGGTGACAACGGTTTTCGATGCCGGCCCGCCTCCGGCGCGTTCGCAGTTCGATCGTACTAACTGCCAAGCTTCCCGCGTGAGCGATCGAGCTTTTAGCGCTGCAATAATATCTGCATTATCGAGCGTATGTTGAGCATAAAGGTTGTGCGATTTCGATCCGCGTGCGTGAACGCCTGCGCCTTTAAGCTGCTTGATAATAAAGACCGTGAGCTTTCCGCTTAGGGCAGATTGCGCGGCTTCATTGGCTGCATTAAGCACCGCTCCAACAAACTTTAATCGCTGCTCAAACGAAAAGCTGGTGCTATCCACATAGTCACCTGGCTGATTTTGATCATCAAAATCTTTTGCATCGATCAGCACCACTTCTGCAAACCCGTTGCCTTTCCAGTACTGAGTCATCTGCTCGTTGGTTTTGAGCGACACCATACTGTGATGCTCTTGCGAAAATCCGTTCCACACTAAAACAGGCAAGAAATTCGTCACGCTCGGAAAAGCCGTGTTGAAGTGCGCCATCGAACTCATCACATACGGCTCACCCAAACCCCCATCGCCGACCGTGAAGGGAAACAGTTTATCGCGATTTAAAAGTGCTCCTGCCATTGCGAAGTGTTGCCCTTGCCCCAACGGGCCAGCAGGCGCGAGAATTCCAGGAATAAAGCCTGACAAGTGACCCAGTAATCCGTGCTGTTCGCGGTAGCGATCGCGCAGTTGCTGCACGGTTTCGATGCCCATATCTTCAAGCGATCGATCCAAAAACATCGCAGAATAAAATCCGGGTGCGTGGTGCCCGACTTCGGTAATGATGTTTTTGTGACCGAGCATCACAAGCGATGCATACGCTTCGGCTTGGCTGGCAAATCCGCCAGGGTGTCCTGATGCTTTGCTTGCGGTAATTTGCAGCGTTAGGTAGCGCAGTGCATCAGACATCAGAAGCGTTTGATAAGCAGCCGTCGGATCTTGAGGATCAGCGATCGCGGCTTTGCCGTCGGGAATTGCAGAGGTTTTGCCGTAGGTGTCAAATCCCGGTAGCGCCTCGCTGAAGTATTGAATGCCTTCACAAAATGCGGGCGCGGTGGACGTTGGGTTTGGGGTAACTGCGGTCATGAAGAGGGATACCTGCCTGTGAACATCTAGTCCATTATTATCGTACACAGGCGTTTGCTTGAAAGAGATAAAGCACAAATGGAATTAATAAAGCGAAGCTATTTAGAGGTTGATATAGAGTAGAAAGCCGTAGTTGGATACCCCAATAGGGTCAGCGAACTTGCAATTTAAGGATGAGAATTAACTACACTTAAGTTTTGCAGAGTTAAGTTGAAATTGAATCGTTGCAATTCGATTCTTTCCGGGTAATTCCTGTGCACCTAGAATATAGCCATCTTCTTTTAGTTCATCAACGGTTCGCCAAAAGATTTGATTGTTTCGAGATGAATTGCTGCCAAACAAATCTAAATTCTTGAATAGATATTGTTTAGAAATTGAAATAAACTGCCCGTCGGTTAATGTATCCCATTTCATTCGACTGGCAAGATAAACCAATAGCTTAGTTTTGTAATCGCATTTTGCATTGCTTCCTAAACGCTGAGCGATGTCGAAGCTGTTAGAAAACAAAACACGATCGCCTGTTCGAGAACAGCCGTCAAAAAACTCTAGTGAAATCGTATAGGAATCTGCAAGTTCATAGGTGTAATCTGCCGCTTTGGTAAGATCAAAATCTCTCGGAGCGTTATCAATTTCGTAATCTTTGATGCGCAGGATGCTTTTGATCATGACTTTTGCGCCACGATTTGCCGCGCTTTTTTTGAACGATTGCGCTAACACTAATTCGGTACGATGAAGCGTGACCAAATCTCGATTCAACTGCGATCGTAGCTTCGAGGCAAATCCGCCGTCTTTAGTGCGCGTGTAGCCCAAACTTTGCAGCAAATCATTTGATCGAAATGTCACCGTTGCGCCATTATTTTGTTGCGCTGCCAGTTTGTAAAGATAAAGCACGATCGAGACTTGGCGCGGATTGAGAAACGTCATCAACGCCATAAATAAGCGCTGAATTCGCCGATCCTGAATTTTTTCGAGTCCGTTGCTGACGCCTTTTTGCACACACGCCGACCAATCAAGTTTGGCATATTCGGTTTTTAGCTCGATTAGTTCTTCTTCGGAAAGATCTTCGAGCGGGACGCGACGCACTAAGGCGAGTTCGCCTGCTTCCTGCGGATCTGCCTCGACGCGCATTTCTAGATAGTAGCCGTCTGCATCCGATCGCAAAATCGGAATCTGGACGTCTGGATTTCGGATCGAGGCGCTGGCTCTGGGGAGCACCATCAAGAGTTGGCTATCTACAGGAAAAGCGGCGTCTGTTTGTTTCATCGATCAAACCTACTACGAACCCCACATATAGTGCCCTACCCCGTGAGATTTGTCTAGAGGTTTAACGCTATATGTGGGGTTTTTGAAGTAGAAGCGCTGAATTTGACCCCTATCCCTAGCAGTAGATTTAACTGGTACCGTAACACCTGCGTATGATTTTGACCCTAGAACCTGTAACGCGGGCGTCGGTTTAAGGCTGTAACACGGGCGTAGGATTGATCGATGATCCTGTAACGCGGGCGTCTTATTTTATGCGATCGTCGATCGATCCGCTCAGGTGCGGATCAAGATTTTCTCCGTCGCACCTCTATCCAATTGATCCTGTAACGCGGGCGTTGATTCGAGGCTGTAACGCGGGCGTCAAAACCGAGATCGATCCTGTAACTCCGCCGTTGAAATTCGAGTCGTAACACGGGCGTATCGAAGTGCTGTAACTCCGGCGGACGATCGATTTTGCCCTCTTGAGCCGCTTTAATTTCGGTGTTAATCTCTGTCCACGTTGGCAATGTCTCATCGACATCCACAACTAACCTTGTTTTCGGTTCTTTGTTTCCGTTGAAATCCAAATTTGAAGGTCAACGTCTACCACCGTTGGCGATTTAAGTCTGGAAATTTCTCAAAAGCAAAACCCTTTGGGCGTCCCTACCACAGTCGGCTCAAAGGGTCTAAAGCAACCTTGTTTTCCCAACCAACGTTGGGATTTGATTTCTATGTTCAAAAATTGTATCAGTTGTCGCGGTTCTGCGCTAGAGCCGCGCTTAATTTCTCGACGCAATCATCCGAAGGAGTCAAACTGATGGTCACTAGCCTCAGATTGCCTCTTTCGGGAGGCGTTTCTTATGAAAATTCTTTAATCGATAGCTACCTTGCTGCGGATCACGAGCAGGAATGGTTGGCGAGCGGCGTTGATGCAGAAATCATTCGGCTAAATGTACGAACTCTGCACGATACCGAGATGAATTCGTTGACGCGAGAGGCAGCCTACCCGATCGCCGAAGCGCTGAACTGGAATATCACACGGTTCGGGCATCAAGCGCGAGAAAGCGTGCGCGGCTGGTGGGTGAGCGGCATTGACCCGTTCGAGAATTGGCAGCGCATGAGTTGGGGACGGTTTAAGCCGGATGCAAACACCCCGATTGTTGATCAGCAAAAGAATAAGCCAGCGAAATATCTCAGTCCGAGCCTGGGTAAAGGATCTAACCGTTTGATTTTGCTCGATGTGCCGCCACACGTTGGGCAACGGGTGGCGCAACGATCGGGAATTCCCTTCGAGTCGGGCGCGAATTTTTGGGAGTGGGTTTGGCGAAACAACGTGCCGATCGTGCTGACCGAAGGCGAGAAAAAAGCGGGATGTTTGCTTAGTTTGGGATATGCCGCGATCGCGCTTCCGGGAATTTTTAGCGGCTATCGGCGCGAAACTCGGCAACTGATCGCCGAACTCGCACACTTTGCAAACCAAACGCGATCCGTTCATATCTGCTTTGATTACGAAACTAAGCCAAAAACCTTGCAGCACATCTTTTTGGCAACGTCGCGCTTAGGACAGCTTTTAGCAAATGCAGGCTGTGACGTTAAAGTCATCGTATTACCAGGGGCTGAAAAAGGCGTTGATGATTTTGTTGTCGCTCGTGGTCAAAGTGCATTCACAAAGCTGCATGATTCAGCGATCGAGCTAGAATTCTGGCAAGCATCGCGATTGTGGTCATTAACGCACACATCCACTATTACGCTGAATCAACCGTTTCTAGATGAATTACCGTATCCAGAATCGGGTTTAGCTTGCATCAAAAGTGCAAAAGGAACCGGGAAAACAACCGCACTTCAGAAATTAATCAAAACAGCAGGTGCGAGCGATCGTAAAGTCCTCGTGATCACGCATCGAATCCAACTCGGTAAAGCGATTTGTCACAGCTTGGGCATTGATTGGATCGAAGACGTTCAAGGCACCGAAATTAATCAGGGATACGGACTCTGCATCGATTCACTGCATCCGAACTCGAAAGCGCGATTCAATCCGAGCGATTGGGAGGGCGCGATCGTCATTCTCGATGAAGTTGAGCAAGTGTTATGGCACGCCCTGAATAGCGCAACTTGCTATCATCAACGAGTTCGGATTTTAGAAACGCTGAAAGAATTAGCAGACGTAGTTTTTTCAACAGGCGGATTGTTCGTTGCGCAAGATGCTGATTTATCTGATGTGAGCGTTGATTATCTTAAAGGATTAGCTGAAGCGCAGATTACACCCTGGCTTGTGGTGAATCAATGGAAGCCGACGATCGCGTGGGATGTTTCGCTCTACGACACCAAAAATCCATCGCCATTAATCAGCCGCATGGAAACCGTATTACAATCCGGTGCCGTTTTTGTTTGCCTTGATTCGCAAAAAGTGCGCGGAAAATGGAGTTCTAAAAATCTTGAAACCTATTTAACGCTGCAATTTCCTCAAAAACGCATTCTCAGAATTGATAGCGAAAGCGTTTCTGATCCTGATCATCCCGCCTATTGTATTGCTGATCGCATTAACGATGTTGTGGGCGATTACGATGTGGTTTTAGCAACGCCCACGATCGGAACCGGAGTTTCGATCGACATTCGCGGACATTTCAAAGCGGTGTTTGGCGTTTTTCAAGGCGTGACACCGGATTCAGAATCGCGTCAAGCGTTAGCCCGTGTGCGCGAACCTGTTCCGCGTTTTGTTTGGGCTGCGCATTTTGGGCCCGGAAAAATCGGCAACGGAAGCTGCAACTATCGCGATGTGGCGCAATCGATGACTAAAGCCGTGCGCTACAACATCACTTTACTAAAAGATGTAGACTTCGATTTAGACGAGCAAAGTGACCCGATCGCGCTTCGCACTTGGGCAAAAATGGCGGCGCGAGTCAATGCATCGCTGTGGCGCTATCGTCGAGAAATGCGATCGGGATTGCTGCTCGAAGGTCATCAGGTCACGACTGTTACCGATGATCTCACTAAAATCTTTGGGCAGTTGCCGATCGAGGATTCGACGGCGCAAGCTTTATCAAGCGGTGCGCTGCAAATTCCAGGCTTTGAGTTTCTCGGTTGGCGGCACAATGCTCAATCCGTAGAGCAAATTACGCAGCTTATCGGAGCGATTCGCACGCGCAATCAAACCGCAGAAGCGATCGCGGTTTCCACTTCTCCAGAAATTACCGTTGAGGAATATCAGGAACTCAAAGAACAAGCAAATCAAACCGCGCAGAAACGCAACAGCAAATGCAAACACGAACTCAAAAAGCGATACAGCGTTGATACGGTTACACCTGAAATTAAACTCAAAGATGATGATGGTTGGTATACCCAACTGCGATTGCATTATTATCTAACGCACGATCCAGAATTCGTTCGACTGCATGATATGCAAGAACTCGAAGATCATTTAGAACGTGGCGATGGGAAAATCTCGATTCAAGATGTAAAACTGCTAACCGCACAGGTTGAAGCACTGCGGTCGCTGCGAGTTTTAGAATTCCTCAAGCCCGACGGGAAAACTCGCGCCACCGATGATCTCGTTCAGTTTGTTTCGACGACTGCTCGCGAATATCGAGACGACATCAAAACGCTGTTTAATATTTCTGTCACCGATAAGCTGGCACCCATGGCGATCGTACAAGCGCTACTCGGCAAAATCGGCGTCAAGCTGACTTGCACGGGGCGCGATATAGCATCCGACGGGCGACGGGGTGGATTGCGTATCTACAGATACTTTCCGCCGCAAGACGATCGAAACACGATTTTTGCAGAATGGGAAAAGCGTGACCTCTCCTTAATGCAAATGCTGATCGATGTCACCGGATGTAACTCGTTTTCGGACATCGACGATTGGATTCAGCAGGCAGATGAAACAACCTGAATCAAGGAAGAGGGCATGAGAGCGCAAATCTCGCTATTCTAAATGGGTAAATTTTGAGTAGCGAAATATGCCGCGATCGAATCAAGCTTCTTCTACGCCGATTTTGCAGGCAGCGACGATTTTATCGATCGTTGCTGCGATCGTCGTCAATGCGCTGTCGAATATCTTCCCGCTTAACGGCTTGAGCATTGGCGCGATCGCAAACACAATTTTGGCACCCGTTTTAATTACTCCTGCAAACTATGCGTTTGCCATTTGGGGCGTCATTTACCTCGGATTGATTGCGTTCGGAATCTATCAAGCGCTTCCCGCTCAGCGTTCTAATTCCCGTTTGCAGCGATTACGCGCTCCGATTATTTGGTCGTCTATTTTTCAAATTGTTTGGGTGTATTTATTTCTATCTCGAATGTTTTGGGTTTCCGTTATCGGCATTGTTGCCATTCTCGTTAATCTAATTGCTGCTTTTGTGTGGATGCAGCGTGAGCGATTTTCACGTCGAGAAAAATGGCTCGTACAACACCCTATTAGCATTTATCTCGGTTGGATTAGCGTTGCAACGATCGTCAACGTTGCTTCTGCTTTATTCGTTTCACAATGGAATGGTTGGGGCATTTCTCCCGTTGTGTGGACAGTGATCATGCTTTTGGTCGCAACTGCAATTACGGTTATGATCGCGATTCGATTTCGAGAGGCTGCTTTTCCAGGAGTAATTGTTTGGGCATTTGTAGCGATCGCCGTTCGTCAAGCCAGCCAGCCTGCGCTTATAATCACCTCGCTCGGATTGGCCATTGCGATCGCCGTCTTGATTCTATTCACTCAGAATCGATTCAGACAGAAATCGAGCTAAGCCGCTTATTCTGCATCTTCTTGAATCGATTCTGAATTCGATTCTGCGATCGCCTGCGACGCCTCAAATACAGGGCAGTATCCTTCGGGCGTCACTTTGAAATTAAACAACGGTGAATTTGGATTCCAGCAGCGTTGTCCGCGAAAATGACGACAGTTAAAACAGCATTCTTTCACCGTGCCATTGACCCACGCAGGCGGTCGATCGCTGCTCGGATTCATTAATTCACGCTGATTTAATCCGCGCAAGACTAAATCCTGACCTTGCCATCGCGCTTCGATTAATCCCGTGTCAGCCAGCGATCGCCAACGCGGATCAGCCGTAATCGCATCGGGAAGCGTGATCGTCACAACGGTCCCAAGTTCGGTGAGTTCGCCTTCGTAAGTTGTATCCGGTGGCGCAGGCTGTAAAAAAGTATCCCCGATCGGTAACTCAACCAAGCTTCCGGCTAACGGTGAATGCAAATGATAGCGATTATGTAGTTCTTCTAATCCGGTTAAATCCGCTAGATAAGTCGGCGCACCGTGCACAAAAATGACATGCTGCGGACGCAAATTATGAATCAGTTGAGTAGTACTTGGTCCGTCACAATGTTGAGCGAGTAAATAAGTTTCAACGTGATAGTTGGGTGATACTGAAACCAACGGCTGCATCAAATGATCCGGTAATAGAATCATCCATGATTCAGGCGATCGCTCACAAAATTCACGCAGATTATTCGTTAAATCCGTTAAAACAATGCAGGGAGCTTGAGCCGTTTCGATTGATCGCTGTTCTGGATGCAATCGCCGCACGCGGGGACGCACGCGATCATCCCAAAACAACGACTGATGCCGCGCAAAATTTTGCACCGATGCGGGTAGATGCGGCAATAGCTCCAAATACGCATCACAGCCCGATGCGATCGTGCCATCGACCCAAATATCTAACTCTTTCCCGGTGAATAAATGATGACTCCGCAGCAGCATCAGCAATTCTTGTGCGAGTCCTAACGTTGGAAGCGGCAACAAAACCGATTGCCCGTCTGCGATCGCTCGACTAATTCTTTCAGCCAACTGATTTTCTTGCTGTCGTCGGTGCGGATAGCGAGCCGTGCCGTAGCTGCCTTCGACAATCAAAACGTCCGGCTCTAATCCGCGCAACTCTTCAAGCCGCAATCCTTCGACCAAGCGCGAATTCGATAGAAAAAAGTCTCCGGTGTATAGCAGCGTTCGGGCACGCGCACCCGAATCGCGAGGCGGCGTATAGGTTAGCAGAATCACCGCCGCTCCAGGCAAATGACCTGCGGGAAACAATTCGGCAGTTAATCCATCCAAAAATTCGACGGGCGATCGCCACGGCAGCGCGTGAGCAAACTGCGGCACTCGTCCGGGTTCCGAAAGCCAATTAAGCGACAACAGTTGAGTTGTAACATCGCTGGCATAAATCGGCAGTTGCGGAAACGCCCGATGCAGCGTCAGCAAGCCCTGAGCGTGATCGGCATGAGCATGAGTGCACAGCACTAAATCAGCAGGTGGCGTGTCGGGGGCAGACAGCAACGGCGAAACATCTGGTAAGCCACAATCAAGCAGAATTCGATACGGGCCCATGCGCACCAGAAGACAGACCCCATCATCTGCATGACCCACGCCATAAGGAAAACAGTCGAGTTGTGTCACGAATTCGTCCGGGGTTCGTGGTTGTGCGAGAAAGGCAGATTAGTGTGCAGAGCCGTTTCCGTGGTAGTTATCGGTATCGTAAAAGCCGTTGCGCGTGCCGAAAAACAAGCATGAAATAGTAAACAGTACCGTCAGACCGACTAAAACGAGTTTCACATCCATCAGGTTTACCTCAAATTGAATTTTTTTAGTGCAAAGCGATCGATTAGCATTCAACGCTAAGAATATTTATTCATCCTAGCTGAGTTCACTAAAATCTTATCGAATCAAAGATTCTTCAAAGATTCTC
>CAXUFL010000052.1:0-32065 GCA_964250455.1 uncultured bacterium
AACTCAGGAAAGATAGCTCTTTGTGTACATTGGTGGACAGAACCTCTCTGGTAGTCTCATCGATATAACCCCGTTTGACTCTTCGGTGGGTGGAGTATGAAGACCTCAGTTGAGGTGGTTCACAAGCGTTCTAGAACGAGTTCGCGTGCGGCTTCCCCAACGATACAGTGCTGCAAGATACGCGCAGATGTGGAAGGTTTGCTCATCAATGCGGCGATCGAACAATTCTTTGTTCGACTGATTTGTTTGTTGATTGCAACCCGATCGACAAGGTTGGCACAGCCGCAAAGCGAGACTTTCAGCAGCGCTTAGAAAACCGAATTCGTTTCCTTAACCGTTCTCCCTCATAAGCTCAAAGGAGAGTTCTATGATCTCAACGCTGCTGCCCCAACCTCAAACTCGTTTAAAGCGAATCAAAGCCTTTCAAAATGCCTATTTGATCTTCAATCCCGTTACAAGTGGGGCAAATGCCGATCAAGAACTGGCAACCATTCAATCTTTGCTCAAACCGCACTTAAATCTAACCGTCTTGACAACTACGCCAGAGCGAGATGCGGCAGATTTAGCAAAAGAAGCGATCGCTTCTGACGCGGATTTGATTATTGCAGCAGGAGGAGACGGCACCGTGTCTGCGGCGGCTAGTGCCGTTGTCAACACCGAAATTCCTTTAGCCGTGATTCCACGCGGGACGGCCAACGCCTTTGTCAACGGACTGGGTTTACCGAATACGCTCGAAGAAGCGTGTATTGCGATTCTTCAAGGAGCAACGCGCACGATTGGGACGGTCAAATGCAACGATCAATTGATGCTATTGTTGGCAGGAATTGGCTTTGAAGCCGAAACGGTAAAAGCTGCTGATCGCGATCTAAAAAACAAATTCGGAATGCTTGCTTATGTGATTGCGGGCTTAGAACAACTGCAACAACCTCTGCACTTTGAAGCTCGATTAGAAACCGAACAGCAGACGATCACAGTTCCCGCGATCGCAATTACTGTGGCCAGCATTGCTCCACCTACTTCAATCTTGGCGCAAGGAAGCGGAGAACTCCGCCCCGATGATGATCTGTTTGATATCACAATTTTGTCGCCTACTTCGACGATCGACGGATTGACTTCAGCGATCGACTTATTTACCAATGGTTTAGTTCACAGCGCCAGCGACAACCCCCATATCGGCTATTTGCGAGCGAATAAAGTGACTGTTACCACTGATCCGCCCCAGCAAATCGCTTTAGATGGGGAAATGTTCGGCACCACTCCGGCAACCTTTGAGATGTTGCCGCAAAGCCTAACTGTGATTATGAATTATCACGAGTTCATCGCAGAACAGCAAAAGCTTGTTGGCTTACCGGGTGTGGATATTGTGCACAAAGACGAACACTACGACCTTGTGCTGAACTACTTCTTGCCTGTGAATTTGCTGGATATCTTGGGTGAGCAATTGCTAGAGGTAAGTCAGGCCACAATCACGCTGTGGCATAAAGTGACGATTGCGGCCAATCACACAGCCAGAGCCTTATTAGAATTTATTGCTCAAACTTTTTATCGAATTCTTTGGGGACTTGATCGCGCTCTTGAAGCGTTGCTTGACTCCGTTAAGACAGGCGTAACCCTGCTCACTCAACCATCCACCAGTCACGCCTCCAATCCAACCCGCACGCCTTCGCTCAAGCGGAATTCTGCCGCCTTAGCGGGAGTTCGCATTGCCCATAAAACGATCGGACGCATTCGCGTTAAAGTTCCTCGCTTGTCGAGTCACGCCGCTTATTCCGACCAAATTCACCTGCAACTTCACCAGATTGAGGGAATTCGATCGATCACAATAAATCCAGTGGCGGACTCGATCGTGATTTATTTTGACTTTAAGCTGCCTGTAGCGCAAATGGAACAGCAAATTCTGACTGCTGTGGCTCAAGCGAGTTCAGGAATTAATAGCACGACTTGTTCTGATGATTTAGCGATTGCAAAAGCAACTACAACCGACCCTGCCCAAACATCCAGTGACTTACACGATCGCAATCCGCTAAGTCACCTTGTTCAGCAAGCCTCCCAGCAGCTTCAGCACTGGAGCGATCACGCAAAGCATCAGGTCAGTCAAATCGTTGAAAAGCCGATTCCACTTGCGGCTGAATCGGTGGTAGGAGTCGCTGGAGCTGCCGCAGGGTTTACGATCGGCGAGGTTGTTGGGGCGTCGATCGGGGCATTTTTTGGGCCTCCTGGGGTCGTTGCGGGAGCCGAAGCTGGGGCATGGTTGGGTCAGATTGCAGGCGGACAAGGATCGAGGCAGATTTCTCATGAACTGTTGCATTCTGATAAATCAGAGAATAATACACCGCTAGACCCTGCTGCGTCTGAACAGCAGATTTCCCGGCAAGAGAATCCCGGAACTCATATCCCTTCACAAGAACGCTAGGTTCTGTTAGACCGCTTGCATCCATTCTGAGTGGCGGTACGAACCGCCAAACAAAACTCATGAGCCAAAACGCCCGTCGTTGTAGAGCTTTAGGGTGATCATTTGCGTTTCGATTCAACGTCTTTAATGTTGAGCTTGTTCAGTTAAGCTGACACGAGCGTTTGTTTCTCAACGATCGCACTCGTAGGGAAGCAACGAAAAAGGATTTAAGACTCAGAGGACGTTTGAGAACTCACGGTTTTGCATGACGTCGATCGGGAGTTTGATTAAAAGCTCTCGCGATTGCATTCCACGCCAGCTTTCGGTCTAGGTTGCGATCAAACGGTAAAGTGCGAACTGAAGCGCGATCGTCTCGCTGGGCATATTCAGAAAGCCAGGTGTAGCGATCGCTTAATCCCCAGGTCAGCACTGCGATCACTGCTGGTTCTTGTAGGGCAACTGAGAGAAAATCTTCATAAGCTGCTGCAACAGCCCGATCGCGCTGATCCAGGTTAAGCGGTAAACCTCGATCGCTCACATCTAATTCAGTCACCAATATTTTTAGCCCAAAACTGGCAACAGTGCTGAGAAAATTTTTGAGCTTTCCTGGATTGAAACGGGTTTCACTTCCCTCTAGATGCGCCTGAACACCTAGCGCCCCAACAGGAACTCCCCTAGACTTTAAGTTTTCTAGTAGTTTAAGAATCGCAGTTCGTTTTTGCTCATCTTCATCGGTATCGTACTCAACGCCATAATCGTTGTAAACCAGCAGTGCGTTTGGGTCAGCTTCGGCTGCCGTCCTAAATGCTAAATCAATGTAGCTCGGTCCCAAAAACCGTAGCCAGGGTGTTTTTCGGAGGTTGTTCGAGCCGCTTGTTACGTCGATCGCTTCATTCACAACATCCCAAGACTGAACTTTACCTGCATAGTGTTTAACAACCGTGTGAATGTGATTCGTTAAAAACTGTTCAGCGTTGCTGGCGTTGATTGTGGCCTCAAACCAGGTTGGCAAAGCCTCATGCCAAACTAACGTATGTCCGCGAAACTGCATTCGATGCTGGCGGGCAAATTCAGCAAGCCAATCTGCCTGAGAAAAATCAAAGCGATCGGGGCTAGGACGAAGTGCTCCCCACTTTAACTCCCATTCTGGAACTAAAATTCCACACTCTTGAGCAAACCGAGCCGCAAACTCTGTATCGGTTGATAAAACCGGATAGCGACCTGCTGCCCCGTAAACTAACCCTTTAGCGGCTAATCGATCTTTTAAAGAAAGCGTTGAATCAACAGTGAAATCTCGTCGATTCACGTCGCGCAGTCTCGCAGATCTCGCAAGACTCGCTTGAAAATATCTGCTTAAGCGATCCCCTGCATTTACTGCGACAAAGGCTCCAAGTCCAGCCATAAAAGCGCGTCTTCCTGCCTTTTGATTCCAGATCATTGTATTTGAATTGATGATTTGCAGTTAGTGAACCGATAAAAGGCGTTTGAGTGTTTTGATCAAGAGTAGTTTGAGAATAAACCAGGGTTCAATTAAATAGCGCTGTCCGAGCCGTCTTGGTTCAGCAACTAACCGGAACAACCACTCTAAACCAATTTTTCCAGCCCATCTTGGCGGTGTTGGAATTGCACCCGCTACATAATCGATCGCCGCTCCGCAAGACAAAACGACATTTGCTTGTAGCGCGTTAATATGCTCAAGAATCCAATGTTCCTGTTTTGGCATTCCCATGCCGACCATGAGAACATGCGGTCGGTAAGCGTTGATGGTGTTGACGATCGCCTGACTTTCTAAGCTGCCAGGTTCAGGATTGAAATAGCCGTGCGCGGTTGCAATCTCTAATCCTGGAAACTGATGGCGAAGAATCGCAGCACCGCGTTCAACGACACTGGGTTTAGAGCCAAGATAAAAAACACGTAATCGCTGCTGCACCGCTTGGCGCATCAATGCAGGCAGCCAGTCTACATAAGTTACTCTTTGCTCTCGACGGAGTGAACAGCCTAACAAATTGCCGAGCAGAATCAACGCCATGCCATCGATATGAATGAAGTCTGACCTTTGATAAAAAGCCTGCATTTTGGCGTCATGATGATAAACATAAAGACTATGTAGGTTATGGTTAGCAATGATCCAGCGTCGCTTTTCGGCGACAGCTTGAACGATTAAGGCATTGAGTTGTGAAATTGGCAACGCATGAACTTTAACATCTAGAATTTCGATCGGCGTTAAACAAGGTTCACTAAAACAGGGTTTCATAAGCAGCAACCATTTTTTCAATCGAGAACACACGTGAACGGTTTAGAGCACGCTGATGGAGTTGATTTGCAAGCTCCGGCGCGTTTAGAATCTGCTGAATTGCTTGAGCGATGGCGTCGCTGTTGTCGGGCGGAACGAAAAGACCTGCATCATCCAATACTTCTTGCAGTGCGGGAAGGTTACTCGCGACGATCGGTAAACCTAAGCTCATCGCCTCAACGATCGCCATCGGCATTGCTTCGTATCGCGAGGGAAACACAAACACCGTTGCGATCGACATCAACGCTAAAACCTCGATTGTTGGAAGCTCACCGCAGAAGTGAACTCTAGACGCTAAACCAAAGCGATTAACTTGCTGATGCAGTGCTTCTCTGAGTTCTCCCTCCCCTACAAGGAGTAAATGAACAGTCGGTAAACGGCGCAAAACTTCAAGTAAGACAGCTTGGTTCTTTTGTTGAGCTAACCGACCTACATTTATTAGCAAGGGTACATTTTGCGGCAATCCAAATCGCGCACAGATTTGCTGCGCTATCTGGCATCGCACATCCGCTTCTGCTGGGTTAGCACTTGTTTGAGCTGGAATTCCATTGTAGATTTTGCAAACTCTATTTCGATAAAGCTCTGGATAGGCTTTTGCTGAATCAACGACGGCTTGAGAAACAGCAACATTCGCCGAGTAAAAGCCAGTTGAACCCAGAATCCAGTCTAGTACTTTAGCAGCTTTCGGGTAGGTTTGAACCGGATTATGCTGCACTGCAATTCGGGTCGGAACCTTACAGACGCGAGCGATCGCTTGTCCTAAAACATTGGCGTAATGCGTGTGCGTAATCAAAACATCTGGCTGATACGAATTGAGCAGCTTGCGGAGTTTGAAGGCAATTTTTAGGTAGCTAGATGCCGCGAGCAAGGCTTTGCCTTGTGCCACAAGCATCGGAGGATGAGACAGCAATACGCTGATGCCAGCATCATCGAGATAAGTTGGGCGTTTTAGATATAGAAAGCAAACCTCTGAATCGTACCCACGATCGCGCAAAGCATTCGCGAGAAGGACTGCAACTCGCTGCGCTCCTCCTGCTTCCATTTGAGTCACAACTTGTAGAACTTTCATGAGCAACTTGTTGAATATGCTGACAGGGTGAATGTAAATGCGAAAGACTTGAAACCTCAAAAGCAGTTTTTTCTTACGGGCTGCACTAGTGCCAAATCAACTGCAACCTAGAGCGGTTAGAAAACATTGTTTTACATCAGTAAAGAAGTTTCAGCTAAATTTGCCAGAACCAGGTAAGCCATAAACATAACTGCCAAAAAACGCAAAAGTGTAATAAAGCTAAACACAGTAACTGAGACTTTCGCCGAGGAATCGATGACAATACATAAATAGGAAGGTGGCAAATCAAGTAGAGGTGAGTCTGTCCACGTTTGAGTTAAGTTGACAATACCTTTGAAACTCCTAGAGATTCTGTTGTAACTTTCATTGCTGATTTAATAGAGTGTAAAACAAGGTATGAAGTTAAAGGAGCGGAAACATAGAGTACGGTGAAAATTGAGTTATTAGCTAACAACGTCGCCTCTGTTATATTTGCTGAAATCGTGAGAATCATAATACACATCAAAAAGAAGTATTCTTTCGATTTTCCTCGACCAGAGATAGCAATAATGCGAGTGAATGCAATTGAAAAATGAACAATAAAAACGAGTACTCCTAGCAGCCCTAGAGCCAGCCAAAGCTCAATAAAACCATTGTGCGAACTCGGTGCTTGCCATCCTACTGCATCCCAAATTGCATTCGTCTTGCTTGTCCAGTTCACCCACAGTGCCCCATACCCATACCCAAACCAGGGATTTTGCTTAATTAGCTCCCATGAGTAAGCCCACAAATCAGTCCGCCCTGTAAAGGTCAAATCTTTACCGAATATTCCTACAACTGCTTGGGCTTGAGTTGACGCCCAAAGTGTCACAATACATCCCAGTGCAAGCAATAAACTGATTGCGATCGCTCTTAAAGCAAAACTCAATCGCAATACTGTTAAGACAAATATGGCACCACTTAAAATAACCGTATGAACTAGAGACGATGATGAGCGACACATTATCAATAAAAAGGCCGATAGAAAAAGACCCGTATAAGTAAGATAACTGCTTTTATCGGAGCTAATAATCGTAACTAAAAATGTAATTACGCTCAAAACCATCGTTTGCCCCAAGATATTTTTATGGGTATAAATTCCACGCCAAGCGCCTTCATGAAGACCGCTCATGATTCCATAATGAGGAAAAACTAAGATGAACAGAAAGCTGAGTGCAATCACGACTGCAAACGTGCGTCTTAGTAACTGGAGTTGCTGCTTTAAGCTATAACGAGTGGCAAAATAAACAGCAAACCCAGTCGTCCCAGCTAATGCAAAACTGCGCTTCAATGTAATTTGTGAATCAACAGACCAAACAGTAGAAAAACAAATAATGCCGATCAGCGCCAGCGTTAGCTTGTCATGCAGCAACAAAAGCAAGATGCTTTTGCCGTAACGCAATAACAGTAAAAACGCGATCGCATAAATTACTAAAAAGAGATACCTAATCACAGCATAGTCAGGGGTAATCGTGGTTCCAGGGTCCTCACTCGCTCCTCCTGACAGAATAAGCGCCGAAATGCCAGTTGTATAATGCAGTAGCGCTAATACAGTGTAGATGTGTTCAAAAAATAGAAATGGTTTTCTCATGATTTTTGCTTAGAAGATTATTTGCTTGAAAATGGAACTAAACCCTTTTTTCTACAACATAGACAGTCCAAGCGTGAACTATTTCAGTCTAAATAGCATATTGTCTGTATGGTCAAAGGGAACTAGCGATCGTGTTCCGTTACTGCTTAGCGTCTTGTTAAACGTTTCAATTAGTTCTTGAGGTGCCGTGAAGGGAATGTAAATCAGAGCATTATGCTGAATCATCGCAGCCTGAATGGAACTGTCGTCAACTCTGAAAAACTGTAGCTTCACGTTTGGATCGAGCAGATAAGCGAGAGATTGAATTCTCATTAAATCAGTATCAACATTCGTAATAGCAACAACCAAAGGAGATTCTGAATGATTGATAATAAATGCCGCTTTAGGAATGTGATGAGTATATTCAGGAGATTGGTGCCACCAAACCTGAGTGTGTCTACTTATCGAGCAAGAAATAATACTAAAAGTAAAGGTAATAATGATTAAAAAACACCACAGCTTATTCTTGCTAACAGCCTTAGCTCCAGCGCTTAATTTATCTATTTTTGAAGCAAAGAGATATGTAATTGCTAACTGAATTCCTAAGAATAAGGGTATAGAATACCGAGCTATTGTTGATTGTCTTCCACCCGTCCATAAATCTGGAAACCACAGCAATAGAAAAGTAACCCCAATCAATGAAAAAGGAAATAACCAGATGCTTGGGGCTGTTTGAGAGCGCACATAAAACAGTGAGTAGATTGTTAAAGAAAGCAGAAATAATACTGAAAAAACAAGTAAAAGCTTAAATAGTAATGATGGTGGAACACTAAGCGACGAGCTAAACCCGGAGTCAATGACTAGCCGACTAATATTCCCAAGCCATGCTCTTATCAAACCAAAAAAGGACTTTTTTTCACCGATCCAGCTCAGCATTGCTTTTGCCTGATGCTGGTTAACCGCAATTATCAGAATCCAGGGCAAAAACGCCAGAAATGCTACCGTCAAGCTCAACAGATAGTTGAGCAAACATCGAGTTTTGCGAAACCGATGTAAGAAAAAAAGGTACGCGCCATGAGCTAGAACCGCTAGAATTGTGAGCAAATGTGAGTAAAGACCCAAAATAATCGTGATGCAGTAAATGCTTCTATTTAGCTTGGTCGGATGCTGAAGCGTCCGCAAAAAAACATAGCTAGACAATATCACCCACAGCGTCATCAAGCTATAAGGTCTAGCTTCTTGGGCATAAAGCACATGAAAAGGAGACACCGCCAGCAGCGCCGCCCCGATCCAGCCAGCTAATCGAGATCTAAATAATTCGAGGCACAAAAAGTACATGCAAACAATGGCAAGTGCCCCAAATACGGCTGAAAGGCTACGAATTGCAGTGATTGAAGTTCCAAACACCTGTGCCCAAGCGTGAGCTATCACAAAATAAAGCGGTGTTAGCTGGGGTTCTTCAGTGATTAAGCCTTTAACGGTGTCGCCGATCGTTTTATCCGGGCTTAGATGTTGATATTTTTGAAAGGCTTCAACCGTCGTAACTTTACCGTAGACAGCTTGAGCGACTTCGCCGACCGTGTATCCAGCAATTCGGAGCGAGGTGAAGGCTTCATCAGCCCAGTAGACTTTTTGATCGAGACAGGTAAAGCGGAAAACAAGACCTAGCACAACCAGAGCGATCGCGACGGTGCGCCAAGAGAGAGAGATAGGACTTGTTTTGAGAAAGTTAGTGTTCATAGAATGAATTCAAGGTGAAGTCTTTTATTGCTCTCGCTTCTAAAGAACTGCTCTGAGTTCTGGAGCTAGAATCAGTTGATTCTGAAGGGTTGATAAGCTGGGCTTAGCGTTCGCAGCATTGTTAAAAAGATCCTGAATAATTGTGGAATAAAGCAATTTACTGAATTAGCTCTTGATATACTTCAACCGTTCGAGCAGCAATGTTTGACCAATTTAAGTCGTTTTCACAGCGCCTCAAGGCTGCGGCTCGGAGTTTTTGCTGTCGGTCAGAATCTTTGAGAACATCAATAATGGCGATCGCGAGTGCCTCCACATCTTCAGGAGGAACTAACACGCCATCTTGGTTGTGATGAATCATTTCGCTTAAGCCTCCGATGTTGGAGGCAATCACGACAGAGCCTTGAGCATACGCGATCGCGGCAACTCCACTTTGCGACGATTCGATGTAGGGTAATACGGTGATTGCGCTGCGCCCAAAGAGTTCAGCGACGGTTTCGGCCGGAATAAATTCGTTAAGGATTTCATAGCGCTTTGGATCATAGCCATTGGGAAAATAGGAATAAAGCTCTTCTCCCCGTCCAGCAATAATCAGTTTGACATCAGGAATCTTCTTGGCAACCAACGGCATTGCTTCGAGCAGGTATTTCAGCCCTTTGTACGGCCAGATTCGTCCAAAAAATAAGAGTGTGTTTGCTTCTCGTTCAACGGGCTTGAGCAGGTTTGCTCGACGCTGGTATAAGCTGCCTAATTCTCCGTGCGGTAAAACGTGGACACGCTCTTGCCCAACATTAAAACTCTCGACTAGCTGATCTTTGAGAAACTGAGCATGAACAATTAGCTTCTGTGATTTGTAAAAGGAGATTTGCTTTGTGTACTCGGTTCCAAAAGTTGTACTTCGATCTCCCGGATGCCGAAAAACATCGTGAATTGTTGTCACCAGTGGCGGCATTGGGTTGAGCAGCAGCGTTAAATCATACCAGTAATCACAGTTATCTTGAACGTGCAAAACATCTGGCTGTGATTCTCGAATAAAACGCATCATCTTTGCCATTGCAAACCAGTTACGCGGATCACGACTGCGAGGTTTTTCAAAACTGTGAACGCGAATGCGCGGATTTAGAAATTTTTGATAAACGGCTGAAACTTTGGTGGGGTGAATAAGCGTTAAATCAACATGGTCAGCCAAACCGTTTGCAAGTTGAATAGAATAGTCTTCAAGGTAAAAATGTAAAAGAGTAACGCGCATTATGCCTCCGTAGGATGAATAGAATTAGATAAAACATGCTACTGAACGAATGTATTACAAGCTTAATTTCGGTCTATAAATTTTGCCCACGCAACGCGAGGATTGCCAAACATAAAAATGCTTAGAAAACCGATTAGCAGCGCGTAAGCAGAAATCGAAATAGCTAAGGTAACGATAAAATTTAAGCTCATTTTGTGTAGAGCCATAAACACAGGAACCATCAAACTGCTAATTAAAACTGGACGCCGAATCATTCTCCAAATTCTTAGCGTAAACAAGCGCTTTTGAGTCGCATAAGCGAACTGAACAAAAGCAATCAAACTCATACAAACATTCATTAGGGCTGCGCCAATAAGCTGGTATTTCGTGACCAGAAACGTTCCTAATAACCCGCCCAAAACCGTTGTTACAATCGTTTCACGCAGATTAACTCTTTCTAAACCGCTTGCTAATAGCGAATAGCTCAGTGAGAAACAAAAAGGAGCAGTAATTAAAGCGATCGCGCTAATTCTAAGCGCAGGCGTTGCTTGTCTAAAATCAGTTGTAGCATAAACAAACTTGAGTAAATCATCGCCTAGAAAAACAAACCCTAGAAAAAGCGGTAGTGCAATCAACAGCAAGATTTCTGCGATCGTTTCGGTAAACTGTTGCTGCTGTCCTAATCCTGCTGATTTGGATAGTTTTGGAAAAGCAGCTAGAGATACACTTGTTGCAATAATGGTAAAGGGCTGAATTAACTGTACAACGCCACCATAAAGACCGACAAGAAATTCATTTCCTAACAGCGACAGAACCAATATATCGATTCTTCCATTAATAACGCTCACGCCTTCGATCGCTAAAAATATCCGTACAGATCTGATCGTTTTCCAGATAAAATCTGATTGAATAATCCATTTTGGCTTGAACTGTCGAATTAAGATTGCTGCTTGAATCACAAGAATCAAAGTCTCAGAAATTAGAAACAATCCAGCTAGGTAATCTACTCCATATCCCGATCGCATTGCCCCGATCATCAGCAGCAGTCGCAGAAGATAAATCGGTACTGTAGAAGCTGCAATTAAATGCATTTTCTCTTGAGCTTGAAAAATTGCCTCAGTAATGTTAGACAACGCGAACGGAATGATCGTCAGCCCCAAAATGTAGCAAACTTGCGAAGTAGCAGAACTATAAGGCAGCAACGCGACGATCGACACCAGCGCAACATAGCCAGCAATGCTAAACAATAGTTGAATGAACGTACCATTCACCAGGTAAAGGGGAATTTCTGAAGCTTCGCGTGCCAGTTCTCGCGTAAATAAAGTTTTGAATCCCTGCGAAGCAATGTTGACGAAAATAAAGTAGTAGCTGAACGCTAAAACATACTGACCTAACGCTTCTGCTCCTAAGATTCGGGCGATCGACAAGGTGAGTACGAACGTGCCAATGCTTTGTGCTAATCGATTGATTAGCATAAAAATAGAGTTTCCGAGTAGCGTGCGTCCTGCCATGATCTAAATTGCTTTTCAAAGTCTGTGGTCGTTATTTCTTAGCGTTGAGCGGCACGATCGAGCTGTAGATTGCTAGTAAGCGCCAGATTGTTGCAGCACAACCTGTACGGTCTTCAGTAGAATCTTCAAATCGAGCTGAAGCGACCAGTGAGCAATGTACTTTAAATCAAGATTTACGGCTTCTCTAAAGCTACTGATGTCAGAGCGACCCGAAACCTGCCATAGCCCTGTGATTCCAGGCAGCACTTCTTGGCGAATGAAATGCTTTTCATCAAACTTTTCGACATCGCGCAACGGCAACGGACGCGGCCCAACTAAACTCATTTCTCCCAACAAAATGTTAAACAGTTGCGGGAGTTCGTCTAAGCTATATCGCCGCAAAAATTGTCCTACCCGTGTTACTCGGGGATCATTTCTCATCTTAAACAGCACGCCATCTTTGATTTCGTTTTGGGTTTCTAACGTTGCTTGCAGCGAGCTTGCATTCTGCACCATTGTGCGAAACTTCCACACTTTGAACGGTCGGTTATAAAGTCCAATTCGGGTTTGCTTGAAAAACACAGAACCCGGTGAATCCAGCTTGATGGCGATCGCGATCGCCACATAAAGCGGCAACAGCAGCACTACTAAAATCGCGGCAACACTGAAATCAAAGCAGCGCTTGATCCAGTAATCGCTGCCCAACACAAACGGCGATCGTAGCGTTGAAGCAGCGACTCCTCCGAGCGTCTCAATTTCTGAACGACAGCCCAGCAGAAGGCGATCGTCAAACAAAATTCTTAAAGTAATGCCCATTGTTTGAAACCGCCAGCACAAATGCAGGCGGTTTTGGATTGCATGAGTGGAGATATAAACTTCAACTACATTAAGCTGTCGAAGAAGTTCAAATGTCTTTTCCCGGTTTGCTTTATCTAACGCACTGGCTTCTGCTACACCGACCAAACGATAGCAATTTTGCTGCTCTAGCCATTGAATGTTGCGGTCTTGCTCAGTTGAATCTGCAATGAGAAAAACCGGATACTGTAAAGCACCGTTGCTGCGAACCAGCCAGATTGCGAGGTTAAAACTGATTCGACCCAGGCATAGCAGCAGGATGCTGCAAGTCCAAAACACCGCAACCGGAAAAACGCAGCCGTACAAAACTGAGATCAGCCAAAGCAACAAATTTGCTAAACAAGCAGTCCGAATCACTTTGCGGTAGTTCTCGCGGAACGTTCCACCCCCATATAGTCCCGCGATCGCGCTCATGCTAACAAAAATTGCAATGATCAATGGCAAAACTGCGTAACGGGGCGTTGCGCTCAGAAACTGGAAATTCGGACAGGTTAAAAGGGCCACTTGCCAAGCAGTCGCGATCGTCAAGCTATCCAAAAGGATCAGCGATACAACTCGGAGCACATTGTGAACTAGCCCGCGACGAAAGCCGTGGGATTTTGGCGATCGCAGATCGCCAAGTGCGGTAGGCAGACTTAAAGGAATTGAGGATTTTGAAGTAGGTTTATGAATCTGGGTCATAACATTTGCTCAAATTTGAGCGGTTGGGGGCTTAAAAAGCAGCATGTAAGCGGGTTATTGAGGTAATCGGTTCACTTCGTTTAAGCGAGCTTTTAGCTGAGCGGCTAAAACCTGAACTCCAAGTTCGGTCATCATGTCGTGGTGTCCACCCGGAATTTGATAAACATTTAATCCTTCTGCGAGTTCTTCCCAAACCGAGCGGGGATCAACCGGATAAAACCATTCCCAATCGGTACAAGAGAAGTAATCGATGCAACCTGGATAAGGTTTTGGTGTGTACCGTTTAGCAATCTCTTGATTGGTTTCGAGCACGTAGCGCGATCGTAGAAATCGTGGCAGCGTTTTTCCGCGATCAAAGTACACCTTGCGAATCATGGGTTCAACTCGATGCTTGATCGTCTGGACTTTTTCAGCCGTCCATCTCAGCGCGTAAGCAGGCCCATGTTTTGCCAGTTTGCGCGAATGCAGCGCTAAACGATCGCGCCAGGTGTACGGAAGCTGCATGATTTGCGTATCCAGCAGCGCCAGCAACCCCACGGTTTCACCCTGATTTCGGAGTTGTTGAGCCATTTCCAGCGCAATTAGTCCACCCGCAGAAAATCCTGCTAAACAATAAGGTCCAGTTGGCTGAATAATCTTGATTTCTTGAACATAGTGAGCCGCCATCGCCTCAACGCTTGTTCGAGAAATTTTCTGTCCGTCTAGCCCTTCTGCCTGCAATCCAAAAAGCGGTTGATCGCTGCCAAGCTGCTGCGCTAAAGCTTGAAACCCAACCACGTTGCCGCCTGCTCCGTGCACACAGAAAAATGGCACTCGAGTACCACCCGGCTGAATCAAAGCCAACGAAGACCAGGGAGCTACCCAATCTTGGCGACGGAGAATTCGGGCTAGTTGCTCGATCGTCGGTGCTTGAAACAGGGTTGCAAGCGGTAGATCTTGATTAAATACGGCTTGAATTCGAGCAAACAACCGAACGGCTAAAAGCGAATGTCCGCCTAGCTCAAAGAAGTTATCTTGGACGCTGATCGGTTGAAATCCGAGCACTTGTTCCCAAATTTTGATTAGCTGTAGCTCTAGCGAATCTTGAGGTGCAGCATAAGCATTGGTTGATTGGATTGATTCAATCGGCAGCGATCGACGATCAACTTTGCCGTTGGGCGTGAGTTCTAGCGTTTCGACAATTCTAAACGCAGCAGGCATCATGTATTCTGGCAGCTTTTGCTGCACAAAGCTGCGCAAATCGCTGGCGGTTAGCGTTGGATCAGATGAAACAGCATAAGCTAGGAGTTGCTTTACAGGTTGCTCGTGCACCACAACCACAGCCGTTTTAACCGCAGAATGCTGTTCTAAAACCGCCTCAATCTCGCTTGGCTCGATGCGAAAGCCGCGAATCTTAACTTGACGATCGACGCGCCCCAAAAATTCGATGTTTCCATCTGAACGATACCGAGCCCGATCGCCTGTTTTGTAAAGTCGCTGCGATGCGTCAAACGGATTTGGAATAAAACATTGCGTTGTTAACGCTGCTTGATTTAAGTACCCGCGTGCTAATCCATCACCGCCCACATACAGTTCACCAGCCACGCCGATCGCCACGGGCTGTAGATGGCGATCCAAAATGTACGTTTGCGTCTTGGAAATTGGACGACCGATCGGAACGTTAGACTCGATCAAACTCGAAGCTGTAATGGTATAGCAGCAGGTAAACGTTGTATTTTCCGTAGGCCCATAGCCATTGATTAACTTACAGTTTTTGAGGACTTGCCGCGCCTTTTGCACATGCGAAATCGAGAGCGCATCGCCGCCTGTAATCAGTTGCCGAAGGGGTTTCAAGTCTTCAAGGCGTTCATCTACAATAACGTTAAATAATCCAGTAGTAAGCCACAATGTTGTTACCTGATGGTGCTGAATGCTTTGTCCGATTTCTTCTAAAGACAGCGCACCTTCTACCGAGTGTCCGGTCGGAATTGCTAATCGAGCACCGTTGAGCAATGCACCCCAAATTTCAAACGTAGACGCATCGAACGCAAGCGGAGCGAGCTGAAGTAAAACTTCTGTTGCATCTAGGTTGATGTAGTCAACCTGGTTGACTAATCGCACTACTCCTCGATGCGGAATACAAACGCCTTTGGGCTGTCCGGTTGAGCCAGAAGTGTACATCACATAAGCTAAGTTCTCAGAAGTAATAGAAGTTTGCGGATTTGTATGCGGGTGAGCAGCAATATCACGCCAATCGGTGTCAAGATGAACTCGTTTTGCAGCGCTGTTGGGCAGCCGTTCCGCAACGTTCTGAGTCGTGACCAGAATAGAAATTTGAGTGTCTTCGAGCATGAATGTGAGCCGCGATTCAAGATAGCTCAAATCAAGCGGCACATAGGCAGCACCAGCTTTAAGAATGCCAAGCAATCCCACGATCGCCTCGATCGAGCGATTTACACAAATTCCCACAAGCTGATCGGGCTGAACCCCAAGTGATTGAAGATAATGAGCAAGCTGATTTGCACGCTGGTTGAGGTCGCGATACGTCAGGTGTTGAGTTTGAAACGAAAGCGCGATCGCGTCGGGAGTTTGGGCGGCTTGTTGCTCAAAAACCTGATGGATCAGTTGATTTGAGGCGCTAACGGTTTGAACATTGCTCCATTCGGTTAAAAGAGCGTGTTCTGCTGGCGTTAAAAGCGGTAACGCGGCTAAAGCTTGATCGGGATTCGCTACAATGCCTTGAAGTAACGTTTGAAAGTGTCCGACCATGCGAGCGATCGTGGCAGCATCAAACAAATCAGATTTGTACTCAAACCAGCCTTCTATGCCGTCGGCAGTTTCTTGAAGTTCAAGCAAAAGATCAAATTTAGCAAAGCCGCTATCAAGTCCTTCACAGCGCAAATCTAAATTTGGCAACTGAATTGTAGATTTGGGTGCAGTTTGCAGCACAAACAAGGTTTGAACCAACGGATTACAGCCTGGATGTCGTTCTGGCTGGAGTTCTTCGACAAGCTTCTCAAACGGTAAATCTTGGTGAGCATACGCACTTAAAGCCGTTTTGCGCACTTGATTTAACAGCGATCGAAACGTCGAAGCCTCTGCTAAATTGGCGCGGAGTGCCAGCGTATTGACAAAAAATCCAATCAGATTCTCAGTTTCAACCTGATTGCGGTTTGCGATCGGCGAACCGATCACGAGATCCGTTTGCTGGGTATAGCGATGCAAAAGCGTGGCAAACGCGGCAAACAGCGTCATAAATAGCGTTGCGTCTTCTTGTCGCGCCAGTTTTTTCAAAGCTTCAAGGATCGATCGCGAAATCTGAATCGGTTGGCGAGCACTGCGGTAAGTTGAACTTGCAGCACGGGGACGATCGAGCGGCAGTTCGATCAAGCTGGGTGCGTCTGCAAGCTGCTGTTTCCAATAGTTCAACAGAGTCTCTAGCCCCTCGCCTTGAAGTCGATCGCGCTGCCAAACTGTGAAGTCAGAATACTGAATCGGTAGCTCAGCGAGCGGTGAAGGTTGATGGTTGAGGATTGCTTCGTACAGCGTGGCTAATTCTTGAAGAAAGAGACCGAGCGACCAGTCATCAAAAACAATGTGATGAATATTGAGAAACAGCTTGTGAGTGGTTTCGTTTAAGCGCAGCAGAACCGCAAACCAAACGGGCCCTTGCGCTAAATCAAACGGTTGCTCAATTAGTTGTTGAAGTTCCGTTTGCGGATCTACGTCTGATGCTGTTAGATCGATGATTTTTAGCGGTTGATTCACGTGCGGCGCGATCGTCTGAACCGGGACTTGGTTGATTGTTTGAAAAGTCGTTCTCAGCGCTTCATGCCGTCGCGAAATTTCGTTTAGGCTGTGTTCTAGCGCCGGGATCACCAGCGAACCGTCAAGATGCAGCACAGCAGGAATACTGTAAGCCACGCTGTTTGGCTCGAGCTGATCAATAAACCACAAGCGTTGCTGAGCAAACGATAACGGAATCGCCTCGCTCGGTTGCTGCCGTGTGATTCTAGGTTTTTCAACATCTCCACGTTTTTCTTGCAGTCGCCGCATCAAGAGTTCAAGCTTTTCCGGCGATAGCTTTGCCACCCGATTCGTAATATTGCTCATTGATTCAGCCTTTTGATGATCGATCGTTTCCAAGTAATGCCAGCACTTCTTCGTTCGAGAGCTGTTCGATTTCTGTTAAAGCTTGTTGCAGTAGGTCATTGTCAGTTTGCTCGAACAGTTGATTCGCCACCACAGTTGCCCAGTCTGCGATCGTGCGAGCCTCGAACAACGCCTGCATCGGTAGCTCAACTCGAAACGCATCGTGCAGATGCGAAATAAGCTGAGTCACCAGCAGCGAATGTCCGCCTAAATCAAAAAAGTTATCGTTAATCCCAATTTGTTCAATGCCTAAAATGTTTTGCCAAATCGCTGCGATCGTGTGTTCAATTTCATTTCGCGGAGCAACATAATCAGTGCCTAGCTGCGGTCGCTGATACAAGGTTTTAGGGGCGGTTGTATCGGGTACGCTGTGGGCATAAGCCTGCTGCAACCGGGATTGCAGATCACGGGTTGACACAATGACTTGAGAATGTCCAGAGGCCAGAATGCGATCAAAGACCGCTACGCCTTCAGCCGATGAAATTCCTTGTTCTAGAAGCTCTTTACGCCAGTTTTTGTTGACTGCCATTCCCACTTCTTGCCAAGAATCCCAATCGATCGAGACTGTAAATGTGTTTGAAGTTGCCGCGCTGCTTTGAGCAAAAGCATCAAGAAACGCATTGCCTGCACAGTAATCAACCTGTCCGATTCCGCCTAAAACTGAACTAAGCGAAGAGCAAAACACTAAGAAATCTAAGTTCGATTCTTGAAAGAGTCGATCGAGCACTTGAACGCCTTCTAGCTTCGATTTTAAAACGCTTGCAGCAAGCTGAGGCGTTTTAAGCTGAATCATGCCTTCGCCAACGACTCCGGCTGCGTGAATCACGCCGTGAATCTGACCAAATCGAACTTCTGCTTGAGCGATCGCGGCTTGCATTTGCGCTAGATTGCTCACGTCTGCATTCACCACCAGCACGTCTGAACCCAATGCTTCTATCGCGTTGATTTGCCGAATTTTTGAACTCACGAAATCGTGCGAATCATGCTCTTTTAGCCAAGCGTCCCAGCACTCTCGCCCTGGAAATGCTCGTCCAACTAACACAAGCTTTGCCTGCACCGTTTGAGCAAGATGCTGAGCTAACGTTAAACCAATCCCTCCTAATCCTCCGGTAATTAGATAAACACCTTGATTGCGTAAGCGCGATGTTGAACAGGAATCAAGTCGAACGGGTTCAAACGTCTGCACCCAGCGCTGTTGTCCGCGATAGGCAACGGTCATCTCTGTTGGATGAGTTAGCATCTCATCGATCACTTGATCGAGCAAACGTTGAGCTTGCTGAGTTTCCGCTTGTGGTAAAGCAACATCGATCGTTCGACACGTCAAGTTTGAATATTCCTGCGGAATGACTTTGCACGCGCCAAAAAGCGTTGCTTTTTCTGGGCAAATCGTTTCGCTTCCGCTTACATTTTGAACTGCATTAGACAGCACTTCTAGCTGAAGCGGCTCGGTTGCATATCGCCCGTTTACCTCAGAAGGAAGTTGCTTCGCAATTGCTTGCGTTAGAAACAGCACGCTATAAAAACCCAGCGCTTGACTCGATTTGCCTACAGTCTGATCAATTGTCCACAAATGCGCGATGATTTCCGGCGGCTGTTCTTGAAACAGCGCTTTAAGTAGGTCGTCATAGTCTTCGGGTCGAGTGGGATCGATCGTGTAGTCATTCACCCCCACTTGGTTAAACTGATTTGCGATCGTAACGCAGGTTACACGATGTCCCGCTTGCTCTAGCTGCTCGATCATCTGTGTCCCGAATCCAGCTTGATCTACAAATACTAGCCATCGTCGGGCGGTGCTGACTTTAGATTTAGACAAAGCTGAGGGTTTCCAAGCCGGAAGATAAAACCACTCAGCGATATCAGGTCGCTTTGCCAATGATCCGAGCGATGGCGTTGCTGTGTTTCCTTTAGGAGAATCAAGCCAGTAGCGTTGACGTTCAAACGGATAAGTTGGCAGGGGCACTCGTCGCCGCTTTTCGTCGGCGTAAAATCCTGACCAATCGATCGACGCGCCCGCCAGCCAAAGCTGTCCTAATGTGGTCAGCAAAACTTTTACATCTGATTCTGCATCGTCTGGATGACGCACCGAGGACAGCACAATTTGCTCAGCACCCGGAGCAAGATGACGTTTAACTAACGTGCTTAATGTGCGACCGGGACCGACTTCGAGAAGAACGCGGGATCGCTCTTGCAGCAGAACTTGAATTCCGTCTGAAAAGCGCACTGTTTGACGCAGATGTTTTGCCCAATACTGGGGATCGATCGCTTCAGATTCCGTGATCCAAGTTCCGGTCACGTTTGATAAATAAGGAATCGTGGGCGGGTTAAGCGTGACTTGGCTAACTTGATTTATAAAATCCGCCAAGATCGGTTCCATCATTGCCGAGTGGAACGCATGAGACGTGTGCAACCGCCGACCTGTGATTCCCGCGTTTAGTAGCTCGGTTTCAAGCTGTGCGATCGCCTCGAAACTTCCAGAAACAACGCACAGTTCGGGCGCGTTCACTGTGGCTAAGCACAAATCGTCACTAAGCCAACGCTGCACCTTTGGTTCAGCAAGCGGAATCGCCAGCATTGCGCCTGTGGGTAAGCTTTGCATTAATCGCCCTCTAGCCGCGACCAGTTTGAGTGCGTCTTGAAGCGTGAAAACTTCTGCAACGCAAGCAGCAACATATTCGCCAATGCTATGACCGATCATTGCTTGAGGACGAATTCCCCATTGCAGCAACACTTGTGTTAATGCATACTCGACGACAAATAAGGCGGGTTGAGCGATCGCCGTTTGCTGAAGCAACTGAGCCGATCCGGGCTGCGATTCACCCGGATAAAGAACCTGACGCAAATCAAGCCCTAAATACGGTTTAAGAATTTCAGAACAGCGATCGATAGAGTCTCGAAAAATCGCTTCTGTTTGATAAAGTTCGCTCGTCATGTTGACGTACTGCGATCCCTGTCCTGAAAACATGAACACAACCGAACGATCTTGAGGTTCTTGTCGCGACGATAAAACTTGATTTGGATCAAAAGCGTCACGACAAACCGCAATGCGCCGATGATTAAACGCTTTGCGCCCGATTTGAGTTGTATAAGCAACATCGGCTAAATTCAATTCGGAATGCTGCTCTAAATGCTGCTTTAAGTGGCTTACGGCGGTATCGGCGGCTGCACTTGTTTTGCCAGAAAACAGCAACAACTGCCAAGATCTTGACGGGGATGAAGCTTCAACTAAAGGAGCTTCTTCTAGCACCACGTGCGCATTCGTGCCCCCAATGCCAAAAGCGCTGACACCCGCCCGACGCGGTAAAGCTTCAGGCTGCCACTGAGAAAGCTCGCGGTTAACATAAAACGGACTCTTGGCAAAATCAAATCGAGGATTCGGCTGCTGAAAATGTAGGCTTGCTGGAATTTGCTTATAGTTCAGCGCTAACGCTGTTTTAATCAACCCCATTACGCCCGCAGCATGATCGGTGTGTCCTAAATTCGTCTTGACCGACCCGATCGCGCAAAACCCAGTTTTATCGGTGCTGGCTCGAAAAACTTGATTTAGTGCGGCAAGCTCGATCGGATCTCCGACTGGCGTTCCCGTTCCGTGCGCTTCAAGGTAAGAAATCGTTTCGGGATCAACATCCGCGATCGCTTGAGCCATTGCAACTACGGCTGCTTGACCTTCAACACTCGGCGCGGTGTATCCCACTTTGGCGGCTCCATCGTTGTTGATCGCTGAGCCTTTGATCACGCCGTAAATGTAGTCTCGATCGTTCACCGCGTCGGCTAATCGCTTGAGGCAAACGATGCCAACGCCGTTTCCGCTAACAAACCCCTGTGAGTCTGCGTCAAATGCGCGACAGTGACCGTCGGGCGAAAACACACTGCCTTCCTGGTAAAAATGCCCTGCTTGATGCGGAACAGAAATAGCCGCTCCACCCGCTAACGCCATGTCGCACTCATAGCTCAACAAGCTTTGACACGCAAGATGAACCGCAACAAGCGAAGTTGAACATCCGGTTTGAACGGTAAAGCTTGGGCCTTTAAGATTGAGTTTGTAGGAAACGCGAGTCGATAAGAAGTCTTTGTCGTTGTGGATCAAAGTTTGAAACAACTCGCTGCTTAACAGCGTCGCGCTTGCCTGAGATTGCACGATCGTTGAAAAGAAGTGCAGCAAGTAGGTGCTGATACTCGTTCCAGCAAATACGCCAATCATGCCGCCGTAAGCATCCGGCGTGTATCCTGCGCTTTCGATCGCTGACCAAGCACATTCTAAAAAGAGTCGCTGCTGCGGATCAAGAAGCTCAGCTTCTCGCGGGTTGAATCCAAAGAAGGCTGCATCAAAATGCTCGACATCTTTGATCACCGCTCTTGCTTTAACAAAATTTGGTTGATCGATCGCGCTTTGAGAAACGCCTGCCGCTAAAAGCGTTTGATCATCAAAAAATGAAACTAGCTCTTTACCTGCTTGTAGATGCTGCCAAAATTCATCGACATTTTCAGCACCCGGAAACCGACCCGATAACCCAACAATCGCGATACTCTCAGGAAGTTCTTGCATTGTGATTTACCTTTTCGATGCTCTATTTCGGGCTGCTTTTCGCTGCTGAGCGCGATTTTGGACGTTCAAAGGCGAGTCCTCAGCGCAAACAACCTGCTCGGCTTGGGGTTGGCTGAGAAATTGCGCCAGCGATCGCACCGTTGGATACTGAAACATTTCAATCATGGAAATATCGCGATCGAACTGTTCTTTGAGCTTGCCGTTTACAATGCCAATGTGAATCGAATGTCCGCCTAAATCAAAGAAGTTGTCGTCAACGCTCAGGTCATTTAGATTTAGAACGGTTTGCCAAATAACGGCGATTTCTTGCTCTATCTGGGTTTGAGGACTGACCGACTGAACGGCTTGCGATCGGGTTGCGGTCGGCTGTGGCAGAGCGCGGCGATCGACTTTTCCATTCGGCGAGAGCGGCAGCGATTCTAGCGTCATCAGAATCGACGGCAGCATGTATTCTGGCAACCGCTCTTTTAAGAAAGCGCGGAGTTCATTCAAATCGAGCGTGGCTTGATTGATTGGCACAAGGTAAGCGACTAAACGGAGATCCCCGGAACGATCTTCGGATGCCACAACAACCGCTTCACGAACCTGCGAATGCTGAACGATCGTGGTTTCAATTTCCCCTAGCTCAATGCGAAAGCCTCGAATTTTGACTTGATGATCGATGCGCCCTAAAAATTCAAGATTGCCGTCGGGTAGCGTTCGAGCTAAGTCACCTGTTTTATACAAGCGCGTGCTGGAATCAAACGGGTTAGAAATAAATTTTTCAGCCGTTAGTTCGGGTCGATTGAGATAGCCTCGCGCCAATCCTGCACCCCCAACATAAAGCTCACCGGATTCACCAACCGACACAGGCTGAAGCTGATCATCGAGCAAATAAACTTGAACGTTATCGATCGCTTGACCGATCGATAACGGTGCATTCGCCACAATCGGAGCAGAGGTTGTCACGACCGTATTCTCAGTGGGCCCGTAGTGATTGACTAATTCAAACGACAGCGACTTTTGCAGCGATCGGCGAAACGCATCGCCCCCGGTTAACAAAACTCTCAACGCTAAATCATCGGGTAAAGACTGATCTAAAACCGCTTCTGCAAGCGCTGTTGGCATAAAACAAAGCGTAATGCCTTGCTCTGCAAGCCAAGCAATTAGCTTAACGGGCGTTTTGCGAATTTGTTCATCGGGAATGTGCAGACTTGCACCCGCCGTTAAATACGCCCAAATCTCCCACACCGAAGCGTCAAACGCCGGACTCGCAAGCCCAGTTGCTCGATCGACCTCAGACACGCTGTACGCTCGATGATGCCACAAGACTAAATTAATTAGGCTGGTCTGTTCAACCTCAACTCCTTTAGGCTGACCTGTTGATCCAGAAGTATAGATTACATAAACGCGATCGTGCAGTGTGTTGCTTCTAGTCGGATTGTCTTGAGGCTGATCGGCGATCGTGTCCCAATCTGAATCGAGGCAAAACACGTGCGCCCAACTTGTCGGTAACGAGTCTACTAGCTGATCTTGAGTGAGTAAGATCGGAACCTGCGAATCTTCCAGCATAAACGCCAGTCGCGCAAGCGGGTATTCGGGATCAAGCGGGACATACGCACCGCCCGCTTTCACAATCGCCAACATGCTGATCACAAAGTCGATCGATCTGGGTAAACAAACTCCTACAAGCGTTTCTGCCCCTACGCCTAACTGTTGTAAATAGTGCGCGAGTTGGTTCGATCGCTGATTTAGCTCTTGATACGTTAAAGCTTGATCACCCGCTTGCACAGCAATTGCATTCGGTGTTCGCTTAACCTGCACTTCAAACAAGTCAGCAATACAGTTTTGGGAATGCTCGACCTGAGCTTGATTCTCAGTCAAAATCTCAGGTTGCTCGACAGGTGCGAATTCTAGTAGCTCCTGCTGATCGGTTAAGTTCAGCAAGCTCTGTGAATCGACTCCGAATCTAGAATCCATTCTTCTATTCCTTTATTTCAATACTGCGAAATGGTTACAACCGTGCCTGTGAAAAGCTCCTCATTTTGTGTCCTTAGCGCTTTTACCGGATGCGTAAGTCACCCTAACCGTCGCGATCGCTCAAGCGGGGCTTAAAAGGATTTCTTTCTTGCAGAACAACCGCTCTGATTCCATTCCCAAACTTCTACACTCATCGACCAATTGATTCGATTCAATCGTTCGCCGCGATTCTTCGCTGTAGGTAATCGAGGTAATGTAGCGAATCCACGGCTCTTGCCCCATCGCGTACACATAAACCTGTTTCGGGTTAAATCGCCTCACAATCGAAATTGCTTTTGCGTAATCTGAGCTTTCAAATCGTCGAGATTGATCCATTTTGCGCGGTAGCGGCTTTGTTAACAACGGCCCATACAGCCAAGTTGCTGGGCCGCCATCGCACTCCATACCTAAAAACAAAACATCTACATCGCCGATCATTTCGTGCAAATGATCGTAGAGTCGCGGTTCATGATTGGTTGAATCCGCTAGACAAAGAATCGATCGACCTTTTAGATTGATATAGAAAGCGATCTTCGTTCTAATGTTGAGATCGACGTGTTCACCGGGAAACGGTAAGCCCATCAAGGTTCCGTTTGGCAGATCGATTTCTTCCATTTCATCGATTTCACTAACAGAATCGAAGCCAGCATTTTTCAGCACGAACTTAAGCGATGGATCGGCTAAGCCACCCCCGTTATTTTTAGGAACAATGATGTGTTTGACTTTGTGACGCAACTGCAACAGATGCTCAAACAGCAAGTGATCCTGGTGGTTGTGAGTAATCAGCAAATAATCGATCGTTTCTGGTAGATCAGCGTAGGTGTAGCCTCTACTGCCGTTATCGTGCTCGTAGCAAAGCAGAGGATCGGTGAGAATGCTAACTTCATCGGTTTCGATTAATAAACAAGCATGACCAAAATAACGAATTCTTACATCGCTACCGTCATACTTTGGAGAACGCTGAGTGTTTTCCTCGGTTGTGAATAAGGTCGAAAACAAGGCTTCATCTTGATCGTCAATTCCTAAGCACTCCTTGATATAGTCAAAAGGCTGTGGCGCATACTTCATCTTAAACAGTTCGTCTAATCCTGAATGATTAAACGGAATATTGAGATGAAGCGCTCCCTCGTCTTTTAGTCTTGGCGTGCTGAAAATAAAGGAGCGATCGTCGTTATCGGTCAGCGAGAGCGCAACGCTTTGTGAAGACAGATTGTAGTAAGGACTTTTGTAAAGCAAGCCTTCGATAAAGCGAATCGACGGTTGATTGTTCAAATCGTAAACTAGCTCGATGTAGCCTCTTAAGCAGTCGGGAACCTTTTCGTACAACGGCTCGATCGAGTATCCAGTCGCTTCTTCAAGCAGAATTTGATCAAAAGTTTTGATGGCTTGAGCAAGCTCTAGCATGTGAGCCTGCTCGGTTTGCGTTTTCTGGATCAGCGCTTTGATGTCATCAACTCGACTGGCTGGATAGTTGATAAACGGGCCGCCGATCATGCCTGGATTTTTCAGTGCATTAACGTGAATCTGCGGTGCTGCGACAAACGATTGCATAATTTTGAGATGCAAATTAGCAATGCACATCGCGGCAGTAGCTGGTGAAATCAGGTATGACCACGCATACCATTGGTTAAACAAAGGCTCAATTACAACGTTTTGTTTGAGATAAAGTTTTTCTTGCTTGAAACGAGCTAATTGTTGCTTCTCAAGCGTGGCTAAGTTCATAGAAAAATCTCCAATTCATCACAACTTTTTACGAAAAACTATTTTGCAAAGAGGTTTTCTCTTAAATGTTCAGACCGAGTAACCATCGCTTTCGTCTAACGTCTTAGCGACTCTGTGTAGAGTCAAGCAGGACTTCAGATAGGTTGCATCTCATAAAAGAGCGCAACGATCGAGGCTTCTACATTCATGCTGGCTGCTGCAAAGAATCGATGCAAACCATAATCACAATTGAGTCGCGATAAAAGAATAATAATGGTTGCTATTTGGTTCTTACAGAAATGTCCGGATACTTTACATTAACTTCATATTCTTTTATGACAAATTCATAATTTTTCGCAGTTTTCTACGTAGTAATACGTAAAAAAAACCTCCGATACTGTCGAATTTGTAACCTGCGCGACATAGTTGATTCAAAAACGTGAAAGTTTTCTAGAAACGGCAGCCGCATACTCTGTATACAGTCGACGATTTTAACAACTCGAAATCAGTCTTGAGGCAACCCCGAACTGAAAAAAATAAATTTAACCCGATGAGTGTAAAGCCCGAATCTTTAACTTCCATAGAGTCGAGTGAAATCACCTTAAATTTGTGATAGTTTAAATCGCTTTAAAGCAGGGCTTCTACTGAGCATTTTCAACTTAATCGCTGAAATTGAAGCACAATGCTCTCTGAATCGTCAGGATTGTTTAGAGTATGCAGCAGATTTCAGCCCAGCAACTTCTCGCTAATCTTGAAAGCATTGTCGATAGCGCTTTGCACTCAGGACAAGTCCTGGGAATTTGAATCGTCGCGTTCGTCGCTCTCATTGTGTCGCCGCATAGGAACTCTGCGATCGAGTGCTCAACGCTTCGTGCATAACACGCTCTAGGGCGAGAATGAGACAGATTAACCTACTAGCAGCAATATCAAGCGCAACGTCCGCCACTCAGAAACAGAAGTTTTGCAAGACTAGCCACGTGGGTACCTGAGAAAGCGGCTTAGTTCACTTAGGTTAGACCTGTCCCCAAAATTCTGAGAGGAACTGTGATGCTTGTATCTGCCTTTGAACTTTTGTTCGAGCCAATCACGCCCAAAGCACAACCTCCGATTAATCCTAGTCCCGACGTTCCTGATCCGACCGTTGTTCAAGCTTACTTCGCATTGATTTCCAATGTGGGAGAAAAGCCCGTGACGCTGAAGCTAACCTTCACCAGTACTTTGTCGCTCAAAAACACCTTCACCGTCTTCGACACCACCAACACCTTCCCGATAGGCTCAGCGAAACCGTTGACTTTTGCAGGTTCACAGTTCAACAAAGGAACCGTGGAACTGCCATTCCTCCAACCTGGTGAAACGGGTTTGTTTCTGCTTCAGCCAGATATTGCTGCATTGATTGCTACTTTAGGCAAGTCACCCAACATCAGCAAAGCAAACTTTGCCGCACGGGGATATGTAGATGTAGAAGCGGTTGGTGATGCAGGCACGGAATGTTTAATCTCTCCACAGATTCGTGGAACGTTTCTCAATCAAGCCTCGATCGTTCCATTAAATCTGAATGTGGTGGCCCAGGAAGCCTACTCATTGCCGACCCAGAACAATAACGTGTTTAAGTTCGATTAAGCGCTAACAAAGTGATTTCAGCAGAGGCGGTTACGATTCCTTCAAAGTTGTACTAATCGCCTCTGCATAATTTATCTATCTGCGAGTCGTCTTATGAATGCAGAGTTTCGCTTCAGACCGCTTTCTTTTAGCTGGGTTGCTATTCATCCCGAACCAAAAGGAATCGTTCAATTTATTGGCGGTGCCTTTTTTGGCTCGTTTCCAACGCTATGTTATCGGTACTTGCTCAAACAAATCTTTGAAGCGGGCTACACCGTGATTGCGCTGCCGTTCCGATTTAGCTTTCGTCACTGGTCACTGGCCATCGAGCTATTGCGAGAGCAAGATGAATTGAGACAGGCAATCGCCGCGATCGCGCAAGATCTCAACTATCCGCACGAAATATATCAAGACAAAACTACCTATTTCTGGATTGGTCACAGTTTGGGATGTAAGTATATTGCTTTGTTAGAGTTTTTGAGTAGTTCACACTGGCAGGAAATTCTGCAAAGCTGTGCCGATACGAATCAAGTTGAGCAGATCGAACAGGCAATCATAGAACTCAATCCCGAATCCGTTTCGATTAAAGGTCAACCCGCTTTACTGCTGGCACCAGACATTTCAGATACCGAAAGCGCCATTCCCATTCGATTGATCGCCCAACTGCTCGATCGTCTCAAACTCGGTGCCATACCGACGCGACGACAAACGCAATGCTTGATCGAGCAAAGCGATTTGTTTAATCTCACTGCCTTAATTTCCTTCGATCATGATGACCTTGCGGGCAGTGTGTTGAATGCTCGACAGAAACCGCTATCTGAAAACGATGTCGGTTGGCTGATTAGCCAACTCAAACAACGCGCCTATCCTCTGCTGCATCGAGAGCTTTCGGGAAACCATTTAGAGCCGCTTGGAATCCAACTTGATCAGTATGTTGTAGACTTTAATCCTCACGATAAATTTGCTGAGCGAATCAGTGAACGATCGCTCGACAAGGTAATAATTCAGTTTCTTGCCGAACTACGGCAAAGAGAACAGAATTTTAGCAACAAGCTACCTCACCCTGCTGAACAGGTGACGTGAAACCGCATTCTGTTGATCATTCACGCAAGAATAGCGCAGTTGATCAAGCCAGAAAACCAAAAACTGCCCAATGTCGATCGACATTGGGCAACAAACTGAGAACGTATCTTTTTGCCTTTGAGCGTGGTTTGGTCCTCAACATGAATGATTTGCAGGGTACGGATTGTCAATGCGCAATAACGAATCTGCATGAGATTGATTGAGTCAACTGTGCGCGTGCTACTTCTGCCGATGCATACCGTTCCGTGCGCCTGCGTGCGCTTCACGAACAGCGTTGTTACTCGACAAGCAGCAATTCGCCTTTATCAATCGATCGGCTTTCGCATTTACGGCACTGAACAGGAGCCTTTTTCAAAAGACGGACAGTTCTACGACGAGCACTTGATGACTTTAGAACTCACCTCTATTGCGCCAATTCGGCGATCGAATTGTTTATGATCGAAAATGAGCGATCGCAACACAAGGAAGTAACCATGAGCCAAGACAAAACGCCTCAGTCAGGTGGTGGGTTGCCAGTGATTCAGTATTGGGCAGAGCAAACGCTGACACCGAACGGTGCTCGCGTTTGGAAGACGTTGTTTCATAAAAGCGCGTGTTTGTCGTGCGCGTGGGGCACGGGCGGACAAAAAGGCGGCTTTGTAAACGAAGATGGCGAAGTGCTGCAACGGTGCGCCAAAAGTGTTGAAGCGATCGCGTCTGAGCTACAGCCTGCGGCGCAGTTTCACAATCAATACACGATTTCGGAACTGCAACAGCTTACGTCGCAAGAAGCGAATAACTTAGGTCGCTTAAGCTGTCCGTTGATTCTGCGTGAAGGCAGCGATCGCTTTGAGCGGATTTCTTGGGATGAAGTATACGAAATTGCAGAAGCGGCATTTCGCAAAACTCCGGAGCGAGTGGCGTCGTATAGTTCGGGTCGATCGTCGAATGAAGCGGCGTATTTGTTGCAGTTGATGATGCGGGCGATGGGGTCGAACAATCTCGCAGATTGCTCAGATTTGTGTCATGCAGCTTCAACGGTTGCGCTCAAAGAAGTGTTTGGATCGGGGACTTCGATGGTGAGTTTGGAAAGCCTGAAACAGGCCGATTGTGTGGTTCTAATTGGGTCAAATGCACCTGCGAATCATCCGCGATTGATGAATGAGTTGATTCAACTGCGCGATCGGGGCGGGAAAGTGATTGTGATTAATCCTACGATCGAAGTCGGATTAATCAAGTTTTCTTCGCCAGCTTATCCGATTAAGTCAATGCTCGTGGGCGGTTCTGACATTTCATCGCTGTATTTACAACCAATTCCAGGAAGTGACGTTGCGGTATTTGTTGGAATTCAGAAATCACTGATTGAACAAAATTTAATCAAGCTTGATTATTTGAAAGCCCATGCTGAAGATTGGGAATCTGTGATTGAATTTGCTAACGCGACATCATGGGAAACAATCACAGAAACGTGTGGAGTTTCTAAAGCTGAGATTGATGCTGCGGCAAATATGATTGGTAACGCAAACGGTGTTGTGTTTGCTTGGGCGATGGGAATCACTCAGCAAGCAAACGCAGTGGATAACGTTTACAGTATTGCTAATACCGCGCTAATAAGTGGCAACGCTGGAAAAGAAGGCGCGGGAACGATGCCGATTCGGGGACATTCTAACGTTCAAGGATTTGGATCGATGGGCGTAACGATTCGATTAAAACAAGAAATTCAGGAAGCATTAGAGACATTGTTGGGTCGATCGCTTTCTCGCGTTCAGGGTTACGACACTCGCGCCTTAATTGAAGCCGCAGACAAAGGCGATGTAGAGACCTTGCTTTGTCTTGGCGGTAATCTTTATGCCGCAAATCCTGACTTAACTGAAGCAAAGCACGCCTTATCTCAGATTGAAACGATTTTTTACGTGTCAACTAAACCAAATTTAGGACATTTTCACGGACTCGCTAAAAAAAATACAGTTATCGTTCCGGTTTTGGCTCGGTTTGAAAATCCGCACCGAACGACCGCAGAATCAGGAAATAACTTTGTTCGTCTCAACGATACCGGAGAAACGCATCTTAAAAATGCCGATGTGATTTCTGAGGTTGAATTCTTAACCGAAATTGCCGATCGTATTCACGGAAATTCCCCGATCGATTGGCGCAAGCTACAAGATACTCGCTACGTGCGGAAATTGATCGCCCAAACGATTCCAGGCTACGAGAAAATCGGAGAAATCGACGAAACCGGAGCGGAATTTACGATCGACAAGCGGGTGTTCAACGACCCTAAATTCCCGACTGCAACCGGAAAAGCCAAGATGGTTGTGTCGCCGCTTCCTAAACTGGTTCATCCCACGAAACAAGATTTTGGAGTAGCGGAGTCAACGCCCGGAATTACGCTAATTTTGGGGACTGGACGCAGCTACACGCAGCACAATACTGTAGTTTACAAGCCTGGTGATAAATATCGCGGAATGGCGCATCGCAACTGCATTCTGATGAATGCTCAAGATGCTGAAAAAGCGGGATTTACGGAGCATCAGCGTGTGACGGTACAAGGCGATGCTGGAAAGCTAGAAAACGTGGAAATTATTTTTGGTGACATTCGATCGGGTGCTGCAATGATGTTTTATCCCGAAGCGAATGTGATGTTTAAAGCAAAAACTGATTCGCGATGTGGGACGCCTGCTTATAAGCGTGTTCCTGTTTTCGTTTACTAATTTAACGTCAATTTCGGTTAAGCCTGGCGAAAGGCGCGGCTATACAAACGCAGTCCCCCTACGGAGACTGCTCTTGACCATTGGCTCTGAGTCCGCGCAGCCGCAGGCAATGGGCGAAGCTAACTTAATCGCCAGCCTCCTAACTCAGGCGAATAAAGGCACCGCCACGCTGGACGTTATTTTGATTGCCGTAATTGCTAACGGTAATCGATCGCAAATGCTCGAACAACGGCTGACCCGCTAACTCGATCAAATTAAGAATTGGGAAACGGCTTTCTAAAAATGGTTGTGCCGTTTCCCAATCGATGTATAAATAGCCGTTTGATTTTTCTAGCGGTGCCGTTTTGACGGGATTATTTGTGAAAGCATTTTTCTTGGCATTGAGAACGGCATTGATCGCGTCGATCGACGATGCAAAAATTTCATATTTCCCGACCGTGGTATGCAGCGCGATCGCTTGAGCTTCAAGCACGTCTGTTGCTTGCGCGGTCTCGGTTGCCAATCGATTCCAAACGGCGATCGGGTGATCTTTCACGGTCAGCGCTCCGGTGCTAATGCCTTGATTTTCAGCAATTTCATTAAGATGCGCAATGCCTTTGGCTTGAGAATCACCGGATCGATCTGCCACAAAAACCCAGTCGATCGTCTTTGCATTGGGTACGAGTCCTAACGCATAGTCGCCTTTGACCCAGTTAAACACGTCTTGCGGTAAATTAACCTGCGTTTGTTTTTGGAACGTCTCGATTGGCTGATTCACAAATTGCGCAACTTTGCCGTAGGGCGCGATCGTTTGGGAAATGCCCGACCACAACGCATCGAGATCTCGCCCCGATGCAAAAATCGGACTCGTAGCGGGAATGTATTTCAACGCTTCAGCCGATCGCGCCGCTTGAACCGATGAGTTCGCAGGCTGAACAAGCGCGGTTTCAGCAATCAATCCGCGTCGATCGAGTCTTAACGCAATTGCAGCGCTCGAATCGGTTTTAG
>CAXUFL010000053.1:0-31312 GCA_964250455.1 uncultured bacterium
TTGCCTAATCCTCTCAAGCAAAGCGCTGCACAAGAGAAACCTTCCTATAATGAGTGGGTAAGAATGATTCAACCAGCAGGAATTGAGCATGGCGATCGAAACACTCAATCACAACGCGGCGATTCGCAAATGTGGAGAACTAGCAGCATGGGTCGATCGGCACATTGGCGATCGAGGAGACGGCGTTCATGCAACTGCGATCGAGCCGTTAAAGTTCTTGCGACAATCCGATACTTCTACAATTCCGGGTGTCATCGAACCCGTCCTCGCCATTGTGGTGCAGGGTAAAAAAGAAGTGTCGCTCAGTGAGGAAACCTATCAGTATGGCATCGCTCAATATCTCGTGGTCTCCGTAGATTTGCCTTTGTTTGGATGTCCGATCGAGGCAACACCTGACAAGCCGTATTTGAGTTTTGCGTTGAGTTTAGACCCCGTTCAACTGTGCGACATTATTGCTCAAATGAACTCAAGCACGGGTAAACAGGAGAACCCAGTGAGAGGCTGGTTTATTAGCGATGCTGAGCCGTCGATAATTGATTGTGCCATCAGGTTAACCGAGCTTTTGGATACGCCGCAGGACATTCCATTTCTAGCGCCGATGATCATCCGCGAAATTTATTATCGTCTGCTCACAGGTGAACAAGGTGAAGCGGTGCGTCAGATTGCCACTTCGGGCAGCAATATGCAGCGCATTGCTGAGGTAATCACGCGGATTAAAGCTGACTTTACCAGTCCGCTCCGGGTCGAGGATCTTGCTGTGCAAGCCAATATGTCTGTTTCCTCGTTTCATCGCCATTTCAAGGAAGTCACCTCGATGAGTCCGTTGCAATATCAGAAACAGCTAAGATTATTAAGTGCGCGTCATCTAATGCTCGCCGAGAATGCCGATGCAACTCATGCCGCTTATCAGGTCGGCTACGAGAGCGCTTCGCAGTTTAGCCGCGAATATTCCCGCATGTTTGGTGCGCCGCCAATCAAGGATATCGAACGGTTACGGATTGCTTGAACAGGGTCTGCCCGTTTAGAGTAGACGAAACTAAAGGCGGTTCCTTCAGAACTGCACTGAAACGAGCAAATTGGTCGCGTCCAGTGAGGTCGATCGCTAGAGATAAAATTAAAGCGCTTATTTCTACTATTTACCCATTTGCCGCTTCATTTGTTCTAGTTCCTGTTGTGTTTCCCATTTCTGAAACTGTTGCTCTAATGGGTCTGATGCTTTGTCGGTGTAGCTAAAACTTTGATTCCAGCCGCTTGATGCCCAGCGTTGATCGGTTTGATCGGGGCGAACGGTTTGGGTTTGCGCTTGCTTGAGTTCGACTTGAACTTCTTGCCGCCGCGTTTGAATTTTGCGCTGTAGCTCCTCGGTTTGCTTGATGCGCTCTTTGAGAATTTCCATTTGACCCCATTTCTGGTTGCCTTCGCGCAAGAGTGATGCTTCGTGCGCTTGGGCAGGTTCAGCTAAATCAACTCGATTGGCAGCTTTGGCTTTTTCAATGCGACCATGCCAACGCTGAATTTCTTGAGCCGTTGACAAAATTTCGCTTTCGACTTGTTTTTCGCGCTGACGCAGATCGACTAAGAGCCGCCGAGTTTCTTGCTCTTGCTCGTACAGCTTTTCTTCGAGCGCTTGAAGCTCTAACTGCGGGTTATTGCGCAGAAATTCATCGAGCCGATCTTCAAGAAATCGGCTGAAATCGTCAAACAAACCCATAATCAGTCTCCGATCGAATGGCTTACCGCTATTCTAAAGTTTCTGACCGATCGAGATCGAGCGAACTTCGCCATTTCGTCGCACGGTGACATAATTACTCGAAATATCTACCACGCTCCAACCGCTAGAGCCGATACTTTCTCCGATGTAGTAGCGCTGCGTCACGCCGTTCATTTCAAACAGTACCGCCGATCGCGTGGGGTCAGTGGCGATCGCAATTCCACTCAGCGATCGTACTGTTTCACTCGAATTGATCACCGGGGTTTGAGCCGGACGCCCGGCGGCCCGATTTCCATTAAAAGATTCAAGGATCGAGGATAAGCGGCTCAAAATTTGGTTGAGTTCACGCCCAGAATCCGGAGATGCAGCCGGAGACGGCATCGGTGAAACGTTTACGGCGATCGGAGCTTTTGGTAACGGAGTGTTTGATCGCGCTACATTCACCGGAATCGGAGCCATTGGCAAAGCGTTGTTAAACGGGGCTGTTGTTCCGAGCTGTCCGGTGGCAGCGCGGCGATCGATCGCTGCCAGCGATCGCTGTAAATATTGAGAAAATCTCACGTTCGTATCAGGGGTTTGCGCGATCGGCGCTGTTGCGCTGGCTTGGGGCTGTTGCGTTAATGCGGCTCCAAAGCGCTCCCAAAATCCCCGCGACGTGAGCCACAGCGCACCCACAGCAACGGCTGACGCACACAGCGTTAAAACGAATCCTTTTTGTAAGCTTTGAGCCATGCGCAGAGCGGGTTTTGCAGCGATCGACGGTTTGGTTTGGTCTGCGTTGCGCGTTGTGCTCATCGTAGAGGATGCAAGTTCGTGACCTTGCGGTTTCCACTGCGGCAAGCTTGGGCGCGGAACGAGATTTGAAAACTGTGGGGCTGCGACTTCTAGTTTTTTTGCAGGAGCTTTTTTAACTGGCTCAGGCGGCAGAATGCTACCATCGAGCAGCTTTTCAACTTCGTCAAACAAATCGTCCATTAGGCGATTAGCGTAGACATCGACCTGAACTGAGGCGCGTTGCGGCGACGACTGCACATGAGGAAGAACCGGGTTGCTTGTGTCTTGAAGCATATTTTTGTTATCAATGACTCGTCAAACAGCAAATAAATGCTGAAAAGTTCCTGCTTAAGTGTTCGAGTGAATCAAGACGAAATCTAACCACGGAATAAGCTTGAGCGATTTTAGCCAAGCCAAGTTCTGCACGGAACTCAATACACGTGTTGGGATTGTACTCACGGAGAAATCGATCGGCTCACTTTCTCAAAAGAATTGCCGGAAATTACGGAGTCGCATCAGTAGACAGGCTGCAAAGTCGCTCGATCGCAGCATCTGCACTGATTAATCGTTTTAAGACAACTTGACCGATGGCACTGACTTCTACCGTAGCGGTAGGCTTGACTTCAACCATAAGAACCGCATCTTCAACGCGATAGAGCCAGAGTTTTTCGTTATTTTCCCAGATGCACAACTCCATCTGTTCGATCTGGGGCTTTCGTCTCCAAGCGATTTCGTTCCACAAACCGCCTAGCTCCCAGACTCGTCCTACGATCCAGCCATCGGATAGAAAAAAATATTTCACACGCCTACGGGAAATCACGCCATCGTTGTGCTTAACCTTAGCGCGAAGTTTGATCGATCGGAATAGCGTTGATCGTTTTTTCTGGGATCTTAGAGTTTTGTGAAGCGATGGTGAAAAATCGAATATTGCGGACGATGCAGGCTGATTAAATCGCCTAACCTGGTTTAATCTCGATCGTCATCTAAAATTTTCTGAAGCCGCGATCGTTCCATTAGATAATATTCGTTCAGCCCGACTCGCGTCGCTTCGAGCGCTTGAGATTCTTCAGAAAAGATTTCGAGCTTCTTAAACCACCAATCAAAAATTGAGGGAAACCGCACATCTTCTTGGGCTGCCTGCAACAGTTCTAAAGCGCGAGCGCGACAGGCGGTATTTTGCCAATCGGGTAGCGCTAACAGTTCGGATTGTTGCAGCAAAAGGCTGGCCCGTTCGCGCAGTTGATCCCGAATTTCTGACGCTGGAAGCTTTAAGCAGACCCGACACACATCGCCGAGCAGCAGTCCACGATCGGTATAAAGCAAAGTACGAATTTTATCGGGTTCAAACCATTGATTACAAACTGTACAAATTAATTTTTCTGAGCAAGAAGATAGCTTGCGCTCAAGTTGAATTTTCATTTTTTATAAACAGTATGCTTCGAGAAGTCTCTTAGGATCTAAAAAGTAGCGGATTTATCGTTAAAATGCTCGATTCTTTTGCAATTCTCCATAATGAAAATCTGATTCAGGGTGTGGAATGTTCGTAATTCGCAATTTAGTTTACAAAAAATCGGTGCCAACTTGATATGCTAAAAGAATATTGCTGAGCAGCTTGTTTGCTTGACGTAATAGTTGCGTAATTAACAACAGGATAGTTGTGTTATCTGTGACACGAGCAGATATTTTGTATGCGATCGATCACTGCTGGATGGTGGAAGACCCCCGCGAAGATGAGTATGCGTTTTTGTTTCAAATGATTCAAGAGCGGCATCGAATGCAGTTTGAAGCAGCCGTTCAGCCGAGCAATCACGATCAGTATGACGTCGTTGTGCGAGTTCTTGAGCAAATCGATCAAGCGCGCGATCGGGCTGAAGAAATTCTCTACTGGCTGTATCTCGATTCGGAACTTAGACATCAAGGCAAAACCCTGCCTGATTTATGGGAAACACAGTCGGGTGACAGTTCAAATGATTGAGCAACTTTACTAACTTTATCTAGAGGCATAGACCTAGCGTTAGTCTCGCTGCTAAGGTACTATCGCAGTCGTACTCGCGCAACTATGTCAGCTCCGCAATTTTCAACACCTTTTTTAAATCCTGATGTTTTATCTTCTCAAACGCTGCGCGGAACTTTAACCACGTCGATCGAGGCTCCCCGCGCTCATGGAACGATCACCGTTGACAACGGACAAGTCACCAGCAGAGTGATTACGGCCGCAGGAACGCGAAGCCAAACCACGTCGATCGAGCAATTCAGTCAAGATCTAGCAAACACTCTAGCTCAGGTGCAAGGCACGATCGCTTTTAATCGCGGCGTTGCTCAAACCAATTTACAGTCGCCGCTTGGCAATTTCACCGAAACGATTCATTTTGCTCAAACCACCCGCGCGATCGTTGAAAACTGGCTGAAAACCGTTTCCGGTGATATTCCCTTTCAGAACGGACAGTTTAACATCGATACTTCAACCGTATTTGGCACGGTTAAAGGCTCGATCGAAGTGGGTAATGGTGCTTTAGTCACGAATCTCACAACGCCACTTGGATATTTATTTACCTCGATCGACCTCAAGCCTGAAGATCAATACAAGTTTCAATTAGGCAGATATCCGGGTGCGGTTAATTTTGACGATGGATTAGTTGTCGTCAGCACGCAGCCTGGGCGATCGAGTGGCGATATCGCCGTGCCGATCAACGCTTTGAGCGGAAGCTTACACGTTAAAAACGGAGAAGCCAGCGTTAAGATCCCAACGCCGATTGGAACCGCTACGGCTAAATTTGATCTTTCAGCGCTGGTAAGCCGAGCGATCGTGAATTCGCTGCAAGCAAGCGGAACGATCAGCGTCAAAAATGGCATTGCGACGATCGACACCGGGAGTACTCAAACCACGCTCGATTTACCCGCGATCGCGGCTTCTTCTGAGTTTCGCCAATCGCTAACGACTCTGGCTGAGTCACAGCCCAACAAAACGCTGAGCTTTGACCCGATCGGTTTTGTCAGTAATTTCACAACGGTGAGCGGGTCGCTGGCGAGCAAAGTTGATTTAACTGCCCTGAGTCGCTGACGTGCGTTTTGCGTTAATCGTGTATGTTTCGGGGGTCGATCCGGTTTGAATGTCGGCGGTTCCTTGCAGCGTGTCTCCGATCGCTTGCGCATTCACGCGCACTTGAAGCGGTTGATTGTTAAACTGCTGTCCGTACTCTAGCGTGAGGCGATCGCCTGTTAATTTAACGTTAGGTAAGCTGATCGTTTGCCCGTTCACATTAACGGTTGCTCGAACGTTTTGAAACGATTGAGTGACTTGAACGCTGTAGGGCTGCAATGCTCCAGATTTTGCGCGAATCGTGCCGCTCCAGGTACCGCTTACATTCGCCGGAATAATCCACAAATACGTCAAGCGCGGACGACCGCTATCGTCGATCGTTTCGGTGCGATCGGGTTTCCAATCGCCCATGCCAAAAGCGTGCGATACAACGCGACTTCCGGGCTTGAGTTCACTCAGTAGTTTTGGACGCAGTTGTAAATTAATTCTCGGCAGCAAGTACAGCGTTACAACCGACGCTTCGCTAAAGTTGGCTTTGAACAAATCTTGCTGGAAAAACTGCACGCGATCGCTGACTCCGGCTTGTTTGGCATTTTCAATGCTGCGATTCACCAACCCCGGATTAATTTCAACGCCAACGCCGCGCTTCGCTCCAAACTTCTGAGCCGCCGTAATCACTAATCTGCCGTCGCCTGATCCCAAATCGTAAACCACATCGTTGCGGCTGACGTTGGCAAGTTTGAGCATTGCCATTACAACCGATTCGGGTGTCGGCACATAAGGCACATCAGGTTTAATCGGAACCGGATTTGGAGGCGCTTGGGCTTTACTCAGAGGAATTTGTAGTGCGGCAAACGATAACGCGACTCCAACGCCAAACCCAATCCAGTTTCGTGCTTTCATTGCGCCTCCTCCACAGTCATCAGAAGTCTTACCGCCTCCAAACGGTAAAACGCATCTATCTTTTAGTGGATGCTTAAAGCGCTTGCTCTTTACCGCTACTGTCTGGTTTTTGTGCAGGTTCTGACTCTTCAGGAAGCGGGATAAATTCGGTTTCTCCAGGAACCGGATCAAACCGCTTATTTTTCCAATCGGCTTTGGCTTGCTCGATCCGATCGCGCCGACTCGAAACGAAGTTCCACCATTTTTGCCGATGTCCGACTGGCTCACCGCCAATGACGACACAGCGAGCTTCAGTTTCGGCTAAAACGCTGACCGCAACGCCTTCAGGTAAAATGGCCAATCGATGCAACTCAAGCTTTTCTCCGTTTAGGCTGAGTCCTCCGGTCACGCTGTAAACGGCTCGTTCGCTGTAATCAGCAGGAATCGTAAACTGCGTTTCGGGCGAAAGCTGCACATCGAGATACACGATCGGCGAAAACGTTTCGACCGGAGAAGTGCGATCGTACGCTTGTCCAGCAATCAGCTTAAAAGTGACGCCGTTTTCTGTCCAGGTCGGCAAATCCTCGGCGGGATAATGGCGAAACCACGCTTCGGTTTCTTCAAATGCTTCGGGTAAGGCAACCCAGGTTTGAATTCCGTGCAGGCGGGTTTCATGAGCGCGATCGGCGTCCGGCGTTCGTTCAGAATGCACAATGCCGCGCCCTGCCGTCATCCAGTTTACGGCTCCCGGCCGAATTTCTTGCACCGTGTTCAAGCTATCGCGATGCATCAGCACGCCTTCAAACAAATACGTCACCGTCGCCAGATTAATATGCGGATGCGGTCGCACATCGATTGCTTGATTCGGAGCAAACGTCGCAGGGCCAAGATGATCAAAAAAGATAAACGGCCCGACCATTTGACGATCGGCGTGCGGCAAACTGCGGCGAACTTCAAATCCACCTAAATCTTTAACTTCTGGCTCAAGCAGTTGATCGATCGACATATTGCAATACTGATTACAAAATCAAGTGTAGCGTGCGATCGTCGGTCAACTTGAAGCAGGCTTGTTGTAAAGCCGCGATCGCGCAGAGATATCGGTTGAAGTCGATCGAAATTCCGCCGCCTCAGCGCTCAAATACATTGGGGGAACCGTCTGAGCATTCAACGCGGGACTAATAATGTACAGCGTCGTGCGAAAAAGCTGTTCGCGCTGCGTTGCTTGTGCCATCTGCGCAAGCGGGACAAGCAGAATTTTTTCATCTTCCCAACCCACGCGAAAGCAAATCGCGACGGGCGTTTCAACCGGGTAATGCTGCATTAGCTTTGTTTGCGCCGATTCAACTTGTCGAGCGCTGAGGTAAAGACACAAGCTCGATCGATGTGCCGCTAAACTCGAAAGCTCCTCGGATTCGGGAACGTCGCCGCGTCCACTAATGCGGGTAAGCACGATCGATTGAATCAATCCAGGGACCGTTAATTCAACCCGCAGCCGCGCCGCCGCCGCTTGAAAAGCGCTGATTCCCGGCACCACTTCAAACGGAATGTCTGCGTCAATTAAAGCTTGCATTTGTTCTTGAATTGCGCTGTACAAGCACGGATCGCCCGAATGCAATCGAACGACTGATTTTCCGGCAGAAACGCGATCGATCAAAATCGGCAAGATTTCTTCAAGCGTTTTCTCTGAAGACCCAATAATTTCAGCCGTTGATCGAGCGTTTTGTAATACGGCTTGCGGCACTAGCGAATCTGCAAACACGATCACATCAGCTTGCGCGATCAGCTTTTGTGCTTTAACCGTCAGCAACTCTGGATCGCCGCATCCTGCCCCAACAAGGTAAACCAAAGCTGGAAGTTGAGTTGATCGATCGTCAGGAGAATTTGCGGTCATGAATAAGCTTTATTACTGAGTCTCAAAGCAGACAAACAGCCTGTAAATTTTTTGACAACTAAATAAGTATATTTTTGTCGCTCTGTTAATTATAATTGCAGAAGAATTTTCTTTAAGATCAAGACAAGCTTATTAAGCGATAGTGCTAGGTAGACGTACTTTTTTATTTGGTTATTGTGTGGGGCACACCTTTACTTAAATTTTAGTGAACCCATTTCCTAGTCAATCGCGCCGGGATTAGCAAGCGGTTGGAGTCAAAGGCAGAACTAGCTGCTTCTCGTTTAAGTCAGGCGGGTTCTCATGTTAACGCTGACAGTCACAATTCGCGAATTTGTAGAGTCGATTCCGTCGTGTTTGCCAACCACTGCAACCCGCGATGCGATCGAGTTATTTATGCAGCATCGCGTTGATCGCTTGGTGGTGGTCAACGAACAGCACGAGCCGATCGGCATCGTACAGCTTTGGCAGTTAATCCCCAACGTTGCTGATCCACAAGGCACGATTCAAGAGCTGATCGAATCTGTTCCAACGATCGCTCACACTCAGCCGCTTGGCGACCTCGAATTTCCGCTTGAACTCGGTCGCTATTGGGCGGTTGTTGATGATCAACGCTTTGTGGGGCTAGTAGATAGCGTTTATCTTCGCAAGCTGCTCGATCTCGGAATGAACAAAGCGACTTTATCAAAGCGTCCATCTGAATCGGTATGGCACCAAGCGAGAATCGACGCCAACACTCCAGAAACCGCTCAATCGCCATCCGAAGGAGTTCGACTCGATCGACAGCTTCAAAAGCTCTCGGCCGAACTCACCAAACTCCAGCACAACCGAAACGCGATTCAACAGCTTGCACAGTCTCAAAGCGGTCATCTTAATCAGCAAGCGGCTCAACCCGGACGATCCGCGATCGCGGATCTCTCTCCAAAATCGCTGATTGGATTTCTCGATCGATTGCCGTTGCCAATCATGGTGCAAACCAACACCGGAGAAGTTTTCGCCCGCAATAGCTGCTGGCACGAACGTTTTGGAGAACTAGCCGATCCCGCGTGGATACAGCACGACGCGGCGGCACTGCTCGATCGTGAGCTAGTAGCGCAACCCCTCCGGAGCAGTTCTCGTAGCGCTGGAGAAACTCCAAAGCGCAACGCCTCAAACCTCCTCGGTGAGCAGTTCGATGCTGTTGGAGCGGTTTGTCAGCTTGGCACCACGCCCAACACCTGCGTTTGCGTGTGTCCGATGAAAAACGGGCAAGAGCGTACCTTACAGTTTGTCAAAATTCCGCTCGGAGAATTTCTAGCCGACGCAGCGCTAACAAAACCGTTTCGCTTGGCCACCCTTCACACCGATCCCGACAAAACCGAAGCGGCTCGAAATCAAGCTGCGATCAGCGCTGATCGCAACGAAGGAATCGCGCAGCACTCTCCCTACGGCATCGAAGATAATCTGTGGCTAGTGCTCGTGCAGGATATCACCGAACAGCAGCAGCTTGCTCGCGAACTTGCCGCAAAAAACGCCGATTTGATTCATCTCAATCGCCTTAAAGATGAGTTTCTCGCCTGCATCAGTCACGAACTCCGAACACCGCTCACAGCCGTTTTAGGCTTATCGAGCTTGCTTAAAGATCAGCTTTCTGGGTCGCTCAACGATCGACAAATCCGCTACGCTCAACTGATTTATCGAAGCGGACGACATTTAATGGCGATCGTCAACGATATTTTAGATTTGACCCGCATCGAAACTGGACAGGTCGAACTAACGCTGCATCCGACTCGGATCGCCTCAACCTGCGATCGCGCCTTCGAGCAGGCGCGTCAGCTTTGCCTTGAAGAAGAAAAGCCCGAAGCGCTATCGCCGCTCAATCAATCCGCTTCGCTGCCTGAGTTTTCGATTTCGATCGAACCGGGATTAGAGTATTTAATTGCTGATGAACTGCGACTGCGGCAAATGCTCGTAAATTTGTTGTCAAACGCGCTGAAGTTTACGCCCGCGATCGGACAAATTGGTTTGAAGGTAAGCCGTTGGGAAGGATGGATCGCTTTCACGGTTTGGGATACCGGAATTGGCATTCCAGACGATAAACAGCATTTAATTTTTCAGAAATTTCAACAGCTTGAAAATCCACTAACGCGACGCTTTGAAGGGGCAGGATTAGGACTGGTGCTGACGCAGCGATTAGCGCGACTGCACGGCGGCGATATCTCGTTTGTGTCAAAAGAAGATCAAGGCAGTCAGTTTACGCTGTTATTGCCGCCGACGCATCCACAGCCTACGTCAGCGATTAGCACACGCAACAGCGACGGAACCCCCAAACAAGCTTCGTTTACAAGCACCCCCACTCGAAACGCACTGCCAAAAGAATCGGTGACAAATCGCTTAGTCCTCGTCGTTGATGCTGTTGTGCGATCGATTGATCAGTTATCCGAGGCGCTGAGCGAATTTGGATATTACGTCGTGATTGCGCGATCGGGAACCGAAGCCGTTGAAAAAGCCCGCCGTTTACAGCCGTGCGCAGTTTTTCTTAATCCGCTTTTACCAACGTTATCGGGTTGGGACGTCCTGACGTTGCTGAAAGCCGAACCCGAAACGCGACAAATTCCCGTAATTATTACCGGAACGCAGGGCGATCGCGACCAAGCTTATCGCATGGCAGCCGATGGATTTTTGAGCGTTCCCATTTCCAACGAAGCGTGCTCAACAAGGGTAGGTCGATCGCTTCAGCAAGTGCTGCAATTCGATCCGCCGAGTATTCCAATTTCTAAGCGCAAAGCCGGAACTGAGCCACCCGAAGCGCTGATCGAAAGCTTAGTGATTTTGCGATTGAGTCCCGATCGCCACAGCGTACACGCTGAATTGCTTGCCGACGCGATCGAAGATGCGGTGGATCTAAATGCGTTGCTGCACAGTCAAAACTACCGCGTGATCGAAGCGGACGATCTCGACCAAGCCGAACTGCTCGCGCAAGTTTGGAAACCGAACGTCGTTTTACTCGATGCTAACGTGCGTGATCCGTCGAGCTACCTAAAGCGATTTGGTGAGTGTCCGTTTCTCGCCTCGTTGCCGCTTGTCACGCTTGATTTAATCACAACTCAAGCGGCTAACCAAGTGGGCGGTTTGTCAGTGTTTCCGTGTCTTGCCCGCATTACTAATCTGCACGATCGCAAAGCAATAACCGATCGCGCTCAGCCTTCAGCGCTGCTGCAAGTCATTCAAGTTGCGGCGGGCTTTGCCTGGCGACCGTTAGTGTTAGCAATCAGCACAATCAATGAAAACAATCTGCCTTCGCTCAGCCACAAAAAAACAGATTGGCTTAACGCTTCGATGCAGTATCTGCAAACTGCCGGATTTCGAGGAGTTGTGGCGCGATCGTGGCAGGAAGTTCTGCAAAAGCTCGAAGCTCAAAGCGTGGATCTCCTTGTGATTAACTGGCGCGACGCTGATTTAGCTCAAACCATGCTCGCTCACCTAAATGCCCTCGATCGACTTGAATCTAAACCGCCGATCGTAGTCGTGAATTATCAACATTCGAGCGTGTTTCCCCGGTTGAAACGTATTGCAACTGAAATTTTACCGCCGATGTCGATGGAGGCGCTGCTTGATCAATTCAATCAGATTTTAGATGTTCGATTGTAATTATCTTGCTTTCTCCGGACGTTTTCTGTTTCTTGAATGATTAACCTGGCAACAAAAGCGACGACTGAGTTTCGACTCCGTTCTTATGCCCAAACAAAGGCTGCTGGGTCAATTGCTTGGCAGATGCTTTATCGATCGAACTCAAGTTCGATTAACGCATAAGCTCTGTTAGCAAATGCGTAAAACGCCTCATCATGAAGGAGTTGTAGCACATTGTGTTAAACCTTTCAGCGCGACATTTTTGAGAAATTAGGTTTGAAGATAGAGAACCCGACTCAAATCGGGTTGCTACAGCTATTTCAAAAGAGTGTCTTCAATAAACATAATCGTGGCGTAGAACTGATAATCCACGTTCTTCTTTTTAGAAAATCCGTGTCCTTCGTCTTTTGCCATGAGATACCAAACCGGCACGTTATTTTTGCGAACCGTTTGTACAATTTGTTCAGCTTCGTTGAGCGGCACACGCGGATCATTTTTACCGTGAATTACAAAGAGCGGCTTTTTAATTTTATCCGCATTGTTTAATGGCGAAATCTTAAGCAAGAATTCGCGCATTTTAGAATCGCGTTCGTCGCCGTATTCCACCCGTCTTAAATCGCGTCGGTAGCTTTCGGTGCGCTCAAGAAAACTCACAAAATTGGAGATTCCAACAATATCGATCGACGCTCGAATCCGATTGCTATAGTTTGTCGAAACCGCCAGCGACATATAGCCACCATAGCTACCGCCTGTAATCAAGATTCGATCTTTATTAAGCGTTGGTTGGGTTGCAATCCAATCAATTAATGCACCAATATCTTTGACTGAATCTTCGCGCAAATGGCCGTTATCAAGCTTCAGAAATGTTTTACCGTATCCGCTTGAGCCGCGCACGTTCGGAAATAAAATCGCAACGCCTTGCTCGTTTAGATAATAATTCGATCGACCTAAAAAGCTCGGACGAAACTGAGCTTCTGGCCCGCCATGAATGTTAATAATAACCGGACGCTTGCCCGAAAACTTTGCAGGTGGGCGATACAAAAATCCAGAAATCGTTCGATCGTCAAAACTTTTCCATCGAACTAGTTCCGGTTCTGAAAAGTTTGCCGTATTCAAGCCGCCAGTTTCGCTTTCTGTCCAGCGATCGATCTGATTAGTTTTTAGATTAATCGAATACACATCAGCCGTCGATCGCGCCGAAACTAACGTAAACCCTAGATCTTGATTGTTGCGGTGCCAAGTAATTCCACTAACTTGACCGATCGGTAATTTTGGCAGCGATACTTCTTTATTTGTCGCCGTTTCTAATAAATGTAATACGCTAATGCCGTCTTCGTTAGTGACAAATGCAAGCCGTTTCCCGTCTTTAGATAAATCAAAATCTTCAACATCCCAGGGGATTTGCTCGGTCAAATAGGTATGTTTGAACGTGGCAAGATCAATATACGTTAATCGCTGAAATTCAGAGTCTCGATCGGTAACAACATACAATCCTTTCCCGTCTTTGCTAAATACGCCGCCTTGATAGGAAACCTTTTCTTTTTCACCTTTTGGCGTTACTAGCTTTTTCTCACCGGAATTCGTGTCAATCAGCCACAAATAGCTTTCATTAATCGAGACGGATTCGATCGCTAAAAGCTGTTGATCGTTTGGCGACCAGTTCAAGCCACCCCAGCCGCCGCCTTCAACTTGTGCCAGCAGTCGATCGCTCTTTTGATCGGTCGGATCGATGCTGTAAAAATCGTTGTCTTTTCCGGTTCGACGAGTTGACGTGTAAACAATGCGATCGCCTTTGTTCGACCAAACGCCGCCACTGTTGCGCGATTTACCATCGGTCAATAACGTAATATCGCCGCTTGCTAAATCGTAGCGGTAATTTTGGCTAAACTCATTTCCGCCTGTGTCTTTACTGAATACAAAGTAATCGCCCTGAGTCGGTTGATAGCTGGCGCGGAAAATTGGCTCTGAGAAAAACGTCAGTTGTTGACGACTGCCCAACGGGAAACGAACTCGATGCACCTGCGGCACCTCGCCAAACCGCGTTGAAATCAAAACTTCGCGTCGGGTCGGATGCCAGCTTAACAACCCTGCCGATCGAAACTGCGTATAGCGATCGACTCGTTCTGCAAGCGCCGTCGGAATCGACGGAACGCCTTGAACGACTAAATTTTCGTTAGGCGTAATTTCCGCCGCTCCTGTTGCAATAGTCATAAAGGCAGGTACCAAAACGATCGCCAAAAGCGCCGTTAAAAACCGTGTGAAAAATTTCATTTCCTCATAATATGAGAAAATCACGGTCGCGGTTAGATCCAGGGTAGATTTCGCATCCAGCGCCAGATTCCAGTTTGACGTCGAATCGTTGTGCCTTCACTGTGCTCCATCAATACCTGCATCAGGTCGATCGTATTAAAGCGATAGCCAAGCTGTTTTGAGGTTTGAAAAAATTCTTCTTGCGATCGCACTACTTCAAACTGCTCACGAATACGCTGGTCGTGGGCGGCGGCTTGAAGAAATCGCTCAGCACTTTCTCTAGACATCGGTAATACTCTTTTGGGTAAAGTTAGCGTTCATTCTTACTATCCGAGTCTCAACAGGTTAAACATTGCTACTTCACTTGATTCCGGCGATCGTCGTTGAGCGATCGCCTTTCTGGGGGGCGTGTAGCTGGATCAATTTTGAGCAGGCTACGGGAAGTTGCTGCGCGAGTCTGCTCTAGAATTTGAATTTCTCGCTCTAGCTGCGCTCGTCCTTGTCGAAAAAAATCTTGAGAATTTGTTGGAGCGAGATCGCGACCGAGGCGATTCAGTTGTTGAGGTGTAAAAGACGGTAACGATTGGGCGTTTGCCGGATGATCAACAGCAATACACCCTCCTATTACCGCAATTAGAATGCAATTTCGTTGCAGCATCGTCGTGCTCGTCGTGAATCTGCGAACTAAGCTTCCATTTCAGCCTAACGTGAGCGGCTAGAATTCGCTAAATTAAAACAGAAAGTTCATCAAACTCAGAGTTTTTACGGTCATTGCTTCAAAAACACGTTTTGCACATTGCATTAGATTTCGACGGACTCGAAGACATTCCCGCAGCTTATGTTGAAGCGGGAGACGGGATTCCAATTCTGATGCTGCATGGTTTTCTCGGCGATGCGATCAATTGGATGCCGTTGATTGATCGCTTGAAATCTCAGTTTCGCTGCATTAGCCTTGATTTACTCGGCTTTGGCGCGTCTGCCCGCCCGCACATTCGCTACGACATCGCTAAAGAAGTTGCCTTTGTGCATCAAGTCGTGAAAGCGCTGAATTTGCAGAACTTTTATATTTTGGGACATTCTTTTGGCGGCTGGGTTGCTGCGGCGTATGCTTTGCAGCATTCTGAGTCGCTAAAAGGCTTAATTTTGGCGGCTCCGGCAGGAATTCGCGACGACAGCTTTGCTGGACGCTACGACCATTTACGACCGATTTTGTGGGACACACCGATCGTTGATTGGACGCTAAATTTAACCAAGCCGATCGCGGGGCTATTCGGGCAAGAAAAATTCATCGATCAAATCGCTTGGATGCGACGTGAGTTAATGTCGCAACCCGCCGCAAAATCGTTTCTCGTCGATCGCTTGCGTCCTGAAGACGCGATCGACACGGTTGAAAAAGAAATTCACCGCTTATTGTTGCCAACGCTGGTGATTAGCGGCGATCGCGATGAAACGATTCCGCTTTGGCATAGTCAAACTTACGCCCGCGAAATTCCCAACGCAGAACTGATCGTTTTGCAAAACGCCGATCACGGTTTGCCGCAAAACTATTCTCTCGAGCTGGCAAGCGCGATCAAACGCTGGAATTCCGTGCATTTGTCGTCGTTTTAGGGCAATCTAAACTCATTAGACGTTCTAGATAAATTCAGGGTTACTCTTCCTTCTCGCTTTAGAGCAGATCAAGAGAACTGGATTTGTCTAGAACGTCTAAATCGTGTTGTTCCTGATCGGGTTTCGGATTGTGTCACGATGTAAAGCCAACGCAAGCTAACGATTTACCGTATAAAGCTTGTATAAAATGTTTTATCGACCGTTCGATTTCGGCAGGACTGCGGTGCATAGCTAAACAAAAGCAAGTGCGTCATCAAAACAGCAGGCATGTCAGAGATATTTCAATTCTTAGCGATGACCCCGTTGGGCAACGACGATTCAAGCGAGGTGCATCAGGAGCCAACCTCGGCAACTGACGCTGATTTAGATAAAACCGTGACCCCCCGATCGATGAAAGTAACTGACTGGCTAATCCAGACTGTTGTAGAAAATCTCAACGATGGCATTGTTATTACTGATCTCCACGATCAGGTGATGGTTGTCAATTCTCGCCTTGCAAAGCTTGTAGGGTGCTCGGTTAGCGACATGATCGGCAAGTCGGCGCATCGGTTTTTCTCTGCGATCGACGGTTGGTTTGATTTCCAATCTACGACTCAAGACACCAGCCCGCAGTTTTATGGTTGGAAAGAAGGCCAGTTCAAGCGCAAAGATGGGCGACGATTTTGGGCCGAAATCAACTCAACGCTGCTTTGCAACGATTCTGGTGAGCCAAGCGGAACGCTGATTACCGTCAAAGATATTACCGAGCGCAAATGGCTGGAAGAATATTTGCGCCTGCTAGAATCAGTCGTGGTCAACGCGAATGAAATCGTGATGATTTCTCAGGCAGAACCGACCGATGATCCGCTTAGTTTAAGAATTGTTTATGTAAACGATGCGTTTTGCCGCGTTACAGGCTACTCATCCGGCGAAGCGATCGGCAAATCAGCATTAGTGCTCCTCGGTGAAGAAACTGAAGTTTCAGAAATCGATCGCGTTCGCGCTACATTGCAAAATCATGAGCCAGTTCGCGCCGAAGTTATTTTCTACCGCAAAGACGGCACTCATTTCTGGGTGGATGTGAATATGGTGCCGATTCGCAACGAGCAAGGGCAATTAACGCATTTTGTTTCGGTGATGCGCGAAGTCACCGAGCGAAAGCACGTCGAAGAACAGCTTCGCCGCAATGCGTTTCACGATTCGCTGACCGGATTGCCAAACCGTCTTTTGTTTATGGAGCGATTGCGGCAAACGGTCGATCGCGCTAAGCAAGACTCTAGTTATCATTTTGCCGTGCTGTTTTTGGATCTCGATCGCTTCAAAGTGATCAACGATAGCTTGGGACACATGATCGGTGATCAGCTTTTGATTACGATCGCGCGTCGGCTCGAAGCGTGTTTGCACGCAGGAGATACGGTCGCTCGATTAGGCGGCGATGAATTCACAATTTTGCTCGAAAACATTCGACAGGATAGCGATGCCACAAAGGTTGCTGAACGAGTGCAGCAAGCGCTTTCTAAGCCGTTTACCCTGGGCGGACACGAAGTGTTTACATCCGCTAGTATCGGCATTACGCTATCGTCAACTCACTTCGATCGACCCGAAGATTTGCTGCGCGGTGCCGATATCGCGATGTATCGCGCCAAAGCTCAAGGTAAAGCTTGCCATGAAGTGTTTGACACCGATATGCACACGCACGTTGTCACGCTGATGCAGTTAGAAAACGATTTGCGGCGAGCGGTCGAGCGGCAAGAATTTGAGCTGTATTACCAACCGATCGTGGCATTAGCATCAGGACGAATCGTGGGATTTGAAGCGCTGCTGCGCTGGCATCATCCCGAACAAGGCATTGTTTCGCCAGCCACGTTTGTGCCGATCGCCGAAGAAACCGGACTCATTATTCCGCTTGGTCAATGGGTGCTGCGCGAAGCCTGTCGCCAACTCAAGCAGTGGCAAACTGAGTTTCCCCACGAGCCGCCGCTCACGGTTAGCGTCAATTTATCAAGCCGCCAATTTTCGCAACCGAGCTTGATCGGGCAAATTCAACAAATCTTAAGGGATACTGGCGTCGACGCGCATTGCTTAAAGCTGGAAATCACCGAAAGCGCCATTATGGAAAATACGGAATCTGCAATGGACATGCTGCTTCAGCTTAAAGCAATGGGCATTCAGCTTTCAGTCGATGATTTTGGCACCGGATATTCTTCGCTTGGCTATTTGTACCGCTTTCCAATGGATTTGCTCAAAATCGATCAGTCGTTTGTTAGTCGAGTCGATGTAGACGGAGAAAAGCTTGAACTGGTGCGAACCATTATCACGCTGGCTTGGAATTTAGGCATGGACGTGATTGCTGAAGGCGTTGAAACCCCTAAACAGCTTGCCCAACTCAAAGCGCTGAAGTGTGAATATGCGCAAGGCTATTTGTTCTCGAAACCGCTCAGCAAAACCGATGCGGCGCGTCTGATTCAATCCGCTCAGCCGTTTCACTCGATTATTACTGTGGCTCCTTTAAGCGGACGCTTAGCCGAAGATGTCTAGCTGAGTGGTGGGATCGCTAATTGCGCTTACGGTTTTACGATCGGTTCTGCCTTTACGCAATCCAATGGCGATTTTGCTGTGCTTTTCGATTTGGCTCATGACTTGGCGAGCACGATCGATTACCGAGGCAGGCAGTCCCGCTAGTCGTCCGGCTTCAATCCCATACGAGCGATCGGCTCCTCCTGGCTGGACTTTGTGCAAAAAGATAATTTGTTCGGGGAGTTCCTTAACGGTGACTTGGTAATTTGCCACGTTCGACAAAATCGACGCGAGTTCGTTGAGTTCGTGGTAGTGGGTCGCAAAAATCGTGCGGGCGCGAATTTCGACCGCGAGGTGTTCGGCAACCGCCCACGCGATCGACAATCCATCAAACGTGGCGGTTCCGCGTCCAATTTCGTCGAGTAAAACCAGCGATCGATCGGTCGCGTGATTTAAGATATTCGCGGTTTCATTCATTTCGACCATAAATGTTGATTGTCCAGTTGCGAGATCGTCTACTGCACCGACACGGGTGAAGATGCGATCGCATACGCTTAACCGCGCCGATTCAGCAGGCACAAAGCTGCCCATTTGTGCCATTAGTTGAATTAATCCAATTTGGCGCAGATAACAGCTTTTACCGCTTGCGTTTGGGCCAGTCAGCACGATTAAATCGGGAATGCCTCGATTCGGATTGCCAAGCTCGGCGGAATTCGGCACAAAAAAGCCCGCCGGAAGCGACTGCTCAACGACCGGATGACGCCCTTCAACGATCGAGATTTCGCGCCCCAATCCCATCTCTGGACGACAGAAGTTCTGATAAACCGCGAGTTCTGCCAATCCTGCTAATGCATCTGCCGCCGCAACTGCGTGCGCGACGGTGCGAATCAGGTCTGCCTGTTCGCCAACTTCTGTGCGCAAATTTGCAAAGATTTCGTATTCGAGTTCGCCAAGTTCTTTACGAGCGTTGAGAATGCGCGATTCTCGATCTTTGAGTTCTGAGGTGATAAAGCGTTCTTCGTTGACTAGCGTTTGCTTGCGTTCGTAATGATCGGGAACTTGATTTGCTTTCGATTTGGAAATGCTGATAAAGTAGCCGAACGTTTTACTGTATCCCACTTTCAGCGTTGGAATTCCGGTTTGTTCGCGCTCGATTACTTCAAGATTGGCTAACCAGTGTTCATCGGCTTCGGCAGTGGCTCGCATTTCGTCGAGTTGAGGCACGATGTTCGATCGAATTATTCCGCCTTCTTTGAGCGCAAGCGGCGGACGTTCGACAAAATGAGCGTGAAGCCGCGCTGCAAGCTGTTCAAGCACCGCAGGCACCGTTTGTAAAGCTTGGAGGTGGGGTGATCGAGCTTTTGTCACAAGCTGTCCGAGTTCTGGCAGCTTTCTTAGGGAATCGGCGATGTTGACTAAATCTCGTGGGCTTGCCGTTCCTGATCCCGCTCGACCCGCTAATCGTTCTAAATCGTAAATCTGCCGCAGTTTTTGCTGAAGATCTTCGCGCAGCGTGCCATCGCTGACAAGTTCCGCGATCGTGTCTTGCCGCGCTTCAATTTCAGAAATGTTGAGCAACGGCTGCAAAAGCCAACGTCGCAGGATGCGGCTTCCCATTGGCGTAATAGTGCGATCGAGCGCCCACAGCAGCGATCCGTGAAACGTGCCATCGCGCACCGTTTGCGTAATTTCTAAATTGCGTCGAGTTTGACTATCAAGGGTGAGAAATTCGCTAATGGTATAGGTGCTAATCGGCTGAAGCGGAATCTGCGTGAGTTCGGGCGTTTTAAATTTTGAGTGAGCGGTTTCTAAAATCGATTTTTCTGACGTACTTTCTAAATATTCCAGCAGTCCGCCTGCGGCCCGAACGGCTAACGGCAAATGTTCGCAGCCCACGCCTTCAAGCGATCGCACCTTAAAGCGCTGCAACAGTCGCGATCGGGCTTCGGCTTGATGAAATGGGGCGTTCGATCGCAAAGTGTAGCAAAACTGCGTTGGCAAACAATCCGGAAGCTGCGGTGATTTCTCGCCCGGACGCAGCAAGCCGCCTAAATCCGGTGCATTGGTGGGAACAAGCACTTCGGCAGGCTGAAGCCGAACGAGTTCGTTGGCAAGCTGATCGAGTCCGGTGGCTTGCGTGGTGAGAAATTCCCCGGTTGAAATGTCGGCATACGACAGCCCCCAATGATTTGCGGCAATCACGACGGCTGCTAGAAAATTATTGCGGCGGGCGTTGAGCATTCCTTCTTCAAGAATCGTTCCCGGCGTAATCACGCGGGTAATTTCACGCCGCACGAGTCCTTGTGCTTCGGCTGGATCTTCAACTTGATCGCACACGGCGATCGCATATCCTTTTTCCACTAGCGTTGCCGAATAGCGATCAAGGGCGTGATGCGGGATTCCCGATAGGGGCACTCGTCCGACTTCTTTTCCGCCATCTTTCGACGTTAAAACAATTTCCAATTCCCGCGAAACGATCAGGGCGTCTTGGAAAAACGTTTCATAAAAGTCGCCCACGCGGTAGAGTACGATCGCGTGCGGATACTGATCTTTGAGATCTGCGTAGTGCCGCATCATCGGTGTTAGATCATCGCGATTCACCGCACGATGATCGGCGTAGCGTACCGCATGTTTGATCAAGCGATCGGGAACGCCGTGGGTTGGATCTGGCAGAGTAGAAGAAGCACTCATGAACAGTGAAATAGTACGAGTCTACTAAACGACTTTAGCGCAAATACAATCCCATTAAGGGCAATAGAGTCTATTCTACAAAGACTTTATAAAGGAATATAGGTAATGCGGTCTTTGTACTCCTGCTCGAATGAAACTGCTGCAACTACAACTAAATCTTCGATAATTTGTCGCATTTGAAATTTAGGACGAAATACGAAGATACCGGGAATATGGCGGTTTTGAGCTAAGTGATCCGCAAGGTGAATTGGCATCGATCGAGGATTGTTCGTAAAAAGAATGTAGCGATGCTCCTCGCACCAAGTCAGAATATCAGGATCTAGAGTGCCTTTTGCAGGTGCATTGAGATCTCCTACGAGGGTCACAATTAAATCAGGTTGATGATAAACAAGCTGAGTCTGATAATCAGGCAACAGGTTTTTGTCAAGTAGATATTTAATTGTCACGGACAATTTTGCTCAGCCTTTTTCAAGCAGCGCTGCGCTTTGAGCGCTTGGAGTTTCACAACATACGGCTGTGGATTTTGATCTTGCTCAGCTTGAGCATTTAAGCTGTATTCTAGCCATGACTCAACGTAGTCTCTAACGCTCTTCGGGTTGTGTAGGTAATAGAGAATTGTGGCGTAAATTTGCTCAAGCGTCACAGTGTGGAATTGCTGCTCGATCGCTTCGGGCGATTGAGCATTATAAATGTACTCGTAAAGAATATGCTCGATTCCGATTCGCGTTCCTTTGATGCGGATGTCCTCAGCATTGAGAAAGTAAAAGTAATCTTCTAAACGCATAAGTGCGAGCTTTTTCTGAAGTATAGCAATTCGCTTTTAGTGAAATCGAGTTGTTCGCTAAAGTGTTGAGTATGCCTAAGTTTCTTTCCCCTGGTTTAGTGGCGCTGTTAAGTGGCGTTGTAATGAGCTTTGCGGCGGCTCCGTTTAGCTTTTGGTGGCTTGCTTGGATTGCGTTAGTCCCGTTATGGATTGCCATCGCGACGCCATCGAGCAAACCTGCACGATTAGGACTGCTTTGGGGCATCGGCTATTACGGCACGACGCTGCATTGGATTACCGGATTGCATCCGTTGATGTGGTTGGGAATTCCGTGGATTGGCAGCATTGCGATCGTTGCTTTTGCCTGGACGTTTATCACTTTGTGGGGCGCGATCGGGGTTTCCTTTTGGGCGTGGGGGATGGCGTGGATTGCTCGTCGCACCCTAACTGCTTGGCAGCAAGTTTTAATCGGGGTGGCGCTGTGGTGTGGAATTGAAACGCTGCGTCAAGCGAGTCCGCTTGATTGGGCACCGCTTGCCTTTACTCAAAGTCCGCATAATTTAGCCGTTTTGCATTTGGGTCGAATTTCGGGTGCGATGACCGTTACCGGGGCGATCGTGCTTGTAAACGGATTAATTGCCCAAGCGTATTTAAGCCATCGACTTCGATTTGGAACCAGTGCGATCGCGTGCATTTTCATAGTGCACCTGGTTGGATTTGGATTGTTTTCGATCAATCCGCCTGCGATCGACGCGATTCGAGTCGGGATTGTGCAAGGCAACGTACCGACCCGCGAGAAACTGTTTGAAAATGGATTAAAGCTCGCTTTAGATCATTACGCGATCGGATATCGATCGCTGAGCAATCAAGCCGTTGAGTTAGTGGTGACGCCTGAAGGCGCACTGCCGATTTTGTGGCAAGGACTCGATCGCACTCGAAATTCGATTTATCAAGCTGTTTTAAATCGACACGTTCCGATATTGCTAGGAACGTTTGTTCCTCAAGGAAACGGATACACGCAGAGCTTGATTGCCCTTGATCGAAACGGCGAAACGGTTGGGCGCTACAACAAAATTAAGCTGGTGCCATTAGGTGAATATATGCCGTTTGCAAACTTTTTCGGTCGATTGTCTCCGATTAAATCGTATTTGTTACCGGGGGCTATGCATCAAATCGTCAAATCACCTGTCGGTCGAATTGTTGTCGGAATTTGTTTTGATTCAGCCTTTCCCGAAGCGTTTCGCCATCAAGCCGCACAAGGCGGGCAGTTTATTGTCACCGCGTCGAATCTTGATCCGTACAGTCAAGTTTTAATGGCGCAGCATCAAGCGCAAGATGTGATGCGATCGGTTGAAACCGATCGCTGGGCTGCCCGCGCTACTAATACCGGATATTCTGGAATTATTGATTCGCATGGACGCATTAAGTGGCGCTCAACTCCGAATCAATTTGACTTTGATTCGGCAATGGTCGAACGTCGCCAAACTCAAACGCTGTACGTGCGCTGGGGAAATTGGCTAACTCCAACGTTACTGATTATGAGTGCGATTTTAGTTCTGAGACATCGCAATTCAACCTAGCTGAAATTACTTGACTTGGCTGAAGCGTAATTAAATCTTGAATATTTCGCAACATGGTTTCGCAAATTGAATCAAGCGGCAAATCGTTTGAGTCGTGACCAAACGGATTCTCGATTTCAATACCAATTTCTTCGATTCCAAACAGCGTAAAACTAATGAGTAAAACCGTGGGTGCCGTCCACCAGCCCAAGTTTCCAACCATTTGAAACGGCAGCGATAAGCAATATAAAAGCAATAATTGTTTAAGGTGAATCGCGTAAGCGATCGGCATCGGAGTTTTCAAAATTCGCTCACAGCCACCCAAAATATCAACGAGTCGATCGAGCAATTCATGCATTGCTGACAGTTGATAAACATGAAGTCGATCGCGCTGATGTTGACACTGCAAATAATCTCCGATCCAAAAGGCGACTTCAAGCGGCGGATTGTTCATGGTTTGCAGTTTAGAAATGCGATCGACGGGCAGCAGTTTGTTTAATTCACTTCCTAAAGGCTCGTTTCTTAAATGAAACTTTGTCGTCATGGCAAACGCCACCAGCAAATAAAGCGCTTTGATTTTTTCTTGTCGATCGCACTCGTTTGTTTCGGGAATCGCCACCCAAATTTGCCGCGCTAAATTGCGCACCGTATTGATCATTGCGCCCCAAAATTTTCGTCCTTCCCAAAATCGCTCGTAAGCTGTATTCGTGCGAAAAACTAACAGCAACCCCAGCACAATGTTCGGAATTAAACTCGTCAAAGCGGGTAGCGCAACCGGAAACTGGTAAACATGCAAAACCGTGATCAGCAGCCCGAACATGCTGCAAAAAAACGATCGCGGCATCACCGCTCGAATCACAGATCCCCGAATCTGGAACGCGATCTGCAACCAACGGCGCTTTTCTAAACTCATATCCGTAGCTGGAACCCGACCGCTTTATTATGCCCTTATCGTCGCACAACGCCCGTAAACCCTGCGGCTTTGAACTGCAAAAGCTTTAGCGGCAACGGCTGATTAAGCGGAACGCTGATTTGCATCTCAAAATCACTCACACCGGGCGGCACTTCTTCAATCGCCCCTAATCGCGTCCGGTTTTCGATGATCGGATCGTCGTTCGCGTCGTAAATTCGCCCAAAAATATCAGCATTGACGATCGTTTTATTCGTCGAATTTGTGGCTTTTCCCGTCACAATAAAGCAGCGTGCCGTTTGGGTTGCACCGCCTGCTGTAACGGCTCCGCGTCCCACCTCTGTTGGACAAGTATGATACGACAAATCCGATAATTTAATTTGCGTTAGCGCCCAGACCGGACTCAGGCTCGTGAGCCACATCAGCATCGAAATTGCAATTACGAGCAGCGTCCGCATAGTCTTTGATTCCACGATCAACACAGGCATCAGTGTATCGCGAATTCGGTCTACTTGGGCGTTGACGCATTGGCAACCGTGGGCGCTTTGAATTTGTATTCAAAAATGTAGGGTTGAACCGTGTTCGCTGGTGGAAGCGGCAATTTTTTTACATCTTCCTTGACCTGAGCGATCGCCTTTTCGTTGAGAATTTTGTAGCCCGTGCTGCCAATTAGTTCCGGTTCAGCAAGCAGCTTACCGTCTTTACCAATTAGCACGCCGATCGCGATTTCATTTTGTTTAAAGTTACCGATCGCAGGAACGCCAGTTGGGTAAGGTAGCTCTGGAACAGGCTGCCCGGGCTGCCGGACATAAGCAAACGCTGCCAAACCGGGAATTCGTCGCTGCAAAACACTTTGGTACCACTCACCCACATACTGAATTCGCTTACCTCGGTCTTGATCGGTGCCTTCTGAACGGTAAGCGAGTTGATCCGGCGTAATCGTGCTTGAGGGTGTCGTTTGCTGAGGAGTAGGTTGATTGTTGCCCGAAGATTGATCAACAGAATCAGCGATCGACTTTGGATTGTTTGGCGTTAAGCCTAGATTCGGACTTTTCGGGGGAGTAGCTGCATTGTTTTTAGGTGGATTGGGTGCCGTCTGCTTTGCCGAAGCGGTGGAAGGTTTAGGTTTAGCCGGATCTGGTTTGGGGGGACGATTTCGCAGTTGATTTAATAAGCGATTAAAGTAATCGTTGTCTTGACTCGCGTTGTCTTGATTCGGCGGCGGAATGGGAATGGGAATGCCCGATGACGGATCGGTTAAAAGCGTGCTGGGTGGCGTGTTAGGATTCGTCGCGATCGGCGGCATTGGCTGCACTTGAGGACGAGTCGAAGTTTTTGGAACAGGCGGTAACCCTAATCCGGATGCAGCGCGAGGCGAGCTGTCTTGACGCTGCGGCAAATCCACAATCTGAACGCGGCGCACTTCGTCTTCGGGATTATCGGTCGCAGGCGTAAACGCGGGCAGCGTGGCAAACACCAGCAAGTGTGCTCCGATCGAGCCAATCATCGCCAGCGCGGCGGGCTGTTGCAGCGTGTCCGGCAGCGTTCGGAAAAACGTGGCGATCGTAGAAGAAGATCGAATCATGACCCATCCCGCAAGCTAATCAACAATCTAAATTCCCGCACTTATTCTAGGACAGCATCACCACAATTGGCTGCATTCCGCTTGCTTTCGGTACACAAGTCTCAAAAGCTACAGTTCTGTCTTTAGAATGATTAATCTCCATCCTAAGAGATTGATGGCTCCCCGTGGCAGTTGTCACAGTTAAAGAAACCAGTCGTCAAATTTGCCAAAACTCGCTATACTCTATGCACGATTTTTTAGAGTACAGCCGCACTACTCAAAAAGGTTGCTAAAAGGCTTGATCATTTTCTGCGCTAGATGTAGAGTAGACGCTATTATGAAACGCTATATGTAGAGCTACCCTCTCACTTAACCCCATTCGCCCCTACATCTGAGGAAGTCCCGATGGTTCGAGACATTGCAAGACCAAAAGATTTGAGCAGTTCCATTGATCAAGGCCAAAACGCACAGTTTCCGGCTTCTGCACCTGCTGCAAATCCTGTTTTCTACAGAACTTACAGCCGCAAAATCGGCGAAACTCGTCGCGAATCGTGGCAAGAAGTCAGCCAGCGCACCCTGCAAGGATTAGCTGATCTCGGACAGTTTAGCGCACAAGAGCGATCGCTGATCGAAAAAATGCAGCAAACGATGCGCTGCTTGCCGTCGGGTCGCTGGCTGTGGGTCGGCGGCACCGAGTGGATTAAAAATCCGCAAAACTTTTCTGGTGCCTACAACTGCACGAGTACAAATTTGATCGATTGGCGAGCCTTCGGGCTGATGATGGATCTTGCCATGATGGGAAGCGGAACTGGAGCAGTTCTAGAGCCAAAATACACCGATCGACTTCCCGCTATCCGCAATCGATTAATGATTTCGATTGATCGTGCGCTCGGCACTAATCCGGTTTCTCGGCGCCAAGACCAAACGACGATCGACATTAACGGCAATCACGTCACAATTCGCGTTGGGGATAGCCGTCACGGGTGGGTGGATTCATATCAAGGGTTGCTGCAATTATCAAGCGATTCACGCTTTAACGCAGACGTTCAGGTGTCGATCGATCTCGGTTCAGTGCGACCTGCCGGGGAACGACTCAAAGGATTTGGCGGCGTTGCTAATCCGGTTAAATTAACCGAACTGTACGATCGCTGCGCCAAAATTCTCAACCGTGCTGTAGGTCGCAAACTGACCTCAGTTGAATGCTGTTTGCTCATTGATGAAGCGGCCGCCTGTGTGGTTGCCGGTAACATCCGGAGGTCGGCCGGCATGAGACAAAGCAGCAGCGAGGATTGTGAGTTTGCCGTCGCAAAAGATAATTTGTGGCAGCAAGACGAAAACGGCAACTGGCGGATCGATCCGGATCGCGATGTGCTGCGCATGGCAAATCATACGCGGGTGTATCATCACAAGCCGACGCTGCAAGAATCGATCGACGCCGTTCGCAAACAGTTTTACTCTGGAGAAGGAGCGATTCAATACGCACCGGAAGCGATCGCGCGATCGAATGCCGATATTCTCACCAGTCCAGAGCGAAAATCTGAGTTTATTCAGGCTTACGAGGCCGGTAACGGGAAAGAATGGATTCAAAGAAATTATCCGCAAATGTCAGTTGAAGAACTTGAACATCGGCTAGGACGCTACGGACTCAATCCATGTGGAGAGATTCTGGGAGAAAATTTTCACTGTAACCTTGCTGAAGTTCACCTAAATCAACTTGATCCGGCTGATGATCAAGCGCAAGAAGACGCTTTTACAGCCGGAGCGCTTTCAGTTGCGGCGTTGTTGAATCATCGTTTTCAAGAACCGCGCTATCAATACTCCCGCGACCTTGATCCGATCGTCGGCGTCTCTTTCACTGGATTGTTTGACTTTTTTGTAAATGCCTTTGGCGTGGAGTGGTTGCGCTGGTGGGAAGCAGGTCGCCCGGATACAGTGAGCGGCTTGCAGTTTAAAGCGCGTGAGCAAGAATATCTCAGCCGATGGAAAACGATCGTGCATCGCGTCGTGGGCGAATACTGCGATCGACACGGGTTACGCACACCGAATCGCTGCACAACGGTTCAGCCTGCGGGAACTAAATCGCTTCTAACGGGTGCGAGTCCGGGTTGGCATCCGCCGAAAGCTCAGCGCTTTATTCGTCGCATTACGTTTCGCAAAAATGATTCGGTCGCGCTGGCGTGCCTTGATTATGGCTATAGCATTGTTCCGTCACAGTCGGACAAAGACGAAAACGGTAATTTGTTAAACGATCCGTTTGATCCGCGCTGTACCGAATGGCTGGTCGAAATTCCGGTTGAGGTACCCTGGGCAACGCTTCCGGGAGCCGATGAAATTGAAATCGAGCAGTTTAGTGCTTTGGCGCAGATGGATTTCTATTTGCAGGTTCAGAAGTACTACACAGCACATAATACAAGCGCGACGATCGAGCTTCGTGAAGATGAAATCGATGCTTTAGCTGCTCGAATTCACAGCGCGATCGAAAACAACGAAGGCTATATTAGCGCGGCGTTGCTGGCTCGATTTGATGCTCCGTTTCCGCGACTGCCGTTTGAGAAAATCGATCGGGCAACCTACGAGCGACTGCAAGAAGAGGTAAAAGCGCGTCAAATTACAACGGACTTTTACGCGGCTTTGACTCGATACGATTCTGGTGAACAACTTGCCGAAGGGCCAGCAGGCTGCGATAGCGATAAATGCATGATGCCTGAGAAGAAAGGATAAGGAACGTTAAGTATCAACGCAATCTCGAGTAGAGGAGTTTTTCTTCTCTACTCTTTCCATTTTAAACATACGACTTAATTAACGTACAATGAATTCATCGTATAATTAGATAGCTTGACTCAATGAAAACCAACCCTGGAGGACAGATTGCTCCGTCAGATGTTGTAGGGCGCGATCAACTGATTGATCGGCTCTGGCAAATTCTAGAGCGTCAAAGTCTTGTCCTCACCGCAGAACGGCGAATGGGCAAAACGAGCGTTATTAAAAAGATGGAGGCAACGCCGCAAGCTGGAAAGCTTGTTATTTATCGGGATTTGGAAGGAGTTCGATCGCCGTTAGAGTTTGTTGAAATTGTGCTGTCTGATGTAGAAACTTACCTAAGCCGACTTCAGCGCACAGCAGCAAAGGCGCGAGAGCTTTTGCAACAAATCGGCGGGCTTGAATTCAAGGGGATGAAAATTCCAGCGATCGCGGCTCCTCATTGGAAAAATGTTTTAACTAAGACCATTGAGGATCTAAGCGAGCATCAAGACAGCACGCTGATTTTTCTATGGGATGAACTGCCAATGATGCTCGACAACCTCAAGCAAAATGGCGGCGAAACGGTTGCAATGGAAGTGCTTGACGTGCTGCGCTCGCTGCGTCAAACTTACCCAAACTTACGCATGGTGTTTACTGGCTCGATCGGACTGCATCACGTGATTGGTTCGTTAAAGCAATCTGGCTACGTGAACTCACCCATAAATGATATGTACTCGTTGGAATTGCCGCCTTTGTTGGTGTCGGATGCAACAGAGTTGGCGCGTCAGTTACTAATAGGTGAGAACCTTACAGTTGTAGACTTACCGACACTGGCGATCGAGATTGCTACGTCAGTTGATTGCGTGCCTTACTATGTTCATCATGTAATTGATCAGCTCAAGTGGGAAAATGACTGCTCAATTTCAACCTTAACGCGCTTGATTGAAGCAAATTTAATTGATCCGGTGAATCGGTGGGACATGGCACATTACCGCGATCGTATCGACATTTACTACAAGGATAATAAAGACCTTGCGCTGACCTTACTCGATATTTTGGCAACTGCGGAACAAGCGCTTTCATTTCGCGAGCTAAGCGAACGGTTGAAATCGCAACTCGCGATCGATTCTGATGAAACAATCAAAACAGTCCTCAAGTTGCTGCAACAGGATCATTACGTTTTGCAGCAATCGAATAGAACGTATCGGTTTCGGTTTTCCTTGATCCAACGCTATTGGCAATTTAGCCGAGAGTTAGTGCCATGAATCAGCCGTTTTTATCGCATTTTACGCCAAGCTTAATGGCACCGGAAACGCTCGAAGCTATCTTCGTTCAGCGTGAAGCAGTGGTGCAAGATTTGATTGATCGCATCGGTGAAAGTGCAATGACCCCTGCAAAGCATCATGCATTGGTGCTGGGTTCTAGGGGCATCGGTAAAACGCATCTTGTTTCGATGATTTATTACCGCGTGCAGTCTGAAGGATGGCGGGATCGGCTTCTCGTGGCGTGGCTGCGTGAGGAAGAATGGGGAGTCACATCATTTTTAGATTTGCTGATTCGCATTTTTCGGGCACTCGAAGAAGATGACGCGACGATCGCCGATCGCGTTGAACCGCTTTACGAACTTTCTCAGGATGCTGCTCAAAGTGCAGGTGCCAAATTATTGCGCGACATTATTGGCGATCGAACCCTTCTATTACTAATCGAGAATTTAGACGACTTATTTAACGGGCTAGGTGAACCTGGACAAAAACAACTACGGTCATTTTTACAAGAAAATGCTTGCTGTACGATCGTGGCAACTGCTCAACGCTTATTTAACGGCGTTACTCAGCGTACTGCGCCCTTTTTTGGATTTTTCCGACGAGTTGAGCTGAAGAAATTATCGTTAGACGATGCCACGCTACTGCTGAGAAAAATTGCTCACTTGCGCGGCGATCGTGAGTTAGAGCAGTTTATTCAAACGCCGACAGGTCGATCGCGAATTCAAGCAGTGCAGCACTTATCGGGGGGCAGTCCTCGCATTTATGTAATTTTGGCAGAATTTCTCAGTCGAGAATCGCTGGATAAATTAGTGCCGCCGTTTATGAGCATGTTGGATGCGCTAACGCCGTATTATCAGTCGCGCATGATGTCGCTTCCACCTCAGCAGCGCAAAATCGTTGAGTTTTTGTGCGATCGACGCAATGCCATTCCGGTTAAAGAAATTGCTCAACGCTCTTTTATCACGCATCAAACCGCATCGAGTCAGCTTAAGGATCTGCGTGATAAAGGCTATGTTCAGGCTTTCCCGGTTGGGCGCGAGTCTTATTACGAACTGTGTGAACCGTTGATGCGGCTGTGCATCGAAGTGAAGAAATCCCGTGGTAAGCCAATTCAGCTATTTATTGATTTTCTGCGGCTGTGGTATGCGCCTACCGAGCTTAAGCAGCGTTTACAAGCGCTTCCGCCTACGGCTGAACTTGAGCGGCAGTATTTACTGCGTGCGTTGGAACCCGACGATCGAGAAGATCCAAGACTCAATTCATACCTCGAAGCCTTTAAAAAACATTTCGATCAAGGCAAGTTTGTCCAGAGTTTAGAGGATGCAGAAAACTTAATATTGCTTCGTGGTTGTTCTTTGGATTGGTTCATAAAGGCAAGTTGTTTATTCAAACTTGAGCTTTATAGTGAAGCTTTAGACGCTTGTAATAAAGCAATCGACTTAGATCCAGAGGACGTCCGCCCTTTGATAGTCAAGGCGTCAATTCTACTCTCGAAAGGGTGTTCTGAGGAGGTTTTAGAAGTTTGTAAAAAGGCGATTGAATTGCAACCAAACGCTGCTT
>CAXUFL010000054.1:0-31209 GCA_964250455.1 uncultured bacterium
TCTTCCACACTAGATCCTTTCTCCAGAATGAATCAGCCCTGCCCCTGCGGGGACTTCGGTTGTGTAGGCGCGGTTATCGATTCACTCGAACTCCTAAGAAACAAATTTTAGATGTAGGACTAAAACCGCTCAGCAGCAGAACTTTTGTTTCTTGCTCCCTTCCCAAAGTTTTACCGTTGTTGGAGACTCAGGTTAAGTAATCGTCTCGACCGTTGAAGCGATCGTTAACTAGGCAGCCTGGGTTCGAGTCAGAAGTAGCTCGAACCCGTCCTGATTCTAAAATTTTGGATTGTTGCATTGAACGCATGCGAAAATCATGATAGCCCGTTTGACATCGGGCAAACTCAGAAGGGGCAGTCAACGCCAGGCACCGCCCGCACCTGGACTGGAGAACACCGCATTAACCACTTCGCGCCGACGGCGAAACCCTGGACAACCCGTTGCACCGACCAAATCAAGGGTTCGAGAATCGCCCCCGCGCCATTACTGACATCAGTATGGTCAGGGTTTCGGTTCAGGCTCCTATTCTGACAACTCAGTATAATCCCCGACTTCTCAACCGTCCTCTGGAACGATCGTGACGAACGGTAGAAAAATCTGCCTGTTCGTCCTCAATTTTTGCTGTACAAAATTCTTCTGATCCCCCCAATCTCCGAAATCGCTGTACATAGTGTCTATGTACGGTAAGGGACAGACAATTGAGGCGCAAGACTTATACCTTAGAGCCTGCATTCAGAATGCATCTCAGTGATATTTGTCATGCCGATAAGCTGTTGGCATTCATGCCTCAAAATCGTTCCCGTTCTACTCAGAATAAGTTACTGTCAGCTTTGCCCCCGCCAGAGTTAGACCGACTGATGCCTTACCTGGAGTTCGTCGATTTGCCGTTTAAACGGGTATTGTACGAACCGAATCAAGCGATCGACTACGTTTACTTTCCCAACAGTGGCGTAGTGTCGATGGTGACGATTACCGAAGAAGGTGAAACGGTAGAAGCGGCCACGATCGGCGACGAAGGCATGGCAGGAATTCAGGTCTTGCTCGGCGTTGAACAAGTGCCGCTACAAGCGATCGCTCAGGTTGCGGGGAACGCCCTGAGAATGCGAGTGGATATATTTCGCCGCGAAGTGACTCCGGATACACGACTTTATGGGCTTTTATTACGATACATCCAAGCCTTGATTAGTCAACTCTCTCAAACGGTTGCTTGCAATAGACTCCATTCGGTAGAAGAGCGATGCTGCCGTTGGCTGTTAATGTGTCATGATCGCGTGCAAACAGACGAATTCTTTTTGACTCAAGAATTGCTGTCGCAAATGCTGGGTGTGCGCCGAGCCAGCGTCAGCGTAGTTGCCGCCATTCTGCAAAAAGCAGGATTAATCACCTACAGTCGAGGAAATATTAGAATTCTCGATCGACAAGGCTTAGAATCCGCATCGTGCGAATGCTATCGCGTGGTCAAAACTGAATTCGATCGATTAATGGGTGATGAATCGAGTCAATCACGTTAAAACCCTAAAAGCACATTTGTTGATTTTTAACGTCAAGAAAAGTTTGCACACTTTACGGGAATCGAAGCATAAAACGCAACAAATTCAAAGACTAGATGAAGATCGCCGTTAAAAAATAGCAATTCCTTCCGTACAATTGCTAGGATGCCGCCAGCAAGTAGACTGGCATTTCTAAACTCGGCAAGCGGAAATTTGCTGATATCCTCAAGAAGATTGAACAGAAAGCCGCATCAATTTTAATAGCGTTGCTTTCTGTTCCTTTTAGAGCGTGCAGCGCACTCGGTTAGTCAAAAGTCGAGTGATATAATTGCCGCAACTCTGCCGACAGTTACAGTCCGACACCTTTAGCGAGAAAAAGGAGATTTTCCTTGTCCCGTCGTTATTTTTTTACTTCCGAATCGGTTACTGAAGGTCATCCTGACAAAATCTGTGACCAAATCTCTGACACAATTTTAGACGCGCTTTTGGCGCAAGACCCCAGCAGTCGAGTTGCGGCTGAAGTCGTGGTCAACACGGGTCTGGTGCTGATCACAGGTGAAATCACCACAAAAGCGAATGTAAATTACATCGAGCTTGCCCGCAAAAAAATTGCCGAAATCGGCTATACAGGCGCAGAAAACGGATTTTCAGCTAACAGTTGCGCGGTGCTCATCGCCCTTGATGAGCAATCCCCGGACATCGCTCAAGGCGTTGACACCGCTCAGGAAAGCCGCGAACACATTAGCAACGAAGCCCTAGATGCGATCGGAGCGGGCGATCAGGGAATTATGTTTGGCTTTGCCTGCAACGAAACCCCGGATTTTATGCCGTTGCCGATTTGTTTAGCGCACCGCATTTCTCGCAAACTCGCAGCCGTTCGCAAAACCGGACAGTTGCCGTATCTGCGCCCGGATGGAAAAACTCAAGTGACGATTCTCTACGAAAACGATCGTCCTGTGGGCATCGACACGATCTTAGTTTCCACACAGCACACCGCCACAATTGACGACTTGATCGAGGATGCCGACATCCAAGCTCGGATCAAAGAAGATTTGTGGACGCTGGTGGTTGAGCCGTGTTTTGAAGATATCGAGATTAAACCCAATGCCGAGACGCGCTTTTTGGTCAATCCAACCGGAAAGTTTGTAATTGGCGGACCACAAGGCGATTCGGGCTTAACCGGACGCAAAATCATTGTGGACACTTACGGCGGCTATTCGCGTCATGGCGGCGGCGCATTTTCGGGTAAAGACCCCACAAAGGTTGATCGTTCTGCCGCTTATGCGTGCCGCTACGTTGCAAAAAACATTGTTGCTGCGGGCTTAGCTGAAAAGTGCGAAGTTCAATTGAGCTATGCGATCGGCGTGGCGCGTCCGTGCAGCATTATGATCGAAACCTTTGGAACCGGGAAAGTGAGCGAAGAACGCTTGCTCGAACTGGTAAAAGCGCATTTTGAACTGCGTCCGGCGGGTATTATTCAAACGTTTGGATTGCGCAATCTGCCAGGCGATCGTGAGGGTCGGTTTTATCAAGATGTGGCTGCTTACGGTCACTTTGGTCGATCGGATCTCGATTTACCCTGGGAGCAAACCGATAAAGCCGCCATCCTGAAAGATGCGGCTTTATCGGCAACGGCGATCGGTTAAGTTTGCAATCTAACTAATTTGTGCAGTGACGCGCTTGAATTCGCGCTCATTCCCTAGCCTTTTTGTGGAAAGCTTCCTTTTAACAAGCTTTGTCACTGCATTCACAACCATCCTCAGCGAGGGATTCGCGTGAGGGTGGTTTTTTTTGCGAAAATCTATCTTGAGCAGTACGAGTTCGTTATAGTGCTCTATCTCAGAGTGGACGAAGGCGATCGCCCGAAGCCACTAATCTTTGATGCAGCAAAAAACGTAGCTTTTTACTAGCAACTCTCTAGCGTTGTGAGTTTTCAAGTTGTGTGAATGGTCATTCTTAGAGGTAGCACGGTGTGATTGATTTTCGGGAGGCAGTCTCCGGTGAGGTATCCAATCAACCCGTTGCGGTTCCTGCGGCATTGCGTCAAGTGGTTGTAATTCGGGCTTTACCGGGGCTAGGAGATTTTTTGTGCGCAATTCCGGCACTGCGGGCGCTGCGCAAGGCTTGTCCAGAGGCGCAGATTAGTTTGATTGGATTGCCGAATTCACGCGGGCTAGTCGATCGATTTGACGCTTATGTAGATGAATTAATCGAGCTTCCAGGATATCCAGGACTGCCAGAACGATCGCCCGATTTAACCGAACTACCGAAATTTTTAGAATCGATGCGATCGCGATTGTTTGATTTGGCGGTTCAAATGCACGGAAGCGGCGTGATTAGTAATGCGCTGACGCTGGATCTCAAAGCGCGTCGATCGATTGGATTTTTTAAGCCTGGATACCCTTGCCCCGATCCGAATTCGTTTTTGCCGTATGTTGATTCAGAATCGGAAATTCGACGATATCTAAGGCTGCTGCAATTTGTTGGAATTCCAGTTCAAGCCGAAGCAATGGAGTTTCCGATTAGCGATCGAGATCAGCAAGAGTTGCAAGGCTTGCTCAAGCTGCACAATCTACAGCCCGGAAAGTTTGTTTGCATTCATGCGGGTGCAAGTGCTCCGATGCGGTGTTGGTCGGGCGATCGGTTTGCAGCAGTCGCAGACGCAGTTGCTCAAACCGGATGGCAAATCGTGTTGACCGGATCAATCGAAGAGCGCGGATTAAATCAGTCAATTGCCCAAACGATGCAAGCACCCGCGATTAATTTAGCCGGAAAAACGAGTTTAGGCGGATTAGCTGCATTGCTAACCGCCTCGAAGCTGCTGGTTTGTAACGATACTGGCGTTTCACATTTAGCAGCCGCGCTGCGCGTAAAAAGCGTCATTGTGTTTAGCGCGTCTGATCCGCAACGCTGGGCACCGCTCGATCGACATCGACATCGGTCAATTTTGCCGCCTGCCACCGTTGCAACCGTGCTGAATCAAGTGCGCGATTTGCTACAGGAGCCAGTTTATGTCGCGTAATCCATCGATCCACCGGATTCTAGCGATCGATTTGTCTTTTAAGATCAAATCCATTCAATCTGCATTAGTTGAACTCCGACAGCGATTTTCAGAAGCTGAAATTGCGCTGTTGTGTGCGTCGAGCATTAGCCAAACGGCGCTTTCATGGGCAGAGATTGATCAGGTTTTAGTGCATCGATCGATTGAAGAAACAGGGTTATCAACTCAACCGGATCGATTGCTGAATTTGATTGAAGTGTTGCAAATCGAGCAGTTTGACGCTGCAATCGTGTTTTCTAACGATCGCTCACCGTATCCGATCGCGTATTTGTGCTATCTAGCGGGAATTCCGATTCGGATCGGGCGATCGATCGAGTTTGGAGGTGGCGTATTATCTCACTGCTTGAGCGAATGGGATGCAGCGCAACCTTTAGAAGAACAGCATCGGCAACTGGTGGAATTAATTGCGGAGGCAGCATGAGTCGGGAAGTATTAGTGTCGCAGCAGTTTAAGCGAGTTGCCAAAACGGTGACACAACGGATACAAGAATTACTCGGTGCGCAAGTGTTTGTGATCGACGATCGCGGCACGATTATCACCAGCAGCAATTTTAGCGCGATCGGTCGATCGATTCATTCAATCAGCCATTCTGCAACTTTGCGAGTTAAGTTGACGGTGGATAAGCAGATCGGGGAAGTGATTTTAAGCGATTTAACCGAAAGCGAAATTTCGCCCCGGTTAGCGAAAGTGTTCGTAGAGTTAGTAATCAATCAGGCCGTGTCGATCGATCGGCAACCGAATCAACCCGAACTTAAAAATAAATTTATTCACGATTTGCTGCGATGCGCAAGCCGCGACGAAACTGAAGTTTTGCGAGAAGCGCAGATTTTAGGACTTGATTTCACTCGGCCGCGTGCCGTTATTTTGATCGATGCCGCAGACTATTTACTTTCGCCATCAGCAAATCCTTACGATGCCTTAGACGCGCAAACTCAACGCCGCATTCAAGTGATTATCGGCAGCATTGTTAGTTTTTTTCATTTACCCAACGATACGATTTGCGCGTACATTGGCGGGCGTGAAATCGCGGTCTTAAAAGCAAGCAGCACGCAGGATTTAGCCGCATGGACGCATCGCGACGATCCAACAGGAAACCCATCTTGGGCAAATTTAATTGCGCTGAAGCGATCGAGTACTGCATTGATGAATCGACTGCGATCGGACACCGAAGCCAATATTAGTATCGGGATTGGGCGGTATCATCCGGGCATTCGGGGACTGGCTCGATCGTACCAAGATGCACGAGCAGCGCTATCGCTGGGACATCATTTTTCCGGTCAAAATCAAGTGTATTGTCTCAACGATTTGGGAGTTGCTGCGTTTGTGGGCATTTCTGACGACAGCACAAAACTCGATTTAGCTAAGCATTTACTCAGTCCATTAGATCAAGAGCCTGAATTAATTGATACGCTGAGAGTTTTTTTTGCGGAAAATTGCTGTCCATCATCGACGGCGAACAAATTATCGATTCATCGAAATACACTCAGCTATCGCTTAGATAAAATTACCTCGTTAACAGGGTTAAACCCGCGTGTATTCGATGATGCAGTGCAAATTCGATTGGCGCTACTGCTGCGATCGTTTGGGGATTTGCCGCAAGAGCGCTTGTGCACAGACGCTGCTTCGTTAGGCAACTGCACAATTCTTGAACATTCGATCGCCGCATCTGTTATGCATCTGCCCAATGCATCTTATGGTTAATTTCTACATGATAAAGAGTGATCAGTCAGCAGCTACCGTTTTATTAACTTAGTGCTGTGATTGGAATTTTTAGTTATGAATCCGCTTCGTATTTTAACCTGGCACGTACACGGGAGTTATCTTTACTATCTTGTGCAATCGCCGCATCAATTTTTCCTGCCTGTGAAGCCCGGATATCCTGAAGGGTATGGCGGCAAGCTGGGTGGTTTTGCATGGGGCGACAATGTGCACAACGTTGCAGCCGAAGAGGTACGCGATTTAGAGTTCGACTGCATTTTGTTTCAATCGCGCAAAAACTATCTCGAAGATCAATACGAGATTTTATCCGAGCAGCAGCGTCAGCTTCCACGCCTTTATTTAGAGCACGATCCGCCCCGTGAACATCCAACCGATACGCAGCACATCGTAAATGATTCCAACACGCTGTTAGTGCACGTGACACAGTTCAACAATTTGATGTGGGATAGCGGCTGTACGCCGACCTGCGTGATCGAACATGGCGTGATGGTACCTGATTCGGTGCGGTATGAAGGCAGCCTCGATCGTGGCATTGTTGTGGTCAACGGATTACGCGCAAGAGGACGACGATTAGGCGCAGATGTTTATCAGCACGTGTGTGATCAAGTGCCGTTAGAACTTGTCGGAATGCAAGCTGAACAACTCGGTGGACGCGGAGAAATACCGCACGCTCAGTTAGCACAATTTACCGCGCAACACCGCTTCTTTTTTAATCCGATTCGATACACGAGTTTAGGATTATCGGTTTGCGAAGCAATGATGATTGGAATGCCGATCGTTGCCCTTGCAACAACGGAAATGACAACGGTGGTTGAAAACAATGTTTCTGGCTATGTGAATACTAATGTAGATGCTTTGATCGAGGTAATGCAACACTTAATTCAACATCCTGAAGAAGCAAAACGGTTGGGTGACGGTGCCCGCAAAACTGCTCAACGGCGCTTTGGCATCGATCGATTTGTGCGCGATTGGGATCGAGCCTTTGCGCGAGTGCTCGATCGTAAACCGAGTGCAGTGATTCAGGCGATCGGGAGGAGTTTATGAAACGCATTGCTTTGATCAGTGAACATGCTTCACCGTTTGGCATTTTAGGCGGTGTGGATAGCGGCGGGCAAAATGTGTATGTCGGTCAACTCGCCAAGCATTTAGCTAAGCGCGGGTATCAAGTTGATATTTTCACTCGGCGCGTATCCTACGGAGTTGCGCAAAGCGCTAACCGTGCTTTGCTGCCGGAAGTGGCTGAATGGATCGAAGGCGTTCGTTTAATTCACGTTCCCGCCGGTGATCCGGTTGAGATTCGCAAAGAAGATTTACTTCCACTGATGCCAGCGTTTACAGAATTTACGCTGAATTTCTGCAAGCATACGCATTATGATTTAATTCACGCAAATTTTTGGATGTCTGGAATGGTTGCGGCAGCAATCAAACAAGCATTAAACATTCCATTTGTGATTACGTTTCATGCGCTGGGACGAGTGCGGCGATTTCACCAAAAAACGGCTGACGAATTTCCCGACGATCGATTCACGATCGAAGACCAACTCGTGCAGCAAGCCGATCGCATCGTGGCGGAATGTCCGCAAGACGAAGCGGATTTGATTCAGCTTTATAATGCTGATCCGCGCAAAATCACGATTATTCCCTGTGGGTTTGATCCGTCGGAATTTTGGGGCTTGGATAAAGCATTAGCGCGGGTCGCGTTAGGAATGCCGCCCGATGAACGAATGGTGTTACAGTTGGGTCGCATGGTGCCGCGCAAAGGCGTGGATACGGCGATCGAAGGTTTTGCAAAATTCTGTCAATCTGATCCGACTCCAACGCGCTTAATCGTTGTGGGGGGCGAACCAAACGATGCTGATTCGCGCATTGCCAAAGAAGTCGATCGCCTCGATCGACTTGCTACCCACCTTAAAATCCAGGATTCGGTTCAGTTTGTCGGGCGCAAAGGGCGTGAAGTGTTGCGCTACTACTACAGCGCAGCAGACGTATTCATCACAACGCCGTGGTACGAGCCGTTTGGCATTACACCGCTTGAATCAATGGCTTGTGGAACACCTGTAATCGGGTCGAATGTCGGTGGAATCAAATTCTCGGTGCGCGATGGCGAAACTGGATTTTTAGTGCCACCGAATGATCCAAGCGCGATCGCCGATCGATTAAGTCATTTATACGCGCACCCCACGCTCTTGAAAACGCTCGGTCGTCAAGCCGTTCAACGCGCAAACGATCACTTTACCTGGCAAAAAGTTGCAGACGCAGTTGCTCAGTTGTATCAATCGGTGTTGATTCACCAATCTGCGGTGCCCGATTCGATTGAAATAATCGATCGTGGTTTTAGCGCGGCAATCCACGCGCTTCAGTCGGCGCAACGCTGTTTGCAAACCGAAATTGTGCAGGCGGCCGCGTTGTTGAGCCACTGTTTTATCAACGGCGGAAAAGTCTTGATTTGCGGCAATGGCGGCAGTGCGGCAGATGCTCAACACTGTGCGGCAGAATTTGTCGGGCGATTTAAGCTTCTAGAGCGACGAGGATTGCCCGCGATCGCGCTCACCGCAGATACAGCCATTCTCACCGCTTGGTCAAACGATGTCGGCTACGAAGCCGTGTTTGCTCGCCAAATCGAAGCGCTGGCGCAGCCCGGAGATATTGTCATCGGCATTAGCACCAGTGGACGATCGCGCAATGTAATTCAAGCGTTTGAAACCGCGCAAAATCTAGGAATTCCGTGCATCGGGATTTTAGGCGGCGACGGGGGAGCGGTGCGATCGCTCTCTGATGTGGCGATCGTCGTGCCTGCTTCGGATGGGCAACACATCCAAGAAGTGCAAATTGTTGTGATTCATTTGATTTGTGAACTGGTAGAAAAATCAGTTGTACAACACGAAAATCAACCGAAACGACAACGTAAAGGAAAGCAGTTAGTGCAGTCTAGACTGCGAAATCAACAGCTTCCGTTATCTGTGAATTGATAGGAGTGAATATGAACGATTTAACCGGAAAAGTCGCACTTGTGACAGGTGGCGCTCAGGGATTGGGCGAAGCAATTTGTCGATCGCTGGCGGCGGCTGGCGTGATTGTTGTCGTCGCCGATGTTCGCGAAGAGCTTGCCGAAAAAGTCGCGCTAGAAATCAACGCTGAAGGTGGTAAAGCGAGTGCGATTCGATTAGATGTGAGCGATGAAAATCAAATTGCCATTAGCGTTGCCAAGATCATTGAACAATACGAGCATTTGGACTTTCTGATTAACAATGCGGGTGTTGATGTTACGGTGTCGATCGAAGCGTTAGACATTCACGATTGGGATCGAATTCAAGCGATCAATTTACGCGCTCCGTTTATTTTATCGAAAACGGTTTTTCCACACATGAAGCAACGCCAAAGCGGTCACATTGTAAACATCGCGTCTACCGCTTCAAAACGCACTTGGGCGAATGCGACCGCTTATCATGCCAGTAAATGGGGGTTGCTTGGATTTAGCCACGCTCTGCACGTTGAAGCGCGACAGCATCGAGTCAAAGTAACCGCAGTTGTGGCGGGCGGAATGCAAACGCCGTTTATTTTAGAGCGTTTTCCGGATACGCCGCTTGATAAACTTCAAGATCCGAAAAACGTTGCCGATACGGTGCGCTATGTGTTGACGCAGCCGCCGGAGACGGTAATTCCTGAAGTCATGGTGATTCCAATGCAGGAATCGTCGTGGCCTTAATCGATGATTTAGGGCATGTTTTAGAACGCTTCGCTGCGTTTGGAGTCCGCCCGCGCAATTGCGGGCTAACCGATCAAACCTGTTGAAACAGGTTCATTCGGCTGTCAGTCTTCTTCAGAAGACTTTGACGATTAGCCCGCAATTTATTTGCGGGCGGGTAGGCAACGAAGTCTAGGAGTTTAAAGCAGTCCCTAATGTCCGACTGCGTTTGTTGCTCGCTCACTTAAGACTCAAACAACCAAGCCTGAACCCGCTCTAAACTTTTCCAACCCGGTTTTCGCGCCAAACCATCTTCGATGTTTTGCTGTACCTCATCGCGCAGTTCAGCAATCCCCATCGTAAGCTGTTGCGCTACTTCAACATGCTGACGCACTCCAGGCTTCGATAATTCCAACATCGCCAGCACTAAATTGATTCGCGCTTGAGGATCTTGCGGGTTAATCTTCACTGCTTTTTGTGCCGCAGGAAACGCCAGCGACGGTTTATCAGCCAGCAAATACAGCCACGCCAAACACGTCCAGGCCGCACTGGTTTTACGAGATCGATCGCAGATCTCTTTAAACATCGGAATCAACGTCTCCGGAGATTCGCCTGCTTTGTAGCGCTCTAATCCCTCATCAAAAAGGGCGTCAACCGTTTGAGTCATATCAGCGTGAGAATAAACAATAAACAGTGGTCAGCAGCAACGCCACTAACCACGATCGATGAGAATGCTTTTCTTAGTTTAAGCCGAGAACGACTTTCCACACCCGCAAGTTTGATCCGCGTTCGGATTCGTGAACTGAAAACCGCCACCGATTAGCGAATTGCTGTAATCTAACACTAAGCCGTAGAGATACAGTAAGCTTTTTGGATCGCAGACCACCTTAAACCCGTCGTAGTCGTAAACGTGATCGTCTGGGCGCACGTTATTCGGGTCTTCAAAGTCCATTGTGTAAGACATGCCCGAACAGCCACCGCCGCGCACGCCCACGCGCAGACAAAGATCTTTCCCTTGCTGTTCGCGCAGCATAATCACGTGCTTAAGGGCAGCATCGGTCATTTGAATGCCGCGCTGCGACTCGGTTGTTTTAGTGTCGGATGCTTGAGTCATGAAACGATCGCTCCTTCAAATCAATCCCGTATTCGGCGATTTACTATCATCTTATCGATTTCTGAACGAAACTGGATCAACCGTGCTGGAATTGCGATCGCCTGTTTATCCTAAAGAAGGAACGGGCGCTGATCTGAATAATCTTTGATGTTCAAGATAAAGCGAGCCAGATAAGATAAAAGCTACTGCACGATCGCAGTTGTTTCCTTTTTGTTTAGCTTGGTTATGAATGGTCTCAATCCTGCTACTCGTCGCCGTTTGTTGGAGTTGCCCCAGATTCCGAGCGTTTGGGAGGGTGATCGTCGTACCCTGACAAGCGGAATGCCGATTGATCCAGCTTGGACAGAATCGCATCCGCGCACCGATGGCGAATGCATTTTGTGGGTCGATGGATCGCAGGGTGTTGTTCGGGCAATGGATGTGATCGCAGCAGATAGCGGCCACGAAGCGATCGTCAGAACGTTGATTCGGGCAATGGAGCATCCGCACAATCCTGCGCCGCCCGCTCGGCCGCAGAAAATTGTGGTGCGCGATCGCGAAACGCTCTTTTATTTACGCGGAGTGCTACAAGATTTAGATATTTCGCTTGATTATGTGCCGGATTTGCCGTTGATCGATGAAATTTTTCGCGGCTTTCAAGATGCCTCAAACGCCCATCCACCGACGCTACCGCCGCAGTATGAAGAAGCGCTCCTGGAAAAAGCAGAATTATTGTGGCAAGACGCGCCCTGGGAACTGCTGCCGGATCACAAAATTCTAGAAATTGAGGTGAATCGGTGGGATTTGGGATCGGTGTATGCGTCGATCATGGGCATGTTGGGCATGGAGTACGGCATTTTGCTGTATCGCTCTTTAGACTCGCTGCGGCAGTTTCGCGAACGGGTTTTAGCCAACGACTCGATCGAGCGCATGGAAGAAGCATTTCTCGGTCAGGATTGTTTGTTTCTGACGTATGAAACCGACAGCGATGACGAAGACTTCGACGAAGCGTTTGATTTGCTGGAAACGCCGACGCTTAAACCAGTGTTTGGCAATTTGCATCCGTTAGAAGGAATTCGATCGTTTTTGTACGACGAAGAAGCGATCGCGTTTGTCACGATTCTTGAAGCGATGCATCGATTTATCAAACAGCATCGCCGTAAATTTATTGGCGATAGTTTTCCCCTCATTAGTAGCCGCTATAAGTTGACAACGCCTGATGGAGAGTCGCTATCGGTGAAAGTTTCGACGCTGCCGGACGTGGCCGAAGAACTGTTTGCAATGGTCGATGACGACGAACTGGAATTAGATCAACTGCCGTCGATTCGAGATGATTTGGTGCCAGAAAATTCGTTTTTGAGCTTGGGCGTGGTGCCGTGGGAAATGATTCAGCAAATGCGATCGAGTGTAGAGCATTATCAAGCTGGAGAACCCGTTCAAGCTGGAGAAGGATTACCTGTGATTTTGATTCAAACGTCGCGCCCGAAAGCGAAGCAGATGATCGAAGAAATTGAGGCAGCAGGCGGCGTCAACGGCATTTGTTTTAATCCGGGTGCTGATCCGTTTATGGGCGATCGCTACGATTTGGGGCTGTTGCGCACGTCAAACGGTGAACTGCATTTGTTTGGTGAGTTTGAAGAAGATGATCCAACGCATTCGCAAGCTCGAAAAAAATGGGAGCAGCGCTGTAAAAAAACAAAGGGTTATTGCGGATTGGTGATTGCAAAAGGATTAACCGGAGCGAGTCGAGGCAATCCCAACTTAAAAGACATGATGGCGCTGTTTGAGGTGCGATCGATTTCTTCAGAAGAATTAGGATTAGGAACGCTAGAGCGAAAATTTGCGGTCGATTGGATGTAGGGACTGTTTTAATATTTACCGACGATCGTTGCTGACCTGCCCGTGAAGGAACTGCGGGCGGACGGAAACGCAGCGAAGCGTTTTAATCCAAACCTTAGCTGGATAAGACAGAAGCCTCACACCAAATCAGAGATTATGGTGTGAGGCTTCTGTCTTATCCAGCTAAAACTCGATCCCATCAAATTCCTCTACTTCCTTACTGTGGGCTGTATCCCGCTTCAACGATCGCACGCTTCACTTCGGCTTCGGGGTGTTGCGTTTCGATCGTCACGCGCTTGGTTTGAAGATCAGCGTTAACCGTGGCGACTGCATCGAGGTTTTGCACGGCTTTGGTAATGGTATTTAAACAAGCCGAGCACGCCATATCTGGAACTGTAAATTGCAACGTCATGTTGCCTCTCCTAAAGCGATTCTTCTATCTTGAACCGTTTTGCAACAAACTGCTTGAGCCAACGTCTACAAGGCAGATTCAGCAATGACATTCTCTCTCAAGACAGAGGTTTTGATCGGGGATCTCTCACTATTTCGTCAAAAATACTCTGACTCAAGAAAGGTACGATCGCGATAAATTCCCTGATAGCTTGTATTCAGCAAAATGCACTGACTCAATCAAACTAAATGTTACTAAATTGATACATTAAACCGTCAAGTCAGAGCAAGCAAACCGAAGAATGATCGCTTGTATAAAACAAGTTTTATTCTTCAATCTTTCAACCTTATTTGTATTATCAACGGAGATTAAAAATGGGAATTCTTGCTTGGATCGTATTAGGAATTATCGCAGGCGCGATCGCAAAGGCAATTTATCCGGGTCATCAAGGCGGCGGTCTTCTTTCAACGATGGTGTTAGGTATTATTGGTGCGTTTGTTGGCGGGTCGATTGCAAACCTGCTAGAAACGGGAACCCTAGCGATCGCATCGGCATCGCTCAGCTTCACAGGCATTATTGTTGCAGTTTTGGGCGCAATGTTGGCGATTTTCTTGTACTACAGGTTTTCGCGCAGAGCTTACTAAATTCAATCGATTGCTCGATCTAAAATTCCGGTTGATTTATATTAACCGGAATTAGGAAAGCTTTATTTTTTGTAATTTATTAAATTGGAGCAGTTACGATGACTGACAACGTACACAATACGGCTCCGGATTCATCTGATCGAGTGCGTGATAACGCTTACGATCCGCATATTATGCCCGCAGAAACGACCGCCCGCCAAGAGCGTGAAGGCGATTTATTTAAATCTACTCCGACCGAAGAGCGTGAAGCCAGCGCTCTGACCGATGATCAAACCGATCCAGCGAGTGTTCGCACCACTGACGGCTACACCGTAGACAAAGAAGGCTTGATTAACAACTATGCGATCGAGCCAGAAATCTATTACGAAGTTCCCGGCGATGCGCGTCAAATCGAAGAAGATCGACAGGCTGAACGCGCAGAAGAATACCGCGAAATGAATCAAGAAAACGAAGGTAACTTGACAATGCAAAACGACGATCGCGGTCACGGCCCTGGTGCAGTCTAAATCTTAACGTTTGCCGAATAAGTTGCAGAGCGACGATCGAAAACAAGTTCGATCGTCGCTTTTTTAACGCCGTCGATTTGAATTGCGGGGCGGCGAATCGGAGTCGGTTTCAGTTGAAATAGCATACTCGGCGGGTTGAATCGGCGTGCCGCGAAACTTTGAGTAAACTTGAGTAAATTCTGCACCAAACAGTAGAATCTGCGCCGAATAAAATACCCAAGTTAAAATAACCACTAAAGAACCTGCCGCACCGTACGACGAACCCACAGCACCATTACCTAAATACAAACCCAGTAGAAACTTTCCAACATTAAACAATAGCGCTGTAACACCTGCACCAACCCATAAATTACGCCAGGGCACCTTAACATCAGGCAGAAACTTATAAATTGCTGCAAACAATGCGGTGACGGTAGTAAACGAAATCACAAAATTAATCACTCGACCCACAATCACAAAATCAGGAACAAAATTGCCAAAAAAGTTAGAAACTCCTGCCAAAATTGCCGATAGCACCAATGATACAAGCAGCAAAAATCCGATCACAACTACCATCGCAAACGATAGAAACCGTGATTGAATAAAATTCTTGATTCCCCGCTTTGGATTGGGTTTGACTCCCCAAATTGTATTGAGTGCGGTTTGAAGCTGCCCGAACACACCCGAAGCACCCACCAACAAAACCACAACCCCGATAATGGTTGCAAGCGCTCCGCCGGATTTAGGCTTTCCTGCATTTTCGATCATCGTTTGAATCGCCGTTGCACCTTGAGGGCCGACTAAGCCTTGAATTTGTCCGAAAATTTCCCCGCGTGCGGCTTCTTCGCCAAAAAAAGCGCCCGCGATCGCAATCGCAATCAACAGCAACGGAGCCAGCGAAAAAATCGTGTAATACGCTAACGCAGCAGCGAGAAGCGGAACATTATCTTCGCTCCATTCGGTGACTGTTTCTTTTAACAGTCGAATGATTTGTTTTAGGGTCATACCACAATCCCGCAGTTGGCACCACTATCATCCGTTGTGCAGAATTTAAGTCACATCGGTCATGAGAGAGGTTCTGATCAACGATGCAAATTTTACAGATATTGAATCTACCGCTTGAAGTACATCGATCGAAGGAAAATCTAAATTTTTATCCCTTCTGAAGCCAGATGTGTAATGTTAACTATTTATAAGAGAATCAGCCCACTAATCTCTAAATAAAGTTTATGTTAAATCCTATAGAATTTACATTGTTTGCGCCTTATAACGTCGGTGCAGCACTGATTGGCTCGTTTTCAGACTGGAAAGAAATTCCGATGCAAAAAGGCGAAGACGGCTTTTTTCGCACTGTTGTAGATTTAGCGGATGGCGTTTACGATTACAAGTTTCGCGTGCAGTCGAAAAGCTGGTTTTTTGAGCCGGATCAATGGGTTGAAATCACCGATCCATACGCAACGCATGTCGATGGTCACAGCGCTTCTGAGAATAGCGTTGTGCGCATCAAAGACGGCGAAAAAATCGTTGATACCTACGTTTGGCAGCACGATGATAAGCCGCTTCCTGGCGATCGCGAGTTAGTTATTTATGAACTGCACATGGCTGATTTCTCAGGCGGTGAAGCTGACCCAGAAGCGCGAGGTCACTACAACGACGCGATCGAGAAGCTTGATTATTTAACCGATCTGGGTGTGAACGCGATCGAGCTGATGCCGATCAAGGAGTATCCGGGCGATTATAGCTGGGGCTACAATCCGCGCCACTTCTTCGCACCCGAAACCAGCTACGGCACAACCGAAGATCTCAAACACTTAATTGATGAATGTCACGCAAGAGGCATTCGCGTCATTTTGGACGGAATCTACAACCATTCAGAAGCGTCATCGCCGCTCACGCAGATTGATCACGATTATTGGTATCATCATCAGCCGCGTGATCCTGATAATAACTGGGGTCCTGAATTTAACTATGAACATTACGATGCCAATCTAGACACCTTTCCCGCTCGTCGGTTTATTGGTGATACCGTTCGGTTTTGGATTACCGAATATCATATCGATGGCATTCGCTACGATGCTGCTCGTCAGATTGCAAACTATGATTTCATGCATTGGATCGTTGAAGAAGCCAAGAAAACGGCGGGCGCGAAGCCGTTCTACAACATCGCAGAACACATTCCCGAAACGCCAAGCATCACAAACATCGACGGCCCGATGGACGGCTGCTGGCACGATAGTTTTTATCACTGCGTGCTGGCGCACATTTGCGGCGATACGTTTGATTTAGAGCAGCTTAAAAACGTGCTGGACTGCAAACGGCAAGGCTTTATGGGCGCAACCAACGTTGTGAATTACTTAACCAATCACGATCACAATCACGTATTGGGGGAATTAGGCGATCGCTCAATTTTTGACGAAGATGCCTTTCGACGGGCGAAGCTGGGTGCTGCCTTGCTGATGACTGCCGTCGGCGTGCCGCTTATCTGGATGGGCGAGGAGTTTGGCGAATACAAGCACAAAACCACCGACCCCGCTAAACTCGATTGGACACTGCTTGGAGGCGATTTGAATCGCAGCTTGTTTGAGCACTACAAAGGCTTGATTGCACTGCGCGAACACAACCAAGCGCTGTACACCGAAAACATTACCTTCTTCCATGAAAATCCGGATAGCAAAGTACTGGCGTTTATTCGCTGGAACGACGAAGGCTCAAGAGTAGTCGTTGTTGCAAACTTCTCGGATCAGTTTCTCGCAGGCTACTCGGTGCCAAACTTCCCCGAAGATGGAACCTGGCACGAATGGACCGGAAACTATGACGTTGAGGCGCACGATCACAGCTTAATAACGGATTTGGGCGCTCACGAAGCGAAAGTGTTTGTTTGGCGATAATGAAAGTCAGGGATGCAGCATTCTTCGGGTTTCATCCCTGATTTCTTTAACTCCACGTCAATCGAGCAACCCACAATCCACCCAAAACGATCAGCGCGACCCAATCAAATCGCCGCAGTTTGAGTTGATGCCATTCAACTCGATGACGATTTGGACTCGTGAATCCCCGAACTTTCATCGCACTAGCAATCTGTTCTGCCCGCAGTAGCAAATTTTCGAGCAATCGTTCTGCGATCGACATCCAAACCTGTGCGGTACGCCGAAATCCGAGTTTCTTCCAGTTAATCGCACGAGTCCGAATCGATCGCACTAAATTCTGGAATTCTTCTAGCACTAAGGGAATAAATCGCAGCGACAGCGTTAACGTCAACGCGATCTCGGTAACCGGTAAATTAAATCGCCGCAACGGACGCATCAAATCTTCGAGTCCGGCTGTGACTTCTTCGGGTGCAGTCGTGAGCAAAAATAAATTGGTGCTGTAAATCAGCGTAAATAAAAGCGTGCTGACTCGAATCCCCAAATCAAGCGATCGACGAGTCACTTTAATCGGGCCGCGTTCGTACACCACATAGTGATAATCGGTCGGCTGTGGTAAATCTGGGCGCTTCAGCTTTTGGATGTATTCAACCGTTGCTTTGGGCGGCGCTTGAAACGGGTTGTACCACGCTTTGGGCGGCGCAACGGGCGGTAGCGTGTTCGGTTGCTGAGCAAAAGCAAGTTCGTTTTGCGGCAAACGCGGATAGGCATCGGCGTTAAGTCCATCCGGCGCGATCGCCACCAGCGAAAACACATAAAGCCCTAACAGCAGCAGCCAGCCCATTTGCTGACGCCACACGCGAAGCGGGATTCGCGCACTGACGGTTAGTACGATTAAAAGCCCAACGATCGCGATCCGCCATGCTGGAGTTGCTAAAACCGGAAGCGCCAAAAAGCTCATCAACCAAGCCAGCTTCGTGCGCGGATCTAACCCGTGAAGCCAAGTGATCGGTTGTTCGAGATAAAGACCGAGGGGAAGCGATCGCAGTAAATCCATGCTATTTCACTCTGGTGGCTCGATTGGCGCTGCCTCGTTCGACTTCACGAATCTTTTTACCGCGCCATAGTAACCGAAGCGGCGTTCCCTGAAAGCCTAATGATTCCCGGAATTTACGATCGATATACCGCCGATAGTTTTCGTTGAATAATGCGGGATCGTTGACAAATAGTGCGATCGCAGGCGGAGCAGAGCTAACTTGCGTTCCATAGTAAATTTTGCCTTGCCGTCCTTGCCGCGTAGTCGGCGGCGTGTGCCAAGACATCGCATCTTCTAGCACTTCGTTGATCACGGCCGTTGAAACGCGCCGTTTGTGCTGTTCAGCCGCCGTATCGACTAGCTCGAAAATCTTTTCAACACGCTGTCCGGTTTGAGCGCTGATGAAAATACTTTCCGCCCATTCAACAAAGTGAAGGCGATCGCGAATTTGCCGTTCGTATTCGTAAATCGTGTGCGAATCTTTCTCGATCGCGTCCCATTTATTCACGATGATCACGCAGCCGCGTCCTTCGTCTTCGATGCGTCCGGCCAGCTTTTGGTCTTGCTCGGTCACTCCATCTAACGCATCAATCACGAGTAAAACCACATCGGATCGATCGATCGCTTTAAAGGCGCGATTAATGCCAAAGAATTCTGGCCCGTATTCAACGTTCTTTTTCTTGCGAATGCCTGCGGTGTCAATCAGTCGATATTGCTTTCCGTCGCGCTCTACCAGCATATCGATCGCGTCTCGCGTCGTGCCCGAAATCGGACTAACAATTGATCGATTTTCTCCCACAAACGCATTCAGCAGGCTTGATTTACCCACATTAGGACGGCCTGCGATCGCCACGCGAATTTCTGGCGTTTCGTCGATTTGATCGTTGGTTGGTAAATGCTCAACTAATCGATCCAACAGTTCCCCGGTTCCGCTTCCGTGAATGCCCGAAACGGCAAACGGCTCACCTAAACCCAATTCCCAAAATTCCGCCGCTTGCACCAAGCCTTGATCGATCGATTCGCACTTATTCACCGCTACCAAAACCGGAACTGGCTGTTGTCTCAGCCATCGCGCAATTTCTTCATCGGCTTGCGTAAGTCCCGCTTTGCCATCCACGACAAAAATCGCAGCTTTCGATTCTGAGAGCGCGGCCAAGGCTTGTTCGCGAATAAGCGGCAAAAACTCGGTATCGTCATCAAACACAAGTCCGCCTGTATCGACAACTTGAAAATCTCGATCGCGCCAAAACGCGCGTTTGTAGGTGCGATCGCGCGTCACCCCCGGTTCGTCGAACACGATCGCGTCCTGCACTTGCGCTAAACGATTCACAAGCGTTGATTTGCCCACGTTTGGGCGTCCGATGATAGCCACGATCGGTAAAGACATAATTTACGGAGGATTGACTCAAACCAGCATCTCATTGTAGCGAATTGAGACCTATTTCTGCTGTCGATATCATTTTGTCTGAATCAATCCCGCAAAATCCAAAGTAATCACTGCTGAAAAAGAATTTCTGGTTTGGTATTGACATTTGCTTAAAGCATTCAGTGCGTTTCTAAAGCGCTATTTGTAGACATCCCCTCTCGCGCCGATCGTGAAAACTTCAATATCAGCAGAATCAGGAGCGACAGTAAAAATAACTCGAATTTTACCGATCCGAAGCCGATAAAATCCTTCCCATTGATTCCTTCATTTTCTTGATGTCAAGCTCGACAAATGGAATTACTCCCTGCTCTTGAATTGAGAATAGAAGTTGACGAAGTTGGTCTCGAATTTTAGCAGCATCTTCGGAATTTGCCTTCTGCAAAAACTTAACTGCTTGCTTGCGAAATTTCACCGCCATGTTTGATCCAATCTGTCATGTCCGTTACGTCATCGTCATAATCCGAAGGAAAGCCAATCTCAGATTCTATTTCTGCTTGTTCTTCATGGCTCACGTAGGGAATGAGAGTCTGACAGAGTAGCAATCGCTCTTCTCGCAAAACTTCTCGAACGCTTTCCTTGATCAACGCTTTTAGCTCTTGAATCTCCATTCACTTAGTCCTCCTTATTAGTCAAACTGTCTTCAAGCCCAATGCTTTTTTAATATAATCAGCAACCTTTTGAAAAGCAGGTAACGCTTCTCGGCAAAACGTAGAAAAGCTCATAAATCCATGTACCATTCCTAAATAGTCGATTAACTGAACTGAATTTCCAGCATCTTCTAAGCGTTGTGCATATTGTTGTCCTTGATCGCGAAGCGGATCGAATTCAGCAGTCACAATTAAAGCGGGAGGAAGATGGCTCAAATCTTCTGCAAGAAGCGGCGAGAAATAAGGTTTAAGAATATCTGAATCGCTTTGAGCATAACAGTTGATGTAGTATTGCATCGATTCTTTGGTTAAAACGGGCGCGTGAGCGTTTCGCTCGATCGAGTCTTGATTCAAAATCCCACTTGTCACCGGATACAGCAGAATTTGTTGAGCAATGATTGATTCAGTTTGATCCCGCAGCATCAAACAAAGCGTCGCTGCTAAATTTCCGCCAGCGCTGTCTCCCATGACCATAATATTTTCTCGATCGACGCCCAAATTCTCTGCGTTCTCAACCGCCCAAGTTAGCACGTCATAACAATCTTCTAGCGCAATCGGATACTTAAAAAACGGCGCAAGATGGTAACGTACCGCGAGCACAATCGCGCCCGTATCATACGCGATGCGACGACAGATACGATCGTGCGTTTGCAAATTTCCATAAATCCAACCGCCACCGTGAAAAAACAAAATCAACGGCAGGGTTGCAGCGTTAAAAGGACGATAAACCTGAATCGGAATTTCGCCATGCCGACCTTCTACGCTTTGCTGAACGATATTCGGAATTTCGATTCGTTTTCCTGCTAAAACTCGCTGGGTGATCGCGGGAATTGGCGCTTCAGACGTTTGGTCTTGGTGCAGTTCGTCAAGGCTCATTTCATGAATAGGCTTAGAAAGGCTAAGGATTCGATCGAGCAATCGAATTTTCCAATCGAGGTTAAGGTGATTTTGCACGTTCACACTCTTAAAACGCTTCAAAACACAAAAGAGACGCCCAAATTGAGCGTCTCTGTAGAATTCATGATGCGATCAGATTAAGCGATCGCTGCAATTTTGACATCATTGTTTGCAAGCAGTTCTTGCAGTTCTTCCGAATCCACCGTTTCTTTCTCGATTAGCATCGCTGCCAACTGATCTAAAACGTGACGGTTCTGAATCATCACGGCTTTGGCTCGACGATAGGCTTGATCCACCAGTGAGCGGACTTCATCATCGATCGCGGCTGCCGTTTCTTCTGAGAAGTCGCGTTCTGCTGCAATGTCGCGACCCAAGAACATATTGCCTTGCTGACGACCCAACGCAACTGGGCCCAAGCGATCGCTCATGCCAAATCGCGTCACCATTTGCTTTGCCACTCGCGCTACTTGCTGCAAGTCGTTTGATGCACCCGTGGTCACTTCCTCTTCACCAAAGATAATTTCTTCAGCGATTCGACCCCCTAGCGCAACCGCCATTTGGTTTTGCAGATACGAGCGCGAATACAAACCCGAATCCATGCGGTCTTCGCTCGGCGTAAACCAAGTCAAACCACCCGCACGACCTCGCGGAATAATGCTGATTTTTTGCACCGGATCGTAATCCGGCATCAACGCACCCACCAGCGCGTGACCCGCTTCGTGATAAGCCACAAGTTCTTTACGCTTTTCGCTCATCACGCGATCTTTTTTCTCAGGCCCAGCGAGGACACGATCGATCGCGTCGTTCACTTCGTCCATTGAAATTTCGGTCAGGTTGCGACGAGCCGCCAAAATCGCCGCTTCGTTGAGCAAGTTCGCTAAATCAGCACCCGTAAATCCAGGCGTCCGACGAGCGATTTTCTCTAAGTCAACGTCTTTCGAGAGGGTTTTACCGCGTGCGTGAACGTTTAGCACTTCAAGACGACCCGCATAATCGGGGCGATCGACGACCACTTGACGATCGAAACGTCCGGGACGCAACAACGCCGAATCTAATACATCCGGTCGGTTGGTTGCCGCAATGATGATAATTCCAGTGTTGCCTTCAAAACCGTCCATCTCGGTTAAGAGTTGGTTTAGGGTTTGTTCGCGTTCATCGTTGCCGCCGCCAAGACCTGCACCGCGCTGACGACCTACCGCGTCAATCTCATCGATAAACACAATGCAAGGCGCGTTGGCTTTAGCTTGCTCGAACAAATCGCGCACACGAGACGCACCAACACCCACGAACATTTCCACAAATTCCGAACCGGAAATCGAGAAGAACGGAACGCCTGCTTCACCTGCAACGGCTTTTGCTAAAAGCGTTTTACCCGTTCCAGGAGGACCGACGAGCAGCACGCCTTTAGGAATTTTGGCACCGACGGCGGTAAAGCGATCGGCGTTTTTCAAAAAGTCAACGACTTCGTTGAGTTCCAGTTTCGCTTGATCAATTCCGGCTACGTCGTTAAACGTAACTTGGGTTTGTGGCTCCATTTGAACTCGCGCTTTGGACTTGCCGAAGTTCATCGCTTGGCTACCGGGCCCATTTTGAGCGCGGCGCAGCAAAAAGAATAAACCGACCAGCAGCAGCACCGGGAAGAACAAGCTGCTAACGGCACGAATCCAAAAATCGTTGCCATCGGTTGCAGGCAGCACCGAGATATCAACGTTGTTCTTGGTCAGAATGTTGATCAGTTCTGGATCGTTGGGCAAGTTCACCAAGACGCGATTACCGTCTTGCGCTTGTACCAATGCCCGCGATCGATCCGCGCTAAGGCTGACTTTATTGACGTTGTTCGCTTCAACCTGCTGCACAAATTCGCTGTAGCGCCAGGTTTCGCGGGTTTGAGGTTGTTTATCAAAAAACGCTGTTGCCAAAGCAATGACAACGATCGCCAGGAGCGCGTATAGTCCTGCATTTCTCCACCGCTTGTTCACCGGGGTCTGTCCTCCTGAAGGTTTGGGGAATAAAAAAATCTTCTCAGAATTTGTTTATGTTAATTAATATTAACCGATCTGAGAAAGTTGTGCGGCAGCCAATAGTTTAATTTGTGGAATTAAACCGGGGAAAGTCGGATGAATTCTAAGGTTTGAGGCAGTTTGACCGCAAATCTCAAATCTGAGAATGTTCCGATGCCGTCACAAAGTATTCACGTAACCGTTGCAAACTCGGATGCAATGGATTGTAGAACTGCTTCGCATTCTCGCAAATGACTGTATGAATCGGAATAATTTCCGTCACGCAGTTGGTATAAGCGATCGTGCTGAACTGTTTTACAAGCGCAGGCGTCCAGAGTTGCTCAACGACTTCTTTATTCTGACACTTCAGCCAAGCGATGAGTTGCGATCGTCCCAATCCTGGCAAAATTCCCGCGATCGGCGGCGTCCACCAGCAATCGCCCTGGCATCCCCAAAGCGTTCCCGTACTGGTTTCGAGCCAGTTTCCGCTTGAGTCGGTTAGAATCGCTTCTTGAGCGTTAAAGCGTTGAGCGCGTTGAAGCGCAAGCCACGGCGCGAGATAGTTTCCAGTTTTATACTGAGGCAGCGATCTCGCCAGTGACGCATCTGCAATCCAAGCTGTAATGCCTTGCTGACGCTGCTCGAGATCTAAAGGAAGAAATCGTCCGGTAATCCACTCTCTACCATCGGGGAAAATTACAATTCTGAGAATCGGGTACTGTTTCAGCATGGTTTCTGCACCTTCGCGCAGACGTTCCCAGTTTGGGAAGTGCCAATCAAATGCGGTCAAACTTGTTTCTAATCGCTGGCAGTGTCCGCGCCAATTCGTTAAACGGTGATCAAGCGATTCGTAAACTCGCAGCGTTGTAAAAACGGTCGCACCATAAATTAAACCTGGATCAGAAATCGGTAGCTCGATTGTGGTTTTGTCGATCGTTTGTCCGTTATACCAATACATTACGGATTCCATAAGCCCATATCGCGCAAACCTTGCCGGAGTCGATCGGCTTCAGGTGAATGATTCTGTTCGTGCAAAGCGATCGCGTGTTGAAAGGCAGCAATACTTTCGCTCACTTGACCAATTTTAAGCAGCACAACGCCCAGGTTTTGATACGCTTCGGCGTAATTCGGATCAAGGTCGATCGCGTTTAGATACTGTTCGATCGCGTCCTCAAATTGATTCATCGCTTTGAGCGTTGCGCCTAAGTTGTAGTAGCCGATCGCAAATGTTGGATCAACTTGGATCGAGAGTTGAAACAGCGATCGGGCCGTTTCAAAATCGCCTTGATCTTTTAGCAAACTTCCGAAGTTATTAATCGCTCCAAGTTTTAGTTTTGGGAGAATCGATTGTCGAATTGCTTTTCGATAATGTTGTCTAGCTTTGTCTAATACATTCAACTCAGCATAAACGCTGCCTAAGTGATAATGAAGTTCGTACTGGGTTGAAACATCATTTTGAACAAACTTTAATCCATGTTCTAGCAATTCTAAACCTTTTTCAGAATCGCCCATTTGAACATACAGCGCACCAAGCTTGCTGCATACATAAGGATCGTTTGGATGCGTTGCTAAATACTTCTCCATCATATTGCACGCTTTGTTCAACTTATCGCGTCCGGCAATAATATCGGCTTGATATCCTTCGTGCAAAATTGCGATTTCTGCAAGATACTTAACTTGCCAATGAGATTCACGCTCCAGCAAAGCAGTCACCGAATCATCGATCATCGCGTGATACGGTCGCGTAAACCAAATGTCAGGATGACGACGAAACAAGCGCGACACCAGTGAATAAGGCGATTGGGCAGCCCCAACTTCTTGACGCACCAAATTAACTACTAAATGCTGTTCGCACTCGATCGCGCTTTGCAAATCAGGAATAATGTCAGGCACTAACACTTCATCGGCGTCGAGCACTAAAACCCAATCGCCCTGCGCATATTTCAGCGATTCATTTCGCGCCGCAGAAAAATCATTGCACCATTGAAACGTGTGAACCTGAGCACCAAAAGCGTTGGCAATCTCGATCGTGTCATCGGTCGATCCAGTATCTAGCACAATGAGTTCATCCACAATCGATCGCACACTGAGTAAACATCGAGCCAGCCTTTGGGCTTCATCTCGCACAATCATGCAAAAACTGAGTTTCATCGGATTTTGGCTATCTGTTCGTTCACCATAAGTCTAAAGTCGATCGCGGCAAACAACACTAAAACCCAAATGCTGTAAAGCCACCATCTACACTAATACACTGTCCGGTGAGATAAGCCGCAGCAGGCATACATAAAAACGCAACAACTCCAGCAATTTCTTCAGGCGTGCCGACGCGCCGTAGTGGGGTAGCGGCTTCAACCTCAGCTAGAAAGTCTGGATTGGCTAACAGCGACTCGGTTAAGGGGGTTTGAACAAACCAGGGCGCAACCGTGTTAACGCGAATGCGATCGCGCCCCCATTCAACAGCAAGCGATCGCGTCAGTTGCACTAGTGCCGCTTTGGTCATGCCATACGGCGCACCCGTGCGAATTGCAGTCAATCCAGCCACCGAGCCGATATTAACAATGCTGCCAGCAGTCGCTTTGAGCAATGGATATGTGAGTTGACAAAGCTCAAACACCGAATCGAGATTCGTTTGAAAAATCTGGGTATACTCTGCTGCGGTGTACTCGATCGCCGACTTGCGAATATTGGTGCCGACATTGTTCACCAAAATATCTAATCCATTCATCGCCAGTTTGGTTTGCTGCAAAACCGCTTGCCGACCCTGAGCCGTAGCAACATCTGCCGCGATGCCGTGTGCGTTCCAGCCTTGCTTCTGCCACGATTCCAGCACTTGCACTAGCGTTGTTTCATTGCGGGCCACGATCGTCACTTCCGCACCCAGCGTTAGAAACTCTTGAGCGATCGCTTTTCCGATTCCCTTTGTAGCTCCTGTGATCAGCGCTTTTTTTCCGGTCAATGTCCAACGATCGATCATAAATAAAGGCTCCAATCTTGAATTGCTTTCAGTGTATTGTTTCGCGATATTCAGATTCCCCTCGAACTCACACAAACGAGTGTTTGTCTAAGACAACGCAGCGAAAAACCGCTTAACTGACGTTAATCTGACTGCAATAAAAGCTCATCACTGCATAAGCTCCACTCGCCCAGAAAGAAATCTTTTCAATGTGCGAATGAGGAAAATTGACGATGCCTCGAAACTTAGAGCATGAAATTTACAAGGAAGTTGAGCAATTCCGACAACACCAAAAAGTTCAGCGATCAAAAAGAGCCGCGCTGATCCTCCTAATTACGATCGTTGTTGGGCTACTTTACTGGACTCGTGACCCACTCCCTGTCCCTGCTCCAACTCGATCCACCGCATCCACGCCTGAGCCGTCGGCGATCGCACTTCCCCCCAGTGGCACAATTACCCCGGCTCAAGGCGATTCTTCAGGACAACTGCGGCTTTTTCTAAGTTCCCCGATCGCAGCCGATCAGTCAAAGCTAAAAGATGATTGTCCTACGAATGCTTTGATGGAAAAATGATTTAAACTACTTCCTCAAAGTTGTCGATTGGAAATCAAACCGTTGTAACTGCATTCATCCGAGCAGGTGAGAAAATTACCCTTAATCTTCCTTATGGAATCTACAAGCTGCGCTATGCCGCAGGAGCGCAATGGTACGGCGAAAAGCAGTTGTTTGGCGCTAAAACTCGCTACAGCGAAGTGCTCGACTCAGAAACGACATTACCCCTTCAATTTAACTTCGATCAAAACAGAACAAGTTGGGATTTAGGACTATACCGATGCAATTCGGGCGGCAACACGACTACAAAAAATCTTAGCCCTCAAGACTTCTAGAAGCAGGATTGATTTTAGAGCTTAAAAAACTATGGATTCAGTCAGATCTCAGCGCTTAACAATCAAGAAGCGAAAGCCCTTGCCCAAGTTAGCTACCACCTCCAAGTTCCGGTGCAGCAATAAACTTTTACCTAAGAATCTCAAATCGGTTTTCACCGATTCTATTTGAGCTAAGCATCTGACGGAATTTTGACAAACAGCTCATACGGAGTATCAAAAAACCGAAACAGCGTTTTCGGCAAAACACTAAAATTTTCGACGATCGGCACATACTGAGAGCGATAGGCTCGCAGCGCTTCATTCTTCTGCTCTCGAACCGAGTCGATCGCGACGCTATACAAGTTAGCAAACTTGCCTTCAACAACCTCATTCAAATGGCTGTACTCCCACAGCGACCAAACTAAATACTGCCATAGCTCGATCGACTGATCAATCGATTGCACCGCAGCTTTTACCAAACGATGCGTTTCAATATGATCGCTGTGCATGTCGTTGAAGTAAGGAACATAAACTTCCTGCGGATGCAACTCCATCAACAACTCTCGCAGTTCCTCGACGATCGCTTGTCGCTGTTCACCTTCAAAAGATCCAAGCGTAGAATCATGATGGTTTAGAAAAATCACGTCTGAAGCAGCAACACCCAACGTTTTCAGAGCATTTAGCGCTTCTTCTTGACGAATTTGAATGCACTCTTCGATCGAAATCGGTAACGGGGCCGGTGCGCCAACATAGCATTCTCGACCATCGGTTAAAAACACAACTTTAACCGAAACGCCTTGCTTGCGCTTGAGGGCAATTACACCACCACAGCCAAGCGTTTCATCGTCTTGATGTGGCGCAAAAACAACGGCTGGCTTCTGGCTCGGTGCGATTGATTGGCTCTCTCGATACAGCTTTCGTCGGAAAGCCACGCGGCCGCCGTAGTTCAGCACTTTCTGAACAATCGTGAGAATTTTCATTTCTAATCCGGGTAAACATCAACAAACGGTTTAAGTCAATTTTCAAGAAACGCACTCAGCGACTGATTTTTATTGGGAACGAACTGTGATTTCGTTCCCGACATCTTTAAAAAGCCGTGCAGCACGCCCATATGCCAGCCAATCCGCTCAAAACTCTTAAAACCAAATCCAGAAAGAATCGAGCGTAAGACCCACAAAGGAAGAAGAACCAATCGAGGAGCCACGCCGGGAATTTGCATTCCTTTCACTTTATATCGGCTGTAAACTTTTGCCAGTCCGTATCCCCAGTTGTAAGCGTGCGTAAAAGTCGCCTTCCGAGCTGAAATAAAAGTTTGGTTCGGATTCGTCGAGTAGCGAATGTGAATAAGTGCGTCAGAAACAAAAACTAAAGGCTCTCCAAGTAATTGAATTCTCAAACAATAATCAACATCTTCAAGATGCAAAAGGCTTTCATCAAAACCTGAAACTGCTTGATGAAGCGATCGGCGAATCGCTAAACCGCACCCGCCAGCAAAGGGGAGAAAAGGAATGCGAAAGTTTTGTAGCCCAGTATCTTGATTATCATTACCGGGGCAATCATTCAGCAACGTGTAATCAAAGCGACTTGCTAAAAAGTTGTGATGCTCGGTAAAAGCCGTTTGCAACGCTGAAAGCCAGTTTTCTGAAATTACATCATCTGCATCACAGAATGCAAGGTAGTCACCCGTTGCTGCACTAGCACCCATGTTGCGGGCGTGAGCAGCACCTTTGCGAAGAGAAGCATCAACAATCCGAAGTTTAGAAAATTGATTGGCATATCGACTGACGATTTCACGGGTCTGGTCAGTTGAGCCATTATCAGCAACAATTACTTCCCAGGGTTTGGTTGACTGCCCGACCAATGCATCAAGCTGTTGGCCAATAGTACTAGCAGCGTTTAGGCAGGGGATAATAACACTTATTCTCATGACTTTCCATTACAGGTAATACTTGCTATGTAAACCTACGAATTGCTTGCTTTCAACATATCACTAAGGCACCGGGAAACTACTTAAAATAGGGTTAACGTTCATCAAAGTTTTACCGAACAAAGTTCTTTACAAATCCAAAATACAGAATCTTTATGCTGAGTATCCTGCTGATTTTTTTAACTTCGGGCTGGCAGAAGAATTATGGGAATTATTAAACTGCTTGTTAAGGAGCGTCAAGCTAATCTAAGGGAGAATACTTTGTTTACGGGTACAAGTGCAAGTTAGGCTGGCTTCTGTGCTATTGCATAAATCTTGTACCCATAGCAAATTTCGGTTCCTAAGCTGCACGAATACCGCCAGTTTATCGAGTTGAGTGATAAATAACCTTGCCACAAGTGTGAGAATTTCGCATTGCGTCAAGCGATCGCCCTTTGATAAAACGATTTCATTTCATCAAACCAATCGCAACGCGATGCCGCCCAAGTGTAGAACATATGCCCGCCTGGGTAATGTCGCAGCATTAAGTTTGATCGAATCTCAGGGTCAAGCCGCATCGAATCCGCTAGATAGTTTGATGCAAAATAAGGCGTAACCAAATCAAAAAATCCGTGAGTGATGTAAACCTGCATATTCGGATTCAGCGTCATTCCAACCCGCAAATCATCAACGGCACCAATAAAGCCTTGTTTAAAGTCGCCTTTAAGATTAAACTTCCAAGCTTTGAACGTTTCTAAATTAAGCAGATGATACGTTAAATCCGTTTCAACACCTAAAGTATCTCTCAAATGGCTGTTAATGGCTGCCGTAAATAATCGATCGAGTCCATCCAACGTGGGATCAATGCCTTGATAAGTCACGCGATCTGGAAACGGATCGATCGCCACGATCGAGGCGTCATACAATCCCACAATCCGAGCACGATCGCGCAGCAGCTCTCTCGAAAACACTTCAAGGTCAATTCGTCCTGCCTGACGCTCCACGATTGATACAGGCAATCCCACGAATTGAGCAATCTGCTCATAAACCGCTTGACGCTCCTCACGGCTCACCATGCCACCCATCGCCAAAAATGGCAGAAATGTCTTGCGAGCAAACGTTTCTGCGGCTAAAAGATGCACTGACCAATCGCCAGGTTCTCCGCTCCACTTGGATCGATCGTGCTGCACTGCTGCCGCCGCCAGCGATGGAAACAACGTCGCCCAAGTGGTCAGCGTGTAGTCATCCCCGCCGAGCAAGCTAAACTCTAATGCGGGAGAAATCAAAATTGCACCCGAAAGCCCAACCCCAAATTCCTGTTGTAGTTTTCGTGCCAGCCTCGCAACCCGAAATCCACCGTAGCTTTCACCCGCAATAAAAATTGGCGATAACCACCGCTTGCGCCGCGACAAGAATCGCTGAATAAATTCACCTAGAGCGTTTAAGTCTCGATCGACCTCCCAAAATTTAACTCCTTCGGGTTTATCGATCGCTTTCTCATCGCTCTTCCCTTCCGATTCTGGTTGAGGCAACACACGGCTAAAGCCAGTTCCAATCGGATCAATAAACACCAAATCCGTAAAGCTCAACCAACTCTCAAGGTTATCTACGATTTTGACAGGCGGTTTTGGCAATGTGCCTTGATCCCCAAACTGAATCCGCTTTGGGCCCAACGCACCCAAATGCAGATACGCTGAAGCTGCTCCCGGCCCGCCGTTAAAAATAAATGTAAGCGGTCGGTTTAATCCCCGCTCTGTTTCTGCTAGATAAGCCACGTGAAACATTTCTGCAACAGGCTTCTCTTGCTCAAACAACGTCTGCCATTCTGCCGAAGCGGTGTACTGAATCGTGTAATCGCCCACCGTGAAAGTTTGTTCGGTTGTATTACCTTTACGAGAAATCGAGTTTAGAGAAGCATCAGACATAGTTTGAGTAGCTCTAGCCGCTCGATCGATTGTATCGACTTATCGAGATTTAGCGTAAAGCTTACGATCGCCAATTCTGACCCTTTGTACACAGCTCGGATCTACAGAATCAGCAGCTTCTAAAGTACAAAGTTCTTCATCTGTTATGTAAAACATAAGTGAAAGACGATTTGCCTGTGCAGCAATTACTGCGTACAGTCGCTAAAGAAACAACTGATGTAAAACCAAAACAGCCTGCCGACCTATCAGGGTCAGCAGGCTGTCTTGGGTCTAATCATTAGCC
>CAXUFL010000055.1:0-29618 GCA_964250455.1 uncultured bacterium
CTAGGGGTTGTGATCTGACTGCTTGTGAAAGCCCTCCCACCGGGGAGGGCTTTCTTGCGCTTTAAACTAAACTAGTCTTTTGGTTAATTGACCAACCAACGGTAAGCAATAATCTTAGTACAACTCCTGCATTGCGAAGAGTTGGATTAACAGCGTAATCGATCTAACAATTTGTATAGGAATTTTCAATCTTGCGATCGGTGAATTGATGCTAACCTTTGCCTAGTGACAGAGTTTAGCATCACTCTAAACTCCTAAATTTAGGTCAACTCTGTTTAATATTGTCGGAGTTGAAAGATTGACTTAAGACACTATGGGAATCAAAGGAAGCGATTAAGGATGCATAGAAACCGTTTTGATCGGCAAATGCTGCTCAGATTGCTAATGCTATTTTCAATTACTGGATTAGTGGCTGCGGTGTTGCCGTTGCCACATTTCGGTTCTCAAGCACAAACCACAGATACCATGACGCCGTTCTATAAAACAATGTCAGGCTTATATGGCACCCGATAAGCTGTTTTCCCTCGCGATCTAGAACAGGAGTGCTATACTCAAATCGCTTTGTAGACATAAAAAAATGATTGATGGGTTTCGGGATGGTGAACCTCGCAATGCAGCGCTTGTTGTAGGAGCGGGTCAAGGCATTGGATTAGAGTTTGTGCGGCAACTGCTGCAATCTAAGCAGTTCGATCGCGTTTATGCCACACACCGTAACCCAGAATCAAAGTTATTAAAAATCGATAATTCGCATCTACGCTGCTTTCAAATGGACATTGTTGAAGAAGTGCAGATTGCTGAAGTTGCGAAAGCGATTCAAGCTGAGGCTGCATTGCTTCAGGTTGTAATTAACTGTGTCGGACTGCTACACGATGGCGCATTGCAGCCTGAGAAAAGTTTGCGGCACTTGAATGCCGAAGTATTACTGCGGTATTTTCAGGTTAATAGCATTGGTGCAGTGATGCTGGCAAAACACATTCAGCCATTGTTGAAGCATCGCACTCGCGCTGTTTTTGCCACGATTTCTGCCAAGATTGGCAGCATTGGTGATAATCAAGTCGGGGGTTGGTATGGATATCGCGCCTCGAAAGCCGCGCTGAACATGTTTCTGCGTACAACTGCGATCGAATACAAGCGAACCTGTCCAGGGGCGATCGTGGTAATGTTGCATCCAGGTACAACGGATACTGAGTTATCGCGTCCCTTCCAGCGCACCGTTCCACCCGAAAAATTATTTTCCGTTGATCGGACTGTGCATCAATTGCTGAACGTGATCGACCAGCTTAAAGAAACAGATAGCGGTGAATTTTTCTCGTGGGATGGTAGCCGTTTGCCGTGGTGAAGCGGGGTTTTGGCTTGCGTCTCGTTTTTAATCTCGCTTAAATGAAGAAATAGATTTTTGCTGCACATGGATCTTAGCCTGGTTGTCTCAAATTTTCTCAATCCGCCAGTTTTGTTCTTTTTTCTGGGGATGCTGGCGGTGTTTGCGAAATCAGATTTAGATCTGCCTGCACCGATTCCAAAATTATTTTCGCTGTATTTGCTGTTGGCGATCGGATTTAAAGGCGGTGTGGAGCTTGCACGAAGCGGAGTGAGCCAAACAGTCGTGTTGACATTATTTGCCGCGATCGTGATGGCGTCGGTCGTGCCGGTCTACACGTTTTTCATTTTGCGCATCAAGCTTGATTCGTACAATGCGGCCGCAATCGCGGCAACGTATGGATCAATCAGTGCAGTCACGTTTATTACGGCGGGAGCGTTTCTTGACGAATTACACATCGATTACGACGGTTATATGGTCGCGGCTTTAGCGCTAATGGAAACGCCTGCGATTATTGTGGGATTGATTTTGGTAAAGCTGTTTACGGAGCGATCGGAAGAAGCGGCTCAGTGGTCAGAAGTGCTGCGAGAAGCGTTTCTGAATGGTTCGGTGTTTTTGCTAGTTGGAAGCGTTGTGATTGGCTTCGTGACCGCAGAGCACGGCTGGCAAACGCTCAAACCGTTTGTACAAGATATGTTTTACGGGGTATTAACGTTCTTTTTGCTGGATATGGGATTGGTTGCGGCAAAACGCATCAAAGAGCTGCAAAAAACAGGCGCATTCTTGATTTCGTTTGCGATTCTGATTCCAATGCTAAATGCGACGATCGGGCTATTTTTAGCCAAAGCGATCGCGCTTCCACCCGGAAATGCTTTGCTGTTCGCCGTATTGTGTGCTAGTGCGTCTTATATTGCAGTTCCGGCAGCAATGCGATTAACAGTTCCCGAAGCAAATCCTAGCTTTTATATTTCTACTGCATTAGCGGTAACATTTCCATTTAACATTCTGATCGGCATTCCGTTATATCAGTACGGTATTACCCTGTTATGGCAAGGATAAAACGATGCACGCAGTAAAACGCATTGAGATTGTAGCTGACTCGATCGAGCTTTCTAAAATTCTTAAAGGGTTAAAGCAAGCAAACGTCACGCATTACACCGTGTTTCGCAATGTTGAGACGAGCGGAAATGATCCGTTTGGTGAACAGCAAACCAATCGTAGCGAAAGCGATGCAACGCTGATTGATATGGCCTACGTGATCGCGTTTTGTTCGCCTGAGCAGCTCAAACCCGCCGTAGAAGTTCTGCGCCCAATATTAAATAAGTTTGGCGGTGCTTGCTATTTGTCGGATGCAATCGAGGTGCGATCGCTGAACTGCATTGCCTCACTTTAATCAGGTGCCTAGAAAAGCAGTAACGCTATTTCTGCCACAGCTCACGCAACGGCTCTTTAAACCAGTTTCTGTAGAGATAACTCGTGCTTTATATGCTTATGACTGTTTGATAAGAAATGTCATGATTTAAAGAAGAACTTAAAGAATAGTTTCTTAGTTCTGCCGTTTGGAAGAGGTAGAAAAACGACAGTTTGTCGAAGCGGAAGTAATTGAATCTAAGGACAGAAACACGCTTTCACTGAGTGCGTCGATCGAAAGAAAATAGTGAATAAATTCTAAAATGTTTCGCGGCAGAATTTAACTTTAGAAAGGAATGTTCTAGTATTGAGGTGAAGCATTAGAGCTTGTTTTTTTAGGATTAGATTTGTTATCTTGACATCAAAAAACACTGGAGTTTCTATATGAAAGTTACCGCTTTGCGCTTTCGACAACTGTTTCTATACACCGGATTACTTAGTCTACTCATTCCAAGTGTGACGATTGTTTCGCAAGCTTCTAGGGGAATCGCTGCTCCGTCTGCCTCAACTAGTCGTAGCAGTACTCAAGCAATGGCAAACGTTGGACAGTTTTATCAAAGCGATCGACTCGGTTTACGCGTTGAGGTTCCAAGTAATTACCAAGTTGATAAATCTCAGGAAAATCAAGGCGTTTTAGTTCTGCGCAATCGTAATGCACCGCCTGCGATCGGCAGCGATCAACCTGCTTCGGGCAGTGGCGATAATGGATTTGTCACTGGAAACCAGCCGCAGATTACCGCAGCCGACAGAATCACTGTTACGGAGTTTAATAATTCACAGCGCTTGTCTGCATTACAGTGGGCGCAGCGAAATACCGAGAAATCATTTTTTAATCAGCGTGAAGGGGATTACCGGAGCTACAGCTTTGCAGGGCAGCCTGCGGTGAATTACTCTTGGTGCTCAACTAACATCTGCGGCGATAGCATTGTGTTGCCGAACCGCGATCGCAATCGTATTGTTGTGCTGAGTGCGCTATACGACTATCCAGGGAATGCTGTACGCTGGGACTTCAAAAATTCGATCGGGCAGTTCCGCCTGACTCGTTAGTGAGTGCCCGTTAACGCGAATCCGGCTATGTTCTCGCTGCGTTGCGCTTTTTTAATGCCCGATTCTAAGAGACTTTAGTTGGGAAGAATATTGACAACGCAAAGCCCCTTAAATTAAAAATTTAAGGGGCTTTGCGGAATTGCAGCCATTATCTCTATCAAACAGACATCAATTAAAGCTATGAGGACACAGCCAGAGTTAAAAATACCGTTGGCTGTGTCACTCTTTTAAAGAATCTAAAAAATTAACCCTATTCGTCGTCTTTGCTCGCATCGCCATTTTGAGTAGCTTCAACCGATAAAGCCGTGCGACGACGGCGGCGGGTTCTGCGAGGCTGACCGTCATCTTTCTGGCTGAGGGCGAGATAGCGCTTCAGCGTTGACGGACTGATCTCGATGCCTTCTTCAGCGAGAACCGAAGCCAACTCTTCGTAGCCGTAGCCTTTATCGAGCGACGATCGCAGATCATGCTGCAAAAGCTCGATCGCTTGCCGTAGAGAAACGGTCGCCTCCGGTTTTTCAGGTAGCTCGTCTAAAAGCGATGCGGCTTGATCGAGCATTGTTGTTTTTACTTTGACTGCCGCATTAGATTTTCTATTCACCATTTGCGTCGTAAAACTGTTGATTTCATAGTTCACTTCTATTCTAGTTGCTGAGTTTCTTTTATATCATCCAAAATGTAACAATTATGTGAATCATTTTGCGCCTGCGTCGATCATCTTGATGTGGTTTAGAAAATTGATTAGCTGTGTTGTTAATTTCTCTGGGTATAGTAATGCCCATTCGTGAAATCCTTCTTCGACCACGACAAGCTGAGCATTTGGAATCTTGTGCTGTAGCTCTTGAGCGATCGATAGCGGCGTGGTGAGGTCTAGTTTTGACCACAGCAACAAGCATGGAGCTTGAATCAGCGACAGAAGCGGTCGCAAATCAGTTCCGATCGACAACCACAGCGACTGAATTACGTTTTGCGCATTGAACAATAAATTCAGCGAAAACACGCGCGGAATCTCAACAAATTGGAGATAAAACTTGGGCAGATTAATCTGCAACGGCATCTCGATCGCACGACGCAGCGCAACCTCCACAATCGAGCCGATCGGAACTCCGGTTGTATCAATCAATGTTAAGCTTTGAACTCGTTTGTGCTGCACGGCGGCGATCGCGATTGCAATACCACCGCCAAACGAATGACCGACTAAATGTACACGATCGAGATTGAGCCGATCAAGAAACGTGGTCAAAATCTCCGCGTAGCGTCCGTAACTTTCTAAAAATCCCAGATAGCTTGATCCAGCAAAACTCGGTAAATCTGGTGCAATTACTGGATGATATTGCGCTAGTAAATTTAAAAATTCTCGATACGGCTGGGCAGAAATTCCCCAACCGTGCAAAAATACGACTGGCGTTGCTTCTGACAACTCTCCGCTTTGTAAATATGAAACCGTACAAGCTCCAATATCAATGTGTTTCTCGACAAGTTGATCGGTCGATTTTATGAAGATATTTGCCTCAGCAGATCGGGCACGCAATAGGCTTTGAGGGTTCAGCATTGCCTGTCTTGTTAGTTACAACATATTACGGTAGCTTGAAGGAAATAATGCAACTTCCCCCTCGGTAAGAAATTTCACAATCTCGCAAATATCTCTGCTTCGCAGTTTGGCGCTTTGCGCCTAATTATGCTTTCTAGCTGATGGTAGACGCACTCGTGCAAATAGCCCAGTATCTAGTGACACTGGGCTACTTTACCTGTAACTTCTAAGTGACTAACGATAGCTAATTAAATGAAGCACATCGCGGACAACGCTGTATCCTGCCAAGTCCCAAATCAGATATGCCAAGAAGCCGATCATTGCAAAGCGACCGTTCCACAGTTCAGCTTGCGGATTCCAACCAAACGAGAAAGCGTTGCGGTCTTTGCCGTTGTACTCGGTAGCGACAGGAGGTAAATCGGTGCTATTACGTGTTTGCATTGCTTTAATTCCAAATCAACTTAACTTATGTTTTCATAATAGGCTTAGCTTCGGTGCCTGCCTTATACCTATAGTTTCAATCTACTAGTCTTGCTTATGAATGAGTTTTCGATCAACTGACACTAACTTTTTGTGGATGGCACCTTTGTTAAGCAAGGTTTGGTCAAGCGAGTAGGTTAAAATCGCCCTGTTGTGAATTGAATGAGCGATGACCTTAATCGATCTCTTTTTATTAGTAGTGGCAGTCGGGTTTGGTTTTGTTTTAGGCAGACAAACTCGCTCAAGCTCGATCGATATTAATTGCCCCGAACACCTCAAACAAGCCGAATTAAAAGCGCGATCGCTGCTTGAATTGAGTCAGTTTAAGGCGGGTTTTTTAGCCAGAACTTCGCACGAGTTGCGATCGCCGCTCAACGGAATTATTGGCGTTCATCAATTGATTTTGTCGGATTTGTGCGAATCGCCGGAAGAAGAACTCGAATTCATCGCCCAAGCGAATGAGTCCGCCTTAAAACTCGTTAAACTGCTTGACGAAGTGATTCACGTTGCCAAAGCTCAGTACAGCAACGGCGTAATCAAACGAGAACCGCTATCGGTAGAAAGCATTTTTGAAAACGTGTTCAGCTTGACGTATTTGCTGGCGGCAAATCGCAATCTTAAGTTTGATGTGGTTTATCCAGATCCAGATGTTTGGGTGTTAGCAGATCGTCGATCGCTTGAGCAAGTTTTAGTGAGTTTGATTAGCAGCGCCATTGAAACGATGCAAGACGGTAAACTCTCGCTTACGGTTCAAGCCGATTCGGAATTTGCTCGAATTCAGCTTGAAGACGATCGACCGATCGAGGTTTGGCGCGAGGCAATTGATCTGCTCAAAACCGAACCGTCGCTGCAAAAAGCTGATCAAGAACCGTCTCTTGGCTTTAGCCTGCTGCTGAATCAAACGCTAATTGAATCGATGAACGGTCAATTTACGTTGATAAAACTGCCTTTAGAAGCAGGGGAAACCGTCACACAGATTGAGTGCGCGATTCCCCGAATTACGATTGAATAGATCACACAGTCGATTGCAACGCAAGCTTTCTTCGGAATCGTCTTCGGAATGAATCCTTTGCTCGGTCAAACGCTTTCTAACGGCAAATACACCCTCCTCGAAGAAATCGGGCGAGGCGGCTTTGGCATTACGTTCAAAGCTAAGCATCACTTTCTTGATCAAATCGTGGTGATCAAAACGCTGAACGAAAAGCTGCGCCACGATCGCAACTTTGCCGATTATCAGCGCAAATTTCAAGACGAAGCGCGACGCCTAGCGATGTGTGTGCATCCAAATATTGTGCGCGTTAGCGATTTTTTCGTCGAAGACCCACTTGCTTACATGGTGATGGATTACGTTCCGGGAATGACGCTTGATGAAATTGTGTTTCCCGATCATCCGATTCCTGAAGCAACGGCAATTCATTTTATTCGGCAAATCGGAGCCGCGCTGCAAGTCGTACATCGCAACGGATTGCTGCACCGCGACATCAAACCCCAAAATATTATTCTCCGCGATAGGACTCAAGAAGTCGTTTTAATTGACTTTGGCATTGCTCGCGAATTTACGCCCAACTCAACGCAAACCCACACAAGCTTATTGTCATCGGGATATGCCCCGATCGAGCAGTATTTACCGCACGAAAAACGCAGTCCGGCAACCGATGTTTATGGATTAGCGGCAACGCTTTACGCCTTAGTAACAGCAAGCGTTCCGACCGCTTCAATTTTGCGTGAGCATCAACCGATGCCTGAACCGATCGATCTGCAACCGTCGCTTAGTCGAGCCACGAATCAAGCGATTTTACGAGGAATGGCGATTCGGGCAGTCGATCGACCAGCGTCGATCGATCTTTGGCTCAATCTTTTAGCTGAGTTTACGCAAGCTCCAACGCCAACGGTAAAAATGGGGTTCAAACCGAGTCAGCCAGCGTCGATCGCTGCTTCTAAGTTTAAAAGAAACATGACTCCAACTCCGACGCCTCCAACTGCTCCGATTCAGGCTATGACCGTCGCGGTTCAATCGTCGCCTCAAGTTTCAGTAAAGCGATCGCCAAGCCCGCCGGAATCGCCCGCTTCGAGACGCCGCACCTTCTTTTTATTAGCATCCTTATTCGGGCTAATGCTGACTGGGCTTGTGATAAGCCTAATGACTGGGCATCGACCCAACCCTTTACCAGTCGCCACCCGTCCGAATGCGTCTACTCCATCAATAGAGCCGTCTGCTTCACCGACCCCGCTTGCATCATCGAGTGCACAGCCTTCTAGTCGGGCAACCGCACCGCCGCAGCCCGTTCAAACGAGCACACCGTTACCCGCTACCACGCCTGAAGCCCGACCGATCGAGCCGACCCGTCTTCAATCCGGGCGCATTCCAGGCTTTGCCGTTGGCACCCGTGAGCAAGAGATTCAATCGGCACTAGGAGCGCCAACCTCCTCGAAACCCGGATATTGGCAAAATACGCGGAGCGCGCTTTATGATGTTGTGCCCGATCGCGTTACCCTTGCGTATCTCTACGATCAGTCCACCGCCCGCGTTCGACAAACCGAAGCTTCGTTTGCGCCGTCGATCGACGATCTAACAATCCGCGTCGCGCTAAACGGAATGCTTAGCAGTCAAGCTTCACCGCAAATCATAAGCGCCCTCAAACGAGTTTATCAACGCAAAGACAACTCCTACAGCTTTCAGCAAGGCAACCTGAAAGGCGTGATCGAGCGCAACGATCAAGACCGAATTTATATCGGCGTGTGGGATGCTGATTTGCACTAATATTAAGTTTTCCTACCTAAGAGTGAGAGTAAATACCCAGGGTTTGTTAAAGTTAACGAAACAATGAGGAAGACATCTATGCGCTATACGGTAGAAGAAGGTGGACGGTTGAACAACTACGCGATCGAGCCAAAAGTGTATCAAGCCGATCCGCCAACTCAAGCCCAAAAACGCAACTTTTTGGTTGTCGGAATCGGTGGACTGGTGCTTGTGGCAGGATTAATCTTTGTTGCAGTTGCAGTATCGTAAGCCAGTTTGCCCGTTTGTCCTAAAAATTTTTGTCCTAAAAATTTGCACTCGGTCTCGATCAAAAAAAGCCAGGTCGCTTACGCTGTAAGTACCTGGTTTTTCAATCCATGAATTTTAGTTTGCGTCCTAAATTTTAGGACTTGAATTAAACGCTTTCATTTTGTCCTGAATCGCCTTAAGCTGCGATGAAAGGAGTAGCATCTCGTTTATTTAGCGCTTGACAAGGGCGCGTGTCCATGCTGTCAACTTCTGTCGATCGTCACGCTGCATCGAGCATTCCTGTGACTGAGATACCCTCTGAGTGTATTTCTAGCCTGAATCAACAGATTTATGGGCGTTTGCAGTTGGCGTTGAGATTAGATCTACGCCGACAGATTTTTGTTGCTGTGTGTGATGATCCACAACTGCGCCAGCACTTTGCCAGTCAGCTTGAATCGGATTGCAATTTAGACGTTGAAAGCGCCGATCGGGCTCGATTCGTTGGCGCTTCACAAAGCCGATCGTCCTTTGTCAGCATTGCTCTTGATCTGAACAATCCAGACGTTTCTCAATTGATCATCGAGCAGCTCGAATCCACGACGTTTACTCAAACGCCCAGCTTTCAACTTGTGGAGATTGAGCGTCTGACGCGGCAACCCGTTCACGTTCAGCGATCGTTTCTAGAATCGTTGTCGATCGTGGTTGCTTCAATTTCCCAGCTTGAATTTAATCTTTTGCTATGGGTTAATCGCCCGTGGTGCCGTGCAATTCAGCAATCTGCACCTGAATTTTGGCGTTGGCACACGGCCGTTTTTGAGTTTGAAGGCGATCCGATCGCGCAGCTTGCTGCTTCCGAACCGGATCGAGAGCGAGCCGCCCCTCAGTTGCCGCAACGAACCTCAGTTTCTCGCACTCGTCAAGCCGCCCGCCGCGAACCGCCTCCCCCACCGCACGACGCCGAATTAACGGAATGGGTTTTGGCATCGGTGACACAAAGCGTTGATTTGCCAGATTCGGTCGCCGTTTTTGACGCAATTAATCCAGCTCAAACTAATTTTGAGCCGTTTGAAATTTTGCAGCAAATCGATCGCGATGCTCAACGCGATCCGGCTAAACTTGCAGCCGATTATCGACAACTTGGCGATTGGTACCGCGATCGCCTCGACCCGATGCAGCCCGCCGCTCAACCGATTGCGATTGCTATCCGGGCCTACGAACACACTTTAAAGCAAATCGATGCGCGATCCGATGAAGCGCTAGACTTGCTCAACGACATTGGCAATCTGTATTGGATGAAGGCCCGCACGCCGCGAGAAAACGCTTTGATTAATCTGGAAAAAGCGCTGCGAGCGTTTGAATTTGCCCGCGATCGCTGCGACCCAACTCGTCAGGCGCATGTTTACGCGATGATTCAGAATAACCTCGGATCGGTGTACAGCGATTTAGCTGCGCAGCAAGACCCGATCGGAAATTTACAACGGGCGATCGCAGCGTACCAAGCTTCGATCGAATCTCGATCGCACGACACGGATCGATCGCGCTACGCTGCCACGCAAAATAATTTAGGCACGGCATATTGGCATTTGGCGCAGCATCACGCACCGATGGTTAATTTTCAGCACGCGATTGCGGCTTACAACGAAGCGCTGAATTATTACAACCCCGAACACGAGCCGATGTATTATGCGATGCTGCAAAACAATTTGGGCACTGCGTATTGGAATTTGTCGCAGTGTGAACAAGCCGTTGATCAACTAGGCATGGCGCAGGATTTTCTACGATTGGCGATCGGCGCGTATCGCGTTGCTTTGACGTATCGCACCGCCGAAGCTGCTCCGCTTGCGTATGCCGCCACGCAGAATAATCTCGGTACCGCATACTGGCATTTAGCGCAGCAAGCGGTGGCGCACGAGCGCCCCACGTATTTAATGTGCGCGATCGACGCCTACGAAGAAGCGATCGCGACTGCTGATTTTCTCAGAACCGTCAGCCCGCAAAATATGCCGCCGCTTAATTTTGACCTTGCGGCAACGCAGTACCATATTGGATTGGCGTATTACACGCTTGCCCTTGACGATCGCGCTGAATTAGAGCCAAAAGAGCGATCGGACTTTCTGAATTTAGCGTTGCAGCAGCAAGTTCAGGCGGCACAAGGCTGGCAGTCTAATCCTGATGTGCAGCCAAACGCGATTCAGGCCCTAGCGCAAGTCGTGCGATCGCTGCATGATCGCGGCGGTATTGAGGCACAAACTAAAGCCCTTTCTGCGATTCCGCCGCGCTATTTGTCGGGCATTATGCAGCAGCTTTAGCGTGAAATTTCCCTGTTAAAAGACGAAACTCGGATACACATTAACGGGGAAGATAACGGTATCGTTAATCAGTTCTCGTTTATTTCTGGTTCCATGCTCAAAGAAACCGAATATTTTGAAAGCGCGGAAACGCGAGTCAGAATTCTCAGCGAAGCGCTGCCGTATATTCAGCAGTTTGCAAATCGTACGATCGTGGTGAAGTACGGCGGTGCTGCGATGAAAGACAGCAGCCTCAAAGAAAAAGTCATCCGCGATGTCGTGTTTATGGCGTGCGTGGGGTTGCGCCCGATTTTGGTTCACGGTGGCGGCCCGGAAATTAATTCTTGGCTGGATAAACTTGGCATCGAGGCGCAGTTCAAAAACGGATTGCGCGTGACCGATGCGCCCACAATGGACGTAGTGGAAATGGTGCTCGTCGGTCGGGTGAATAAAGAAATCGTGTCGCTGATCAATCAAGCAGGCGGTGCGGCAGTTGGGCTGTGCGGCAAAGACGGCAATTTGTTTGAAGCAAGGCGGGCGGATCAAGAAGGCATTGGATTTGTGGGCGAAGTGACAAAAGTGAATCCGCAAATTCTTGAAACAATGGTAGAAAACGGCTACATTCCGGTGGTTTCGAGCGTGGCGGCTGATGAAACTGGACAAGCGTACAATATTAATGCGGATACCGTTGCGGGCGAAATTGCGGCCGCACTCAGCGCTGAAAAATTAATTTTGCTCACCGACACAGCAGGCATCCTCGAAGATTATAAAAATCCATCAACGCTGATTCATCGCCTGGATATTCAGCAAGCCAGAAAGCTGATCGATCGCGGCATTGTTTCCGGCGGCATGATTCCGAAAGTAACGTGCTGTGTGCGATCGCTGGCTCAAGGCGTCAAAGCGGCACACATTATCGATGGTCGGCTTCCGCATTCGCTTTTACTTGAAATCTTTACCGATGCGGGAACCGGATCGATGATTGTGGGATCGATGATGTAGCTGCGTTTGTAGAGGCGTTCTGAACCTGAGCGTCTCTATCCAGCGTTGTTTGATCGTTTTGTAAAACGTTAAAAAGAAAGCTGCAACACGATCGCTGAGAAATCATGAACGACAGCAACCTTGATATTGCGCTCACAGAAAGCTTTGTTCGATCGGTGTTGACTTGCATTCGTCAAGAATATCCACACAGCAATATCTTTTGGTTTGACAGCGACGAAGATATCAAGCCCCCGCGCGAACTGACACCCGCGTTTTATGGCTGCCTGGATTGGCATTCAGCCGTGCACGGTCATTGGTTATTAGTACGGCTATGTCGTTATTTTCCTGGGGCGACATTTCAAGAAGCGGCAAGACAAGCCCTCAATCAAAGCTTTACGCTAGAAAAGCTTGCGGGAGAAGTTGCCTATTTGCAGCGCCATCCATTCTTTGAATGTCCTTATGGTTTTGCTTGGTTGTTGCAGCTCATGATGGAATTGCGCGAGTGGAATGATCCTCAAGCCAAAGAATGGGTTACGGTGCTAGAGCCTTTGGAAACCTCGATCGCAGCTAATTTCCATCGCTGGCTACAAAGAATCGAGACGCCTGATCGCACTGGAGCACACTTCAACACGGCCTTTCCGCTTGCTCTAGCGCTAGATTGGGCAAGCATTACGAAACAAACAGCCTTTGCTGCCCTCGTTCAAAGCAAGGCGCAAAAATTCTATTTGAATGACCAGAACTATCCACTGCACATTGAGCCACTCGCTTATGATTTTGTTTCTCCGGGTCTTGCCGAGGCAGATTTAATGAGACGAATTCTGGCACCCGCGAATTTCGCTAACTGGCTGACTCGGTTTCTTCCTCAACTGCTAAGCGAAGAGATAGAATCCTGGCAACCCATGCTAGTTACAAATCCCCAAGATTATTTACAGTCCCATTTTCAAGGGTTGAATCTCAGTCGAGCTTGGATGATTGAGGGGATAATTTCTAGCCTACTAGAAAGCAATTCGCGAACTGATTCGCTTGGGATTGCTGCTGCTCTGCATCGCCACTCTGGGTTAGCCACTGTAGCAAGCGATCATTATTCAAGTAGTCACTGGTTAGGAACGTTTACCGTTTATCTTGCAACAAGTCGCGGATTGTCCTGGTAGATTGCATGGGTTGATTAAGCTGGGGGAATGCTTAAAGCGCGGACAATCTCAAAGCAATATTTGAGGCAAGCAAATTGCGCCCTTTAGCGCACGCCGTACCATGAATTCATCGATTAACCCCGGTTAAACCTATGTCAACATTTTCTTCGGCTTATTCTAGTGCGACGGCTACGATCAAACATCAAACCGAACTTTTAGAAAATCAGCTTCCTTTGCGCAACGAAGGCTGTCGATCGCAGTTCCTTTTGCATCCCGTTCCAACTTCAAAAGTCTGCTTGTTTTTTCATGGCTTTACCGCCGCGCCGTACCAGTTTTTACCGATGGGGCGAGTGTTTTACCAAGCAGGCTACAACGTAATTATTCCGCGACTTCCAGGACACGGACAAGCGGGAGACTGGAATTCTAAAACGCCGCCGCCTTTGCCAACTGATGCTAACGCTTACAAACAGTTTGCGCTAGAGTGGCTGACTCAGGCTCAGCAGTTTGGCGATCAAGTCGTTGTCGGTGGCTTGTCCGGAGGCGGGACGCTTTCAGCATGGCTTGCCCTCGAAAAGCCGGATTGCGTCGATCGAGCGTTGCTGTTTGCGGCGTATCTGGCCAGCAGCAATAAAGTAGTGGATTTATTTGTTAAAACGTTTAACACGTATTTTGAATGGATCAGCGATAAACCAAAAGATCAAACGATCGGCTACGAAGGCTTTGAGTTTGAGAATTTGCGCGTGTTTTTAGAGATCGGGGACGAAGTGTTGAAGCGATCCGAATCCGCAATCTCGCCGCCCATGTTTATTATTTCCACCGATGCCGATCGCGCCGTTAGCAACCCGGATCACGAGCGGTTATTTGAGAATTTACTGCCGCGTCAGCCGAAAACCTGGTACTACCGCTTTGATCGATCGCTGAATATCCCGCACACGATGATGACCAAAGCCGAAGGCAACGATTGGGAAGATTTACTCAATGTAATGGCGAAAGCGTTTGTGCAAAGCGATCTAACTTGGGCAGACGTCGAAGAAATCGCGTACCGTATGACCGAAGGCAAACCGTTTACTCAAGCGATAGCAGAACTCAATTTAGCCAGTAAAGCGTCTCCAGATCTGCCTGCTTTGATGACGATGATCGACAAACGCGAAATCGTGATCAAACGCAATCCGAGTTGGGGCAACGAATAATAAAAGTAACTGCCCTGAAGAACCCCGATGCCTTTAACAACTGCATCGAAAATTTTGCTTAAACCTGTCGCTTTCACACCGAAGTAAAGATGCAGTTAATCTAAAAATCAGCGCAAAAAAGCTTGTTTTCTCTTTAATTTTTGCAATGCTGAAACAAGCTTTAATTCAACGATCGATGATTTCTTTTAATAAAGGTTGACTAATGCGCTCTGAGCATTAATATTTGTTCTGTCAACGGGATCGTTGCTTATTTTTCACGTAGCTAATGAAAATTCCCAAAGGGATTGCAGGCATAACAGGTTTTCTGATTTTGCTCGGAGCAGCATTAGGGCTGTCAGCGTGGCGGGCGCAAGCGTGGTGGAGCGATGCGAGTTCTCCGGTAACGTCACAAGTCGCGTCCAGTCCGAGAAAACAGGTTTTGATTCAGATTCCACCAGGAACGTCAGCACAGCAAATCGGACAAAAACTCGAAGCGGCAGGATTGATTCGATCGGCGCGAGCGTGGGAACTGTGGGCACGCTGGCTGATGTGGCAAAAACGCGGCGGATTTCAAGCGGGGAATTATGAATTATCAAGCGGGGAATCAATGACGACGATCGCGGACAAAATCTGGTCAGGACAGGTGGCTCAGCAAAGCTTCACGATTCCTGAAGGCTGGTCGCTAAAACAAATGGGCGCGTATTTCGAGCAGCAAGGCTATTTTAAGGCGCAAGACTTTTTGGATGCTGCCGCTCAAGTTCCAAAGGCGGATTACCCGTGGTTGCCCGATGGAATTCCGCATCTCGAAGGCTTTCTTTACCCAGACACGTATCAAACCGTTGCGGGAACCTCGGTGACCCCCAAGCAGATTGTGCGGCAAATGCTCGATCGATTCGAGCAAGTCGCGCTGCCAATTTATAACCAACAGCGCAATCGTGACGCATTCTCGCTGCTGCAATGGGTGACGCTGGCAAGCATCGTTGAAAAAGAAGCGGTGATTCCAACTGAGCGGGCACGCATTTCGGGTGTGTTTCACAATCGCTTAAAGAAAAACATGCCGTTAGCATCTGATCCGACGGTTGAGTATGCGTTTGGCATCAAGCAAACCAAAGAGAAGCCGTTAACCTTTGCCCAAGTCGCGATGCCGTCTCCGTATAACACGTATGTCACACCCGGACTGCCGCCAACGCCGATCGCCGCTCCGGGTGTTGCCAGCCTCAAAGCCACGCTTGACCCCGAAGCAACCGATTATCTGTATTTTGTAGCGCGTTACGATGGTTCACACGTGTTTAGCCGGACGCTGAGTGGGCACGAAGCCGCGCAAAATAAGATTCGCGATCGCATCGACGCTGAACAAGCCAAACCAACTCAAAAAGCTAAAAACTAGGCTTTGATCGCTTGCGTCCGTAGTCTTTGGGTACTGAATTCTTTTCTCAACGAACGGTTAAAACTGCGCTTCTAAAAGGTTTTGTGATTGCTTTTACCGTTGGCAGCATTTACCCTAGAAGGATTATCTGTTCTGTTTCCCGGTTTTGCTGTTTACTCGCTTATCGCGACAAATTATGTCTTGGGGCAACCTTTTACAACCCGATCTGATTCTTGAAGGCTCGATTTTGGGTCTGACACCGGATTTAATCAAGCAGCATCAACTGCGCGGCTTAGTGCTCGATGTCGATGAAACGCTTGTGCCGATCACCACGGCTCAAGCTTCGGCTGAATTGCTGCCGTGGGTCGAGCAAGTGCGGCAGGTCAGCGATATTTGGCTTGTAAGCAATAATATCAGCGAACCCCGCATCAAGCGCATTGCTGAAGCGCTAAAAACCCCCTACATTGTGGGCGCAGGAAAACCGTCGCGCCGCAAGCTTAGACGGGCGGTTGAAGCGATGAATTTACGCCCAGAGCAAGTCGGAATGGTTGGCGATCGATTGTTTACCGATGTGCTGGCGGGCAATCGTTTGGGCATGTTTACGATTTTGGTGCAGCCGATGGTTGATCCGACCCGTGAAGTTGCTCGTCGCTATCCGGTACATGCGCTCGAAGTTTGGCTATCACAGGCATTAGGGGCAACGCTAACGCCGCATAAGCCGTAAATCTAAAGAAAACCTAACAAAAGCGGTATTCCTAAAGAAATACTGGCATTCTAGATATACGCTCAAATGGAGCCAGCAAATATAAAGGCTCTAATCATAAATTTCTGTGAATACTTTGCGAGATTCCAATCCTAGTTCGGGGTTGGAATTTCGCTGTAAAGATTCTAATTATTTTGAGAAACGCTGAGAATTTCTGTTGATCGCCTTATCTCAAGACATTAACTCGGATTGCTAGATTAAAACCTTATGGTCAAGCAGAATTGATAAAGCAATACGTATCTTTACAAAGCGCTTCACTTAAAGATCAGAAACAGCTTTATTCTCGGTTTGAGTGCATTTCTTGTTGACGCATCGGCATCGCGTCGATCGTGCGGAAAAACACAGCCGGATTGGTAGGTGTCGTTTCTCGTTGCTTTTCGCTGCCGTCCTTGCCGACTAGAACGATCGCGAACTGATTCGGATCGATGCTGAACTGTTTTCGGAGTCGATCGCCGGATTCACGAGAAATGGGTTGATGCTCGATACGGCTTTGTCCGGTTGTAAAAATTTCCACGAGTTTAAGATTTCGCTCACGCATTGCTTCGGTTACACCTGTCCATTGCTGCATTTGATTTTGATACGGCAAAGACTGATCCGAAGGCGCAAAAATTAGCATCATCCGATGCTGCCATCGGTAATCCCGTAAATTGAAATCGGTTTCAGGTTGAGCCGAGGTTGAGGCAGCGTGAATCGTTTCAGGATGAGAAGAATCCATTGATCGAAGAGGTTGAAAAGAACAAGCACCTAACAGAAGTGTTCCAAGAATCAACAACTTTTGCATCTGTCTAAGAATTGAAAAAACGCTAGTACAACGATTAGCTGAGATTCTACTCTAACCTCCGAGGGTTACTTCTAATCCGACTATCCTTTAGTCTCAGCTTAATTCTTTGCCGTGGCAGGTTGAACCCGATTATGTTCATGCCCCTCGATTTTTTGTTGCGATCGCTCTCCGGTCTAGTGACAATTGCCCTGCTTGGGAGTGGCGTGTACATCGTTTATGAGTGGTATGAAGGGGAATTAATCAGCAATCGCTGGTTATATTTTGGCGTAGGACTGCTGTTGTGGTCGTTTTTAGGCTTACTGCCTATTCTGCTGCTGCGTCGCCCCGGACGCGATGAACCGAAACCAATGCGCAGCGATCGAGTTCAACGGCTGACTCGGCCCGATGGCAGCGAAATTAATGTTGAATTCTACGAATCTAGTGCCCGATCAGACAAACCAGCCCCAACGCTAATTTTGACGCACGGCTGGGGACCAGATAGCACTGTATGGTATTACGCGAAAAAACAGCTTACCGATCAGTTTCGCGTCATTGTTTGGGATCTTCCGGGTTTAGGCAAATCTAAAAAGCCTCAAAATCGCGACTACTCGCTGGAGAAATATGCGCACGATATAGATGCCATTCTTGATGTAGCAGGCGATCAGCCTGTAATTCTACTCGGACATAGCATGGGCGCAATGATGCTGCTCACTTTTTGCCGATTGTTTCCAGAGCGGTTAAATCAACGAGTCGCGGGCTTGATTTTGGTTGATGGAACTTATACAAATCCGCTCAAAACAACGGTTTTAAGTAAGCTACTGCTGACCCTGCAAAAGCCCGTATTAGAACCGTTGCTTCACTTAGCGATCGTTTTTTCTCCGTTGCTCTGGCTGACAAGCTGGCTGAGTTATTTCAACGGAACAACCTTACTGACAACCGAAATTTCCGGTTTCACTGGCACAGAAACGCGGGGGCAGCTTAATTTTTCGAGTTTAATTGGCATCAAAGCATCACCCGGCGTTCTGGCACGCGGCGTTTTGGCGATGTTTCGATTTGATGAAACAGCAACGCTACCGAAGATTTCAGTCCCGATGCTCGTAGTGGCAGGCAAGAGTGATATTGCAACTCGACCGTTTGCGAGCGATCGTATCCGCGCAGAAGTGCCGCAAGCCGAATTGCAGATCTTAGCTCCGGGAGGACATATGGTACTGATGGAGCGCCATCAACAATTTTCAGAAGTCGTTCGAGCCTTTAGCTGTTCCTGCTTGAAACTGAGAACTTAAGCGGTGCGGGTTCGGGTAAAGAATCGTGATTCAAATGCCGCTTGAGCTGCTGCGCCAGAACTTGAACGTTTGGTTCTTGTAGCATTCCTAAGTGGTCTCCGGGAACTTCATAAATATGTAATTCATCTGCAAGCTCCGCCCATCCGAGTCGTGGGTCACTTGTTTTAGTCACACTAACAGGCTGATCTTTTGCAAAAAACAGCATGATCTGACCCGGATACGGCTGCGGCGTGTAAGCCTGCGCCGATCGTAGACTTTGCAGCATATAAACGGTGGTTTGCAGCTCATCTGGAAATGGACGATCGAGGACACGATACATCCAACGACAAGCCGTTTCAACGCTCGGATAAGTCAGCGCCTTCTCACGAATGGAAACTCTGATTCTGCCGATCGCATCGCGGGGCTTTAACTCAAGCAGCCGCTTTCGATAAGCATTAAGCTGTTTGAATAAGGGGACTGGCTCGGATTGAACAATCGGCGAAGCGGTGTCCATTAGGGCCAGCAACGCAACAGATTCTCCTTGTGCCTGAAGCTGCTGCGCCATTTCAAACGCAACCATTCCACCAAATGAAATCCCGATTAAATGATAAGGGCCTTGAGGCTGTACGGTTTTGAGGCTTTCAACATAGCGAGCCGCGATCGCGCGTATATCGTGAGACGGTTGCCCCGTTTCAGTCAACTCTGCTTCGTTTAGCTGAACGGCGAGTCCATAAACCGCTCGATCAGGCAAATATTTCGTTAACGGACGGTAATAGCTGTATCCCTTTCCTAGAATATGAATCGCGAATAACGGAGGCTTTGAGCCGTTCGGTTGAATCGGAACAACGCCAGTTGGAGTTGAATCAACCGCTTCGGCGTTGCCAAGATGTCTGGCTAACTGCTCGATCGTGGGAGCTTGCAGAAACGTGATCAGCGAAATTTTACGATCGTACCGTTGCTCAATTTGTTGCAGCAGGCGAACTGCCGCTAACGAATGACCGCCTAGCTCGAAAAATAAATCGGTGACGCCGATCGAATCTACGCCGAGAATCGCTTTCCACAAATCAGCGATTTGCTGCTCTAAATCGTTGCGTGGATTAATTTGGAGTCGCGATTCAGCAGGCGCAGGCAAGGCAGTTCGATCAAGTTTGCCGTTTGCGGTAAGCGGAATAGCGTCTAAAACGACGATCGACGGCATCATGTAGCTAGGCAACTGACGCTGCACAATTTGCTTGAGCGCATCAACGCTGCAATCGACATCGAGCACGACATAAGCCACAAGACACCGCGCCCCGGTTTCAGGCTGATGCAGATCGACAACGGCTCGTTTGACGCCGGAAGCTTTGTTAAAAACGGCTTCAACTTCATCGAGTTCGATGCGAAAGCCGTTGAGCTTGATTTGACGATCGCCGCGATCGCAATACACGATTTGCCCATCCGGATTAAATCGAGCAAAATCGCCAGTTTTGTAAAGTCGCTGATTAGCCGAATCCGGCTGTCTGATAAAACTTTCGCGGGTTCGCTCAGGTTGACGATGATATCCGCGTGCTAGTCCCACGCCAGCAATGTAGATTTCGCCAACGATTCCAACGGGAACGGGCTGCCTGTGAGAATCGAGAATGTGAATCTGCACGTTTGGCAACGCCCGCCCGATCGGAACGGCTTCGAGCGAATTGAATGATCGTCGATCGTGCTGATAAAGCGTGCAGGTAATCGTCGCTTCGGTCGGCCCGTATCCTTGAAAAAAAGCAATTTGTCCTTGAGTCACTGCATCCCACTGAGCAAGTCGCTGGCTCGAAACTTTCTCGGTTCCCACGCTCACAATGCGGAGTCGATCGGGAACGCTTTGACGAGCGGCAGCAAGCTCGATCGTCCATTCGTGCCAAAATGCCGTCGGCAAAATTAAGACGGTGATGGTTTGCTGCTCAACGATCTGTGAAAATCGGGCAAACGACGCTAACAAATCCTCGGCCTGCACCACAACGGTTGCACCTCGAATTAAGGCAGGATAAAGCTGCTCGGCTGCTACATCAAAGCTGATCGACGCCGAGTGCAACACTCGATCGTGTGAACCCAATTCATACCGCTCTGCTATTGCCCAAGCGTGATTCACAATCGATCGGTGTTCAACCGCAACGCCTTTAGGTTTTCCGGTCGATCCAGATGTGTAAATCACATACGCAAGATGCTCAGGCGCAACTTCAGCACAAATCGGTGCGGTGCTGCAATTCAACAAAATCGAGTCATCTAAACACAAGCTTGTTTCACAGCAATCAAACAAACCATTTCGCAAAGATTGCACCGTTACAACCGCTTGTGGAGCGCTATCTTGAATCAAATAGCGAATGCGATCGATCGGGTACGTGGGATCGATCGCCACATAAGCACCGCCTGCTTTAAGAATGCCAACCAAGCCCACAATCGTTTCAACGCTGCGTGGAACACAAAGCGCAACAAGCGTATCAGGTTTTACACCCTGTTTCTGGAGCCAATGCGCGACTTGATTACTTTGGCGATCGAGGTCTTGATAGCTTAATTGAGTGTCACCGCAGCAAACCGCGATCGCATCGGGTGTTTTGTGCGCTTGCTGCGTGATCAATTCATGAATACAAAAATTCTGGGGATACGGTGCATCGGTTTGATTCCACTGCGATCGCAGCTTTTGTTCTCGATTCGATAAAAGCGGGAGGGTTGAGATGGGTTGATCAAGATTGCGAATGCCTGCGGCGATTAGCGTTTGGAGTTGCTCGACGATCGCTTGACTGTAGACTTCATTGATCGCGCCACTGTGCACAACTTCTGGCGTGCTCCCGTCGCTATAAGCAACAAACGCCATTGCTGCATTTAAGCTCTCGAAGTTTAATTGCTTAGGACTTTCGCACCGTACAAAAGCAACGGGAAGATCTGAGCAATGACGTAACTGAGGATATCGAGCTAGAACGTCGATCGCGTAACTTCCCGATTTTCGGATTTGACTTAATTGCGCCTCAAATCGTTGAGAAAATTCTCGAATCGATTCGCCAACGTTGGTTTGCACGCGCAACGGCACTGACTGAGCAAAAATTTCCGGTGCAACACTGCGCTGATCGATCGTTTGCACACCAACATCAAACTCAGTTTCAGACGTTAATCGAGCACAATACGCCGCAAATAACGCCAAAATCAATTCTGTACAATCGGTGCTGTCGGCAAGCGGAATTCTAAATCGTTGTAGCTTAGAATTAACCGCAGCGTTGGATTGAGATAAATACGGGTGAACAAACGGAGTGAGTTGAGCAAGCCGCTTGATCCATTGGCGTTCATACCGACAAATTGCAGCGTTGCGATCGCTGATATTTTGACGCTCTAAATTACTCAGTTCGGGAAGCACTTCACCGATTTGAAGCTGATAGTGATCGATTAAGTCCGTTGGAGTCAGCGATTGTCCGTTGATCGTCGTGAACTGACTGAATCGAACGGCACCGTCGATCGTGGCAACGCATAATTCACGATCATTGATCGATAAAACCGTTCCCGGAATCACAGGTTTAGGGTTCTCTAGATCCGCCAGCGCGTGATTCACACAAACAATTCCGTTCGGCAATCTCAGCTTTGGCAAACCGAGCGGATTTTCGAGCGGTCTAAAATCAAGCGCCCGAACTAAATTACAAATTGCCGTTGTGCCAGATTTAAACGTGATTAGTCCCGCCGCCGACGGCCGATCGCTTTGACCAAAATAGCTGCGCTTTGATAAATCCTGCCCAACGCTTTGCACTCGATTGTGGGCTAACTCATCCACTAGTTCAGCAAATGCCGCGATCGCAATTTCAGTGCAGCGCGTATTGAGACTCAGCGCGGTATCGTCGAACTGAATCGGAACGATCGCCCGCTTCAAAATCTGTCCAGCGTCGATGTCTGCCACCACTTCGTGAAACACGATCGCGTGTTCGGTTTCGCCGTTGAGCAATGCCCACGACGTTGCGTGCAGTCCAGCATATTTAGGCAACGGCGAATTGTGATAGTTGATTGTCGCTTTGCGGGCGCGAACGATCACATCTGGCGGAATAATCCACCCGTTGTTAATGCTGAAAAGATAATCGTATTGAGCGCTGCACAGCAAATCACAAAAATCATGCAGCGAGTCAGAATGTGAAACGTTGTGTTTTGCTGTCCAGGATTGCAGCGATCGATCCGCAGAATAAACGCCAAGAACGCTGTGTCCTGCCTGTTTCAGAATTTCAAGACACTCCAGCGCAACGCCGCTTTTACCGACGACAAAGCAAGAAAATGCTGACATACTTCTCCCCAATCCGTAGTCTTAAACCAAAACGTGAGGAATACACCCCTTCGCTCATTCCTCGCTAGAGAATCAAGATTTCAGACTTGTTTGCAGTTGAAACAAGCTAACAGCTTTAATTTAGATGGCATCTGTGAAATCAACTAAATTCTTCAGGCAGGATGTCTTAAAATTTTGACCTATGGTGCCGCTCATTTAAGACATCAGTAGTAAAATTCACGGAATATTTAGAATAAATCGCGACTCCAGAAGTCCGTAAAATCCGCAAAACTGAATCAGCCAAAAGGCTGAACCCGATCAAGCAGAGTGATCGGAAGCTTTATGAAAGTTTAGTAGAGTGATTAATTTCCCGCACCGTTTCTAATCCCGCCTTTACCTTCTACGATCAAAGGTATCCGCTCCTCATCGTGGGTCACAATGTCAATATTTTCGGTTGCTCAAATCAATGTGTCTGAACTTTGGCAAACCTTGCTTCAGTTCGGCTCGCTCAGCATGATTGCCAAAACGTTTTTGACGTTGTTTGTAATCATCGATCCGATCGGACTCGTGCCGCTATTTATTACCCTCGCAGGCGATCGCACGCCGGAAGAACAAACCCAAATCGCTCGACGAGCGGTTTTAGTGTCTGCCGGAATTTTGCTGGCGTTTTCACTGAGCGGATCGTTTTTGCTGCGCTATCTAGAAATCAGCATCGAAGCGTTTCAAATTGCTGCTGGAATTTTGCTTTTGAAGATCGGTGTCAGTATGGTGTTTGACGATCAGGCGCAAGAACCCAACGAGGCGCAAAAACGCGGTGACGTTAGCATTTTTCCGCTTGCGGTTCCTTTGATTGCTGGCCCCGGAACGCTGGCAAGTTTGCTGCTGTTGCTAAACCGATCGAGTCCTACTTTAGTAGGATCGCTTCAAAGCGCGATCGAGTTTACGATTATTCTTGCCGTGAGCGCGATCGTGCTGCTCATTACGTATGGACTCCTGGCTCTTGCGAAGCCGTTAGCCGCGTTGCTTGGCGAAACAGGTATTAACGTCGTTACTCGTATTATCGGCGTGCTGCTGGCGGCTTTAGCGATTCAATACATTGCTGACGGCGCGATCGAGCTTTTGAAAACTGGATTAGGAGAGGTTCTTCAAGCGCACAGCGCATCGATGATTCGGAACTGGATCGCGGACTATGCCATGCCTTATTCCTTCGGTAGTAGTCACGTTGCGCTGTAACGCTTATGTTAAATATCACCCATTACCATCAGAGGCGGGTATGAAACGATCTTTGCACTGGAAATTTACATTGCGAAGCTGTTCCCCCTTTGGGGTAATCCTGGGTTTAACGGTTTGCAGCTTGATTTGCGATCGAGCGATGGCTGCCGATTTTACCTTTACTAAGATCGCGGATACCACCGATGGCTTTAGCAGTTTTTTTAATGCTCCCGCCCTTAATGATCGGGGAACGGTTGCGTTTAGCGCCACGCTGAGGAATGGCAGCACTGGTGTATTCACCGGAAGCGGGGGCGCAATCACGCCGATCGCCGTTAGCGGCGGCGGAAACAGCACCAATCCTAACTTTTTGTCTGTTGCGACCAATCCGAATATTAACAATTCAGGAACGGTCGTATTTGGAGCAACTACAAACAGCCCAAACAATATCGGAATCTTTACGGGTTCGGGCAAAGGTTTGACGACGATCGCAGCCCTCAACAACTCAACGCTCGGCACGGCGATCGGTCTCACGATTACTCCTGCAATTAACAATGCTGGGACGGTTGCGTTTGCTTATAATTCTCCGAGTCAGCCTTTAACCCAGTACACGCCGACCGTTGCAGTTAGCAATAACGGTAAGATTAGCACTCTTGATCTGCGTGGAGGATATGCGGGTTCCGGGTCAATCGCACCGAATGCGGTTGGACTTGATAAGTCGGGCACCGTGTTTTTTGCATCTGGGGTACCGGGTTCTATGGGCGGTGGGTCGGTTTTTACGCCCAATCCATTAGCCGCACAACCGAACGCGCAACCGCTTAAGCAGCTTGCATTTGGTGGGTATTATTCGATCTCGGTCAACGGCAACGGAAGTTACGCGGCCTCTACCGCAGGCGCGGCAGGAGGAACGTGGATTGCGCTCGGCAACGCTCAAAACGGCTCTAACGCTAATCGTATTGACGGTTACGTAAATTATGACAATCCGGCTCTCACCTCGCGAGTTGGCACTGCGTCAATTAATGATCAAGGCAGAATTGCTTTTGCGGTTGACGGAAATTCAACCCGCGAAGGCTTGTATTATTTCGATGCAAACCAGATTGCTCAATTTACTGACGCAAACGGAGCAACCAAGATCATTACCGTCGGCGATCCTTTATTTGGGTCTAGGGTGACGTTACTTGATAGCTTTCCATTTTCCGCTAGAGGTCTGAATAACGCTGATCAAGTTGCGTTTTATGCTCAGCTTGCCGATGGTCGCAGTGGCATCTTTTTGGCAGAGCCAATTCCTGAACCCCATACGGTCATTCCAAGCGCATTGTTGCTCATGAGCTTTGGGATGCGAATAATGAGAAAGCGTCGATCGCGTGAGTGAAACCGCACTGCTCTAATGTTCGAGGAAGCGTTGTCGCATCTGATCGCTTTATCGTTGCACGATCGTATCTCCGATCTGTAAGACTTTTCCTGCTTGATTTGCTGCAATCCGCGTATTTACTGCCGCTCGATAGTAGTGATCGAATCGGTTTTCAGGTGCCCAATCTGGAAGTTCAGCTTTGCGCTGCTCAATAAAAGTTTTCTGAAATTTTGTATAAGCTTCACCGGAATTTGCATCGCGGGTTGGCACCACGCATCGCGCACACGGATTGATGCCTTGAATCTCAACGGCTCCAAGCTCAAAAAATACCGGATCGGCACTGGCTGAAAAAAGCCGATCTTCCCAAAAAGCGGGAACTCGATTTAGTTCTAGATTGGTGCGCAGGCGCGATCGCATCGATTCGACGCTCACGCCCGGAAACCAAGCTGCTAACGTTTCAAGCGTTCCCGTACTAATCAGCGTTGGGCCCGGAGAAGCCGGATCATCAGGAAATCCAGTCACCAGATTTTGCTGCATGAAAACCGCAAAGCCAAAGTAATCGCTGAGCCATTTTTCTAATCGATCGCGCGCTTTGTCTAAATGAAACGTCGCCGCATTTTCACCTTGAACCGAAACCGTCACCGTGCGATTTTCTAAATCAAAGCTCGATCGAATCAAATGAATCTTTGCCGTGCGTTTTCCGTTGATCCAGGTGCCGGATTGATCCGTTAAACAAAATTCTCGATCGTGCTCTAGCGATCCTCCCGGCATAATTTTCGCGCTTTGCACCGCAACCCCATCCAGCGACTTGATCGGGTAGACGATTAACTTTGATAATGTAGCCATACGCGCTCCATCAAAATCAATAGGGTATCTTGACTGCGTTAACGCTCAAGTTGAAACTGCGTAACGCACGAGTTGACACAATCGTTGTCGCAGCGTTTCTAATCCGAAGCGCTCGTGGGCTGAGATAAACGCAGCTTGCGGAAACTCTTCGCGAGCGATCGACAAGCGATCGCCGTCAATTTGATCAATTTTGTTAAATACAATCAGCGCAGGGCCAGGCGTAATCGGCATTTCTGAGAGAATTTGCATCACCGATCGAATCTGACTGTGCCACGCCGGATGCGATAAATCAACCACGTGTAAAAGTGCATCGGCTTCGGTGACTTCTTCGAGCGTGGCGCGAAACGCATCCATCAGCGACGGCGGCAATTCGTGAATAAATCCCACGGTATCTGTCAGCAAGAGCGACAGCGATTCTTGCCGTTCAGCATCGAGCACGGTTAATCGACGAGTCGTAGGATCAAGCGTTGCAAACAGTTGATCGGCGGTATACACCTCAGCGTTGGTTAAAGCGTTGAGTAAAGTCGATTTTCCAGCGTTTGTATAGCCAACTACGGCGATCGAGGGAACTTCTTGATGCTGTCTACGCTGACGTAATCGCGCTCGATGCGCTTGCAGTTGATTTACTTCTTGCTGAAGCCGTGCAATTCGACGCTGAATCGCTCGGCGTTCGGTTTCAAGCTTGGTTTCACCAGGGCCCCGTGTGCCAATTCCGCCGCCTAAGCGCGACATCGCTTGTCCGCGTCCTGACAATCGCGGCAGCATATATTCAAGCTGCGCTAATTCAACCTGAAGTTTTCCGGCTCCCGACTGTGCTCGTTGTGCAAAAATATCAAGAATGACTTCGGTACGATCGACAATCCGCAAGCCAATTTGCGCTTCTAAGTTGCGCACCTGTGCCGGAGATAAATCACGATCGAACACAATCAAATTCGCCCCGATCGTTTGTGCGGTGAGCGCAATTTCCTGCACTTTTCCTTCACCGACAACGGTTTGTGGATGAGGTCGTGGACGTTTTTGCTTTAACGTTTGCAGCACATCGCCGCCTGCGGTTTCGACTAATCGAGCGAGTTCGCGCAGCGAATCGCGGTATCGAGTCGGAGATCGATCGTCGGTTTGCAGCCCAACAATTAAAACTTGGTCGTGGTCGCGATCGACTTGTTGCGCTACAGATTCGCGTCGAAATTCTTCTTCGAGTCCTTCAACTAGAGCCAGAAAATCTTGATCGGCGATCGTATCCAAACTCAAAGCGGGCGAAATGGTCCAGTTTGCTTCGGGATGCGGCACCAAATGAGCCAGATACGCCGTTTTGACATATCCGGTCGCACCGCCCCCGCGTCGTTCAAATCCGCCTCCGGTCAAAGTCAGCACCACAAAGGCATCTAAGCGTTGCAGCGCCATGATTGTCAGCATCGATTCTCCGGGCGGGTCTTGCTTAAGCTGAGTGGCAATGCAGCGAATTCCACACAAGCGTTCAGCCCCGTAGCGCGGCAGCTCGATCGGCGGGATCTGAGTCTGCCTTAGGGTACCAACACCGACGCGAATTACTTGTCCGCGCCGATTTACATAAGCACAAATCGGCTGACTAATTTCCGTGCTAATGGCGGCAATTCGCTGTGCAAACTCAAGCGTGGTGATGCGATCGCTCGGCAAGCGCTGATGATACAAACGCTGTAACTGCTTGAGCTGACTAGACTTTAAGCCATTGAGGTTTCCGTAGACGGTTTCGATAAGCGTCTCTGCCAAATGCAACTATTTTCTATCTTAGATCGCCTCGATCTCGCTTTGCTCAACCTCGATCGCAGAACTGTGTAATTTCGCGCGATCGCTTTTATAAAAGCTTGGTTTTCACAGATTTCATTAACCGTCTGTTCTTGCTTGTTCAAAGTTACGAAAATAAATGTGCCGTTTTTCAATTTCTGTGTCAATCTAATTAAGAGCTTACACGGAAGCAGATTGTTTGATTAAACACATGCCTACTGAAATGTGCCAATCAACGACGCTTCAACAGTGTAAAGCTTTTAAAGTCAGGTAAGGAATTCTACCAATGCTCTTGATTCACTCATCGCGGCTTGACTCATTCACGATCGAGCCGCGATGAGTGAATCTCAAACGGATGCAATCTCTGAAGTAAGTCTACGTGTAGCTAACTCTAGCTGTTTGTTGTGTATTGGCGATCGACTTTCACAACGAGCAGCTTTTTTTTTGCCAACTTCTTCTGTGTGATAGAGGAGAAAAGTATCGTTAAGCAATTAAGGTGAACTGAGTGATTTACTTCAACAATGCGAACTCAAATCGGTGTTATTTCTGATACTCATGGATTGCTGCGTCCCGAAGCGATCGACGCGCTTGGCTCGCCTGATCTAATTTTTCACGCTGGCGATATTGGAACCCCAGACATTCTAGAAGCCCTAAGCCAGATTGCGCCTGTAATTGCCGTTCGGGGAAATCACGATACTGGAGGCTGGGCAGACGCGATCGCCGAGCGTGAAACCGTCGTGATCGACTCCGTTTCAATTCACCTAATCCACATTGTTCAGGAGTTTGACTTGCAGGCGAATCCAGTTCAAGTCGTCATCAGTGGGCATTCGCACAAGCCGTCGATCAATCATCGCGACGGCATTTTATTTCTTAATCCGGGCAGTGCCGGACGCAGACGATTTAAGCTGCCTGTTTCGGTGGCTCGGCTTGAGATTCAAGATTCTGTGGCAGAAGCAGAAATCATTCAATTAATGTAATTTTGCTAAATTGCTGAACCGGAAGTAATTAAACAAGTTTATACAATCTTTAACTGTCTTTTCCGTGAAACAAAAGGAAGCCATTCCTGAACAAACGGAAGGATCTGCGTTATTCAACCGAAACAAGGAATTTCTTTTGTAAAGATATTACAGTGTATGTCATGAATTATACTCATTTTTGTTAGTATTCTTACGTCTAAAAGGGATTCAGAATCAGGGATTCACTCAGTAAAATTCATTTCTAGGCAGGAACTTTACTGACATTTGCCTTCTCATCACTACTTCAAAAAAGGAGAAAGTGCGATCGTAAGCTGTAAAACCTTAGATTGTCACACTCAAAACTAGGTGAATTCGTGCTCAGTGTGCTCTAGTCGCCACTGCTGCACGCCCCCAAACAGGTCTCTACCTCGTGATCCTACGTTTCACGACAATTTTGTACGCTTTACTATTTGACAAGGAAACCTGTAATGACGATCTCTCAGTTGCTGCCCAAAGTGGCAGGAGTTTTGGCTGTTGCAGCCGTTAGTGTAACGGCTGGAAGTGCAATGGCAACCACCATCACTTTTGACGATTTACCCACCGCACCGGACGGTCTACAGGTTGCAAACGGCTACAACGGGTTCAATTGGGATAACTTCCGCGCCCTTGATGGCGTTAACTACACTAATGGCACTATTGACGCTCTCCCGCCAACCGCTTTGCGGTATGGACGTGAGATTCCTGGTTCA
>CAXUFL010000056.1:0-28118 GCA_964250455.1 uncultured bacterium
GCTGTTCTGCCGGATCGTCGAGTTGCCAATCTTCAAATACGGTGCGCTTTGTCCATGCGATCGGCAGATTTACACCGCAGCCACAAAGCGAAATAACGGCATCAAAATCTTCTGGATCAAATTCAGTAAGCGCGTTTGAAGATTGGTCGCGAATATCAATTCCAACCGCAGACATTGCCGCGATCGCGAGCGGATTTACGCGACTCGCTTCAAGCCCTGAACTCGTCACGGCAATTTTTCCCTTTGCGAACGTTTTGGCAAATCCTTCTGCCATTTGCGATCGAGCTGAATTCTTTTTGCACACAAACATCACTCGTTTCATAATTCTTTGTTTTTAAAGAACCTTCTAATCTTATTGATTGTGCTTTAAGAAGCAATTTTTTCCACATTCACTGAGCTTTGTTTCCTCTAAAAAAACAAAGTCTACTCTAGAGCAGACTTTGTTTGGCAAAATTAAAAACTAACGCTACTGCTTGAATACTCGCTTAAAACACGATCGTCCAGCCTGCTTGAGTTTGCTGCGTGTAAGAAACACCATCCACTTTCCAGCCGTCGCTATTTAGCAGCGTAATAATCCCGCCTTGATCGGAAAGTTGCAGCGTTTCGGGAAGCGCGATCGTCATCGTTGCTCCCGGTTCTATTGTGCCTGAAAGTGAATGCTTCTCTTTTTGGCGATTGGCGATCGTCCAACCGTCTAACTTAACTGGCTCGGCGGAAGCGTTGATCAGCGTTACGGTATCGGGGTTTTGAGCGATCGGATTTACTAATGCCGCAACGATGCGAATTTGTCCACTCGGCTCTTCGATTTGCGCTGTCTCGCTGGCAACTAGGCTTTGACCCCGTGGAACCGTTTCAACTCGACGTCCGGTACGATCGTCGGTGTGCCAAGTTTGCGATTGAAACTTGAGAAAAATGCCCACCCACTGCTGCTCGTGCGGAAAATGAATCAGAAGCGCTCCGTCTTGGTAAATGCCGTCGTCTTTGACAAACTGCCCAGCGTTGCCTTGATTCATGTGGATGTCGTGAACGCCGCCACCCGGCAGAAAGCCGAAAATTTTATCTTTTTTCCCTGCTTCCGGGCCCCAGCGTTGACCAAAGGCAAAAATCGCAGCGTCTTCATCGCCCATCGCTCGACGAACGTACTTGTCAATTTTCTCGTTTAAGTCATTGTCTGAGCCAGGAACGTTAAACGGCAACGGCACCATTTTCGACGGATCAAATAAGTTACTGCGAATAAAGTCGATCGCCAATCCACCGGGTTCGCTTTGCAAGGGTTTAAAGCCAGCCGGAAGGTTAACCAATTCGGCAAGAATCGGGTGCTGAAAGTTTTCAACCGCAATGTACTCCACTTCAGACGGACTCATCTGAGACTGAACGTTGATCGCGATGCGATAGTCGGTTGTGTCGTCGATCATGTGAATGTGATAGTGCGCATTCGCGATCGTACCCAAACGAACCGCGATCGGGCGTCCTTTAAGAACTCCGTAATCTGCAAGAGGCATAAGCGTTCCAAGTAATGTTGTTCGGCATTATGACACAAGCAAGATTAAATCTGATTTTCGCTTGTGTCATAGTTTAATTGGTTTATAATCTTTAGCGTTGACGATGTTAATAATCTTGTGTTCCAGTAAAACGCAAAGTTTTATAGTAACTTACGTCGCTGAGATGTTTATAGCTCTGATCGCACCCTGGTTAATTCTTGATAACTGTAAACGATAAATAACCGTTCTGCCCTGAGATTATCATCGCAAATTGTGATGTTGCTCGATCAACTTTTGTACAGCGTAGTTTGCTGAATTGTTCCAAGTCTAAAAATGCCAGAATTTCTTCAGATCATTTGGTGAAATTTGTTTTCTAGACTAGATCTAAACTGCGCTGAAACTTTCATCAGGATTCACCATGACTGACACTGTGACTCATTCTCAAACCGCCTACGATATCGAACAAGCGGTTTTGCAACGCTACGAAGCAGGCGCACGCCAACCGCAAGCCGCGCTTTGCTGCCCGACCGATGCCTACGACGATCGCTTCTTAACCCTTCTGCCGCAAGAAATTGTCGAAAAAGATTACGGCTGTGGCGATCCGACTCGCTATGTTAAAGCCGGAGAAACAGTCGTCGATTTAGGGTCAGGTGCCGGAAAAAACTGCTACATTCTCGCGCAAAAAGTGGGTGCATCCGGTCGCGTGATTGGGGTTGATTTTAATGATGAGATGCTTGGTTTGTCGCGCAAATATCTCGATGAAATGAGCGACAAATTAGGCTATCGTAACGTTTCGTTTGTGAAAGGAAAAATTCAGGATTTAGCGCTAGACCTCGATCGCGTTCAATCTTGGCTAACGCAACATCCGATCGCGTCGGTTTCCGAGATTGCAGCGTTTGAGGCGGAATGCGATCGGTTGCGGCGTGAGCAGTGTTTAATCGCTGACCATAGCGTTGACGTTGTGATTTCTAACTGTGTTTTAAATCTCGTTCGTCCTCAAGATAAAAATCAATTGTTTCAAGAAATTTATCGCGTCTTAAAGCGCGGCGGACGAGCGGTTATTTCTGATATTGTTTGCGACGAAGATCCAACGCCTGCCATTCTGAATGATCCGGAGCTTTGGAGTGGCTGTATTGCAGGCGCGTTTCGCGAAAATGAATTTCTTGAAATGTTTGAGCAAGCAGGATTTTATGGCATCGAAATCTTAGCGCGGCAAACCGAACCCTGGCAAACGATCGACGGCGTGGAGTTTCGATCGCTCACCGTGCAGGCGTTCAAAGGCAAAGACGGCGACTGTTGGGAACGCAATCAAGCGGTGATTTATCGCGGGCCCTGGAAAGCGGTTCAAGACGATGACGGACACATGCTGTATCGCGGCGAACGAATGGCAGTGTGCGATAAAACCTTTAAGATTTACACCGATCCGACTGGGGCTTATCACGCGGATATGATTGCAATTCCGCCGCGTGAAGAAATTCCGTTAGACCAAGCACGAGTGTTTGACTGTTCGCACGATTCGATTCGCAATCCGCGCGAAACGAAAGGGTTAGAGTACCGGGATACTGCAACAAATAATAGCGATTGCTGTAGCACTGAGAGTTGCTGTTAAGTTGAATGTTTGCAACACCTAACAGAGCGCTTCGCGGCAACGCGCTTACATAAACAAAGTCATCTAGATAGCGTGCTGCCGCCAAACTTCACTATGGCAGAAGCACGCTATCAGCAATGGCGAATCATCGCATTAGATCATGCAGCGCGACTTTTCTATGTCCCCCATGCTCGATCGCTTTATTGTAGGATCGGGTGGCAAAAACAAGGAGCAACTATGACTCGCGCAATCATGGAAACCGATAAGGGCACGATTCATCTTGAATTGTTTGACAAAGATGCGCCCAACACGGTGAAGAATTTTGTGGATCTCTCGAAAAAAGGCTTTTACGATGGCTTAGCGTTTCATCGCGTGATCAATGACTTTATGATTCAAGGCGGCTGTCCGAATACAAGATCGGGCGCATCTGGACAACCGGGAACGGGTGGCCCTGGCTATAAAATTAACTGCGAAATCAATCCGAATAAGCATCAAGCGGGAAGCCTATCGATGGCGCACGCCGGACGCAATACGGGTGGAAGTCAGTTCTTTATTTGCCATTCGCCGCAGCCGCATTTAGACGGACAGCATACTGTGTTTGGCAAAACCGAAGATATGAACGTGGTAAACGCGATTCGGGCAAACGATCGCATTTTATCTGTCAAGATCGAAGAATAATCAAATTCTTCCGTAGCGTGCGATGAACGATCGATCCGGCTGGTTTTGAGTCATCATCCAAGCCCAAATCTGATCGCCATAGGAGAAATGCCACCATTCATTCCAATGGCGCACAAACCCAGCCGATCGCATCGCACGATCGAGCGTTTGCCGATGGTCGTGATACGGATGTTCTTTATCGTTAGCAAAGTAATCGGGAAACGACCGCGCCGAGATTTCATCGATTTGTGATCCCATGTCGATCGCGTTTCCCGTTTCATCGATCAACGTGAGGTCGATCGCGGCTCCAGTACTATGCGGGGGCGGCATCGCTAAATCAAGATTTGGAATCGCCCAAAATTGATAAACCTGCTGCCAAATTTCTTCGCGTTGCGTTGCGTTTAGCGTTGCAGAATTTAATTTCTTCGCATTGACTAATTCTGCAAACGTGTAATTCACCATAAATTGCTGAACTGCAACCGGACGGTAAGCATCAAAAATTTGAAGTTTCCAACCTGAGCGAAGTTGCTGTAGCGTTTGGTTGGCGTGGATTAATCGATCAAGTACTCCTTTTCTGACGTGAAACGGCGATTTCTCCTCGTAAGGAGCACCGAGTTTTTGATACGGATGCGGCATGACAAACGCGAAAATGTCTGACGGAATTTCGACAAGCGGTTCTTGGCAATCGTCGATCGCAATCTGCTGATAAGGTTTCTTCATAAAAAGAGTTCAAAAATCAATTGATTTGCTTTAGCTCAAACTTTAGTACATTTGAACGTAGTAGCTTGAACGCTTAGCGGAGCAGATTTGTCAGACATTATCGTGGTCGTTCGTAGTGAACGGGGTGTAGGAATGGCATCCGTAGATGGAGAACTCGTAACAATCCTATTAATTTCTAGCAGGGGAATTGTAGATCAGCAGCCTGTTCGATTTACTGTAGCCGATGCAATCTTTTTAGATCTTCCGCCAGGAAGTTATACGGTTATTGCCCGACACCCATCTCTTAACCCAACCGAGGCTCGACAAGAGGTGACTTTACCAGACAGCATAATGCTAGGCGTAAAATACTTTTACACTGAAGCTGAACGGCAATTGCTCAGAATTGAATTGGATGCGAGGAATTTGAATGGTTGATTCTAAACGCTATGCTGCTGACCCGAATTCGATTCGAGCTTATCGACTGCGGGTCTGGTCTTATTGCGAGGATTTGCAACGAGAAACAGATTCGATGATTCGCGCAAACACCGCTCTTTATTTAGCCGAGGCAGCGACGACATTAGCTCGTCTAGAACTTGAGGAAGCTAACAAATTAAACGTCATTTCTCACTAAAGCGATTCAACTTTTGGTGGAACCGGATCGTAGCCGCCCGCGCTGAGGGGATGACAGCGACAGACGCGACGTGCAGCAAGCCAAGTGCCTTTTAAAACGCCGTGGGTTTCAAGGGCATCGATCGCGTACTGCGAACAGGTCGGATAATACCGACAAGCAGGCAGCATCAAAGGTGAAATGAAAACCCGATAGCCGCGAACCAATCCAATCAGTAAGAGTTTCATATCTTTATTCTAAAAGTGATTGAATTATTAATTTTGGAAAACATTTGAAGCTTCAAACTCGAAGGCGTATACTAGTAAAGTTGTCAAAATCTTTTTTCGAGTACGAGGAAACTTCATGTCGCGATATCGAGGTGCGCGTTTAAGAGTTGTGCGTCGTCTAGGCGATTTGCCTGGATTGACCCGGAAATCTCCCCGTCGCGCTTATCCCCCTGGACAACACGGACAAGCTCGCAAAAAGCGTTCTGAATACGCTGTTCGTCTAGAAGAAAAGCAAAAGCTCCGCTTCAATTATGGCGTTACCGAACGTCAACTGCTTCGCTATGTGCGCAAAGCTCGTCGTGCGGCGGGTTCCACCGGACAAGTTTTGCTGCAACTGTTGGAAATGCGCTTAGATAATACGGTGTTTCGGTTGGGCATGGCTCCGACGATTCCCGGTGCGCGTCAGCTTGTGAATCATGGACACGTCACGGTCAACGGGCGCGTGGTCGATATTCCGAGTTATCAATGTCGTCCCGGTGATGTGGTTGCAGTGCGCGATCGCGATCGCTCTCGTCAGCTTGTGCAAGCGAATCTGCAATATCCGGGCTTGTCGAATTTGCCGAGCCATTTAGAGTTTGATAAGAACAAGCTTGAAGGCAAAGTCAACAGTGTGATCGATCGCGAGTGGGTTGCGCTGCAAATCAATGAACTGCTAGTCGTTGAGTATTACTCACGTCAAGCTTAATTTTTCCAGTGATCGAGATTTTTCGCGGCACTCGAATATTTTTGACAGCCTCCTGAGTCCCGTCAGCTCAGGAGGTTTTGTTTTGAGAGGATGACTGAATAGGCGCGACTTCAGTCGCCAGCCTATACAGACAAAACCCGCCTTCGCGGGTTCCTTGCTGCAAATCTCGGTTTGGTTAGTCCGCACAGTGCGAACTTCGATTGGCGCAAAGCGCCAATCCGAGGGAACCGTGTAGCCGCAGGCGCTTGCGCAGCTAATATCTGTCGCAAGGCGCTTTAGGCGATCGCCGCTATATCGCGCGATTTGCCTTTCTAGACACATTTTAGGTCGAAGCCTTTTGCACCTTCGATGCGCCATACAAGAACATTGCATTGCTCACAATCAGCTCTGGAAGAATGCGATCGAACAATTCAATTCGCGCTTGAAGTTGATCAAACGAATCTGCATCATCAAGCAAATCTTGGATTTCCCGTTCTCCGATCGCGATCGTGGGATGCAATTGATCGATCGCTTCGTCGGCTTTGCGCGTTAAATCTTTCACGAGCAGTTGATATTCGGGACGATCGCGCCACAGTTTGAAGTCTTGCCAAGCTGCGGTGAAAAACGCTGGATACTTCGCCATCGCTTGAAAGTCGGAATTCACGATCGGCGCATTTAACGTGCGCTGAATGTCTTGATAAATCTGCGCCAAATCTTCAGACGGTGGTTGATCGAGCAGCTTGATTTCGAGATGGCGTTGAGGATGAGCGTCACGTCGGGGAGCAGTGTTGCCGTCTTGTCCTACAACTTGACCTCGCAGCGATCGACTCAGAATTCGCTGCTCGATTAAAAGCTGCGGATTGCCAAAAATAAAGGCGTTGAGTTCACGCTGCAATCGATGCTGCTGAGCCTCATTCAGTTCAACTTGATAGCTCGGTTGATACCAATCGCTCATATCTTGGTATACATGCTCAGAAAGCGCGATCGCTTCGCGCACAAATCGCTCGGTTGCGACCACTGGCTTGATGCGACGCCAAAAAAGCTGCATAACAGACGGATAAATCGCATACGATCGCCAATTAGCAGGCGTCCACGGAATGCCCATTGTGTCTTGAATTTCTTCGAGACACGCTTGCACGTCGGGCGCGGCTTCGGATTTTTGAACGATCGGGAAGTCTGACTTTGGTGCGGGCTGTGACTGATCTAAATCCGGTTCTTGGCGTTTTTGTTCGGGATCGATCGTCGGCTCAACGGGTTGCGGATTAGAAGTCGGCGTCGATTTTGCAGAGATATCTAAAGCGGATCGAGCTTGTCTCGTTGCGAATCGTTTAGCAACTTGATTCGCCACAAAAAGAACGGCAACGCCAATGAGAATAAGACTGATTAAGTTAGCACTGTTGATAGTAGACATAGTATCAATGCGTGAATTTGGCAAAGAATTTAACAAACGAGCTTTTAGTACTGCTTAAGGGTTTGAACGCGACAATCTAGCTAATCTAAAGTGAACATTCTGTCAAAAATAAACTTCTACCGCCAGGCGCATCATCGCTTTTAACACAGCGCTAATCCTGCTGCAAAACGCTCATACTCGATCCCATCGGTTCCGGCTGTGATAATATTAGAAGCTGGCATATTTATATCAATTAGGACGAGACAAGAACGATGGCTCTGCTGCAACAGCGCAAACAGGAAATTATTGGTGAATATCAAATTCACGAAACCGACACCGGATCGTCAGATGTGCAGGTCGCAATGCTGACTGAGCGGATCAACAAGCTTAGCTTGCACTTGAGAACCAACAAGAAAGATCACGCTTCTCGAACGGGTCTGCTAAAGCTAATCGGTCAGCGTCGTAGCTTGCTGGCTTACATTCAGAAAAACGATGCAGATCATTACCGCGCTCTGATCACCCGTCTTGGTATCCGGGGTTAATTACGTTTATGGCTTCCGATCCCCAAGATTCAGCCAGCGATCAGTCAGGCCGACTGCCGTTTGAGCCAGTCCGTAAAAAAGCAGCTAAAAAACAGAAGCCCGCTTCTTCAGACGCGCCAAAGGCCAAGCCGCAACCGTCTGAACCCAGTGTAAAAGTCGAGAAAAAGGCAAAATCCGCAGCAAAGCCATTGAGCCAAAAATCTCGTGAATCAACGGCGATCCCAGAGGTTGTCAGTAAGCGTATGGCGCGACGCATGGCGGTTCTGTGCGGCGTTCCAACTACGTTAGGCATGGCAACGTTTGTGGTTAGCTACATTATCGTGACTAAAGGAATCTTCAAGCTTCCGAACGTGGCGGTGATTCTGGTTAGCATGGGGTTCTTTGGGCTAGGCGTTTTGGGCTTGTCGTACGGGTTGCTGTCTGCGTCTTGGGATGAAGAGCGATCGGGCAGCCTCGTCGGTTGGAGCGAATTTACCACCAACCTGTCACGCTTAGGCGACGCTTGGAAAGCGGCACGTCAACAAAAAATAGACGGTTAGCGCAGCCGCGATCGACCCGCAGTGTACCGATTACATGCTTCAATAGATTTAGATTGCCGTTGTGTCGGCAGACGCTTCAATCCGTTCAAAAATTGCACTGCAAACCTCCATCAGCAGGAACTTTAATATGATTGTGGTCATGAAGGTCGGCTCCCCGGAAGCCGAAATCACGCGGATCACCGAGGAATTCAGCACTTGGGGACTCACCCCGGAAAAAATTGTTGGAAAGCACAAAGTGGTGCTGGGTTTGGTCGGTGAAACCGTTTCGATGGACCCGTTGCAGATTCAGGAAATCAGCCCCTGGATCGAACAGGTGCTTCGAGTTGAGCAACCGTTTAAGCGAGCAAGCCGCGAATATCGTCACGGTGAAGCCAGCGAAGTTGCGGTTTCAACGCCAAACGGAATCGTGTATTTCGGCGAGCATCACCCGATCGTCACTGTTGCGGGCCCGTGCTCGGTGGAAAACGAAGACATGATCGTGGAAACGGCAAAACGAGTTAAAGCTGCCGGAGCACAATTTCTGCGGGGTGGAGCGTTTAAGCCGCGCACGTCGCCGTATGCGTTTCAAGGTCACGGCGAAAGCGCCCTCGGATTGCTGGCGGCAGCGCGTGAAGCGACGGGACTCGGCATTATCACCGAGCTGATGGATTCATCAGATTTAGACCGGGTTGGAGAGATTGCCGACGTCATCCAAATCGGAGCGCGGAACATGCAGAATTTCTCGCTGCTTAAGAAAGTCGGGGCACAAGATAAGCCGATTTTGCTCAAGCGCGGCATGGCAGCGACGATCGAAGATTGGCTGATGGCAGCCGAGTACATCTTAGCCGCCGGAAACCCAAACGTGATTTTATGCGAACGCGGTATTCGGACGTTCGATCGACAATACGCCCGCAATACGCTGGATCTTTCTGCGATCCCCGTGCTGCGATCGCTGACTCACTTGCCGATCATGATTGATCCGAGTCATGGTACCGGACGCGCTGAGTACGTTCCGGCAATGGCGATGGCGTCGGTTGCTGCGGGTACAGATTCTTTGATGATCGAAGTGCATCCGAATCCGAAAAAAGCGCTTTCGGATGGGCCGCAATCGCTCACGCCCGATCGCTTTGATCAGCTAATGCAGGAACTCGCGATCGTCGGTAAGCCGCTCGGTCGTTGGGGTCAAGCTGTTGCCGCGCTGGTTTAATCACGAGTATTGATCGGGTTGGGGTGGGCGTCTTGCCCGCCTTGGCGATGGTTGAATCCGTTTCAGGTCTTGAAGCTGACGCTCAACGATTTGCAGAACTTGATCGATCGAGCCATCGATTTCGGAGGAAGCTCGCTTTGCGGTTCCTTCAGAGTTGCGCTTGGCGCGGACGGGTGCAGGGTTCTGAGCCGCTTGATGTGTCCCGGTTTGAAGCTGGCTTTCGCTTAAAGCATGAAGTTCTTCGACTTTTTGCTGTAGCTTGCGGGCAATTCCTAAAGCATCGCGGCTTAGTTGAGTAAGCTGTTGGCGCTGGTAAAATTTGAGCGCTGCCCCGCGTAAAACCTGAAGCGTTGCTTCTTCACCGTGCGCAGTCGGCACGATTCTCAAGCGCAGCAAAACTCGCTCTTTTTCGCATAAACGCTCAATTTCAACTTGCTGCACTTGCTGAACGGGTTTAATCGGCAAATGCGTCAGGAATTTCAGCTCGTCGAGCAAGGCTTGAAACAGCGACAGCGACAACCCTTCCATTGCAGACTGCAACACTCCGTTTTGACTCCAAAGAATACGCCCGTGATTCGATTGACGCTCGAAAAACAAGCGACCAATGCCATCGGTGAGAATTCGACCGAGTAATTCTTGGATGAGTTGGTCGGGGGGAAGCGTGGTTAACGTTTCATTCGATCGATTTGCATAGCAAGTGCTAATCGACAGCACAGGCAGCGCGTCTTGAGATTTTTGCAGCGTATTATAAAGCGCTTGCGGCGTTAACTCACCAGGGCTATCAATTAAAAGCGTTGCCTTTTCGGATAAATCAGATTTTTTAGAGTTGAACGGCGTTTGCTTAGGGCGAGTTTCGGTGTGTTTTAAGTAAGCGGTTAGCGTTGCGTGATGAGTCTCAGACGAAATGCTGCGCGGCGCGATTAAATAATTCATGTAGCCGACAAGCCGACGAACATACGTTAAAGCCGCCGCATCGTCGAGCATGACCATTCCTAGACGCAGCCGATTCCCGTCGATCGCGAGCGGAAGCACTTGATGATAAAGGCACGCTTCAAACGGAAGAATGCGATCGATTAGCTGAAAAACGATTTCTGTGTCTACGGGCACTGCCATTTTTAGATTCAAAATATTGGGTCTGCGTCGGTTGCGATCGCTTCAACGCTCAAGTCGCGGCTGCTTCGGCGTTGTGCGTCACGCGCTGATCGCCTCGTCTTCAATAATTCCCATCAACGAACAGAGGAGTGAGCCTAAAAAAAGCCCACTATTGATTTAGTAGCAAAGTAAATGCGATTTGAATACCTGAGATTTACCGATTCGGTTAGGAGAGCGCGATCGCAGCACTAGAAAATTAACCGCTTTGCCTTCTGGAGTTGCAAAAAGTGTAACTCACTGCACCGTTTGTTTGATTCAATGACACAGTAAAAGCATTCACACGCAGCATCACAACGATGAGCACAATGCAAAAAACAACTGTTTCAGCTTGGCAACGAATGAGCGCCGTTCCGCTTATTTTAGGAATCATGGGGTTATCGATGGCAACGCCCGTTATCGCTCAGGAAAAACCAGTGTTAAAAACTTTAACCGTGACCGGACGCGGCTTTGAAGAAATTCCGGCAACGATCGCGCAGGTTCGTTTAGGCGTTGAAGTGCAAAGCAAAACCGCAAACGAAGCGCAGCAAGAAGCCGCCCGTCGATCGAATGATGTTGTCTCGCTGCTGAAGTCGCGCCAAGTCGAAAAACTTGAAACGACCGGAATCAGCCTTAATCCGGTTTTTAACTACAGCAACAATCGCCAAACGCTTACCGGATATTCTGCTACCAACACGGTAAGCTTTCAAATTGCCGCCGACAAAACCGGGAGATTGCTGGACGATGCGGTAAAAGCAGGCGCAACGCGGATTGATAGCGTTGGCTTTGTGGCATCCGACGAAGCAATTTCGGCGGCACAAAAGCAAGCGTTGCGCAAAGCGACACAAGATGCGCAAGCACAAGCGGATTCAGTGTTTAGCGCGTTGAACTTCACCCGTAAAGAGATTGTCAGCGTTCAAATCAACGGCGCTGCGGCACCCGCTCCAATTTTTATGGAAAATACGGTTCGAGCAAGACTTGCTGATGCGGCACCCGCTCCGAGTCCGGTTGTTTCGGGTCAACAACGGGTTGAAGGTTCAGTGACGCTGCAAATCAGCTATTAGCACCTCGAAGAAAAGGGATTGGGCGGCATCGATCGAGGGGATGGTAGCAATTTTGTCTGATTAATGAAAGTTGATTCGCGATCGGTCAGGCGTCTGGGGCAATAAGCCTACTAACCTTATGACTCGGAGATCAATTCTATGAAATAGGCAGGTAGAACTTCAGATTCTACCTGCCTGTTTTTTAACGTAATTTTGACAGAACCGTTCGCTACGATGACAAATTCGGGAAGTCCGCTTACAGCGCAGCGAGAAAACTATCAAACGTTGAATCAGAAACCGTTAAACGTTTTTCTCGATTACCGGATGTCCCTCGGTTGTGACATCAAGTTCTTCGCGGCGGACTTGCTCTTGGGTCGTAACCGTATCTTGATCAACCACCTTCTGCATCCGCACTTCTTCGCGCACAAACGCTTCTTTACGAACGTCAGCCACTTCTTCGTACACTTCAAGGCGCGTTACTTCGCCTTCGTGGAAAGCCGCTTCATCGGGCGTAACCACCGCAGAAGCGTCAACGGGCACCCGCTCGATCACGACGCGCTCTTTCTCGATCGGCACTGAAACCCGTGCGGTATCGGTTTCGATGTGCTTGCTCAGCGTTACTTCACCGACTTTTTGACGAATTTTGCTTGCGATCAAGCGTTCTTGATACAGCCGCAGCGTTGAATGATCATGCTCGTTGAGATCATACAAATCTGCATCGGTTTGATAATCGTAAGACTCACGATCGTAAACCGCCGCCGCATTGGTTGGACGATACACGCCTCTGACTTGCTCTTCGTGCTCGTAATCAACCATGCTGTTTTCGTCGTATTGCGGCAGGCTTTCAACTTGCGCTTTGGTCAAGCCTTTCGCGTAAATGCGACGATCGCCAAATTCAAGGCGAGCACGACCGATCGGCAGCAACACTTTTTTGCCGACCACCCAAAGTCCAGTATTGATGATCAAATAGCGAATTCGTCCATCGTCTTCGACCAACAGGTTGTCAACCGAGCCGATTTTATCGTTATCAGAATAAACGTCGTAGCCGATAATATCATTGCCATCAAAATGATTATGATAATCCGTATCGAAATCCTTCAGTTTATGAAGTGCCATTATGGTGTTACCTCTTACACTTAATTGGTTAACAAAAGCAATACTTTCACCAACGATAATTCGTGTAGGAAATCAACGCCATCATCCCAACGGCTTGCTTGCCCTAATCGATAGCCGTATTTTTTACGCCTGCTCATCGACGCGGCTTTCGATCGCTTCTTGCGTTGAGCTAGAAACATTGGATAGAAAATCGTATCCGGTTCGTCCTTCGATTAAATCTACGCTGACGCGGAACTTTCTCCAGTCTGCATCTTTAACGCCTTGCTGATTGGGAATATCAACCGCAATCACGCGGGTATCACTCGTTACGCCCGATAACCCCAATCCAGGTCGGTCTAAAACAACAATTACTTTCCAAGTCCGATCGGGCACTGCAATTTTCACATCGCGTCCAATATTCCGACTCGCACCGTAGCCGCCAGCAATAATGTAAAGCTCTTTTCCAGTATTGACCAAACCCCGGCTATAGCTTTCAAGGCTTTCCCAAACGCCGCGATTGTTGTCGGGCGTTTGAGGGATAATATTCGTCATCAAAAAGGTAGCAGAATTTGTAGCGGCATCGCGATCGCGATCGGCAGATGGCGTTAAATGACCCCGATCATATCCACTGCCGTTGTAGTCCGAAGATTTGACCGCGTACCAACTTTTTGGTAAGTCCGGATCAGGGCGAAAATCATTGCTGCGTAGCGCATTACCCATCCAGGATTGATTTAACTGCCAGCTTGACCAATTCGGAATGTGCTTGCTGTTGTTGTAAGAAAGCACATACTGAGGTTTCTGCATTAAATAGTTATTAGGTGTCTTTGCCGCGTTACCCGTAGCGTTACTCGGATTGCCCATCGTGAGGTGTATGTTTTCGATCGGCGCGATCGCTTGATTATTGCTTTGATTGGGCCGCTTGAGCAGTAGCGTACAGCCAACCACGAGTAAAACCAGCACCAGCGCTACGATCGCAAGGGTTCTCCATTGGAGTTTAAGCATAAATTTATTTAGAAGCTGACTTTTATTATGACCTGCGATGTGGTTAACGGCGAAGCTCAGATTCGATAGGATTGCTTCACGAAGTCTTCGTCTATCCTGGTGCTGCCGCTCTAGCCGCTTATTCAGCGTTTGCATTGATCGAATAAACGGCGCACCATCAACAGGATGCGCCGTTTACTTTCAACCGTTTGCTTTAATATGACGTGTCGAGTGGCTCGGATCTCCGTTATCTTCTCGATCGAAATCAGTAGAAAGATAAACCGCGTATATCCGTTCAAAGAGATTTAACAGACGCGAGCGTTTGAAGGCTTAGCTTACGTCTTCTTGTTTCTGAGAATCCGCGTGCAGTTTGATAAAGCTATCAAACGCATAGTAAGCCAACACATACCAGGGAGCCGCTTCGATTTGCCAGCCATTGATTAGCAATTGCCGCAGTGCCAGCACCGCTAAGCCCGATGGAATCAGCACCCGCAAATCAATCACATGCCCCGTCGCGTCTCCAACTCGATGATTGAGGTCTTCGATCGCGCTTGTAAAGTCTTGCGCAACGGCTGATTTTCCCGATGCGGGTTCCGGTAAATCAATCCCAGTTACATTTGCTAAAATCACGCCCAAATCTTTCAGCGTGTCTTCTAGATTGGTAACGGCTTCGGAATGAGCCGCATGATGAATCACAATGCTTCCGGTGTTCAGATTAGTCTGGATATCTTTAACGCCTGGCTGTTGCTTAAGATTGTGAACGATGCGATTTATTTCGGGATGCGTGCGGCGTTTGTGTGACAGCCGCAGGCGGGTTCGAGTGGGGGTTTGGCTCACAATATGCGTGTGGTGCTCGATCGAAGACTGCAACGGTTCTTGAGCAAAAGAATGAGATAAGGTTTGCATTTTGAATCCGGTTAAGTGCGATAAGACGTTAGTCACCTTCTACGGCGATCGTGGTGATTTGCGCTGAGTTGTTGGCGCTGTTGCTGGCTCGCTCAACAGCCAGTTCGCTTTTTGCTTCAGCGACCCAATCTCCCCAAGTATCATTAGCTTCTGCCATTGCATCCTGCGCTTTGGCATACATGACCAATCCTTCTTTGATTAACGCTTTGGCAAGCGGCTTTGCCACTTCTGCCACCACAGGCAGCACGATCGGCGCGAGAAAAACTGCACCCAAGCCCACGATCGCCGTTGGAGATGCCAGTAACTCCAATGCTTCTATGCCTTCAAATGCTTCAATTCCTTTTAATAAATCGTTCGGTGATGCCATTTTGAACCTCCTCGAGTTCTTTAGAATATTGTTGTGTATTTAACAATACACAAGCGTTCAACGTATGAATCACACTTGCGACAGATTTAGCGCAATTTTTCGCTTGTTTGTTTGTTTCTCATTGTGTTGCTGTATCCATCACATCATTACTGTTTTCTGCTTCAGACGATCGCCCAAAACTTTCTGTAAACTGAGCCAAATCTTCGTCACGGGTCATTAACGGACGCAACCCATTTAATCCCGCAACAATCGTAGAGCCATTGTTCACAAGCGTAGCGGCAATCGGCGGAATGCCTGTTGTAATGGCTAACAGCATCGCACCAAGATTTGGAATTGCAACGATTTTGGTGTTTTGATCGATTAGTTGCATTGCTTGGCGGGCAATGGCGATCGCGTCGGAGAGTCCTTGCAAATTGTTGTCCATCAGCACCACGTCAGCCGTTTCTCGTGCCACATCTGATCCACTCGCCAGCGAAACAGAAACATCGGCATAAGCCAGCGCAGGCGAATCGTTGATGCCGTCTCCGACAAAGGCAACGGTTTTTCCGTCATTGTGCAAACTGCGCACGATGGCTAGTTTCTGTTCGGGAAAGGCTTCCGCATACGTGTAAGGGGCAGCAATTCCCAGTTCATGGGCAACCGCCGTTGCTGTGCGTTTGTTGTCCCCGGTCAGCAAGTGAATTTCTAAGCCCTCGGTCTGCCGTAGGGTTGTAATCACCGAATGGCTTTCGGGACGAAGCGGGTCGCGATACGCGATCGCACCTTGCAGTTCGCCATTGCTGGCAACGTAAATTACCGAATGCCCGTTTTCCTGGATTGATCGATATTTCTTGTGCAGCTTGCGCAAATCTACGCCAGACTGCTCTAGAAAGTGCCGACTGCCAACCAAGACGGTTTTATCGTCGATCGTAGCCTGTACGCCTTGCCCGATGTGGTAGTTCCATTTGCCACGCGGCAAAATTCTAGCACCGTGTTCTTGAGCGTAACGCACCACGGCTTCTGCAACCGGATGAGTTAATCGCTGTTCGGCAGTCGCAGCAAGCGCGACCAGTTCGATCGGCGAAATCTTATCGTTTACCGTATCCACACTGACTACCATCGGTTCGCCCTGCGTCAAGGTGCCCGTTTTGTCAAACACGACTGCATCCACCTGACTTAGTTTTTCCAGTGCCCGTCCACTGCGAATTAGAATGCCGCGCCGCGCTGCATACGTCAACGCAGCAAGTACAGTCGTTGGAACCGAAACGCGAATTCCAGTGGCGCAATCAAGCGTCAAAATCGAGGCGGCACGAGCGGGGTTGAGCGTCAACGCAAAAATAGCACCCGACATCAGAAACGTGGGAATAACTAATCGATCGCCGATTTCGTTGGCGTAGTTGCCAATGCGAGTATCGTAAATCGGGGCGTTTTGCATGACTTGAAAAAGCTGTCCGGCTTTGGTGTCATTGCTGAGGCGTTCGGCTTGAATGTAAATGCGTCCTTCGCGCACTAAGGTAGAAGCGTAAACGGTTTCTCCTTTTTTGCGCAGCACGGGCATTGATTCTCCGGTGAGTTTCTGCTCATCGATTAGCGCTTTGCCGCGCAGAATTTTGCCATCAACGGGGATTTGCTCACCTGGATACACAATCACCGTTTCGCCAAGCTGCACGTCGCGAATGTTGATTTCCTGTTTTTCACCGTTGCGATCGACCCACACCTTCGATTCGAGCGAACCGAGTAAATCGAGGGCTTGCTGCTTCGACGATCGCGCCGACAAATCTCGAATCGCTTCACCGAGCTCGATCAGTCCGATCATCATTGCTGAATTAAAGAAGTTGCCTTGCAGCGTAGTAATAAGAATCGCGGCAAAATCGAGACAATCGACGTTGAGGTGCTGGTCATTGATCAAGCTATCAAAGGCGCGTTGCGCGATCGGGAGCGCGGCGATCGTAACACTTCCGGCAAGCAGCGCAGACGGAATCGGAACGCCAAAAAAACTGGCTAATCCGGCTAAACCCAGCGTGAAGGCAGGCGCGGTTAGCGTTGCCCAGGGCTGTGCCGCTTCGGGTTGCTCAATAGGTTGTGGAGGTAGGTCAGCGTTGGGAGCCGTTTGAAGCCAATCAATCAAGCGCGATCGCAACTCGGCATCTGAAACCTGCTGCAAATCGTATTCCACCGCGATCGATCCAGAGATCGGGTTGACTTCAACCGATTGTACGGCGGGATCGGTTTTGGCAAGTGCTGTGAGCTTTTGTCGGTAGTCTTCGTCCTCGATTAATCGAGGCACTTTTAATCGAATGCGTCCGGGTAAAGAGTGCGCAATCTGATAAGCGATCGATTCAGAGCATAGTCGCTCAGGCGGTACAAGAGCGGATTGAGGATCTAAAACTACTAACGTTCCGTTTGTGTTATTCGCAGTATTCGTCATTTTCCTATTGTTAAGTCTCCTATTGATTTTGAATGCAATCTAACTGCGAGTTACCGCAACTAATCCGATCGTTCCGAGCACGTACAGCACGAGCACAATAAACGAATCAATTCCCATGCGTAAAATCTGTTGCTTTGGTCGAAAAATCAAGCCGCACAGGTAAATGACCGTTAGTAAAATGCCTAAGCCTGCAATGTAGATGTCGGTTTTTCCAGCTTGTGGTAGCACCGTTTCGCCAGAAATTAACGTTGCAGGCAAAAACAGCACTGGCAAAAACGCATTGCCCCCAAAAACATCGCTAACAGCGAGTTGATAATCTTGCAGCTTTACCGAGGCAAGTCCGGTTGAAACTTCCGGAAGCGAGGTTGCCGCAGCAAGCACGGTTGCACCAAACAAAACGCCGCTCGCTCCGATGTAATTTGCGATCGAGTCTCCAGTTTCTTCTAGCGCAACTCCCGCAATTAACGTCACCACGGATGCACTCAGAAACACAATCCAAGTGCGCGTTAAGCTTACGCTTTTCGGTTGATTTATTTTCGATGAGCCGAGGTCGCATTCCTCAGAATCTGAAACGTCGTCTTCGTGCCAGGGTAGCCCGAATCGCGCTTTGCCGATCAGCCACAGCCCGATGATCCATAAAATTGCAATCATCAAGCCACCTGGAGTAATTCGAGCAAAAATCAGCGATCGCGGCAGTTGCGCTGCCATAATCGCCACGATCAGAACCGCGATGACCAACAATCCTTCTAGCACTAAGGTTAATGATGCAGCCCGATACATCAAAGAACTGTAACCGCGCACACCAAACACATCGAGAATGACTAAGACAACCGTTTGAATTGCAATTCCACCGAGAATGTTTCCCGTGGCGATGCCAAGATTGTGTTGTAGAGCAGCGCTAACCGTGATGGCAATTTCTGGAAGATTTGTCGCGATCGCCAACAGAATAAATCCGCCTAACGCTTCGCCGAGTCCTAAGCGCTCAGATAAACTGCTAGTTGTGTTTGAAAGCTGAATTCCAGCAATCCAGATGGCGATCGCGGCAACGACAAAAATCAATAACAGCAACGGTAACGATAGCGCATCGAACATAATCCGGTTACATCATAGTGATTCAAAAAATTATTCTGCGCCGGGAGCATCGTTTACCAGCGATAAGTTACCTTCGTCGTCGAGTTGCGTTAAGTCCACCGGATAATTCCCGGTCGTCGTAAACTGCTTTGCCTCGGTCGGATCATCGGTGCCTCGATCGTCAGAAAGGTTAGTTGCAGACTGATCCTCGATCGACTCATCGATTTGAGTTCCGGCTTGAGCTTCGGCATCGAGTAATGAACTTCCTCCCGCAAAGTGAGCTTGCCCCGCGATCGTTTGTTGAGCTTCGAGCGCAGCTTGATTCGGAACTGCGCTTTGATTTGCTGTTGATTTGTCGTCCATGACTTGAATCCTAACGTTACGGTTAATCAAACAAAATCAGCATCAATGACATTACAAAGATAGCTAAGCAGTTGTAGTCGCTTCAGTATTTTATTGATCGCGCTCCGAGCCTAAATTTGCTTCAGATCTGGGTAAATCAATCGTGAGCAATCTGCCGAAGTGAATATCCCGAAGCGATCGTCTTTGTAGCGCCTCAAATCACAGGTGAAACGTAGGATTAACGTTTTAGCAAATTCTACAAATTCGCGATAAATTTTTGAAAAACATTATTTGTTAGTATTTTCAATTAAATATTCGTACTGTTAACCCTGTTTTTTAAGTTAAGCCTTCATCAATTAAACCGTCTCTATCTAATGTTGTAAAAAGTGATGTTCGACGTGATTTCAACATCAGCTCGACAAGTTTTTCACTGAATTATTCATATAACGTGAGTGAGCCTGGCGACTGAAGGCGCGGCTACACAGACAAAACCACTCACGGGTTCCTCACGGCAAATTCTGGTGTAGTCCGCCTGATCGCGGACTTCGATTAGCCGCAACTTCAGTCGCCAGGCGGGTTGGAATTTTGATCCAGAACTCAGGTTAATATACGGTGCTTCCTAAATTCCTGATCCTGAATTGGGCTGATTTATTCTCGCTGAAATCTTTTCATTCCCCAACCCTTTCATTAAAGAGGGTTGGGGTGAGGATAAACCTGCCGTAGCAGTATTCTTCTAGAACACTGAATCAGCGTTGCATTGAAACTATGATTTCTCAGTCGGCATCACAATTCGACGAGCCAAGCCAAGCTGACGCAGCAGCACGATCGCCCACCAAGTCATGTCGATTTCCCACCATTTTCGTCCAGCAGGAGCCGCATTTGGGTTCGAGTGATGATTGTTGTGCCAGCCTTCGCCGTAGGTCAAAATTGCTGCCCACCAGAGATTGCGTGAATTATCTTCGCACTCAAAATTCCGGTAGCCCCACAAATGAGAGGCTGAGTTAATCAGCCAGGTACTGTGCCAAAGCGTGACGGTGCGCACAAAAATTCCGTAAATCACAAATGACCAACCGCCCAAAGCGTACAAAACAACGGCGAGCGGAAGCTGCAACCACAGAAAATGCTCGTTTCGATCAAGCCAGCGATAATACGGATCGCGCTCCAAATCTGGTGCAAACCGCTTGTACGACTCGTAATCGTAAAACTCATTGCGCGGATACAGCACCCATCCCATGTGGCTCCACCAAAATCCGCGCTTCGAGGAATACGGATCGTGATCAAAATCTTCGGTGTGCAAATGATGCTTGCGATGTCCAGCTACCCAGAAAATCGGGCCACCTTGTGCCGCTAATGCGCCGATCGTCGTCAAAACCCGCTCTAACCACTTGGGCACTTGCAAACTGCGGTGCGTTAGCAAGCGGTGATAGCCCAAGCAAATTCCAATACTCCCACACAACCAATGCAGTGCGATCGCAACGCCCAGCGCTGACCAGGAAAAGAACCAGGGCGCAAGCAGGGCGATCGCGTGAAATGCCCCAAAGAATGCAACGTTGATCCACGCTGGAGAAGTGGGTGTTGCTAAACCAGGCGATAGAGAAGGCTGAGGTTGCTTTGAGGCAGTTTCAACAGAATCAGAAATCATGTAAATCCTTAAGATTGAATTGGACAGCATAGCCGTGCGCAAAACTCGCTTTTGGCGTTGCAACGAACTCAGCGCAGATTTAGTTCATGGCGTGGGTGTTCTAAAAGAAACCCGTTAAAGTAGAAGAATGCAAGTGACACTTGCATTTGTAGCCTAACAGTCATTTATCAATCCTGCAAGTGCTGCTTGCATTTTATTATGTCAACGACCCGAAATCCCACCCGACAGCGATTGATTGATGCTGCGCTTGAGTTATTTACGGTTCAAGGCGTAACGGAAACCACCACAAAACAGATTTCTGAACGGGCAGAAGTGAATGAAGTGACGCTGTTTCGGCATTTTGGCAGCAAACACGGGTTGTTGCTTGCGGTAATCGAAGAAGCGGCAGTGTTTACGCAGCTTGGACAAACGTTGGTTCAGCAAGCCAATCAAGCAAGCAGCATCGAGCAAGCGCTGCAAGATTATGCCAAAGCCTGTTTGCTGGCAATGGAGGGCGTACCCGAAGTGGTGCGATCGGTGGTTGGTGAAGCGGGACAATATCCAGCGAAAAACCGTCAGGCATTAGGGCGCGGCTTCACTCAAGCGAATCGCTATGTCGCAGAATACTTTCAAACGGTAATCGATCGCGGGCAGTTTCGCACGCATCTTCCGGCTGAAACGCTGGCAAGCTTGCTCAATGGAATGCTGCTAGGCTATGCAGTAATCGAATTTACGAGCGAACTGCATGAGCTGTGGCACGATCGTGAGGAATTTATCGAACATTTAGTCACGCTGTTTTTACAAGGTGCGGTTTCTCCGATGCCAGTTTCCGAGGCGCATTTGATTCGTGATTTGCCAAGTTCGACGGTGCATCAGATTTTGCAGCGTGCGAAAAAGCGCGGACTTCAAGACTTCGCGATCGCGTATGTTTTATTTAGTGCCGGATTAAGCGCGGCTGAAATTGTCAAGCTCAGGCGATCACACATCGTTCAGGATCGCCATCAATCGATTTTGCAGACGAATTCTACTCGACAAGTGCCGCTCAATCAATGGATTTTAGGCAAACGCTATGGAACCGGGGCGAAAAATCCGTTAACGCAATGGTTGAGGAGCCGCAAAGATCATCAAACGGCGATGTTTCTCAATTCGTCGGGTGACGCGATCGCTCAAACAAATCTTCAGCAGCTTTGGCAAGAATTAACCGTTGGCTTAACTCAGCGCGATCAACCCATCTCGATCGAACAAGCTCAGCAAACCTGGTGCATCGAATTGCTCATGCGAGGAATTACTCTAGAAGAATTGCAGATTCTAACCGGAAAAACACCGTATCAGCTACAGCCGTATGTTGATCGAGCCAAAGAAAAAGCGACGCTAGAACAAGTAACCCGCCTAGACAAAGGCGCGTTCGTCGAACGATGATTCAAATCAAGCGGTCAAATTTTAACCTACTAGCCCCGATCGTAAAGCGCGAACGGCGGCTTGGGTTCGGTCATCAGCGCACAGCTTATTGAGAATGTTCCGAACGTGCGTTTTAACGGTTCCAACGGTGATGTAAAGCTTTTCTGCGATCGCGGCATTGCTACAGCCATCGACAATAAGCTGCAACACTTCAAGTTCGCGTTCGGTGAGCGGGTATGCTTCGATAATTTGGTTGTACTCTGGCTCCGCCGCATTGATGGCAACCTTGAAATCTTCAGACGATCCGTTGTTTGGTGTGTTCGATCGCGTCTGGCGCAGCACCACACGAGCGATCGCCGGATCAATCCACGAGTTGCCTTCTTGCGTAACGCGCAGCGCTTCGACAAGCTGATCAAGACTGACGTCTTTCATACAGTATGAATCTGCACCTGCCGCAAATGCTGCGAGCACTACATCTTCGTTATCTTGCAGCGTCAAAATCAGCACTTTGGTATCGGGATGATCTTCCATTGCGGCTTGAGCTTGACGAAAACGCCGCGTGAGTTCGATGCCGTCGATATCCGGTAGCCCGATATCCACGATCGCTACGTCTGGTTTTGCTTGAGTTAAAAGCTTTAACCCATCGGTGCCGTTTGACGCTTCACCCACGACTTGAAAGCCCGATCGCTGCTGCAAAGCCGTTTTCATACCGACCCGCGTTAGGTCATGATCTTCAATAAGCGTAATCCGAATGTCACTCATTAGAGAACTCCCATAGCATTAGAAGATAAAAGGTTTCATAAAACAACGTTTTTACGCTGCGTAAATTATAAATTTAATGAACTGTGAATTAATCACAGATTGGGATTGCCGAATCCCTCTTCAAACATAGTCATAGACAATTCATTCTGTTATGTAACCTATGATATAAAGGCTAGTATGAAGTTATTAAAAAAATGTTTATGAACGTCGATCGTAGGTGTTGAACTCTACCCCAGGAAATGCACAATTCTTAAATGAATCTACCTTTGAGATTTGCAGAAGATTAAATCATTTAACATCTGTCTCAAGGAAGGAAAGTCGCAAATTGACTCGTTTTAGCTTGCAAAATCAATGCAATTTCGATGGTTCCTATCTCTAGAAAGACGGATACGCAATCAAAATCTGACCGAAGGCTGATCACGAGAAATTGACCAAAGCTGCTTAATGAATCAGCGCTAGAACGGGGAATTACCGGAGTTATGCTTGACCACAAAGCAAAAGTTACATCCGAAGATGATCAAGCATTGATTCCATCTACATCAGTGATTGTTTGGAACACAGCACCAGACGGGCAGGTTGTAACACCGATGCCGTCGTGGAGCGCCTACACCGGACAAAGCGCTGAAGCGATTCAAGGATGGGGCTGGCTCGAAGCAGTACATCCCGACGATCGATCTCGAACCGAAAAAGCTTGGAACACGGCAATCGCTCGTAAAATCGTTTACGAAACCGAGTATCGCCTGCGCGGACAAGATGGCGTTTATCGATCGTTTGCGGTGCGGGGTGTGCCTGCAATCAACCCAGACGGAACGATTCGAGAATGGTTTGGGGCCTGTAGCGATTTAAGCAATCAACGCAGCTTAGAATCTGAGCAAGCCCGAATGCGAGCAGCTTTGCGAGAAAGCGAATCGCGGTTTCGCCGATTAGTCGAAGCGAATATTATCGGCATCATTTTATGGGATGCAAACGGAAATATTCTAGAGGCGAACGATGCGTTTTTGAATTTGATGGGCTACACCTACGCTGAGTTAAAAGCCGGAAAAGTCGATTGGAAAGCGATGACGCCGCCGGAGTATGAACCGCTCGATCGACGATATCTTGCTGAAGTATTGACAACCGGAAAGCATCCGCCGTTTGAGAAAGAGTATCTGCACAAAAACGGCTCACGAGTGCCGATTTTAGTCGGTGCTGCTTTGCTCGAAGATTCGCAAAATCGAGGCGTTGCTTTTGTGCTTGATTTAACTGAGCGCAAACAAGCCGAAGACGCTTTAAAAGCACGCACCGCAGAACTTACGCAATTAACTCGAAGAATGGCGCAAACCAATCGCTTTCTCGATCGCACCAACCAAGAACTCGATCAGTTCGCTTATGTGGTGTCGCACGACTTAAAAGCACCGTTAAGAGCGATCGCGAATTTGTCGCAGTGGATCGAAGAAGACCTCGAAGCAGATTTAACGGCGGATACGCGCAAACAAATGGATTTGCTGCGCGGTCGGGTGCATCGGATGGAAGCCCTCATCGATGGCTTGCTGCAATATTCGCGGGCGGGCCGCATGAAGCCGACGATCGAACCCGTGAATGTGAAGCAACTGCTAACGGAAACTATTGATTCGATCGCGCCGCCTCTAGAGTTCACCATTCACATTGGCGAAATGCCGACTTTGAAAACCGATCGCTTAGGGTTGCAGCAGGTTTTTAGTAATTTGATTGGCAATGCAATCAAGCACCACGATCGATCAAACGGTCAGATTTGGATTGATTGCACCAAACTCGACGCGGACGGCAGCTACGAATTTACAATCCGCGATGACGGGCCGGGAATTGATCCTCAGTTTCACGAAAAGGTTTTTACAATTTTCCAAACGCTAGTTCCCCGCGATAAGTTAGAAAGCACCGGAATCGGGCTATCGCTCGTCAAGAAAATTGTTGAGCATAAAGGCGGAACGATTCAGCTTGAATCTCAGCTTGGGCAGGGCGCATTGTTTCGATTTGTTTGGCACGAGTAAAAGAGGTTGGCTTCGATCCTACATCCAGAATCGAAGCCAAGGTTAAACGGTGCTAACCTTAATGCGCTTTGTGCTCGTAGTAGCTCGAAATATGCTCGTACACATGCTCCGGAAACTCTAAATCTCGATACACATTACAAGCATCTGGATCATCAGGATTCGGGCAAATCGGGAAGTCTTGTTGCTGCTGCCAAGCCAAAATACGATCGCGCTTTGGCGGATTGTAATCTTTACCTTGCACCTGCTGATAAAGCGCTCTTGCTTGGGTTTCGTCGCAGTCTTGGTCTTTGGTTAAATAATCAACCAGTTCATCTTCTGAAAGAAAGTGACGCGCTATCATTGCAAACGTCAATCTGCCATAGTGTCCGATATCTTCCCCTGCATCTAACGCTTCGATTAAATGCCGCATCATTTCGCTTTTTTGCAAGTCTTCAACAGCCATATTCAGTACGATTGTTCTAAAGGTAATTATTACCGTTGTAGAACGTATTTCAAGAAATGCCGTCTATCGATCGTATTATTCACTTCGACGCGACAATCACATCGAGCGTCGCCCAGCGTTCTCGCAGTATGTTTGAGAGCAATCGCAATCCCCATTCTTCACTCCGTCGATGTCCGATTTCAATCACGTTAATCCCAGTTTCTAAAACCGCTTGTGCCGCCGCTTCTCGAAACTGTCCGGTAATGTAAACCGTAACGTTTTGCTGTGCGGCTTCTCGAATTAAACTCTCGGTCATTGCACCCACAACGGCTACTTTTACGATCGCTTCGGGTCCGCCTGCAAGGCTTGTGTAGCCGTTGAAAACCTGCTGCACTTGATTTGTGTAGCGATCGAACGGTTGCGGTAAAATTTCGCCAATCATGCCGATCACTCGATTGTCTTTTTCACCAAACGGTTGAACGTTCACAATACTCAACGCATCCGCTAATCGCAAATTGAATCCAAGCGTTAATCGTTCATCAAATGGTAAATGATAAAAAATAACACCCAAATTTTCAGTCATCCATCCGTTTTCTAACTTCCAGGGGCGATGCAAAAACAACGCATCGACATCATGATGACGAATCCAATCGTCAAGGGTTGGAAACGGTTCTAATAATAGCCCTAAACGGTGAATCGGACGATCGCTATCGTGATAAATTCCACCGGGATCGTGCTCATACTGATGTTTGAGAAAAAACTGATCTAAAAACTCAGCTAAATCTTTCAGGTAAATCATTTCAAATCACAAACGGCTCTAACGCTCGATCGTGCCATTGCCGCCCCGCCCATTCAGAAACATAAGGACGAATCACATATTTAACCGGATCGGCTTCAGTAACGTCAATTCGCAAAAACGAGTAAGGACGACGCTTTTGAGTTCCACGCCCTTCACGCCCTACAAACAACTGAGATTTAGCCACTAAGCGTTCTTGGTTAGAAAACTGCTCGAATAGCTCTGCGCCTTCGACTCGCTGACGCCGCAAACTATAGCCGCTTCCGCCGCACACAATCCAATTCATATTGGAATCTGCGTGTCCGGTGTTCACGGTGCGAAGATACTCAAAGCAGTGAGCGTGACCATTGAGCACAAGATCCACGATCGATCGCTCCCCTGAATCAACCGCTTTAGCAACTTGATCCAAAACCGTGCGCAGGCGCGATCGAATTGCTAACGTTTGCGCCTGATGCCATTTTGTTGCTTCGGTAACGTAAGGCGGATGATGAAAATACACGATGCGGCCGCGAACTGCTGTGGTGTTCCAAGACTCGATTAAGCGATCGCGCAGCCAATCTAATTGCTCAAAATCAGTCACAACTGAATGATCAGGATTTAATTGCTTGTCAATGTCCATGCGGACTTCTTCAAGCTGCTGCAATTTGGTGCGAATATCATCGACTTGTTCAGAGTCTTCTGGGTTGCTCAAATCGAGTCTAGTGGAGTGATCAATTAACTCCTGCATTTCTGTTTCAACTGCTTTGCGCCGATTTTGCAGCATTTGCCGATATTCCTGTCCTTCGGCATCAGTTGAAATTGGAATCGGTTCGTTAAACGTGTTGGAATCTAGCGCAAAGAAATCAATTCCACCATAGCGAAACGTGTAATACCGATTTGGAATGCGAGTAAACGATCCTGTTTCGTATTGCAAACATCGTCCTGTCGAAGTTTCCGCCGTGTAATGTCGATCGAGATGTTCGCCTAACTTGCCTTGTCGATCGAGCACCCACAACGCATCCATAAACGCTTGCGCGAATGCTTTTCCTTGAAACGAACCATGCAATCGCACATCAAAATCAAGCCGCGACTGCAACAGTTTTCGGAGCGGATACGTTGCTTGAATAATCAAGCCATAGCCGATTGGTAAATCATAATAATCATGATTTCCAAGTACAGGCAGAAACGGAATGTTGAACGTCATTTGATCGAATGAGATTTGATCGTAACGATCGCCATTGACTAAAAATTCGCGATACGGTTCGATAAAGTTCTTCGGATAAAATTCGCTAGAGCCAACCAGATAAATGACATCTCCGGTGTGCAGAACGAAGCGGCAGTCGTCGCGATGCTGCAACATTTGTTCGGCAATTCGGCGCTGCGGGTGATGTTCGCGATGCTGCCCAGAGCCGCTATCTCCGATGACTAAAAACGAAAATGCACGCTGATCCACCCGTTCATCATTTAAAACCAGACGAGTTTGATCCACGTTGCGATCGCGGATCGCAGGTGAGTTCCATCGAACTCGCTCTTGCATTTTCTGAATCTTTGTCAATGTCGCTGGGTCTGATACAAATCTCATAGCACACATACTTCAACGGCGCTAACGAATCGTATTCACTAATCAGAAAACTTTCCATCCTCTTGAGAAAGAGACTTCAAGGATGACTCGGTTGAGAAATAAAGTTTTTATAAAGATTTCACTGTATTGCAAATCACAAGAATCTCTGAAAAACACACGCAGCGATGATTGTAGTAACGATTGAAGATTTCGATTGGTTAGGAAATAAAAATTGTACTAGGCTATACTGTTAGCGGTGTTTTGACCTGTACTAGAAATAACTATAGGTTGCAAACTTGCCTTGACCTGATGGTGTGAATACGGAAGTGATCATGACTAATAACCTGTGGAAATCGCTGCTGGTCAATCCAGCGCTGCTTAGTGCCACGCTAACTGTCTCTGCTGTAATCGGCTTCGCAAGCATCGCAAGTGCGGCTGAAGTCAAATCTGAAACTCAATCGAATACAACGGCTCCAAGCATTTCTTCGCTGGATCAAGTCAAAGCTTACGGAAGCGAAGGCGTTGCGGCAAACGATGCGGGTCAAGTAACGTCAGTCTCGCAGCTTTCAGACGTGCGCCCGACCGATTGGGCGT
>CAXUFL010000057.1:0-27810 GCA_964250455.1 uncultured bacterium
TTGATGCGCTGCATCCGTGCGGTATGGACAATCCCGATCCGGTTTTCTGGACGCCGAATGTGCAAATCAGCGAGCAGCGCATCGTGGGAAAAAATCACCTGAAACTCATGATTGCGCATCCTGATACACTAACGCGCAAGATCGGCGCGATCGCGTGGCGTTGGGGCGAATATTTCCCGTTACCGAATCAGTTAGATATTGCGTATCGATTGCGCACAAACGACTGGAACAATGAAGTTTCAATTCAGCTTGAAATCGTGGGCGTTCGACAGGCGCACCGATCTTTTGGCGCTTTGCAAAGCAAATCGATTCCGTCTGACGCTGAATTTGATTTTGAAAATCGACCTTATACGGGTCGAATCGTCGATCGAGGCGGCGTCAAAGAGTTAAGAATTCAAAATGCAAAAGGCGACGTGCTAACCATTCAAAAAGGACAGCGCATCGGGACGCTTGGGAAAATTAATCAAGCTCCGCAAGAAATAGACGTCTCGCAACCGCCATTTTACGATTTGATCAAAGCCGCGCTGAACGCTTTAGAACGATAAGTACGGCTACCGCTACAGCCAGAATCCAACGAATCGTGCGAATTTGAATCAAAATAAATTTATCGTGCATTTTGAATTGAACCCTTGAGCGTCTCTTCTAAACCCAATCGGTCTAATTCTCAAGAAGCCCATCTCAACCGAGCACGGGCAAGCCTGCGGCAAGCGTTTGCTAACTACTCGCAGTATTTGCGATCGACCAAAAACCCAACGCTACAAGCCTCGATTCAACCGGATCTCGAAACTTTGTCGGAAAATCTCAAAAAGCTCGATCGCTCGATCGTGCGAATTGCCGTATTTGGGTTAGTCAGTCGGGGAAAATCCGCGATTCTCAACGCGCTGCTTGGCGAAAAAATGTTTGAAACGGGTGCGATTAACGGCGTGACGCAAAAACCTCAGCTTGTGCGCTGGTCTCTGGGGGGCGGGTTGGTGCCAGAGTCTAGCGCGATCGTGCCGCAAGCCGCAAGCACAATTCAAATTGAACTGATCGACACGCCGGGACTCGATGAAGTAGACGGACAAGCGCGGGCAGACCTGGCGCGCGACGTCGCGCAACAAGCAGATTTAATTTTATTTATCGTTGCTGGAGACATCACTCGCACCGAGTACAAAGCGCTGTGTGAGCTGCGACAGGCGCAAAAGCCTTTAATTCTAGTTTTTAACAAAATCGATTTATATCCCGACCAAAGCCGCCAAGCGATTTACACTAATCTGCAAACGTTGGGTGCCCGCACCGCAGACGGTCGCCAACTCGAACAAATTCTCACGCCCGATGAGATTGTCATGGTTGCCGCCGAACCCGCCCCGATTCAGCTTCGGGTTGAATATCCCGACGGAAGCAGCCGCTACGAATGGGAAACGCCGCCGCCGCAAATCGACGAGCTAAAAGCAAAAATTCTCACCATTCTCAATCGTGAAGGTCGATCGCTGCTGGCGCTCAATGCCTTAACCCAAGCCCGCAGCGCAGAAACCAGCATGGCAGAAAAAATTGTGGAACTGCGCACCAGTGAAGCCGAAGCGTTAATCTGGAAATTCACGCGCTACAAAGCGATCGCGATCGCCCTCAACCCGATCGCGATTCTCGATGTGCTAGGTGGCATTGCTTCAGATTTAGCGATGATCCAAGCGTTATCGAATCTGTACGGACTGCCGATGACGCGGTACGAAGCGGGCAGATTGCTCAACACGATTTTGATTAGTTCAGGTAGCTTGCTCATCGGTGAAATTGGAAGCGGAATTCTGCTCGGCATGGGAAAAAGCGCCGCCGCGATCGCCACTGGATTTGATAATTCTGCCAGCGTTGGCGCGTTGGCAAGCGTGGCGATCGCGCAAGCCGGAATTGCGGGCTATGGATCGTATTCGGTTGGACGAGCGGCTCAGGTGTATCTCGAAAACGGCTGCACCTGGGGATCGCAGGGTGCAAACACGGTGATTCGAGACATTTTGAGTCAGGTCGATCGCAACACAATCATTTATCGGTTGCGCCAAGACTTGCTTTAGAGAAACGGGTCGCAACGAGAATGCATCGCGAAAAAACCGTCAAACGCTTTTTTAACGCGATCGGAAAAGCCTGGCGACTAAAGGCGCAGCTACACAAACAAAACCCGCCTAATCGCGGGTTGCTCTATTTCATTGGCTGTTAGTGCGCGGAGGCGCACTTCGTCTGTGTAGCCGCGCCTTCAGTCGCTAAGGCTATCCAAAACTCAGGTTTTTCTAAGTCAGTGCAAATTCTGGCTTTTGGGTCAATTCGTGAATGAATTGACGCATTTCCTCGATCGCTTGCTGCTGCTCGTTTCGAGCGTCTTGATTTTGAGCTACCTGCGCGATCGCTTCAAGCTGCTGCTGCATTGCCGTCACTCCGTCCTGCAACGGCTGCATTAACTCTTGATACAGCGATAGTTTTCCACATTGTTCTGCTGCTGATGCTTGCTGCGATCGCAAGGCTGCCTCAAGCTGCTCTAGCTCATCGCGTTTTGTGCTTTGTTCGCTCGATTGTTGGTTCAGCGTTTCTTGAGCTTGCTCGATCGCGTTTTTGAGTTGCTCAATCTCAGATTCCACGATTTGCAGCGCTTCTGATTGTTGTTGGCGTTGATTATCAAACTGTGCAAAAATTGCTCCAAAATCAAATCCGGTTGGTGCATTCGGATCACGCTTGCCTTGCCGACGCGCTAAAACACCTTTGTACTGATTTAGAATTCCTTCTTTTTCGGTTAAGCTGCGGCGCTGACCGACCAGCGTATCTTCTAAAAACTGATAAGCATCGCGTTCATCGGTTAATTCAGCTTCGAGACTCATGCGATCGAACTCATTCACCTGAGCAATTTTCGCTTCAAGGTCGTGAATTTCTTGCTGTTTTAATTCGAGTTCTTCTTCTTGTCCGTGCACAAACTGCGAAGACTGATCAAAATCTCGCTGCAACGATTGCACTCGCGATCGCAGATCGTCGATCGACATTTTCTCTAACGCTTGAACATCGACCTGAGCCGTGCTTTCTGAGCCTTCACTGATGCGGTGAATTTGCTGGCGCAACAGATCAAATTGCTGAATCTGACCCTGTAACACCTGTGCATAATCTTGCTTGGTTTGCAACATTAGCTGCTGCGCTTTGAGTTCGCTTTTTGCTTGTTCAAGCGCGTCTTGGGCGTGCTTCCAACTCTGCCACTGTTCGTCTAAACGTTGCACTTGCTGATCGATCTCGTGCTGCATTTGTTGGGCAGACTGCTGCTCTAAAATTTGCCAGTGATCGTTGAGCGTATTTTGTTGAGCGTGAACAACTTCGTGCGCCTGTCTAAGTGCAGATTGAACCGCGTCAGCGCAACTGCCCGACTCAAACCGATCGAGCAAATGATACAACGCTTGAGCCTTTGTTTCATCTAAAACGCAGGCATCCACTAATTCTGTTTGGCGTTCTTCAAGCTGTTGTTTTTGGCCTTGAAGCTGTTCCCATGCGCCTTCAAGCTCTTGACGCTGACGATTTAATTCTTCTTGCTGCTGCATCACCGCTTGGCGGGTCGCTTCAAAAGCTTGACGCTGCATCTCGAGTTGTTCAGACTCGGTTTCCATTGCTTGAAGCTGCTCAAGCCGAGCTTCCATCTCCATTTCTCGACGGTTTAGTTCTTGGCTTTGATACGTAAGCGATTGCTTCCACTGCTCAATTTCTTCTTCTTGCGTTTTAAATCGCTCTTGCAAGCGGGTGAAATTTTGCAGAATGTTGACTAACGGACGTCCGGCTTCTTGAATGCGCTGTACCTGTTTGTTTGCGGTTAAATCCACGAGCAAAAGCGTTCCAGGGCTAAAGCGGTTGGCTTCGTCGGTGGGGATCGTTTCTTCGGTGGCGATCGCGCTCCAATGCTGCTCACTGCGTTGGCACGCCAGCAGTTTGAGTTCAGACTTGGTTCCGCCGATAATGCCGCCTTTTTTCTGAATGACTTCCGCTAGATACAACACACTGATAGCCCTCTCCGTGTTCTATGCCCAATCCTCAACTTAATGTGCCCGATTTGCTTGAGTTATTCACGCAGCTCGGCAGGGATTTACGACCCACGATCGACCTTGATCAAGGAGGTAGCTTTTCACAAAGAGGGCAACGGTTTGTCGAAGGAAAATCAGCGCAGTTTACCCGAATTTCACTCGATTTTAGATTTAATCTTCAACCGCATTCGCTTCCATTTCACTAATTTGAGCCCGTTCGGCTTCGGGTGCATCTTTTGCTTTTGGCACAACCGTATTGAGCACCAAAGCACAAATCGAACCCGTAGCGATTCCTGACTCTAAAACGCTTCTGACGCCGCCCGGAAAATGCTCTAATGACTCAGGTAAGAAAGTGACCCCTAACCCTGCGGCAAGGGAAACTGCCAGAATAACAAACGATCGATTGTCCATTTTCACTTCGCGCAGAATGTTAAATCCTGCTACTGCAACCGTGCCAAACATCAGCATTACCGCACCTCCAAACACCGAGGTCGGAATTGCTAATAGCACGCCTCCAACTAACGGAAACAGCCCCAAAAACGCCAGAATTCCAGCAATGTAATACCCGACATAGCGGCTACCGACGCCTGTAAGCTGAATAATGCCGTTGTTTTGGGCAGGCGTTACGATCGGGAAGGTTCCACAAATCGAAGCAATCAGCGAATTGACGCCATCACCCAAAATGCCCGCTTTGAGTCGCCGCATGTAGGTGCTGCCTTCGATCGGTTCGCCAGAAACCATTGACGTTGCGGTGATGTCTCCTAACACTTCTAAAGTTAATGCGATGTAGATAATGACAAAAGAGATAAAAGTCACAAAATTAAAATCCAAACCAAATCGAAACGGAATCGGAATGTTGATCAAAGGCAGCGTTGACATTCTGCTGAAGTCGGCAATACCGAGAAACAAAGAAGCCACAAATCCGGTGAATAATCCAATGATCACCGAACCCATTCGCAGGTATTTATTCGGACTCGCACTGCAAATTCCGACAATAACAAACACGACGAGCGCTAATGCCCAATTTTGCAAACTGCCAAACGCTAAAGGACTGTTTGGATTAGTTTTGGCGATCGCTTGCGCTTTTCCGCCGCCTGCCATGTAAAACATGCCAACTTTAATTAAAGTCAGTCCGATCAGCGTTACTGCCGTTCCTGTAACCAATGGCGTGAAGATTTTGCGCGTCAGATGCAAAAATCGACTCATGACGATCGGAATAAATGAGCCAAAAAAGCACAAGCCCAGCACGAGTGAAAGCGTTGCTTCAGGGGATTTGCCGGATTTGAGCGATTCTGCAACGACGGCTAAAATTGGCGTTACAAACGCAAAGCTGGTTCCTTGAACGCTGAGCAACCCTGAGCCGATCGGTCCTAATCGATGCACTTGAATAAAGGTGCCAATGCCAGAAACAAACAAAGACATCCCCAAAATGTAGGCAGCTTTGTTCGGGTCAAGTCCTAACGCACCTGTGATCAACAAGCCGGGTGTGACAACGGGAATAAAAATAGCGCAAACGTGCTGCAACGCAACGAATAGAGCGTCTTTTACAGGAGGTTTACTGTTCAACCCGTACAGTAGCTTCGCGCGAGAAACCTCCTCGCCATGAACAGCATGATGAACTTCTACTTCTGACATTGGCATACCCCAAACTTCTTAAGTTTTAATTCAAGCCTACTCAGTAACGCCACGGTTACAGCAGTCATTAATTCTGTATACGGTATACCAAAGTCTTGAGGAGGTTCTGTTTCCAAGACTACAAATCTTTCTTAAGAGTAGGGGATCTCGAACAGTCGCTATCTACCGATAGATAGGTTGTTGCAGTAGTAGCATTTATATCAATCCTTAAAGTAGAGGTCAGAAAGTTCTACTTTCGCAAATACATAAGCTGGTAAAAACAGATACCGTCTAAATAAGACAGTAGCCGTGTGCCGTTGAGACTGTTGTTTTACAATCAATTCACTCAAGTTTGAGCGCTTTCTTTGCAGGTCTAAACCTACAGTATTACTAACGCCACGAAATCTACAATCTCAAAGAAATCAGTCATAGCTTCATGAAGCAAGATTTTGCGCTACCGCCTGGACCGAATAGCCCACGGTTTCTACAGCTCGCTGAAGCGATTTTGTACCCGCTTCGATCGCTAGAATCCCACGCGCACCGCTATGGCGATCGATATACCAGTCGCTTGTTCAGCACTCCGACCCTTATTCTGAGTCACCCAACGGATCTACAAGTGCTGTTTGAAGCAGATTCAGACTGCTTTGAAGTCGGCAGCACCAATCGACTGCTTGAACCCCTAGTCGGATGCTCTTCGCTGTTTCTGCTTGATGGCGCTGAGCATCGACGACAGCGAAAGCTGCTCACGCCTCCTTTTCATGGCGAACGGCTCAAAAGCTACAGCCACAGCATAATTGAAATTACAGAATCAACCATTCACGAAGAAACTGAGTTTGGAAAACCGTTTAGTATTCGGCGTTTAGCACAAACGATCTCGCTGCGCGTAATCTTGCGAACCGTATTCGGAGTCGAGCAAGGCGATCGCTGCGATCAGCTTCAGTTTCATTTGTGCAAAATGCTGGATTTGCTTGATTCTCCTGCCTCTGCCAGCTTTTTCTTTGTTCCTGCTTTACAGCTTGACTTAGGCTTAAGAAGTCCGTGGGGCGCTTTTTTGATGCATCGCGAAGTCGTCGATCGATTAATCTTTGACGAAATCGCTGAACGAAAACAAGACCCCGATCCAGAACGAAGTGACATTCTTGCGCTCTTAATGAAGAGCGTTGACGAAGCAGGAAGCGCTTTAACGGCACCAGAACTGCGCGACGAACTGCTAACACTGCTGCTGGCCGGACATGAAACAACGGCAGCAGCGATAACCTGGGCGCTGTACTGGCTGCATTCTCAACCCGAACTGCTGCAAACCTTACTCGACGGTTTACCCGCACCCGACCCTAGCTCACCTGAATCAATTCTCAAGCATCCGTTTCTCGATGCCGTGTGCAAAGAAACGCTGCGAATTTATCCAGTTGCGATCTTCGCCTCGACTCGAATTTTGCGTCGATCGTTTGATCTCAACGGTCTTAAATTACCTCCAGGCGTTCAGCTTTCTGCCTGCATTTATTTGCTGCATCAAAATCCCGGACTTTACCCCGATCCAAGAACGTTTAATCCCAATCGATTTCTTGAAACAACCTTCAAACCGTATGAATACTTACCGTTTGGGGGCGGCAATCGTCGCTGTATTGGTGCGGCGTTTGCTCAGTTTGAGCTGAAGTGGGTGTTAGCAACGCTGCTCACTCAACATCGCTTCGAGTTGATGCCGACAAAACAAATAGTTCAGCCTCGGCGTCGCGGCGTCACGTTTGCCCCCAATCAAGACTTGCAGCTCAAACGAACTGATAATCGGCATTGAAAAGTGAGGGTTTAAAAACACCAAAGTAATCGAAATTCTTTTCGCCATTTTCGATTCATCGGACTCAAATATTTTTGCGTCAAATCAGAAATTGTTGAGTATCGTCTTAAATATTCCTTTAACTGCCTTCGATGAGCTTACTCAATGTCATTTCGCTGGTGGGCATGTTTGGCTTATGCGCGATCGCATGGCTATGTTCGGAAAACCGCAAGCTAAAAGTATTTCCCTGGCGCGTCGTCAGCGTGGGGATTTTGCTTCAGCTTGTTTTGGGTGCCTTTGTGTTTGTGGTGCCTGGAACTCGTGAAGCACTGGCGATTTTTAGCAATTTGCTCGATGGCGTGTTTTTTGCTGCCGATGCTGGAGCGCGATTTGTGTTTGGGCGAAACATTGTGCCTGTTCCCGGTCAGCCAGTAGACGTGAATTTAGGCTACATATTCGCGTTTCGGGCGTTGCCAACGGTGATTTTCTTTTCGGGGTTGATGGCGCTTTTGCAAAATTTAGGCGTTATTCAAATCGTTACGAATTTGTTTGCCAGGATTTTCTCATCTACGATGCGATTAAGCGGAGCAGAAGCGTTGAGCGGCGCGGCGAATATTTTTGTCGGCATCGAAGCGGCGATCGTCGTTAAGCCGTATCTCGCCAAAATGACGCGCAGCGAACTTTGTGCGATTTTGGCGTGCTGTTTTGGAACGGCCGCATCGTCAACGCTGGCAATTTATGTCAGCTTTTTGCGTCCGGTTTTTCCGAATATTTTGGGGCATTTAGTGTCTGCGTCGATTATTGCGATTCCGGCGTGCTTTGTTTTGTCAAAAATTCTCGTTCCTGAAACTGAAATTCCGCTCACACTCGGCGGCATTCCGCCGATCGACGAAGACGGCGAAACTGAGCGTGATAGTGTTTCTGGAGAAATAATTGAGCGAGTCAGCCCGCTTGATGCGGCGATCGTCGGAGCGCTCGATGGCGTCAAAATGGCCGTCTCGATCGCGGCGGTCTTAATCCTGATTCTCGGTTTAGTATCGCTTGTCAATCAAATCTTTGCGGCACTCGCAGGCGTTCCCGGTGGGGTTGGTCAATTCTTCAGCGTCGTTAACCTCTCCAATCTAGCGGGTGCTGTGTTTTTACCGTTGACGTTTCTGACCGGGGTTTCATTGGATTGGCATGAACTCTGGGAATCGTCGGTGATCATCGGGCGGCGCGTCCTGGAAACGGCGATTCCTCCGTATCAGGCGCTGGCTCAGGCGGCATCGCGACCGGAAAATCCGCTTAGCGATCGCGCCATTCTGATCGTCAGCTATGCCTTGTCCGGATTTGCGCATTTGGCATCAATGGGAATTTTTGTTGGAGGTACGATCGCGCTGATTCCTTCGCGACGCAAAGATATTTCTGAGCTAGGTTGGAAAGCGCTGATTGTTGGAACGTTAGCAACGCTAATGATTGCGTGTGTTGCTGGCGTTTTTGATACCGGAAATCCTGGAATTCTTGGAGAGAAATCCGTGCAGCCGACTGCGATCGCGCCATTAAAAATCAAGTCAGAAAAACTGCGGTGGCAGGTCGCGCCTCGGTGATATAGTTGCCTACGTGCCGACTTATGCTAAGAACCAATGCGTGCTGTAAAACTTCCGACAGCGTTTCTGCTAAAACCCGATCGAATCGGGTTACGTCGATCGATTCTGCTCGCGATCGTGTTTTTCTCGATCGTATTGGCGATATCGCTTAATCGCTATTGGACGTTTTATACCTCCTACGATCACGGATTATTCAATCAGCTATTTTGGAATAATTTACACGGGCATTGGTTTCAAAGTTCACTCACGTCGGCGAATTCTATTGCCGCGCTCGAAGATAACGCCGTTCCAACGGTTTCCTTTCTGCATTTAGGACAGCATTTTGTTTTAGCTTTTCTGCTGTGGCTTCCGCTTTATGCGCTGTTTCCGCATCCGATCACGCTGATTGTGTTGCAGGTTGGATTGATGACCGTAGCGGGTTTAGTGCTGTACGCCTTAGCGCGGCAGCGTTTGTCGCAGCAGTTATCAGTTTGGATTGTTGGAAGTTACTATAGTGCGATCGCCGTAATCGCGCCAACGTTGGCAAACTTTTACGAGCATTGTCAAATTCCGTTATTCATATTTGCAATTCTGCTGGCACTCGAAAAGCAGCGCTGGCGATGGTTCTGGCTTTGCGTTGTTTTGGCGCTACTGGTGCGTGAAGACGTTGGCATTATCTTATTTGGAATCGGCGTTTATCTGATCATCAGTCGTCGTCATCGCTGGTTTGGCGTGGCGATTTGTGTGCTCAGCTTTGCGTATGTTGCGATCGTCACAAACGTGATCATGCCGCAGATTTCACTTGACAGCTCTCGCTTGTATTTAGCAAATCGATTTGAGCAATTTGTTGACAGCAAAAGTCCAAGTACGCTGCAAGTGCTGTGGGGCATGATCACGCACCCGATCGCGCTTGCTAAAAGTTTGTTCACGCCGTTTGATCGTCGTCTCAACTATCTGCTTGGACAATGGCTATCGCTGGCGCTGGTGCCTGCCGTGTCGGGTGCGGCTTGGACGATCGCTGGATTTCCGCTTTTGTCGCTGTTTGCGCAATCCGGGCAGTCCGCTTTATCGATTCAGCTTCGCTATGCGATCGCGGTTGTTCCCGGTGTGTTTTACGGCGCAATTCTTTGGTGGTCGCAGCATCGATCGCGTTTTACACCGAAGTTTCGCTTATTCTGGCGAGTTTGTATTGTACTATCCATTTGCTTTGCGATTTCTGGTAATCCGAATCGATCGTTTTCGTTTATGATTCCCGATGCGGTGCGTCCCTGGGTGTTTGTACCGCTTGCCCGCCAGTGGGAACATGCAAATCATATTCGTAACGTGATCAGCACCGTTCCGGCGAATGCAAGCGTCAGTACAACAACGTATCTGGTTCCGCAATTATCAACGCGACGAACAATCGTTCGATTACCGCAAATTGAAATCTACAACGACGCAAACGAGAAAATCACGATCGAGTATGCCGTTGCAGATTTGTGGCAAATGAAAGAATACAGCCGAGCCTTCAAAGATAGCCTTGCTGCGCTGCATCAAACGGTTCCAGTTCTCGAAAAGCTGGTGAACGAAAACCAGTTTGGCGTTTTACACGTTGAAGATGGCGTTGTGCTGCTCGAAAAAAATCAGCCATCCACGCCCGCAGCGATCGCCGCTTGGAAACAGCTTTTGCCAACGCTAAAAGCCACAACGGAATCGCCCGACCAAGCTGCATAAACGCAAGTCTTACAAGGACAGCTTCGCTCTTTGACTCAAAATTTCCTGAGCGATGCGATGCCATTCATCGCGTAGCGGTTTATCGGATGGGTCTTGGCTTAACGGTTTATTGCCTCGCTCCGGATAGCGGCGATAAAATTCCGTGTTAACTTGAGCAATAAATTCAGCGTAGTCGATTCCAAGCTTTTGACATTCTGATTCGTAATTGCGTGCCTGTACGGTAGAAGGGCTGGGTCTTGGAATTACTTTTCTCACATCTGGAACCGATTTTGCAATGTAAGGAAGAACTTGAGGAATCAGCCAAAATAGCGATGCAACTGCCGCAAGCCCTAATGCAACCTTGATTGCCAGCTTCACCGTTCCAACAACAGTCAAGCGAACAAGACCAAACATAAGTTTGAAAATCTTTTTGATTACTCGATACGTTCCGTTAATAATCGCTAACGGAAAATCGAACATCGTATCAAACCATGATCGCGGATAGTTACCCGTTGCAGTTGCCACGATCGATCGCGGTCGTCGCCCTACCGCCAGCGTGGTCGAGTGCGTGGTCACGGTCGGCACGCTCTGAGGTCGAACAGGCACAACAGAAGCGGGCATCATGCTCATCGCGTTTAGCACATCGCGAGCGGAACCGTAGCGATCGCCGGGTCGATTGCTCATCATGCGATCAAGAATCTGCGCCAGCGCAGGCGATACCGAAGCGTATTGCTTCCATTCACACGTCAACGTTTTCGGATTAAACAGCGATTGCGCCTCACGTCCGGTCAGCAAAACCGCGATCGTTACAGCCAGCGCATACAAATCGCTACTGGGGTCTGCGCTGCCTTTGCGAATTTGCTCGATCGGCGCGTATCCCGGCTTGCCCACAAACGTTTGCGAGGACACCGACTGAAGCTGCGTTGCGGCAGCTTTTACCACACCAAAATCAATCAACACCGCCTTTTGATCCAAATCGCGCTGAATAATGTTATCCGGTGAAATATCGCGATGCACAATGCCCGATCGGTGTATGTAGTCGAGCACTGGCAAAAGCTGCTGCAATAGCCCAACAGCTTCAGACTCGGTAAATTTGTGTCGATCGATTAACAATTCCTCGTAGGTTTTGCCGGACACATAATCTTGCACGAGAAACACCAGTTCGCGATTTTGAAACTGCATTTTGAACAGTTCGCGAAACTGCGGAATTTGAGGATGCTGCAATCGATATAAAACGCTGGCTTCGCGCTCAAACAGCTCCTCGGCTTTTTGAGCCAGCTTTGCGCCTTGCGTTTGCGGATCAAATTCTTTCAGGACGCAGGCTTCGTTAAAGCGATTGGTGTCGTGGGCAAGGTACGTTCGACCAAAGCCACCTTGACCCAACACTCGTTGAATGCGGTAGCGATTAAGTACGATCGTGCCGTCCGGAATCGGTAAACCCATACTCAGCATGAAAAAGCAACGTGTTTCAACTGTATCACCACCGTCAAGCAGCACTTTTAATAGAAATCAGGTAGATCCATTCTAGAGGAGTTACACTAAACTTCAGGTTTAATATAGGACATTCCGTGAATCGGCGCGAACTGCTCAAATTACTCGGTCAAACGTCTGGTGGTGTCTTAGCAGTCAGCTTGGTCGGCGGCTGTCAACCTAGCGCTAAAGAGCTTTTATTCCGGGTTGATCCGACTGCGCCCTTACCCGCGCATTTAATCACCGATCTAGATGAATTTTACGTGCAGTCTTATGCTTTACCGTCGCGGGTCGATCAAGACAAGTGGCAGCTTAAAATCACAGGTGCGCTCAAAAATCCATTAACGCTAACGTTTGATGAAATTGCGCGATCGCAGGCTCGATCGTTTCACCTCACAATGGAATGCATTGGCAATCCGGCAGGCGGAAACTTGATCGGCAATGCTCAATGGACAGGCACGCCGCTTTTGCCGTTTCTGCAAAAAGCAGGCATCGACTCAGGAGCCACCGAATTTGCGCTTAAAGGAGCCGATTGGTATGAAACTACGCTTCCTGTTGCTGACATTATGCGGCCTGAAGTTAGCTTGGTTTATCAAATGAACGGGGCACCGTTGAGCGCGGCGCACGGTTTTCCAGTTCGTTTGATTGTTCCCGGTCACTTCGGGCAAAAACAACCGAAATGGCTTGTTGAAGTTCAAGCGATTACAAAACCGAGAACGGGATTTTGGGAAAATCAAGGCTGGTCAAACACGGCTGAAATTTCGACTCATGCCCTGATGCGACAAGTGCAGGATCAGCGCGTGTGGAATAAACGCCATGACGTTAAGTTAGGGCGCGATCGCTGGTCTGATGGCGTGATGCTGGCGGGTGTCGCGTTGGATCGATCAACTCCGATTCAATCGATCGTGGTTAGCACCGATAACGGTTTAACCTGGCAGCCCGCCGAGCAAAATCGCCCGGAATCGCCGCACGAGTGGACGCTGTGGCGTTATTTCTGGAAGCCAAACCAGCCCGGAAAATACACGCTTTTAGCGCGAGCCGTTTCGCAACGCCAACAGCAACCGTTAGACGATCAAAACGGAAAAGATGGCAGTTCGGGCGTTTTACGAATTCAAGCGACGCTGGAAGCTTGAACATTAATAAACGCGAGTTTCGATCAAATGGCTCAAGTGTGCCCTGGCGTCTCGATACCCCGAAGGAAGGTTCGATCCGTCGATCGAACCTTCAATAAAAGAAGTGGATTCCGACTGTGAATCAAGAGGAGACACAACCCGCCCGCAACGCAGCGAAAAACCGCTCCACTGCCATTTCGTTAACTATCTCGGACTGACCTTGCCGATCGTCGCCAGCGTTCCGTCGTCTTTCACCGTCCAAACGTCGTAGCTTCCGATTACATCGCCCGCCGCATCGATATCCACATCGCCACTCGCGCCTTGATAATTAATCTTCTTGCCTTGCTTAAGTAGCTCTAACCCTTTGCAAACGTCAGTGACTTCTTCTCCAGGCGGGTTGGTCACGTCGCGCAGTTTTGCTTTCATCGCTTCACCCGAATTCGATTTCGCGGCTTGTGCTGCCAATACCAAAATCGCTGCGGCGTCGTAAGCGTGAGGCGCATAAGCCGCGAGAGGACGATTCTCTTTTTGTTGCCAAAGCTTGGTGAACTGCTCTAAGCCACGCCCGCTTGCACCCGGAACCGTGCCGATCGCGCCTACCAAAATCGATTTGCCGTCTTTGGTTTTACCGACTTTATTGACAAAATCTTGAGAATAAACGCCGTCGGTGAGCAAAAGCTGTGATCCTTGACTGGCACCATTCTCAAACGCGGATTTCACAATCAAACTTCCGGTATCGGGATACAATACCGCCGCGACCGCTTTGGGTTTTCCAGCAAAGGCGGCCGTCGCTTCGGTTTCAAACGTAGTGGCTTTGGGATCGTAGCGCGTGGGCTTCGAGCCATTGGTTAATGTTCCGCCTAGCTTTTCAAACGCTTTGGTAAATTCACGCTCGAAGCCCACACCGTAATCGTTGTTAATCACGATCGTGCCTGCGGTTTTGAGTCCACGATCGCTGGCTAACTTTGCAAGTGCCTGCGCTTGATACGTGTCAGGCGGTGCGGTTCTGGCCCAATAGCCTTGATATTCGCTGGCTTTCTGCGTAAAGACGGGACTTGTACTTCCCGGAGAAATCATCACGACTTTGTTTCGGAGCGCGATCGGCAACGCGGCGGTCGAAACGCTGCTGGCAAACGATCCCACCACGCCTGCAACTCGTTCTTTTTCGGCAAGGCGGGTCATGCCTTCTGCGCCTGCTGCCGGATCGGTTTGATCATCTACTTGAACGAGCGTAACTTTTTCTCCGTTGACGCCGCCGCAAGCGTTGACCGTATCCACCAAAAGCGGAACCGCCGCGATCATTTGCTGACCGACCGAGGCTAAGTCACCAGTTGCAGGCAGCAGTGACCCAATTTTTAATCCTTTCGCTTCGGTTGGAGCCGTGCTTCCCGCCGGAGAAGCGCTATTCGGGGCTTGTGCGGTCGGCGGCGCGGATTCTTGGCACGCGGCAGCAAGAAATCCGATCGATAAAGTAACCGCCGCCAACGACACCGCACGCCCGACTTTTAAACCGTTTGAAGTCAAGTTACTCATTGAAAATAAAACTCCTAGATTCCGATCGAAGTTTGTCTTGGTACACCAACACTCGAAACGCGGTGTCAGCCAATCTTAAACCAATTAATTCACGATTCGGAATTTAGAAGTTGTAATTTGTAAACTATTCGGCTGAATTTGCAACCGCGATCAATCCGCACCCTCAAGCTAAGTGCTGCGTCAGCGTGCTGCTAAATTCTTCGTAAGGTTTAGCCCCGATTAGCGTTTCTGCCAATTCACCTTGTTTAAAGATCATCACAGCCGGAATGCTACGAATTCCAAACCGCTTGGCAACCGATTTATTGGCATCGAGATCAAGCTTCAAAACTTTTGCGCGATCGCCATACTCGTCAGCGAGTCGATCGATTAACGGGGCAACCAGTTTGCAAGGCCCGCACCAAGAAGCAGTGCAATCTACAACAAACAGCTTTTCGGATTCGAGCAGCGCATCGAACTCAGCTTCGTCTTGAATATAAGCGGCAGTCATACGATTTCCTGAAAAGACAGTTTAACCATACCGCTTTGCTCCTTAAATAGATATAAATCAGGCGGATGATTTGCTCGGCTCTTGTCTACATCACTTTTGAATCGTGCAGCGTGCAACTCAGAAAAAATCGCGTTTACGAACGGCTTCGGTTATGCTAAGATGAGATGTGAAGGGATTACCTTCGGTTGTGTAATTCGTTCTACAGGCGTTTCTCCGAATCTAACTCTCTCCACTTTCATGATTCTGGAGAAAATCTATGTCGGTTTATGTTGGTAATCTGTCGTACGAAGTTTCGCAAGATAACCTGAGCGAAATTTTTGCTGAGTACGGAACGGTTAAGCGGGTTCAACTCCCCACCGATCGCGAAACGGGTCGTTTGCGCGGTTTTGCTTTTGTCGAAATGTCAACCGAAGCAGAAGAATCTGCTGCGATCGAAGCTTTAAACGGTGCTGAGTGGATGGGGCGCGATTTAACCGTAAACAAAGCGAAACCCCGTGAAGAGCGAGGTTCTTCAGGTGGAAGCTGGGGCAACAAAGGTGGAAATTCTCGCCGTTACTAAGTCTTTGGCTTGAGAAACGATAACTCTAAAGTTCTGAAGGCAGACATTGGGTCTGCCTTTTTTAGTGTTTCTGATGAACAACCAGAGACAAATTCAAACTGTTTACCATCTGATCGATCAAGCTTTATGTCGGTTGCCTGTGGCTGAAAGGTTCGATCGTAACTTGAATCAGCTACAAAGCGCTTAGAACCAACAAGCAACACTTTAGACCTCTAAACCTACATCCTGAAAGCGAGTCAGCATGAAAGAGATTTACAATCCGTCAATGCAAGAAGAACCCTTCAATCATCCAACGAGAATAATTCCGCTCAACCAAGAGGAAACCATTCTGAGTTGGCTAGAAAACGCAGGGCGATTGCTTCCCCAAGTTGGCGATGTTGATAAAGATTATGAGATTGTGTCTGATGATTTCGTTGACGAGATCATTGAAGCAGATTCTTACCAAGAAGAATCAGACGACGAAGAGCTTTAGCACCTTAGAAAAATCAGTTGATCGTGATTCTCTAGCGGTGCAATCTTTGCATTCTTATCCAAAGCGATTATTTCTCTCCAATTGCCGTAAACATTAAAGAGAAATAATCGCTTTTCTTCGACCTTTAAACCACAACTTGAGTCAACAACCACCACAATTCTCCCTGGGGTTGAATCAACCGGGATGGATACGTCATTGCATCTCCGCTCGGCGCAAAAATCTGATCTAAAGCATGTTGCTTACTCGCTCCAGCCACCATAAAAATTACAGTGCGAGCCGCATTAATAAACGGAGCGGTAAACGTGATGCGCGGCTGACCCTCCTTGTTGCCCACGGTGATTAATCGATCGACTACCTGCAATGCGGGAGTGTGCGGAAATAAAGACGCCGTATGTCCATCATCGCCAATGCCGAGCAAAATCACATCAAACGCGGGAAACGGCGCTTGCGATTGAAAAAATGCTTTTAGCTCTGCCTCGTGTTTTTGGGCAGCGATCGCAGGATCAGCTTGATCGGTTGGCACTGGATGAACGTTTGCGGCGGGAATCGGAACTCGATCAAGCCAAGCGATTCGCGCCATGCGCTGATTGCTGTCGGGGTGATCCGGTGGGACATAGCGCTCGTCGCCCCAAAAAATGTGGAGCTTATCCCACGGTAAAGGCTGCTGCGCGAGTTTTTCGTAAAGCGGTTTCGGAGTGCTGCCGCCGGAAAGCGCGATCGTCGCCCTGCCATGCGTGTCGATCGCGCTCTGGAGTTTTTCTAGAACGACCTCAAGGGTTCGATCGACCAGTGCAGGTAAATCCGGCAAAACTTCTACATGCTTATCCATACTGTTGCTGTATCTCTATTCTTCGTCAGCATAAAGGAAGAAGCTGCAATTCTCTGCCGTCTTTAGATGCATGTAAGAAAGTTTAATTCTAAATAAGCTGATCGCACTTTAGAATTTTTCTAAACCTGATTGAAGGCATCAATCCTACCCCTGCGGGTCGATTTGATTCAACCTTCTGAAGCGCTTTTCAAACTGGCATGTATTGCGGATGCGCTAGAAGCTACTGATTATTTTGGAGATTCTTAAAAGATCTAACCCTTCAAAATAAAAGCAATCCACTCTACAACTTTAAAAATCTTCTCATTAAAAACTTCAGCATAGTTATGCCTTGATCGTGCAAACTAAAACCGTCGCGGCAAATTCGAGTGCTCGCTGCTCGTTCCACCAGGGCGATGCCTGCCACCACTGCCAAAGCGGACGACTTCCTTTGCTTTTATTGCAGCGCTGGCAAACTGCGGCTAAATTCGACTTTGCATTCGAGCCGCCTTTTGATTGAGGCACAACGTGATCGAGCGTCAAAATGCGCGGAATGCGTCCACAGTAGGCGCACGCTCCTCCAAATCGCTGCTTTACCACTGCTTTGAGCTTGTGCTTTTGGGCGGATCTTCCGCTTTGCAGAATGCGATCGGGCAATTTTCTAGCGGGGTTCTGTGGATTCATTCTAGTTCATCTAAGCAATCCTACTACTGTGCGCGTTCTGCCAGGTAATCGTCTAGCGATGCTTTGTTTGTGCCTGTAACATAGCACGGTGATCAGCTCGAGATTTGGTGAAGAAATAAATCGATTTCGATACTGTGTGCTTTCTGCATCACTCAGCGATCGCAGTCGTAGCGCTGAATCAACTCAGTGATAAACTGGGCAGCCACGATCGCTCGCCCCGCTCCAATTCCCAAAACCTGATCTGGGGCACTCCACAAGGTTAAATGCTCAACGGCGGGATCAGCGTAAAAATTTTCTGCGCCATTTCCCAAGAATGCAGAACTCCAATCGGTAAATCGATCGTGACTCATGCGATGAATCGGAAACGCGCCGAATAACGGCACGCCCCAACCGTCGATCGCTATCAATCCGCGCACGGTTCCGCCTTGCTGATGCCGCAGCCGAGCCGCCCCGATCGCTCCTACAACGCCCGCGCTAAAAGCAATCAGAAAGATCGGGGCGGTCGGGAGGTCGAGGAGAACGTGACGAGGAGAATAAACGGGAACACGATCGCTATTAATCACATGAGGCGAATCAATCGGAACCGAAGCAATAAAGCGATCGGTTAAGGTAGGCGGATGCATTCCGGGACAAATCACAATCTGCATACTGTGCCTTTAGATAGTTTTTTATAACGAACCATTTCTAGTGCACCAATCCCCCGGTTAGGGATGTTAGCCTGGGAAATGTTGTGATGTATCGCATCCAGAAAGCGAGGGACTTGAATGGTCGCGACTTCGGAAAAATTGAATCAATCTGAGACACAAGCATCGGCTAATGAGCGGATTGCCGTTTTGCTAATGGGCTATGGCGAAGTCGAAAGCTACGAAGACTTTGCCAACTACAATGAACAAGCTTTAAATTTGCTTACTGCTAAGTTTGCACCTGTTCCAACGTGGGTGTATCCTCCTTTAGCTAAGCTTTTAGCGGTGTTTGATTTGCACGAATGGGGGCATCAGCACAATCATTTTGTATCGCCGCATAACGCCATTTTCGAGCGGCAACGCGCCGGACTTGAAGCCGCACTGCAAGAAAAATGGGGCGATCGCGTTCAAGTGTTCAAAGCGTTTAACTTTTGTAAGCCGTTTTTACCTGACCAAGTGCTTGAAGAAATCAAAGCACAAGGGTTTGACAAGCTTTTGATTTATCCGTTGCTGGTTGTAGACTCGATTTTTACAAGCGGGATTGCCGTTGAGCAAGTCAACAAAGCATTGACGAATTTAGCCGACGAAGGCGAACACTGGCTTAAAGGAACGCGCTATATTCCATCGTTCTTTGATAAGCCTGAATACATCAATTTGATGGCGCAACTTGTCGAAGACAAAATCAAAACTGATTTAGCTGAAGCTTATTTGCCGTCGCAAATTGGCATTGTGCTGATGAATCACGGCTGTCCGCACAAAGCAAAAGGCTTCACGTCGGGCATTGTCGAAAGTCAAACGCTGTACGATCGAGTGCGCGATCGCTTAATCGATCGCTATCCGTTGATTTCCGTGGGCTGGCTGAATCACCAAACGCCGCTCATCGAATGGACGCAGCCTAACGCAGATCTCGCGGCAAGAAATTTGATTGAATTGGGTGCAAAAGCGGTTGTGTTTATGCCGATCGGCTTTGCGACCGAAAATCACGAAACGCTGCTGGATGTCGGACATATTATCGAGAAGCTTCAGCGCAAATATTCAAACGTGACTTACGTTCAAATGCCGTGCGTAAACGATGATCCCGCGTTTCTACAAATGGTGGCAGATTGGGCAGAACCCCAAATTGAGTCGCTGCTGTCAGAACAAGCTGTTGCGGTGAATCCTGCCTTAGCGGTGCCTCAACACGGTCACGATCACTCACACGATCATCACCACGGCCACGGCCACCACGGGCATCATCACCATCATTAAAGACTGACATCAATTAAAAAACGAAGCAATCTAGCGGACAACGTTTAGATTGCTTCGTTTTTTTAGCTACATTTGCTTAACTAGCTTCGTCGAGTGAGCCAGTTAAGCTAATTCTTTTACGCAATGGTGTATTTTAACCGCCACTGATCATAAAAAGATTGAGCAAATTTTGCAAAAGCAACGATTAAAGGAATCCCGACAAAAATCAGAACCGCAGCGCTTAAATAAACGTTTCTTAGATGAACTATTTGTTTAATAGAAAACCAAATTGGGCGATGAAATAAAAACATGCCATAAGAGGAGTAAGCAATTAAATGAGCTATCCTGCTTGATTTTATCTGCTTCTCAATGACCTTACACAAGTGATAGACAAATATCACAAAGCAAAGCATCAAGCCATTAACTGTTGCAAACGTTGAAGCATTTACAAAGGAATTTGTAGCAAACTCTCCGTTATCAATTAGCCTTAAATATGCTAGGAACAATAAAAGTAGCGCAGAAGCACTAAACAGATTAAACCGTTCTAAAAAAGAGCCTTTTGCACTGTGAACGCCAAACCAGAAAATTCCATAGTACAGAACTAATCTTAAGTCTGTAAGCTGGTAAATTGTGCCAGCAGCAAGCACAGCTAAAGGAAATAAAGTAATGATTAAAAGTCGCACGAGCTTCGTCAAAATTTCAGTTTTAGAAATAGCAAACAAAAAGTAATAAGTCAAAATCATGCCGACAAACCATATTGTAGGAAGCGGTTGATGATGAGGTGAAGCAGCAATTAGTTGCAGCCCCAGAACGTGAAGAATAATTGTTAAAGGATTAACTGTATGAGTGATGTAACAAAAGAAGATAAGAGCTAAATAGTATAATGGGAAAATTCTTGTCGTTCTTTTAACAAGAAACAGCCTCATTGAGCGCCATGTTGAGAAATGGAATTCTTTCAAATTGATAAGATGCCCAGATAAAAATACAAATAAACTGAGACCGAAATGGCGATTTAATTCATTTAAGATTGACAAATTAAGGTTGATGCTAAAGTAGCGAAGATCATAAAAATTAAAGCAATACTCTGGTAGATGGTGCAGAAGAATAATAAAGATTGCCAGCGATCGCATCAAATCAAACCGTAGAAGTCGATCAGTCATCGAACTGTTTATAGAATTTGACTCAAATACCCTACCACATTGAAAACTGTCAGGCTCACTGATGGTCTTATACACGAGGTGTAGAAGCGATCCCCGTGTTAGGTTTACTGGCTAAAATGCTTCTAAAATGCGCTTTATGAGTCAATATTCTAAACGGCTAAACTCATTACGGCGGGCGTTGATCGGACAAAGCCTAATAGTCGATCGCTGTTGCGGATGGCTTCGTTTTGCATTCGCCAGCATTCACTATTTTTAGCTCACGAAGATCAGTGTTAAAAAGTAAAGCTGTAGCGAGTTTGCTTTAGCATGTGATAGAACTAAAGCAGATGAGCATACATCCATCTAACAGTAGGACGCCTAAATTTTGATTTCAACGCATCCCTGACTTAAGGTTTAGCCGCTAATCAGATCGTTTGTGGATGGCTCATAACCGATCACTTCAACAACCCCGCAACCGACGATGAACAGCGAAACTCCTACAGAACTCAAACCGATTCGATCGCTCGACGACGCGATCGAGCGGTGCCAAACGCTCGGAATGCGCCTCAGCCGTCAACGGCGATTTATCCTCGAACTGCTGTGGCAAGCGCAAGAACATCTTTCGGCCCGTGAAATCTACGATCGATTAAATCGTCAAGGAAAAGACATCGGACACACTTCGGTTTATCAAAACCTGGAAGCTTTATCTGAGCAGGGGATCATCGAGTGCATTGAGAAATCCGACGGGCGACTTTACGGAAATATCAGTGACGCTCACAGCCATGTAAACTGTCTCGACACGCAGCAAATTCTCGACATTCACGTGCAGCTTCCTGAAGAATTAATTCGCCTAGTTGAAGCGCAAACGGGTGTAAAGATCACTGAGTATCACATTGACTTTTTTGGATACCGGGGCGAACAAACCGCTTAAATTGTTCAATTAAACAAACACGCTCAAACTCATTCTTTTTCTCTTACAAATTAAGAAAAGAATTTCGAGTTTGGGCGATTTTTTATACTCAAATTTTTATCATCTCGGAACCCAGAATCGAAAATTCGTGTTTCAATAGCTGCAAGTAGCTTCTCGGTTGCGTTTCTTTGAAGTTCGCGTTAGCGTAATGCCGCTCTCCGCAAGGGGTTAGAACGATCAACACAAATCGCTTGCACTTGATTTTTTCAAGCCTGGTGCAACCCGGAAATCCACTCGCTGGATGCGGAAATAGAAAAAGCCGTTTGTGTTGAGTGTTCATCGGCTCGATCTGCTTTAGCAACTCTCATCATGAGAATCGCTTGTAAAATAGCCGAGACTTTGACCGATGGCGGTCGATCCGCTCCTCGTAGTGTTCGCAGCGAAATGGCTAGAAAAACGAATTCCCGCCCGTGGCTTCAGGTCTTCCAGAAGCCAAAATCCCAGGTTTCATCTGCTCTCCCTCCTGACAATTCCGCTAACAAAACGCCTCCGGTGTTGCTCGAAGACGATCCCACACCGCAAGCACCGCCACCCGATGCACCCAATCGAGTCGGTAATGCAGTTCGGAAAGTTTCGGAAGCGACAAGGCGAGTTCGTCCGATTCTACGGGCGTGGAAATGGCAGCTAATTTGGTTGGCGATTTTTGCGGTGTTTGGGGGAACGGGCGCGATCGCGTTTTTGTGGCTCTCGAAGGTGCCGCCTGCGGTCGATTGCCGTCAAATCTCAAACTGGTCGGCGGACTCGGAGCGGTTGTATTGTGCCCAGCAAGCCGCGCAAACCGGAAAGCCCGAAGCAATTTTAGCAAGCATTCAGCTTGTGAAGAATTGGACGATCGATCATCCGCTTTATGCTCAATCTCAAGCGCTTCTGCAAGAATGGTCGAATGCGTTGCTAAACACGGCTCGCGATCGGGTGAATGCACGGGACGTCAAAGGAGCGGTTTCGCTGGCCAATCAAATTCCCGCATCGAGTCCGGTTTACAAAGAAGCGCAGGCGGCGATCGATCGATGGCAAGCCGAATTCCGTCGCGGACAAGCAATCTACGACAAAATTCAAGACGCGCTGAAAAAGCAATTTTGGGATGAAGCCTCAAAGCAAATCGGGCAGCTTAGCTTGGTGAATGACCCCGGTTGGCAAGACCGCTTAGGCGAAATTCGAGAACAAGCGAATTTTGAAAAAGCAGGCGCAAAAGCACTTCAGGATGCTCGAAACTTTGCCAAAGCCAATCCTCCAGACCAACTCGGACAAGCGATCGCGCTGACCGATCCGATCAACCGCAAAAGCTACGTTTGGATGCTATCGGCTCAGAAAGAAGTCGTTGGCTGGCGCAATACAATTTTTGCGCTGGCATTGGCACAGTTGGATCAGCAAAATCTTGCAGGCGCCAGCAGCTTGATTAATTCGATTCCAAAGAGCGTGCAGCTTACGTCAGCCAATCGCGATTTTGTGCGATTAGTGCGGGCGCGGGAGATTGACGCGATCGCCGATTACCGCGCTCCGAACGTGGAGCGCATTGTACCGTTGATGGTGTCCGCGCATTTGATCAAGCAAATCGAGCCGAGCAGTCCGTTTTTCAGTCGAGCAAAAGCGCTGATTCCGCGCTTAGAGCAAGAAACGCAGGATTTACTCAAGCTCAACGTCGCCAGCACGCTTGCTAATTTCCAGCAGGTTCCCGCGCTGAAGATTGCGATCGACGAAGCGAAAACGATCGACTTAAAGCGTCCGGGTCGCCTGCACGCTCAAACGCTGCTGGCGCAGTGGCAAAAAGAATCCCAGTTAATCGAAGATCGTCCGCTTTTAACGCGAGCGCAGCAAGTTGCAAAATCTGGCAAACTCGAATCGCTGCGATCGGCGGTTGCAATGGCGCGATTGATCAAGCCGCAACGCGCTTTACGAAGCGAAGCGCAAACGAACATGAGCACCTGGATTTATCAGATTCAAGTGATCGAAGATCGTCCGATTTTGAATGCGGCAAAAGCAACGGCAAATTCCGGTCAGCTTGGAGCCGCGATCGACATTGCGAGTAAGATTCGATCGGGTCGAGCACTGTACGCTGAAGCCCAGGATTTGATCGGCGGATGGGTTTATCAAATTCAAATCATCGAAGATCGTCCGATTTTGGCGCAGGCGTCTGGGTTGGCAAGTCAAGGCTATTTGACTCGTGCGATCGATTTGGCGTCGAGTATTGCACCGAACCGAGCGCTTTACGGCGAGGCGCAAGGCTTGATCGGACAATGGGCCGCGCAACGAGCGGAAATTTGGCGACAACGAGCGACTCAGAGCGCACCGTCAGATGCACCGACGCGATCGACGTCAGAACCTACTCCGTCGCCACGGTAGAAAAGCTGTAAGAATAATAGGCAGCTTGGTCTATTGTTAATAAGTAGATTGGTTGCATGAGCGCCTGGCGAATAATATTAGCTGCGCAAGAGCCTGCGGCTACGCGGCTACACAAACAAAACCCGCCTGCGCGGGTTCCTCGATCAAACGAACGGTTTATGGGGTTACTTCGGTTGTGTAGCCTCGGTTGGCAATGGCGCTGGCGAACTTACCTTCGATCGGTGGGTTTTGCAGCGTTTTCTCGCGAGGGTTGCCGCGTTTTCTCACTTCAGACTAGTGTTAGCTCGACGGTTTTTTCGCTGCGGTGTCTCCGTGTTGTGTTCCTTTCCCTCATCAAGGACTCATGCCAAAAGCGGGGGTTCCAGTTCAAAACCTGTCAGAATGGGGAATTTAAGGGACAACCCGGATTGTCCATAGCGAACTCCTTTAATCGAACTGACGCCACATTAAAGGAGAGTGGATGAGCCGCACGCCTTCGATCGTGTCATTAATGCTGGCTGAATCCGATCCGGTGTTTCGAGCGGGATTGATTCGCTGTCTCGATCGATTTCCCGAATTTCAAGTTGCCATCGAAGCAGAAACAACGGTTGCAGCTTGGCGAATTTTGATTGAGCAATCCCGCGAAATCGATGTGATTTTGGTAGGAATCGGGCTAGAGTTTGGGCGACAGATTAAAGCACAATTTCCAAATTTACCGATTTTATTGATTGAGCCGTTAACCGAACGCGAGTTGATGACGGCATTTCAAAGCGGAATCGAGGGATACTGCCCTAAAGGAAGTTCGATCGCTCAGTTTGTGGCGGCAATTCGACAGTTAAGCGCGGGGCAACCGTATTGGCAACCGGAGATTCTACAGCAATTAACGCTTTCAACCGCTCAACCGCGATCGATTAGCGTGCTGGCGGTTGTGCGGCAAAACTGGCGATCGCTTGGTTTGAGTCAAATCGATGCGGCAATTAACACTATTAATGCACAACTGAAATTGCCGAATTTGTCGCTGCTCGATCGCGTTTTTCTAGTTGGACGTCGCCGCGAGCTAAAAGCGGCACGCTGGATTGTTGAACAAACGCTGCCCGCTCAAAGATTAAGCGACGATCAACAAATCATTTTGCCGAACAATGCTTCTGTTTTGCTCAACAACGCTGATGTAACGGCGGCGATCGTTCCCGTCGAAGCAACACCGTTAATTTCGGAGAAACCGAAGGATTTGCAGGCGGATTTATTTGATCGCATCGCTGCAAAGCTTTCATCAAGCCTTGAAAATCTTACGGCTGCTCCGCTTGAAATTGATATTCTCAAACCCGAACGAAAGCGAGAATTGTTTTACATTATTCTGCGTCAGCTTGAACAAGTTTTAGACGAACTAAGATTTTCGCAAGTGCAGCCTGATCAGCTTGCTGCAAAACAAGCCACGATTCTGCGGGATTTATGGAGCGCGATCGTGATTCAATTTTTTGGCAAATATTCAACGGTGCGCCTGCGAAATCAAGACATCGAAATTGTTGCAGCCATTCTCGAAGACGGTAACATCGTGCAAACGCAAATTCTCGATCGCATTCCTTTAGTACAAGATGCCCTGCGATCGCTGTTGTTTCAATCCTCGATCGTAGTCGAGCAAACGCCTCGTGCAGTCGGCAGTCCCGAAGCTCAAATTCGCATCAGTGAAATTCTTGAAAATCTGATCATTCAGCTTGCCAACGCCACAATTCAACCGTTGCTCAATCGATTTTCAAACTTAGAGCCGATCAAACAAGGCTTTTACGATCGCCGTCTTTTATCAACCCGTGAAATCGAGCGCTTTCGCAACGATTTATCTTGGCGCTTTCGCGTTGAGCGCAATTTCAACGAACCCAAAGCCGTCTTTGAAAGCCAACATCGATTATTTGTATTGGGGGATTACGGCATCGATCGCATTCGTATCTATGCGCCCCGCAGCGAAGAACTCGAAGATTTATCTGGAATTCCGCTTGCGATAACGCTTTTGCTCGAAACTCGCGACGCCATATCACCCCGGTTGCGCAGTACGATCGCATTTTTCGGGCGCGGCATTGTCTACGTTCTCACCGAAGTCATCGGGCGTGGAATCGGGCTAATTGGACGGGGGATTCTCAAAGGAATTGGAAAATCTGTTCGCGGATAGGGAAAAAACGGCAAAATTGACCCAATAATAGAAATAAAGCGCGTTAATTTTTGAATTTCATTATAGAATTTGCAACATTTTCAACAGAAGAGATTAGACTAAATTTGCCGACCTGATTCGGCAACACACTCTTTTATCCTGATAAGTTGGTTCCTTTGGAGCGCATACATGTTTGAGCTTACTGGTGCATTGTTTCTAATTGTGTTGGGCTACATCTTTGGCTCTGTCAGAATTATCGAGCAAGGGGATCAAGCACTAGTTCAACGGCTTGGACGATATCAACGCACGCTAAATCCCGGTCTTAATTTTGTCGTTCCTATTATCGATACGGTTCTGGTAGAAACGGTACGCGAACAGCTTTTAGACATTGAGCCACAGCGAGCCTTTACCAAAGATAACGTGCCCGTCGAGGTAGACGCGATCGTGTCTTGGCAAATTCTTGATTTAAGAAATGCCTATTACGCGGTTGAAGATTTAGAAGAATCGCTAAAGCAAATTGTGATTGCAACTTTGAGAAACGAAGTCGGACAGCTCACGCTCGAAGAAGCGTTTTCGTCGGCAAGCCGAATTAATCAAGAGTTACTGCGGCAGCTTGATAAATCAACCGAGAGTTGGGGCGTCAGAGTGATTCGCGTCGAGGTGCAAGAGTTCAAAATTTCTCAAACGCTGCGCGATGCTTTAGAAGGTGCAAGAGCCGCTCGAAGCGAAGAGCAAGCGATTTTGTCGCGAACTCAAGGAACGGTGCGATCGATTCAGGAATTAGCGCGTGCTTTGCAGGGTCAACCCAACTCGGAAGAAGTGTTGCGCTATTTAGTCGCGCGAGACTATGTAAATGCAAACTTAGAAATTAGCAAAAGCGACAATTCTAAAGTTGTATTTATGGACCCAAGAGCCTTAAATGAAGCGATTACTGACTTGATGCGGCAAGAAGGCATCAATCCCAGTCAAGATCTATCTGGCGGAGACGATGCCCCCTAAACGTTAACTCGATCTTTTGCCATCAGTCGGACATAAAGGCGTAGAAGTTGGGTTAATTACGGCGATCGCGGTAGTCGCGGCAGGAGCATCATGCTTTTTAGGGTTTAACTCCGCTAATTCAGTATTGAGACCTGCGCTTGTAGTGTGCTCCTGCTCGACTAATAAATGAGATACAGCCGTTATCATTGCAGTACTGTACGAATTCGTTGAAATACTTCTTTAGCAGGAACACCAGCAACTTCCTCCCGCTAACTAAAAAAAGTCATACTCAGACCTCAATTTGTTGCCCTGTTAGTGTTTGCTAGAAATTCATTCTTCACAAGGGCAGATATAGTACGCGCCCTTTCCACTCTAATTGATTGCTACAGTTGACGAGTAGCAATAATTCGTCTATTGCTTGCCTCGTTAGCATACGGTCGTTCACAACGAACAGACCAGCCATTGTTTCTCTTCTTACTAATCGTTCGTAAGCAAAGTCTGGCATAGTTGCACGATCATGAGTTAACCTGAGTCTCCAACGCAGGCGCACCTGCGGGAAGGGCGAAAGAAACGTTTT
>CAXUFL010000058.1:0-27425 GCA_964250455.1 uncultured bacterium
GAATCGATACGCACGGAGCGTTGTTTTACGCGACCGACGATGATGATTTGATTGTCACGATCGGACTCGAAGACCTGGTGATTGTACGCGATGGGAAAGTTACGCTAATTGTGAAAAAAGACCGCACGCAAGAAATCAAGAGCGTTTTAAGAACGCTCTCGACTCAGCCCGAATTCGAGGAGTTGCTGTAGACAGTGGATTTAGAATTTTTCGCCAAAGCCTACCTGAAAACGCCCTACTCCTTGATCGTTGATGCCGTACCCCGCTCGAATAATCCCAAACGGAGATTGAACCCGAAGTCCGATGCCGATGCCAAAGCCTGCCCCCGGTCGATCGCGCACAATGCCGGGTTGCCCTAACACCGACTTGCTTGATCCTAAATCCGTACCTAGATCCGCAAAAACGGCACCGCCAACGATGTTGTAGATCGGAAAGCGGTATTCAGCCGATGCCAAAAGATAGCTGCGAGAAATGGCCACGTCTGAAGTATCGTAGCCTCGAACCGAGTTGACGCCACCGAGCGTAAAAGCGTTATAGGGCGGCAAATCGCCGAGCGTGGTTCCGACCTGCACGTTATATGCAAATACTTCTGGCTGCTTTTGCGTTTTTTCAAAGTTGAAAATGTTTACCGGAATGTATTCGCTGTAGTTAGCTTGCAGCTGATTTGAGAGAATGTTGCCCCGACCGATCGGCACCGATTGCCCGGTAGATAAAGTCAGAATCGAACCGCGAGTCGGACTAATCGGATTATCGCGTTGATCGCGGGTTGCGATAAAGTTGAGCGTGGTTAAATCATCGATGCCTGTCCCGCTAAACGATAGCGGATTTCCTAATCGATCGCGCCGTACAACGTTGCCACTGCTATCGCGAAGACTAACGCGGGTGTAGTTTAACCCAAGCGATCCGTCCCAACCGTTTCCGATCGGCCGATTCACCGCTACGCCACCGCCAAAGCGGCCTTCACGCACTCGATCGCCGTTGAGCAATTTGACTTCATCGGTAAACACCCGCGATAAGCCGCGTCGTCGGAATACGTTTGTGCTGTAGCCGAGCTTGTCGGGTTCGGTGGCTCGATAGGGACTCACAAAGCGTCCATCGAATTGCACATCGCGCAGTCCTGCCGTGACGTTGGTGCTGAGTTGCTGCCCAATGCCACCTACGTTGGTATCGCTGTAGTTGACCGTAGCGTTAAGCCCTAAATCATCGTTGTAGCCGCCGCCGAAATTAAACGCTCGACTCCGCGACTCGTTTAGGTTGTACACCACGATCGTTTGGCGGGCGTCACCTTCAAGCGTGACTCGTCCCGAAGTAAACAATCCCGTTTGAAGAATACGCTGCAAATCTTGATTGGCAACCGAGGCTTGAAAAAGCTGTCCGGGTTTGAGCTGAACTTGCGATCGTAAAAAGCTTTCGCGCGTTCTACCCCGAACTGGCTGTCCTTTATCGTTGGTGGGTCTACCTTGCTCATCGACAAAACGAAACTGAATCGCGCTCACCGTGCCTTCAGCAACTTCGATCGTCAAAACACCTTCTCGATTTGGCGTAACAGCAACCACCCGCGCTAAATTATATCCGTTTTGGCGATACCAATCGTTCACTTGCCGAATGCTTTGATTAATCGCGTTTGGACTCACCGTGCGACCGATTTGGCTGCTGAAGAATTGATTTGCGATCGCCGGGGTAAGCGCTTGGGCGTTGACAAGTGAAAGTGATCGCACGATCGCGGGCTGAACTTGAAACGTGACGCTTAACCCGTTGGGATTGGTGCGACTGCTAACGCTGGCATTGCTGAACAATCCGGTTTCTAAAATCGAGGTAACGTCTTGGTCAAGCTGAGTCTGACTGACGTTGCTACCGGGCTGAGTGCGAATTGTTGATCGAACAAATTGCTGAAGTTCAGCGTCCGCACCCAAAATCTGAACCTCGGTTGCAGTTAAGACTAAATTCGGATTGGGGGCATTCGGCGTGCGGGCTGGTGCAGGCGTTTGGCGCGGTTGCGTTGTGCGAGGAGTTTGCGCTGTAGGCTGAATGGAAGTGCGATTGGGCACAATCCAATCGGGCTGCGCGGCTTGAGGAGTGACTTCAGTAGATTGAGCGGCTTGAGGAATAGCCTGCTGCGGCTCGGTAGATTGATAATTTTGATAGTACTGAGCCGTCGATTGCGCTACAGTTTGAACCGTCTTTGAGGCGGTTGGCGTGCGAATCGCAGGCGCGATGGCAGTTGATTGAGTGCTGCGGGTCGCGAAGGATAGAGTAGAAATCCGCTCCGGAGCAGCAATCGCACGAACCGACTTTACGGTTGGCGGTTGGGTTGGCACAACCACATCTTGCGGCGCAGTTGAAACAGGTAAAGGAGCCGTTGCCGTTGCTTTTTGTGACCATTCAGCAACCGATAAAATTCCCAGAGTGCAAGCCGTTACGGTTGAAAGACGCATATCTCAAAATCTTCCAAAACTATAGATTGAAAGGCAGATGTCGCAGAAATCCTGGAAAATTCTTTTAGTAATTATTTCTGGTATTGTAATAAAATTCTGCGATTATAATTTCAGCATTTTATAAAACTGCTTTAAATCTTAAATCGCATCAACTTTGTAATTCTGCAAACAACGCACGATCAGCTTCAGCAGATATCTTGATAGAAATCGCTGATTCATAGTAATTAATGAATGTCGATCTTTTATTTGAGTTCCCGCCGCAATGAATCAACCGAAATATACATTGGGTATTCCTCCGAACGCCTGGATTGTGGACGAATCGAGCGCTGATTTAACTCGCTTAGAAGTTGATTTTCGACCGATTACGCTGGCAACTGAAACGAAAATCTTGCGCTTAGATTTAGCAAAATCTGCCTTGCTTGTGATTGACATGCAAAACGATTTTTGCCATCCCGATGGATGGCTTGCGCATATCGGCGTGGATGTCAGTCCGGCACGATCGCCGATCGCCCCTTTGCAAACGTTAATTCCAATTTTGCGCCAAGCAAACGTTCCGATCGTGTGGATTAATTGGGGCAATCGTCCAGATTTACTCAACATTAGTCCAGCAACGCGACACGTTTATAATCGATCGGGTTGCGGTGTGGGACTCGGAGATCCGTTACCGAAAAATCAAGCGCCCGTTTTAATGAAAAACAGTTGGGCGGCCGCGATCGTCGATGAATTAGTGCCGACCGAAAAAGATATTTGCGTTGATAAATATCGCATGAGCGGATTTTGGGATACGCCATTGGATAGCATTTTGCGCAATTTAAGCAAAACAACGCTGTTTTTTGCTGGCGTGAATGCCGATCAATGTGTAATGGCAACGCTTCAAGATGCCAATTTTTTAGGCTATGATTGCTTGCTGCTTCAAGACTGCACGAACACAACTTCACCCAATTTTTGTATGCAGGCGACGTTATACAACGTGAATCAATGTTTTGGCTTTGTGACACACTCTGAGAAATTAATCGCAGCGATCTCGGCGACGTAGCGCAATAGAGTGCAAAGACTAGTTCTTGATTAGAAAGCAATTCTCAATAAAATAAGAGCATTATTTTAAGCTTGCAGAATCAGTCCCTCTTTCATCAAGAGTCTAGAAGGGACAGGTTCATTACCTCTCGAACGACCTTAAGGATCACAAATTGCTTGAATGGGGTCTGAATGGGTTAATGGGCGAGTCGTTGTCTAAGATGCGGGCGCGACTGAAGGCGCGGCTACACAGACAAAACCACTCACGGGTTAAGAGTCAACGGTCAAGACCAGTCCCCGAAGGGGGACTTCGTTTGTGTAGCCGCGTAGCCGCAGGCTCTTGCGAAGCTAACTGAGTCGCCAGGCGTTCATGAATTAACCCGAACTCAGGTTCTTGTAGAGCTTGGATTCACTCACTGAGGGGAGGTTGCTTAATTTTCAAACGCTTTGCTGCCTCAGTGAAATTAGACGGCACAACCGCAAGTTGCTCAACTTCAGAAATAGCCACTTCAGCAGTTCAGAATTGATTTTTATTCCGGTTATCAAAACTCATTTTGACGATTCTCACTCTGTTTCTACTTATGGTGTATTCACTGTTAGCTTTACAATTTTTCTGGATTCTCTTTAGCAGCGATACTCTTACTTTTCAAGCAGGGCAATTACAGTGCTTGACTCTGCGCAAGTGATGATTTCTTTAGCGCGAGCAGATATGTCTCATCATAGGGCTTTTCATTTTGTCAACAACGAAATAGAGTCCAGTTGAATGCTAAAGCTCGCATTGCCATCAAATGCGTTTTTCCGTTTCTGCGCTGCATTTTGTAGAACACATACGCCCAGAACAAATGGTGACAAGATGAATCTGCCCATTTGACGATTTGACGCAGAAATATCGGCAACTTTACCTATGCGCCAGTTTCCCGGAATTTACCAACAGTTTCGGAATCTTCAACCCTAATTTCTAAAGATTAACGTTGTTGAAATTAGATCGATCGCGTTATCGGCATTCAGCAACGAAAATATTAGCACTTTCAAACCGCCGAGGATTCGTTAGAATAAGACTAATGCGGAATCAGTCCGACCTTTGGCATTAATCTTGGGTGAAACGGTCATGCCTTCTGAAGTTTTAGTTGAGAAAAAGAAATTAGAAAATCCGCCCTTGCAGATGCATCATTTGGGCGATCGAGTTTTGCGCACACCCGCAAAACGAGTCGCAAAAATCGATGATGACGTCCGCCGCACCGCACGCGAAATGCTGCAAACGATGTACAGCGAAGATGGCATCGGTTTAGCTGCTCCGCAAGTTGGGATCAACAAGCAAATCATTGTGATTGACTGTGAACCCGACAAGCCCGAAGCACCGCCAATAGTTTTAATTAATCCGGTTATTAAGAAGTTTGGCAAAACCACCTGCACCGGACAAGAAGGCTGCCTTAGCATTCCTGGCGTGTATCTTGATGTCGATCGACCCGAAGAAATCGAAGTGTCGTTCAAAGACGAACACGGTCGGATGCACACGATCACGGCAACAGGCTTGCTGTCTCGCGTGATTCAGCACGAAATCGATCACCTCAACGGCGTGCTGTTTGTCGATCGCGTCGAAAACAAACTCGCTCTAAACCAAGAACTCAAAAAGCGCGGCTTTAATGCGCAAGCAGTGCGACCAATTGCTTGATAATGAGAAAACCGTCAGTTAGAAACGCTGACGGTTTTTCGTTTAAGAGGCAAATTTTTTATGATGACTCCAAAAAGCGGTGCGCTGCTGGCGGGATCTTGCATCGCCGCGATCGCGGCTGTTGGCTCAGTTTTTGAATTAATCTCGGGCAATCCAGATTTAGGCATACTCGCGACCGGAGGAATTCTTGCTGTTACTGCGCCGCTTTGTGTCGCGTGCTTTCTTTTAGCCGTATCAGATGCTAGAGCGAACCAGCGCTAAGAAATGAACCTGTATCGCGAGGAGTTACGCAAACGAAAGTGAGTCTAGAATATAGCGATCTGAGTTACTGTTTCTACAGTAGATATAGGCGCGACTTTCTTATATGACGGGCGATACCAGTCCTATTGCTGGCTTACGGCAACGGTTCGCGCAACGCGCAACTCCGAACGGTTCGATCGGCGCTTCTGCACTGCCGTTTTATAAACTCTGGATCGAGCAAACGATTACGATCGGGCGCGATCCCCGGTGTGAAATCGTAGTCGATCCGATTCTTTACGCTTCGGTATCGCGTCAACATGCCCAAATTCGCCCGATTCAAGCGTCCACTCCCACTTGGCAGATTTGCGATCTAGATAGCTCGAATGGCACCTTCCTAAATGGACGACGACTGCGCAGCGCTCAAATTTTGAAAGCGGGCGATCGTATTTTGCTTGGCAACGATGGCCCCGAATACGTGTTTGAGTATTTGGGCGATCTGGCTCAGAATCAATCTGATCAAGCAGATATCTCTGCGCGATCTGCTTCATCAGATATCTCTAGGAGATCTGCTTCATCAGATATCTCTAAGAGATCGCCTCAGCGCTATTCCACTGACGCCATTGCGCCGCAACCGCAAGAAGCAGTCACGTTCACTCAGCTTTTCCCGATCGCGTCTACGGGACGAGACCTAACTCGCAAAGCATATCTCGCACCGGGGATCATCACGATCGGGTTTGTGGTGTCGCTGTTTGTGGCGGTTGGTCAGCCCGTCGTTTTTAATCGTTTGCTGGCGGTTTATATTGCTTTAGCCGCTTATTATTTCGTGTATCGACTTTGCGGAAAGCGCAAACCCTGGTGGATTTTGGTTTGTGCAGCGTTGGGAACGTTTTTTCTGTTGCGCAGTCCGATTCTGCCGTTGAGCGTGGTGATTTTTCGAGAATGGCTACCCGGACAAGTCCCGCGCCCCGGAGAAGCGATTAATCCGCTTATGCTGCTGATTCGGATGTTTTTTGGCGCAGGCTTGATGGAAGAACTGATAAAAGCGATTCCGTTGGCGACTTTGTTTGCGATCGGACGATTGCTGCCGTCTCCGTGGAATCAGCGCGTGGGCATTTGGGAACCGTTGGATGGAATTTTGCTTGGGGCAGCTTCGGCGATCGGATTTACGCTGGTTGAAACGTTAGGTCAATACGTTCCCGATATGATTCAGACCGCCAGCCTACCCGGAGGCGACGGTTGGAATCAGCTTCGCGGGCTGCAAGTCTTAATTCCGCGACTGCTTGGATTAATCGCTGGGCATATGGCGTATAGCGGCTATTTTGGATATTTTGTCGGATTAAGCGTGCTAAAACCCCGACAGGGCTGGATGATTTTGATCATCGGGTATCTTACCGCCGCCGGACTGCACGCGCTTTGGAACGTTATGGGCAGCGTCAGTGAGCTTTTGTTAGCCCTAACGGGGATCGTGTCTTATGCGTTTTTAGCCGCAGCGATATTGAAAGCTCGATCGCTATCTCCGACACGATCGCAAAATTTTGCCACGCGGCTAAAATCTTAAGGCTGAAAATTTTCCTTCTTTAGAGTGATGTTCGGTTTAACGGCACTCAATACGCTCTAAGCACAGGTTGATGGAGTGGGCTGTCCGTCCAATACTCTGCGACAACCTGACTGTAAAAAAACTTACTATTCTTTGAACTCAGCAATGCTCAAAAAAATTCTTTTGCCATTTACCGTTCTTGCTGTGGCAACTTTAGTGGGTGAGCACCAAGCCCACGCAGCAGAAACCCCCACTCGTGCCGCTAAAGCTCCAGCGAAAATTGCCCTTACTCCTACGTCAGGTTCGATCGGAGTTGCACAAAGCGCGAATCGTGCGGTTCCTGCAACGGTTTTAACAAAAGGTGCTGCACTGCTGGGTCAACCGTCGATCGCTCGCGATCGTGCCTCGTCGGTCGAGGCGTTTTCGACCTACCGCTTTAGCGTTGCTCAGACACCTCAAACTTCACCAAGTACTGAAACTCCGGGTCGGGCAGTTCCTAGCGCGGCTCCCTCAAATTCAGGCACCACGACGCAAACCACGCCGAGCACTGCTCCAGATTCGACCACGCCGAGCACACCAAACGCAGTGCCAACGGCACCGGGTTCATCGGCACCGTTAACGCCAACGTCACCAGCAGCACCGACCCCGACGACGCCAAATTCATCGCCTTCTACGCAAACAACGCCAGACACCACAACGCCTAGCACCACGACACCAAGCACAACTACGCCGGATACTACGACGCCTGGCACCACGACACCCACTACCCCAACATCACCGGACACAACCATTACTCCTGGTCGCGCCACTCGCTCTGGATCGAGCTATATCGGCGTCGGTGGCAACATCGGAATTGGAAGTGGTGACACAGCTTTGGGTCAAGGTAGCTTTGCGATTTTGAGCAAGATTGGCTTGACTCGTTCTTTTTCGGTTCGTCCGTCGATTTTGTTTACCGATAACGTCACGATTCTGCTGCCAGTAACCTACGATTTTAGCTTCGGTGAAGGTCCAACATCGGGCTTTGGGTTCACGGCTGCGCCGTTTGTGGGCGTGGGTGCTGCTATTTCGACTGGCGGCGGTGGTGATGTTGGCTTATTGCTAACGGGCGGTTTAGATGTGCCGCTTTCGAGAGACTTTACAGCAACGGCTGCGGTGAATGCTTCGGTTACGGGCAAAGCGGCTGTGGGGATTACGCTAGGCGTCGGCTACAACTTTGCTGGCTTCTAAGTTGAGGGTGAACGAAAACTCTATCCCTACTTGACGTAACGTCGCGGTTACGCAAAGAGTAAGTTGTCGTTGACCTTGTAACGTCAGTTCTGGTTAAGCCTGGCGAAGGCGCGGCTACACAGACGAAGTGCACCGCCGCGCACTAGCAGCCATTTGGTGGAGCAACCCGCGAAGGCGGGTTGCGATTCTTATCCAGAACTCAGGTTGACGTAAGAATTGAAAAAGCTGAGCGATCAATGAACCGCTCAGCTTTTTCGCATTTTCTGCGTTATCGAAGTGGGCTTTCTAAAATTGGCAGAATTGCAAACCTTTAAAATGCAAATCTCCAACCTTTTAAAGCTGGAGACCGTGCAGGATATTAATACGATTACCTTAGGAAACTGCAAAGCAGACAATTTAGCTAGTCGCCTGGGCGGGTTGCTGCGATGCGGGGGTGCTGTTGGCTACGGCTCTCGATCGTGTTGCTGGATCGACCTCAGTGATTTCGATGTGATTTAACAGCGTGGTGACAAAGGCAAACAGCAAAAACGGCAACGACAGCACCAAAATTAAGCCAACCGTGGCTAAGGCGTAAACGGGACGACTTGCACCCATGAGCGCCATTGCTGCCGCCAAACTAATAAAAATCACAATCAGCCAAACAATAATTTGTCCGTATACATCGCCAAACGAGAGCGTGCAGTTTAACTGATACTTTTGCATGTTATTCATGGTTTCTCAATGCAAGACTATTAGATCTAAAAGTAACGCCTCGATCGAGGTCAAGCGTGTTTTTCAAGATTTTTGCAAGGTTTCGTAATTTATTTTGACGAAGGGTTTGTAACGTGCAGTCTGATTGACTCTTCTGAGCCTTGATTTCCTTGTACGCTAGACGGTAACGATCGATTCCGAACTATGGCTTTAGAACGAATTGAAATTTTGTCTTCGGAAGAAGTGCGTCGAACCGTGAATCGGTTGGCTTCGCAGATTGTTGAGAAGTCCGGTGATTTATCAAAACTGGTGCTGCTTGGAATTTACACCCGGGGCGTCCCGTTAGCAAAAACGATTTGCGAACAAATTACACTGCTTGAACGCATTGACGTTCCATTAGGCGCGATCGATATTACGTTTTACCGCGATGATCTTGATACGATCGGCGTTCGCACGCCTGCAAAAACCGATATCTCGTTTGATTTAACCGGGAAAACGGTGGTATTAATCGATGATGTGATTTACAAAGGACGAACGATTCGAGCGGCGCTGGATGCGGTCAACGATTACGGACGACCGGAAACGATTCGGTTAGCCGTGCTTGTCGATCGCGGACACCGGGAACTTCCGATTCATCCAGACTTCGTAGGAAAACAGCTTCCAACCGCTAAAGAAGAAAGAATCAAAGTCTATCAACAAGACGTAGATGGACGCGACGGAGTTGAATTAGTCAAGGGATAAACATCCATAATGGCAACACTAGGACAAATCAGTTTATGAATGGTGCAACAGAAACGCAGAATCGTAAAGCCGATCATTTGCGGGTTTGTTTAGAAGACGATGTGCAGTTTCGCGAAACCACATCGGGACTAGAAAACTATCGATTTGTGCATTGCTGTTTACCAGACCTCGATCGCAGCGACATTAAGCTTGAAACCGCGTTCTTAAACCATTTGCTCGGTGCACCGATTTTGATTTCGTCGATGACGGGCGGCACCGAGTTGGCCAAAACGATCAACTATCGCTTAGCCGCGATCGCGCAAGAATATCGATTTGCAATGGGCGTCGGATCGCAGCGCGTGGCGATCGAGAAACCCGATGTTGCAGATTCGTTTGCCATTCGAGCGATCGCGCCGGATGCTTTACTTTTCGCGAATCTAGGCGCAGTGCAGCTCAATTACCGCTACGGTGTAGAAGAATGTTTGCGGGCGGTTGACGCGCTAGAAGCCGATGCGCTGATTTTGCACCTCAACCCGTTGCAAGAAGCGGTTCAGACACGAGGCGATACAAATTTTCGCGGCTTGATCGATCGCATTGCTGAGGTGTGCGAAAAGCTTCCGGTTCCGGTAATTGCCAAAGAAGTCGGAAACGGGATTTCTGGAGCGATGGCGCAAAAATTAATCGATGCAGGCATAAGCGCGATCGATGTTGCTGGCGCAGGCGGCACGTCTTGGGCGAAAGTCGAAAGCGGACGGGCCCGCGACGCTAAACAACAGCGATTAGGTCAAACGTTTGCCGATTGGGGCATTCCAACGGCAGACTGCATTGTGCAGGTCAAATCGGTCGCGCCGACGATTCCGTTGATTGCGTCAGGCGGATTGCGGACTGGCTTAGATATTGCAAAAGTGATCGCGCTCGGAGCAGATTTAGCCGGATTAGCGCTGCCGTTTTTGCAAGCGGCTCACGATTCGGAAGCAGCGCTTCATCTGCTGGTTGACATTTTGCAGGCAGAAATTGCTACCGTTTTGTTTTGCACCGGAACGGCAACGCTAAAAGATTTGCAGCAAACGAGCGTACTGACCTCGATTAGCACGAACCGCAATTCTGAGGGAATCGGTTAAGCGCGACATCGAGCAACCCTGCTAAGAACTCCATTACGCATTAGCATGGAAACACGACGTTTTCCGAATGCTTCTCTGAACTTATGCGCGACTTTCTCAAACAAACGCTGGCAACCCTGCTCGGCTTGTGTATTTTTCTTGGCTTAAGCATCGGTGGATTAGTGCTGCTGATTGTCGCTATTACGACGACTGCTTCCCGCGATACAGCCCCTGCCGTCAAAAATAAATCCGTTTTAGTGTTTGATTTATCGCAGACGATTACTGATGCCCCAAATCGATCGAGCACCAGCCAAGTCTTAAACGATGCACTATCTGGCAATGCGGCTAATACCGTATCGCTTCGCACCGTGCTTGAGAGCATTGATCAAGCGGCAAAAGATAATCGAATTGTGGGCATTTATCTTGCGGGGAGCGATGGCGCGAGTTCAAGCGGATATGCGACGCTGCGCGAAGTTCGCAACGCTTTAGAGCGCTTTAAAGCAACCGGAAAAAAGATTTATGCCTACGATGTAGATTGGCAAGAGCGCGAATACTACCTTAGCTCGATCGCGGATACGATCGTGGTCAATCCGATCGGTCAGCTTGCGATTAATGGCTTGAGTTCTGAAAGTCCGTTTTTTGGAGATGCACTGCGTAAATTTGGCATCGGAATGCAAGTGACGCGAGTGGGTAAATATAAATCTGCGGTAGAACCGTTTTTGAGAAACAAGCGCAGTCCTGCCGATCGCGAACAAACGCAACAGCTTTTAGATGATTTGTGGAATGAGATTGTTAATACAACCAGCAAAGCTAGAAAACTAGAACCTGCCCAACTCCAGAAGATTGCAGATTCTAATGCGTCGGTAGAGCCTGAAGATGCATTAAAAAATAAGCTAGTCGATCGCGTGGCGTATTTCGATGAAGTGGTTGCATCTCTGAAAGAATTAACCGGAGAAGATAAAGACGCGAAAACGTTTCGTCAGATTAATCTGAAGAATTACGCAAGAACGGTTGAAAGCAAGCTTGATCGACAAAATAGCAAAAATGAAATTGCGATCGTTTACGCCGATGGCAGCATTGTCAATGGTCAAGGCGGCGCAGGTGAAGTCGGAGGCGATCGTTTAGCGCGTCAGCTTCGCGAACTGCGACAAGATGATTCTGTAAAAGCCGTTGTGCTGCGAGTTAATAGTCCGGGCGGCAGTGCTACTGCGTCTGAGATTATTCAGCGAGAAGTAATTTTGACGCGCAAAACAAAGCCTGTGATCGTTTCGATGGGAAATGTTGCTGCATCGGGCGGCTATTGGATTTCGACGTATGCCGATCGCATTCTGGCTGAACCGAATACGATCACTGGATCGATCGGCGTGTTTGGGCAGTTGCCCAACATTCAGAAAATCGCCAACCAAAACGGCGTGACGTGGGATGCGATTAAAACAGGTCGCTTTGCAGATACTCAAACGATTAGTCGTCCTAAAACGCCGCAGGAACTGCAACTGATTCAGCAATCGGTCGATCACATTTATGATCAATTTCTCACCAAAGTTGCAGATTCGCGCAAACTGGAAAAATCGCGAGTTGCGGAAATTGCTCAAGGTCGCGTTTGGTCGGGCGTGCAGGCAAAGTCGATCGGGCTTGTGGATGAATTGGGCGGAATTCAAGATGCGATTCGGATTGCTGCCGATCGCGCCAAACTTGGCAACGATTGGCAAATCGAGGAGTATCCCAAAACTCGCAGCTTTGAGGAGCGCTTATTAGAGCGCTTTACCGAATCTCGCGCCGGAACTCCAGCACAAGTTGATCCGCTTACCGCAGAAATCAAGAAAGTGCAGCAAGAGTTGGCAGAACTGCGATCGATGAATGACCCAAAGGGCGTTTATCTGCGATTGCCGTTTGATCTCAAACTCAATTAACTTGCACCCTTAGAGAGCCTTTTAGATAAAGGTGTAGGGCACGCTGAACATAAGCTTGCCAAGATTCAGCAGTCGGTTGAAAGATCAAGGCATACAGCATAATTCCGCTCATCGCGTCAAACACCAAACCAGAATCGAGTTCTGGCTGAATTTCGTTTCTCGCTTTGGCGCGATCGATCACGATCGCAAATGCTTTCCGACGCGGTTCGAGATACTTTGTCCAATAAAGCTGAGCAAACTGTGCGTTGCTTGCAGCACTGCTGATGATCATGGCAACTGATTGACGCCCTAATGGAGTCAGCGTAATTTGTGCTGCGTTTTGAATCAGCGCATTAATATCACTCCAAAGGTGTCCGGTATCGGGAATCACAATTTCTTCTCGAATCTGCTCGATTGCGTCGGCAACAAGCTCTGCTTTCGAGGGATAGCGGCGGTAGATCGTCATTTTTCCAACTCCTGCCCGTGCTGCGATCGCATCAATGCTCATAGCTTCATATCCGACTGCTCCAAGTAGCTCGATCGTCGCTTGTAGCATGGCTTGGTGCGATCGTGTGCTACGAGGTCTTCCCGGAGATTTTTTAGATAAGTCTGACATAAATGCTACGATTTACGAAACTATGTCGTATCGAAATAGCAGAAGCGATGAATCCGCGTCTTAAATATACCGATAAAAACAGCGTTCAGACTTTGCGAGAAGGGCTAGAAGAGTATTACGCAATGAATGAGCATTTGACCTTGCCGGATACTCAGCCTGTCGCGTTTGCAAAAATTTTGCGAGCGCATGATGTGGGTCATATTATCTATGGGTGTGATACTGGAATGTACGATGAACTAAGATTATTGCCGCTCTTTTGGTGGACGAGCGAGTGTACGTTCGAGCGTTATTTAGAGATGCGGAATTCGCCTGTGGTTGATGTTATGTATGCTGATTTGATCAAAGAACGGGGTGCCCTCTGGCTTTACTCTTCGATTCTTTTCGTATTGCCTCGATTGCTACCAGAACTGCTCTCAATGTGGTTAAAAACCCGCCATCGTCAAATTCGAGTTCCGTTTCTCGAGTTTGAATCGTTGCTAGATTGTTCTCTTTTAGAAATTCGTCAGAAGTTCGATTTGTTGCCGCTTATCAAATAGGCTCGCTAGAGCTTGCTTTAAGATTCTGCGTTGCGTTGCCAGTCCGGGCAATCGGTGTCGGCGTGCCAACCGTAAGCATGAAAGCCACAGATTAGCATGGTCCGACGATCGCGGCTATAGCCGTAAGCCACCCCGTGATAGTTTGCACAACCGCGACACGCTTTTGGACGCGACGGTTCTACATCACCAAAGCCTTGCTGCGATCGTAGAATATGCTGCTTGCTTTGCTGCCGATGCCAATTTGTGTAGTCAGCTTTGCGCAGCAGATATTCCATGCGTCGGAAAGGGGGCGTGGCTGCATCCATCGGTTTAGAAGTTTAACTAAGTATAGCTGTAGCGTACCTGTCTGGCTAAAGAAACACTCTCACCCCTACGTCTCATTTTTGGTAAAGTGCCAGACATTTGCCAAATCTTGATTGTGTTGTTAGAACTTCCGGTCGCGAAACCGCGACCGTCTGAACGAATGACGATCACGGTTACATCGCGAGTGTGGGCAATCCAGGTTCAACAGTACGCCATACTCAAAACAGGTCATCAACGCTCTCGTTTAGATTGATCTTTTTGAGGCAATTTAGAACCGGGAGCTATTCTATTTCTACAAACTAATCTATGGCAGACTCAATTACCGTTACGGTTAAGCTGTTTGCGGCTTACCAGGAAGCTTACGGCGTTCCCGAACTCGTGCTCAATCTTCCAGAAAATACAACGATCGATCAAGTGTGCGATCGCTTAATCGCCGATCATAACGAGCTTGCATCGCTTCGCGAAGTAACTCGATTCGGCGTCAATCTCGATTTTGTGGAACCAAACACGGTTTTGCACAACGGCGATGAAGTCGTGATGATTCCACCCGTAAGCGGCGGTTGATTTAATCCCGACAAAAAGAGTCGGGATTGTTTGACTGCGTATTTTCCGCGTGCTACGATTCAAACGAAATCGCAGTCAATCGACAGAACGCTTGCATTAAGGGACTTATGACGCAATCACCGATTAAAACCCGTTCGACAAACGCCGCATTTGAAGCTTTGAAGTGCAAAGAATGTGGATCAGAGTACGAACTGAGCGCTACGCACGTTTGTGAGCTTTGCTTTGGGCCGCTAGAAGTCAAATACGACTACGACTGGCTTCGCAAAACCGTCACCCGCGAAACGATTCAAGCTGGGCCCCATTCGATTTGGCGCTATCGTCCGTTTTTGCCTGTTGCGACCGATACGCCGATCGATGTGGGAACTGGAATGACGCCGCTTTTGCAGGCGAATCGGTTGGCGCGTCGATTAGGTTTGAAAAAGCTCTACATCAAAAACGATGCGGTCAACATGCCAACGTTGAGCTTTAAGGATCGCGTCGTATCGGTGGCGTTGACTCGTGCAAAAGAATTGGGCTTTACAACGGTTTCTTGTGCAAGTACGGGAAATTTGGCCAACTCAACAGCCGCGATCGCCGCTCATGCAGGGTTAGATTGCTGCGTGTTCATTCCTTCAGATTTAGAAGCGGGTAAAGTGCTTGGCACGCTGATTTACAGCCCGACCGTGATGGCAGTTCACGGCAACTACGATCAAGTGAATCGTCTTTGTTCAGAAGTGGCAAACACGCACGGTTGGGGATTTGTGAATATCAATCTGCGTCCGTACTACTCAGAAGGCTCAAAAACGCTCGGTTATGAAGTGATCGAGCAGCTTGGCTGGCAGCTTCCGGATCATATTGTTGCGCCATTGGCATCGGGATCGCTGTTTACCAAGATTTACAAAGGCTTTCGGGAGTTTGTCGAAGTCGGTTTGGTCGAAGATAAAGCGGTGCGGTTTAGCGGTGCGCAGGCAGAAGGATGTTCGCCGATCGCGCAAGCCTTCCGCGAAGCACGTGATTTTATTGCGCCTGTGAAGCCAAACACGATCGCGAAATCGCTGGCTATTGGTAATCCGGCTGATGGCGTTTACGCGGTAGACTTAGCTCGCAAAACCAACGGCAACATTGAATCGGTTACGGACGCAGAAATCATTGATGCGATTAAACTACTCGCTGAAACCGAAGGCATCTTTACCGAAACAGCAGGCGGAACGACGATCGCGACGCTGAAAAAGCTGGTTGAAGTCGGTAAAATTAACCCGGATGAAACAACGGTTGTGTACATCACCGGAAACGGTTTGAAAACGCAAGAAGCGGTTCAAGGCTACGTTGGCGAACCGTTGACGATCGAGCCGAAGCTCGACAGCTTTGAGCGTGCGCTGGAGCGATCCAGAACGCTCGATCGCTTAGAGTGGCAGCAAGTTTTAGTTTAAGAATAAATTGTTGCGATTTATTCTTAAACTGGCGTGAGTTCGATCACAGTCGTTCACTACGCGGTGAAATCTGCTCAACTGACGTTAAACCCAATATCTACGCTTTTCCCCCTGATTCTTCATTTCTTTTAGCTATGTCTGTTAAAGTTCTGATTCCAACTCCGTTACAGAAGCTGACGCACGATCAAGCAACCGTAGATTGTGATGGCAGCAATATCGGTGAGCTTTTAGATTCGTTAGAGTCTAAGTGTCCGGGCATCAAAGCCAGATTGTGCGATGAGCAAGGACAACTGCGCCGCTTTGTGAATTTCTACGTCAACAGCGAAGATATTCGATTTTTGGATAATGTCAATACGTCGCTTAAAGATGGCGATGAAGTGAGTATTATTCCGGCGATCGCAGGCGGCTAACCTCGAATCAATCCCTTTCAGCAAGATTCTGTGATTTCAACCGATCCTCTTTCCAACTGGAGAGAGGATTTTAATTGAAAGGCAAGCGGTAGGATAGAAAAACTGATTGAGCTGCATCTATGACCCGTTCTAAGGCGCATCCGCTTCAACGATTGATTAACTACGATCGCGTTTACCGCAGGCAAGCGATCGTAGCCAGCGTTTACTCGGTTCTAAATACGATTTTTGATTTAGCCCCCCCGTACCTGATTGGAATCGCAGTCGATGTGGTGGTGAAGCGCGATCGATCCTGGATTGCAGATTTAGGAATTACCGACATTGTTGGACAACTCGTTTTTATTTCAGTTCTGACGCTGATTGTTTGGGGATTAGAATCTCTGTTTCAGTATCTGTACGACCTCAAATGGCGCAATCTCGCGCAAACGATTCAGCATGATTTTCGGCTTGATGCCTATCGTCATTTGCAAGAGCTAGAGCTTAACTTTTTTGAAACAGAAAGCACAGGGAATCTGCTGTCGATTCTCAACGATGACATTAATCAGCTTGAGCGATTTCTAGATAGCGGCGCGAGTCAAATTTTGCAATTTATCACGACGGTCATCGTGATTAGCACGACGTTTATTGGTTTTGCTCCGGGTGTATCGTGGTTTGCAATGCTGCCGATTCCGTTTATTATGTGGGGAACGTTTGCGTTTCAACGGCGTTTGGCTCCACGCTATGCTGATGTGCGGCAAAAAGCAGGATTGATTAGTAGTCGGTTAGCCAATAATTTGTCGGGAATTGCGACGATCAAAAGCTTTACAGCAGAAGAGTACGAACTCGATCGCGTTTCGGTTGAAAGCGATGCTTATCGCCAAAGTAATCAGCGAGCAATCTCATTGTCTGCTGCATTCATTCCGTTGATTCGATTTGTGATTCTGATTGGATTTACCGCAACGTTATTTTTAGGCGGTTTGGCTGTGGCAAACGGTCAGCTTTCGGTTGGGATTTACGGATTTATGGTGTTTATTATTCAGCGATTGCTTTGGCCTTTTACGTCGCTTGGGCAAACGCTGGATCAGTACCAGCGTGCAATGGCATCGATCAACCGCGTCATGAATTTGATTGATACGCCGATCGCGATTCCAACGGGCGATCGCGCTCTTCCAGTTCATCAAGTGCGGGGAGAGGTGCGGTTTGAAAATATTACGTTCGCGTACCCTAATCGCACGCCTGCTCTTCAAAATTTATCGCTGCACATTCCTGCGGGACAAACGATCGGCATTGTCGGCTCAACCGGATCGGGAAAAAGCACGCTCGTAAAACTGCTGCTGCGATTTTATGAACTGCAACACGGGCAAATTCTGCTCGATGGCATTGATATTCGCGAACTGCAACTGCGAGATTTAAGACGCTGCATCGGTTGGGTAAGTCAAGACGTGTTTTTGTTTCACGGAACCGTTGCCGAAAACATCGCCTACGGAAGTGACGCCACTCGCGAAGAAATCATTCAAGCGGCGAAATCTTCTGAAGCGCATGAATTTATCGTGCGGTTGCCACACGGCTATGACTCGATCGTGGGCGAGCGCGGTCAGAGACTTTCGGGCGGACAACGGCAACGACTCGCGATCGCACGCGCCATTCTCAAAGACCCGCCGATTTTAATTCTCGACGAAGCCACCTCAGCCGTCGATAACGAAACCGAAGCGGCAATTGCGCGATCGCTTGCCACGATTACGCAGCATCGAACGACGATCGCGATCGCGCATCGGTTATCCACGATTCGCCAAGCGCACCAAATTTATGTGATCGAGCACGGGCGCATCGTAGAATGTGGCACCCACGAAGAGCTTTTGTCGCACAACGATATTTATGCAGCGCTGTGGCGGGTGCAAACGGGCGTGCGCTCGGATTTGCAGGCGCGATAGCGATCGTTCCTAGCAATATTTCTAAAGGGAGATTCTTAAGAGAAGTTGATCTTTTACTTTAGAGTGAGATTCGGTTGCAGCTTGTATCTACACGTGTACAACTGCAACGAATCCGGTAAGGCTGCCTTTATAGATTGAATTGCCGCAGGCGTTTAGAATTGCATACAAGCATTGATCAATTGTGCAATTTTTCCACGATTCATCGATTCTTTTGGGTCTACAATTCTGAAGATTTTCTTTATAATCTTTAGAAACTCGGCTGTTAGTCGTTGAATGTAAGCTAGGAACGCCGACTATGATCCATAGCGCATCAGAAGCTTTACACGCTTTGATTGTCGATGATGATTTTGATTCAACGCTGATGTTAACCACGCTGCTTGAATTTCACGGGGTTCGCGTCACAAGTGCTCACTGTGCTGCGGAAGCGCTACAGCAGTTATCGCAAGCGCCACATATTGTGATTTCAGATTTAGTCATGCCGCAAACCGATGGGTACTGGCTGATGCGGCAAATTCGTCAGCTTCCCGCGCATCAAGGCGGAACGGTTCCAGCGATCGCGCTTTCTGCCTCGATGATGCACGCAGAAGACGCGATCAAATCAGGGTTTCAAGCTTTTCTGTCTAAGCCGATCGACTTTGATCGCTTGCTTGTTACTGTTAGCGATTTAACCGGATGGCGATCCTTGAGCGAATCGCCGGAAATAATTGTTGCTTAACGATGCAGGATAAAGTAGAAGATGGCGCTGAGGGCCGCCGCGATCGGCAGGGTCAAAATCCAAGACAGTAGAATTTGTACAAAAACTTTTGCATTCGCTTGATGCGAAACGACGCCCACACCGAAAATAGATCCGACCGAAACGTGCGTTGTCGAAACGGGCAGCCCAAATCGACTGGCAGCAATCACCAGAATCCCAGTGACTAAGTTGGCGCTAAAGCCTTGTCCTGAATTCATAGCGGTGATTTTTCTGCTCATTGTTTCTGCGACTCGACGCGCATTAAGCCAGCCGCCGATCGCCATTGCTAAAGCGATCGCCAGTGCTCCACCTTGCAGCGAAACTGCCTGAATAATCAAAATCAAGGGAACAATTTTTGGCGTGTCATTTAATCCGCGTGCAAAACTAACCACGCCAGCGCTCGCAAAGTGACCGATATCGATTAATCGCTGCGTTTGTATTCCGCCTAATTTACCCGTGTAGCGTTGAGTGCTGATGTCATCCGTATGCGTTGGCGCAGAAGTTTCGCCGATGGCCATTGTATTAACCGAAGCGGCAACTAAGCGTTCTTCAGCAAGCGGATTTTCTGTTTCAACGCCTAGCTTAATGCGAGCGAAATGCAAAATGCTATAAACAATCATCGCAAACGGAATCGCTAAAATTGGACTTAGCAACAACGGTAAGATAAACGAGTTTTGCAATGAAGCGAAGTTAACCTGCGTTCCGATCGCGACTAATCCCGCCCCGACTAACGCTCCGGTTAAACCGTGCGTTGTTGAAATTGGAAATCCGATCGTCGTTGCCAAAATTACGGTGATACCTGTAGCAAGCGCAACTGCTAAATGAAAATCTGCACCGTTTGCAATCGTATCCGGCACTAATCCTTTACCCGAAAAACTTTTAACCAGTGCGGTTGCTAAAAAAATCGAGCCGATCGATCCGGCAAAAGTGGTGATTGTTGCCCAAGCGATCGCGGTTTTGTAGCTTGCGGTACGACTGCCAAATAGCGTTGCGACGCCTTTGAAGTTATCGTTGGCACCGTTCGAGTACGCCAGAAATAAAGTTGCTAGAAATAGCAAAAGTAGATACATCGATCGTGCTCCTAAAGTCGTTTTTGCGTTTTGCACTATCATCGATGCTTTAACTTAACCTTAACCGAACGATCAGCTTTTCTTAACCTAAGAACAGCCCTCTCAAAGCGACTGCGTAAATTGTTTTAAGCTGATCCAAGCGAATGAAGTCAAGCTTGCAAAATTGATTCTTTTACCGTTTGTATAAAACTTGCTAAAATCCCAACCTCTGCACTCAGATTGAGCCGTTTGACAACGCGGACAGATGGCAATCGTTAAATTTCTTGTCAAGGTTTAAATAAAGCCCCGAATCTGCTTAAAGCGTTGGGTTTAAACAGATAGATCCTTGTAAGCGAATTTGGCTCGATCGTCGATATTTTTATGAAAACAAACACAGTTCACAGAATTCTTGTGCTTTGGCTTGGCTCGATCGCGGTTGGCTGCACCCAAGCAGTAACGCCTCAATCTCAAACCAGTAGCCCGCCGATCGCGCAAACGTCCCCGAGTCCGGTTGAGACGCCCACAACAACGGCAAGTGCAACGCCCACGCCTGTGACCCAAACTCCCCAAGCGCAATCCCCTCAAGCCGTTCAATCGCTCGACGCTCCCACAACTGGCAACCGTGATCGCGGCAAAATCAATTTTGCCGCAGGCAGTTCTTCTGCCACGGTCGAAGGCAATCTTGCCAGCAAAGCGGTTGATCAATTCACATTCGACGCGACCGCAAATCAAACAGGCACGATCACGATCGACTCTCAGAATCAAAACGTTTTGCTCACCCTAGTTGCGCCAAGCGGCAGTCCGATTCAGCGCTATCAAAGTGGGCAATCAAGCTGGAGCGGGACGCTACCCGAAAGCGGAACTTACCGCATTAGTGCGGTAGCGACTCAGCAAGCTTCTTACAAGCTTACTCTCACGATCGCGCAAAAAAAGTCGGGCACTTAAGCGGCATTGATTTTTAGCTTCCTGAAGAGGCGCGATTCATTGCGCCTCTGCGGGTTAGGTTAGAACTGAAAATAGATAAACGGTGCTGGATTTTTGGGTGTTAGGAAAAATATACCAAACAGCACGAAAAAGAAAACGCACAAGCCTCTAAGCGAGCTTAAACTTAAGCGCACGCCTTGATTTAGCTGATTTCCAGCGTAGTCAGCGAGAATTAAAGCGGGAATTGCGATCGTCAGCGTGGTTGAAAACCAGTTCACGCCAGCCGAATCAATCAGGTGGAACAATTTTTGCAGCATAAACATCGACTTGGAGAAGTCCGACGATCGGAAAAATATCCAAGTCAGGCACACAAACGTGAATGTTGCAACGCCCGCAAAAAGCTGATAAAACCACGCGGTTGGCTTTTTCGATCGAGGAACTACGTCTGAGTAAAGCTTATGAACCGCAAGCGCAGCTCCGTGTAATCCGCCCCATACGACAAAGTTCCAGCTTGCACCGTGCCACAGTCCGCCCAACAACATCACAATCATCAAGTTGTAGTATTGCCGGACTTTGCCGTGTCGGTTGCCGCCGAGCGGAATATAAAGATAATCGCGTAGCCAGTTTGATAAAGAAATATGCCATCTGCGCCAAAACTCAGTGATGCTGCGCGATAAGTACGGCAAATCAAAGTTTCGAGGAATGTCAAAGCCGAGAATTCTGGCAACGCCGATCGCCATATCGCTGTAGCCACAGAAATCGCAGTAAATCTGGATCGCATACGCCAATACCGCAAGCCAAAGCGTGATCGAGCTGTAATCCGCAGGGTTTTTGAAAACCGTATCAACAAACAAAGCTAAGCGATCGGCGATCACGACTTTTCTCACCAAGCCCAGCAGAAAAAGCTGAACGCCATAGCTGAAGTTGTCGAGATTGAGGTGAATGCGCTTTTGAATTTCGGGAAGAAACTGACTCGATCGCAAAATCGGACCAGCCACCAAATGCGGAAAAAACGCCACCAGCAGCGCAAAATCCCAAATCGTTTTAGCGGATGTGCCCGTTCCGCGATAAATGTCGCTGATGTAGCTGATCACCTCAAACGTGATAAACGAAATCCCGATCGGCAAAACGATTTCGAGATGCGACAGATTAAGGTTGAGCGCATTCAGAATTGGATTGAGCGAATCAATAAAAAAGTTGAAATACTTAAAGAAACCGAGCACGGTTAAATTAAACACGATGCCCGCAATCAGCCATCGCGTTTTCTTGGCTTCGATCGTCGATCCAATTTTTCGACCGACTGTGTAATTCACGATCGTCATTGCCGCCATCAAAAAGACAAAGCGGTAATCCCAATAGCCGTAAAAAAAGTAGCTGGCACCGAGTAAAACGGCTTTTTTAAGGGGGTTCGATCGTGCCAGCAGCAAAATGCCGACCAGAACCACAAAAAATATAAGAAACTGCGGGCTTGAGAAAATCATCGCTTCACGTCCTCAACAAAGGTAATTTACTGGGATGCCTTGTCGTGCATTGCTTCGAGCATCGGGACTAACCGTTTCGCAATCAGTTCGTGACCGACTTCGTTGATGTGACCTGTACCGGGGATCGTGTTATTAAACCCGCTTGCAGGCTGGTGAGTTGCTTGGTAATACTCCATAAAATCTTTTCGCATCGCCACGATCGGGATGTTGTACTTTGCGGCCATTTTGGTCAAAGACGTTTGAACCGGACTTGGCGGCTCGTTTGGATTATTGAACGTGACATAAGGAACGTGCAGAATAATCAAATTGCGGTATTTCGCTTTCAAATTTACAACCGTCCACTCCACTAAACGGTCGTAATTCTTTTCGGTTGGCTTTGGCGTCGATGACGGTGCGTCTTCGGGAGTTGCTCCTCCCTTTAGCAAGGTTTGGAGATTTCTAGCCCCAACTCGCACGATCGAAACGCGCAGCAAAAAACTAAGCTGCGGAAATTTTTCTTGAAGAAGCTGAGATAAACGATCGTCGCTGGCAAAATTCTGATTGCGATGCAAGCTAAATTGGCTGCCTTCGTCGGTCATATAAAACTCTTTTTTGGCGTCTAAAGCTTCGTCGGTAAAATCAGAATCGTTGATTTGAACGACAACGCTATCCGGTTGAAACGTTGTGTTGTAGAAATCTGCCAACTGTAAATAGTAAGGCGGTGAAGCGCCCGCTCGACCCGCATTGACTACGCTAATCGGAGAACGTGACTCACGTTTAAGCGCAGATTCAATCAAGGCGCTGTAGGTTTTTGCGTCGTCAACTTGGTCTCCGGCTGTAAACGAATCCCCGACCGAAAGCACTCTAAATTCGCCGTTGACTTTTGGAGGCGCATCGTCGCCGCGCATTCCCAAGCGGTTTACTTTCGTTCGGCTAAATCCTTCGCTCGATTGCAGCGTGGTACCAGCCCGATTGATTCTCCCAAGCGCCGAGTGTATTGTTGTGCCAGTCGATTTTTCAAGCGCATTCTCAGCGATGATTTCCCAAGCTCCGAGCGAAAGCAGAATCGCGATCGCCGACTTCAAGACGATCGGCACGACTCTTTTCTGCGACCCGCGATCGCTGTGCTCAGCAGAATCATGCGCCGTGTGCCAAGTTGACTGTGAAAAGCTCGATCGTTCTAACCAGAAATTTTTCATGTTTGATTAACCAAACTTAGTTACAGAACCACCACTGCACCCTTGCAAACGCGATCAGAACTCGTTAATCTTGCTTCGGTGGAAAAGTGGCAAATTGAACTTGCTCGATGCTCGTACCCAGTTCAGTCGTGATTTTGGTCGAATCACGATTTTTAGAATCGACTGGCGCAGCTTAAATAGTCTGTGCTAGTCTCTAGCGGGGTCGTGCTCTAGACCGTTAATCCGTTCCAATGCCTAGAACCGCACCCTTATAGTTACGCCGCCTGCGATCCGCCTCAAAACTTACCGACAGAAAGCTGTGATGGCATGGCAGAAAGTTGCTCTACGAAATCCGCAAACTCAACCCTAAGTGAGGGATGCCTAAAGCCGTGTTAGAAATTCTTCTAGCTCACGACTCACCCTCCAAAACAGCGATACGATCGCGCTCCACTCGCTTTGTTTTTCGGCGAACTTAAGAAATAGATAACAGGACTTATCCCGTGTTTACACGGAAATTTCTAAACTTTATCCTCTCTTTAAACAGAGTCTAATCCTCATAAAGCTATTAATAACCGCGCTTGCTGTTTTGCTAAATTCTAAATCTACCGGGTCTTTGATATTGCAGATTCACGAGCAACGCGATTCTATGCTGTTTAGTTTGTTGCGCTTGATAAACTAAGTCTAAAAATAAATGAGAAGTCTGCTCGATCGCGGTTGCAAAACAAGCGCTTCGTTTGCCAAAGAATTTTATTAACAAGTCGAAACAACCGCCTCGATCGGACGGTTCACCGAACTCTAGCGCTTTGACGCGATCGACGGCAACTACTCCCGCTCTAGTACGGTTTGCCTCAATGCTACTGCTTATAATTCGGCTTACAGTAGAAACATCAGCAAGGGGAACGCAATCAACACTCGTTCGATAGCGATTCGCCAACAAGATTGATAACGCTACTCTCTCTTAGTGAATTAAGGTAACCGCAATGATGATGCTTACTCGTTGGCAACCGTGGCAAGAAATGGAAGCGGCTCGTCGTCAGTTTGATCAACTCTTCAATGAATTAGTCCCGACCCGCTCGGCCGCAACTTGGACGCCTGCGATCGAACTGCTTTCTAACGACGCTGAGTTTACCGTCCGCGCTCAACTTCCCGGTATCGATGCAAAAGACCTCGATGTGCAGGTTGGACGCAACGCGGTCTCAATCTCCGGTGAGCACAAGTTTGAGAATAAGACCGAAGAGCATGGATTTGTGCGATCGGAGTTCCGTTATGGTAGCTTCCGCCGTGTGATTCCGCTCCCGGCACTGGTGCAAAACGATCAAGTTAGAGCCGACTTTAAAGATGGCATTTTGACCTTGACCCTGCCGCGCTTGCAAGCCGTTCAGCCTTCGGTTGTAAAGCTGAACCTGAGCGAAGCTGCGCCTCAAGATTTAGCTGAGGCAGCGCCTCAAGCAGCCCTCGAATCGGCACCTGCAACCGACGCTCAGCCGAGTGCAACCGAAACGAGCGACGTCTGGGCAGATCCGCAGTAGAAGGATCACGAGGTAGAATCTAAATCTGCCTCTGCGCGCCTAACCGCCCCCGGTTAGGTTCGGTAAATACCCCTTCATGGATTTCTAGAACCCGAACACTATATAAGGTAGGGGATGCAACGCCGCGTTGGTGGCTATCGCTCTTTTAACCCGTTCGATTCCCCTACCCCTGACATGCAGTTTTTTTCGTAGTTTGATGGAGCCGAAGCACCCATATGGCAAAAGTTGTTGGAATTGACTTAGGGACAACCAACTCGTGTGTCGCAGTGATGGAAGGGGGTAAGCCCACTGTCATTGCCAATGCAGAGGGGTTTCGTACCACACCGTCGGTTGTCGCCTTCGCTAAAAACGGCGATCGTTTAGTCGGTCAAATCGCTAAGCGTCAAGCCGTGATGAACCCGGAGAATACGTTTTATTCGGTGAAACGGTTTATCGGTCGTCGATACGACGAAGTGACGACTGAATTAACCGAAGTTTCTTATAAAGTCCTCAATGTTGGCGGCAATGTGAAGCTGGATTGCCCCGCACAAAGCAAGCAGTTTGCTCCCGAAGAAATCTCGGCTCAAGTGCTGCGCAAGCTAAAAGAAGATGCCAGCAAATACTTAGGCGAAGATGTCACGCAAGCCGTGATCACGGTTCCAGCATACTTTAACGATTCGCAGCGCCAAGCAACTAAAGACGCTGGCAAGATTGCGGGTCTCGAAGTTTTGCGGATTATCAACGAGCCGACTGCTGCATCGCTGGCTTACGGCTTGGACAAAAAGAGCAACGAAACGATTCTTGTGTTTGACTTGGGTGGTGGTACGTTTGACGTATCGATTCTCGAAGTCGGTGACGGCGTGTTTGAAGTGTTAGCGACTTCGGGTGATACTCACTTGGGCGGTGACGACTTTGACAAAAAGATCGTGGACTTCCTTGCCAGCGAATTTGCCCGCGCTGAAGGCATTGATTTACGCAAAGACAAGCAAGCCCTGCAACGCTTGACCGAAGCGGCTGAAAAAGCAAAAATCGAGCTTTCGAGCGTGACGCAAGCTGATATTAACCTGCCGTTTATCACGGCAACACAAGACGGGCCGAAGCACCTTGATACGACCTTGACTCGCGCGAAGTTCGAGGAGCTGTGCGCGGATTTAATCGATCGCTGCCGCATTCCGGTTGAAGCTGCACTGCGCGACTCGAAGCTTGACAAGAGCAAGATCGACGAAGTGGTACTCGTGGGCGGTTCAACCCGGATTCCTGCGGTTCAAGACGTGGTGAAGCGCGTGTTGGGCAAAGACCCGAACCAAACGGTCAACCCGGATGAAGTGGTTGCAGTCGGTGCGGCGATTCAAGCAGGCGTCTTGGCGGGTGAAGTTAAAGACATTCTGCTGCTCGACGTAACGCCGCTTTCCCTGGGTGTCGAAACCCTGGGCGGTGTAATGACCAAGATTATTCCGCGCAACACGACGATTCCGACCAAGAAATCTGAAGTCTTCTCGACCGCAGTTGACGGACAATCGAACGTTGAAATTCACGTGCTGCAAGGTGAGCGTGAAATGTCGAACGACAACAAGAGCCTCGGAACCTTCCGTTTAGATGGAATTCCTCCTGCTCCGCGTGGCGTTCCTCAAATCGAAGTCACCTTTGACATCGACGCCAACGGCATCTTGACCGTTTCGGCAAAAGATAAAGGCACGGGCAAAGAGCAATCAATCAGCATCACGGGCGCTTCGACGTTGCCGAAAGACGACGTCGAACGCATGGTGCGCGATGCCGAAGTCAATGCGAATGCCGACAAAGAGCGGCGTGAGCGCATCGATCTCAAGAACCAAGCCGATTCGCTGGCTTACCAAGCTGAGAAGCAAATGAGCGAGCTGGGCGATAAGGTGCCTGCCGCCGACAAAACCAAAGTCGATGGATTAGTGAAGGATCTGCGAGACGCGATCGCGGCGGAAGATTTCGATCGCATCAAGTCGCAGACCACGGATCTGCAACAAGCCCTCTACGGCATTACCACAAACTTGTATCAGCAAGGCGCGGGTGGTGCAGCTCCGGACCCTGATGCAGGTGCTCCGGGTGCAGGCGGCCCGACTTCTAGCGGTGGTGATGATGTGATTGATGCTGACTTCACCGAGTCGAAGTAAGTGCTTAAGTGATTGAATTAAGGCTGGTAGTTTCCGTTGCTGGAGCTACCAGCTTTTTTTAACTTCAAGTGAGTTTGGGATTACGAATCGCTTGAGTGGGCCCTGTCGTTGAAGGGTTGTTGCGCTGATTCGCCTGGCGACTGATATTAGCTTCGCGCAT
>CAXUFL010000059.1:0-26991 GCA_964250455.1 uncultured bacterium
TCGGTAACTTTTCAGAAGCCGCTTATTGTCGGGCAAGTTTGATGTCGATCGGAGTCAAAAAACGGATTTTAATTATTGAGCCTGAAGCGAATATGCAGCAGGTGGTTCAAACCTGCCTTGAAAAAATTGGCGGTTGGGAAGTCTTTGTTGCGGCTTCAGATCAAGAAGGCTTGATCATCGCTCAAACGAATCAACCGGATGCGATTTTATCTGAAGGAATGCTGCCTGCAATCAACGTAGCATTTCTTCTCAAACAGCTTCGTTCAAATCCTAAAACAAAGGAGATTCCAATCGTTTTTTTAACGGCTGATTTAAGCCTCACCGAGCAGCGTCGATTTTCAGCATTGGGCGTTGCAGGCGCGATCGCGAAGCCGTTTGCGCCTTTAAGGCTTGTGCCAACAATCGCCGCAATTTTGGGTTGGTCTTTAGATCAAACCGTTTAGCGCCCTTTGACGAAAAATGTTACCCTTTATGGCTGAAAATTCTGACTTAAACCAAAGTTGTATTGTGTTTAAGTGTCCTTGTTGTAGCGATCGATTGCTGCATCATATTTGCAATCGTTCACAGTACTGGTTTTGTCGGACTTGCTGGCAGAAAATGCCTTTATTAGATTTAGAAAAGAGATATAGTTCTCGTCAGAGAAAAACGCTGCGATCGCTCATCTCCGTTAAAAACACGAGCGTCTGATCCCAAACCTAAGCGTTGTTGCTTTAATACAACACTCTGCTGATTTTCTCAGACCGATTAAACCGCTTTAACTGCATCTGACTTCATCGAGTACACGCGCTGATAATACGCTTGTAATGCATCAGACAGTAACGGTTGCCACCACTCAGAATGCGTTAGATACCACATCACCGTTTTACGCAAACCCGTTTCAATGCTTTCAATCGGTTGCCAATTCAACTGAGTTTTAATTTTAGTGGCATCGATCGCATAGCGGCGATCGTGTCCGGGTCGATCGCGCACAAACGTAATCAATTCCTGACAAGGGCGAACGGGTAAATCAGGCGCTAATTCATTCATCAACTCGCACAGCAGTTGCACTAGTTCAATGTTTTTAATTTCATTGCAGCCACCAATATTGTAGGTTTCACCGATTTGACCGCGATGAATCACACAGTCTAAAGCGCGGCAGTGATCTTCGACATAAAGCCAATCGCGGATGTTTTGCCCATCGCCATAAATCGGTAACGGCTTGCCCAGCAGCATATTAATGCACATCAACGGAATGAGCTTTTCAGGAAAATGGTACGCGCCGTAGTTGTTTGAGCAGTGCGTAATCAACGTGGGAACGCGATACGTCTCCCAATACGCACGCACAAAATGATCGCTGCTGGCTTTTGAGGCAGAGTAAGGACTATTCGGGGCGTAAGGCGTTAATTCGGTAAAAGCCGGATCTGTTGCTTCTAAACTTCCATAGACTTCGTCGGTAGAAACATGAAGAAAGCGAAGCGATGCGGTGTCAAGATCGAAGTGATCGCGATGTTGTCGAAACGCTTCAAGCAGCGTAAAAGTTCCAATCACGTTCGTTTGCACAAAAGCTTCTGGGCTAAGAATCGATCGATCGACGTGCGATTCTGCGGCAAAATGCACGATCGTATCGATCGCTTCGGTTCGCAGCAGCGTATCGATTAAAGCGCGATCGCAGATATTGCCCTCAACAAATCGAATCGCGTGCGGCTCAAGCGGAGCAAGCGTGCTGCGGTTTCCAGCATAAGTTAGCGCATCGAGCACAACCACGCGATCGCGCGGGTACTTTTGACACCAATAATGCACAAAGTTTGCCCCGATAAATCCGGCACCTCCGGTGACTAAAAGGCGTCGGGGCGGTTTATTCACATCGTCTAACATGATTTGGCTCATCACAAATCCTTTACTCTAATTCAATTTGACAATCATCGCCGATCATAAATCGCAAGGCTTTGGGGGGTCGATCGCTACACACTAACTGCACACGCTGACCGATCACGCTATCGACAATGCGGCGATGAATTTGGATATTAGTGTCTTGGAGAATCACGCTGTGTTCGAGATCGACATCGGAAAGAGTGACACGATCGCTAATGCTGCTATAAGGCCCGATAAAACAATTCTCGATGCGACAATCTTCACCGATAATCACGGGCCCGCGAATCGTTGAGTTAATGATTTGTGAACCCGCTCCGACTTGTACGCGCCCAGTAATTCGGCTGGTTTCATCGACTTCACCGAGCAGCTTAGCACCTAAACAGGTATCTAAGATAATGCGATTCGCTTCTAGAAGATCGTCTTTTTTTCCGGTATCCAGCCACCAGCCTTGAAGCTGCCGCGACTCAACCGATCGCTGCTGCTCGATCAGGCATTGAATCGCATCGGTGATTTCAAGCTCGCCGCGTGCAGAAGGCTGAATTTGATCGATCGCTTGATGAATCGCATTCGAGAAAAAGTAAATCCCCACTAGCGCCAAATTCGACGGCGGATGTTTGGGTTTTTCGACAAGCTGCACGACTCGACCGCGATCGTCGATCGTGGCCACGCCAAACGCCGAAGGATTTGTTACCGCTCGCAGCAAAATCATGGCTTCGGCGGCTTGGGATTTGAAATCCGCTAACAGTTGCTTTAAGTCGTCTTGAATTAAGTTGTCACCGAGAAACATCACAAACGGCGAATCTTTGAGAAACGATCGGGCCACCTTAACCGCGTGTGCCAGTCCTGCCGCTTCGTGTTGCAAAATATAGGTAATTTCAGCACCGAACCGATCGCCGTTGCCCGTTTTCGCTTGAACTTCTGCGCCCGTTTCCGGACTGATAATAATGCCGATGTCGGTGATTCCCGCCGCAACTAGCGCTTCAATGCCGTACCAAAGAATCGGTTTATTGACGACCGGAACAAGCTGCTTTGCGCCCGTGTAAGTGAGCGGTCGTAGCCGAGTTCCTTTACCACCGCTAAGAATGAGTGCTTTCATGAGGATTGAAATAAGTGAGCTTGCGATCGATTAAGCAATCTGATTGAACTGTTTGAGCATTTGTCGCAACTGTTGACGCCAATGATTTGGCGTCCAGTTGATTTGAGTTAAGAGTTTCTGAGACGATAAAACTGAATAGGTCGGGCGTTTGGCCGGGGTTGGATACTCAGAAGTCGCGATCGGCACCGTTCGCTGAACTGCCAACGGGATATTCAGCGATCGCGCTTCTTCAAAAATCGCCACGGCAAAATCGTACCAGCTCGCAACGCCGCGATCGCTAAAGTGATACGTGCCAAACTCGGTTTCAGACTGCGCCAGAAGGTGATAAATCACGGTCGCGATCGAGCCTGCTGCGGTGGGCGTGCCAATTTGATCGTTGACAACCCGAATTTCTTCACGCTCAGCGCCTAACCGCAGCATCGTTTTGACAAAATTCGTTTTGCCAAACGCGCCATAAACCCACGACGTTCTTACAATCCAGTGGCGATCGTATTTACGAATCCGCAGTTCGCCTTCGAGTTTGGATTGCCCATATACATTAAGCGGATGAGTTGCATCCGTTTCGATATACGGCGTGTTTTTGCTTCCATCAAACACATAATCGGTGGAAACATGCACGATCGTTGCTCCGATTTCGGCGGCTGACTCTGCCATGATTTGAGGCGCGATCGCGTTAATCGCATAAGCTAATTCTGATTCCGTTTCCGCTTTATCTACGGCGGTATAAGCGGCTGCATTGCAAATGATATTCGGTTTAACTGAATGAATGTATTCTCGCAACAATTCAAACTGGGTTAGATCTACACTCCTTCGTGAGGCACTAATGATTGTTCCCAACGGCGCAAGCGTTTGCTGCAATTCTTGACCGAGCTGACCCGCACCGCCAATTAAAAGAATTCGGGTCATAGAAACACCTCAGCCGCTTGAAACCGCATTCCCGCTTGATCTTTGCTCGACAAAATTGGCGATCCGTTTCCTTTATAGCAGGTGCTAAACGCGCCCCAATCGATCGCTAAATCTGCATCATTCCAAAGAATGCAGCGCTCGTGCTGAGGAGCGTAGTAATCGGTTGTTTTGTACAACACTTCAGCTACCTCCGACAGTACCAAAAACCCGTGAGCAAATCCAGGCGGTACCCAAAGCTGACGAAAATTCTCTGCACTGAGCACGCATCCAACCCATTGCCCAAACTGCGGTGAACTTTTTCGGATATCCACTGCAACATCAAAAATCGCCCCCGCGATCGCTCTTACAAGCTTGCCTTGCGGCTGTTCAATCTGATAGTGCAGCCCTCGCAAAACTCCTTGAGCCGATCGGGAATGATTGTCTTGCACAAATCGCACCTCGCGACCCAAACTGTCGTTAAAGCGCTGCTGATTGAAACTCTCGAAAAAGAAGCCGCGATCGTCGCCGAAAACTCGCGGCTCAACAATCAAAACGTCAGGAATACTCGTCGATAAGATGTTCATCGCGACCTTTATTTAGAGTGCGCTTAGAATGAGGGCGTTGTAAATCAAGTGCAACCTGACGAAATCGCTATCTGCTGAAGCAGATGTCTCTTTGTGATCTGCTTCAGCAGATGTCTCTTTGTGATCTGCTTCAGCAGATATCTCGTTGAGATCGCAGTCTTCGCACACCTATTCTTTACTTTTGATCTACGAGTGTTCCGGGACGATCCAGCATTTAAGTAGTGAATTTCCGAATAAGCAAATGTAAAGAAACGAAAAAACCTTTATTACTGTCCCGTAATATTCCTGTTTTAGTAGCGCGTTAGCGTACAGGGAACTGGTGCTTGGTTAAGTACTAGTTTTTACACGTTCGTTTGGGCGCTGGTGATCATGGGTGAACCAATTATCCGAGTTGAGAATCTCAGTAAAAAGTACAGGCTGACGCATCAGGAGAAACAGTCGTACAACACACTACGCGATGAGATAGCAGAGCGATTTGCATCAATTGGGAAGAAGCGCGATCGCAAGCCGAAGCAGAATTTCGAGGAATTTTGGGCGCTCAAGGATGTCTCGTTTGAGATTCAGCAGGGCGATCGTCTCGGCATCATTGGTCATAATGGCGCAGGTAAATCAACGCTTCTAAAAATTCTGAGCCGCATTACCGAACCCACAAGCGGAGCAATTCGCGTCAAAGGGCGGATTGCTAGTTTGCTAGAGGTAGGAACCGGATTTCACCCTGAATTAACCGGACGAGAAAACATTTTTCTCAATGGTGCCATCTTAGGCATGAGCAAAGCTGAGATTCATCGCAAGTTTGATGAGATTGTTGCATTTGCAGGAGTCGAAAAGTTTTTAGATACGCCAGTAAAGCGATACTCGTCTGGAATGTACGTGCGGTTAGCTTTTGCAGTTGCAGCACATCTAGAACCGGAGGTATTAATTGTCGATGAAGTGCTGGCGGTTGGAGATGTTGCATTTCAAGAAAAGTGTCTCGGAAAGATGCAGGACATTAGTAGAAATGATGGCAGAACGATCGTGTTTGTCAGCCATAGCGTGACGACCGTTCAAAAGCTGTGTTCAGTCGCAATCTTGCTAAAAAAAGGCGAAATTGTTGAATGTGGCAGCGTCAACGATGTTATCAATGGTTATTTAGAAGCCAGCCCTAGCGCCCATTTTAAGAAGTTACCCAATCCTCTGAAGCCGACCATTGTAGAAGCATGGTTAGAAAATCCAGTTGCAGCTCACACGAAATACATAGAGTTGCACTTGAAGATTCATAGTCCAGAGCACATAAAATCAGCGATCGAATTGCAATTAGCCACACCTACAGGAATGCCTGTGTGCTTTGCTGCGATTGGAACGTTTGACTACTCACAGATGATTTACCTAAAAAACGGGCTTAACGAGATTACGCTGCTTTTTGAGGCATCTAATCTTGCTATCGGTCAGTATCTAGTGTCGCTTGATTTAACCGATCCCTATGTTGAATATTTTGATAGATGTATCAGTTGTCTAAAATTTGACGTTGTTAAACCAACCGAAGAAACTCGTTTTCTAGAGCAAGCTTTTAATTTTGGCTGCATTGAGCTTCCCTTACACTTGGAAAGCCATTTTACTTCAGGCTAATAATAGCCCTGATAGCTTCTGATGTTAATGCTTGTAAGAGAAGAGTTATAAAAGCAAAAAAGCAATTTTATAACTGTACTAGTTTCGTTGTTTGAACTGTTTCCTAATTTTTAACAGGCTAAAGATTGTATGGTATTATTGTCCGTCATTATTCCAACCTATAACTCTGAGGCAACGATCGAGCGGTGTCTCAAATCCTTATTTTCACAATCTTTCAAAGACTTTGAAATTTGCATTATTGATGGTGCTTCAGTTGATACAACGCTGTCTATAATTGCTAGACTTCGCCCGCACTTCAAGAATATAAGAGTGCTGAGTGAGCGAGATAAAGGTACTTACGATGCAATGAATAAAGCGATTGACATTGCTAAAGGAGATTGGCTTTATTTTCTCGGAAGCGATGACGAGGTTTACGATCAATACGTCTTTGCTGATATTTTTAAGCAACCAGTTCCTTGCAAGTGTGGCGTCATTTATGGAAATGTACATCTCAGTACTGATGCAGCGTGGGCCAAAGCAGGACGAATCTATGACGGCTTTTTCGATCTTGATAAATTACTGAATAACAACATTTGTCATCAGGCAATCTTTTACCGAAAGGAATTGTTTCAAAGATTTGAAAGATACAAAATTCAGTACCGAGTTTGTGCAGACTGGGAAGTTAATTTGCGTTTCTTCTCAAGAACAGAATTTAAGTACGTGGAGCGAACGATCGCAAACTTTTATGGCGGTGGTTTAAGTAGTCAGATTACTTCTGATCAAATGGCTCAGGACATCGAGAGAATTAGGAAGAGAACTCGGCGCGAGTACAAATTGCAAAAAATTACTTCGTTTTTCCAGTTTATACCGAGCATTCCGTAATCACACAAAGGCAATTATTCCTTGCCAGTTCTACAGATCGTAAAAAGATAGATGAAAAAACTTAGAAAAAGGAGACTGAGACAATGAGCGTTCCTGTTAGCATTTGCATTCCTACCTACAATGGCGGCGAGTATATTCGCGATTGTTTAGACAGTATTCTGGCGCAAACTTTCACAGACTTTGAAGTGCTGATTGTTGATGACCAATCATCTGACAATACCAAATCAATTTTAGCTGATTATGCTCAACGAGATGCACGAATCCGAGTGGTTCAGAATGAAACTAATTTAGGTTTAGTGGGCAACTGGAACCGTTGCATTCAGTTATCACGCGGGGAATGGTTGAAATTCGTTTTTCAGGATGACATCATTTTTCCAGATTGCTTAGAAAAATTATTCGCAGCGACTAGCCTGAAGATTCCTATCGTCTTTTGTAGAAGAAATTTCATTTTCGAAGGTGAAGTGTCAGAAGACATGAAGAATGGATACTTGGATCTATTGTTTCCAGAGAAGTTTTTGTCTAACAAAACTACTATTAGTGCTGAAGAATTTTGTCAAAGTGTGTTGAATAATCTTTGGATTAATTTCATTGGAGAACCGACTTCAGTTTTGTTACATCACAGCGTTTTTCGACAGTTTGGATTATTTAATTCAAACCTGATCCAGCTTTGCGACTTAGAGTACTGGATTCGTGTCGCCAGCAATACAGGTATTGTATATGTGCCAGAGTGTCTAGCATCATTTCGTGTACACCAGAAAGCCACAAGCCAAATCAACCAAACTAAGAACAATTTTCGCCGGGATCTAGATCCATTAGTGATGATGCACATGTTTGCGTATGATCACCATTACGAGGCTCTACGACAGGCAGCGATTAACGCTAAGCAACCTGTTAATTTTAAAGAAAGATTTTTAAGAGTTGCTTATGCTGAATCAAACAGAATGAGGTTTTTACCAAAAGAGATACCTGTTTGCGAGGCTAACAAAATTACCCAGATTTGGAACGACATGGTAATTCTATTACCAGAATTAAACATAAGTCGTCTCCAAGCCATGAAGCAAAAAATTATAAGCAAAAAGATTCAGTTAAGAATGCGTCTTGGTTTAAGAAGGAATGCTATTAATGATTGGTATTATTCATCGTATTTCTAAAGCAATTTCGGATTGTTTTTTAACTTGAGCAGCGTTTAACCTTGTCTACTCATTTTCTGTTGTCTTATGCCTAAAGTTAGCGTCATCGTTCCCAACTACAATCATGCGAGATTCCTTGAACAGCGCATTCAAAGCATTCTAAATCAAACGTATCAGGATTTTGAAATTATCTATTTAGACGATTTCTCCACCGACAACAGTAATGAGGTATTTGCTCAATTTGCTGATGATCCCCGAATCCGATCGATCCTCAACCAATCGAATAGCGGTTCTCCGTTCAAGCAGTGGAATAAAGGCATTAAAGCAGCGAATGGTGAATACATTTGGATTGCAGAATCCGACGATGACGCAGACCCGAAACTCTTAGAAACACTAGTTTCGATGATTGAGAAAGATCCGCGAATTGGTATCGCATACTGTCAATCACGCCAAATCGATGAGCATAACAATCAAGGTTCAACGCTGGATTGGTGGACAGAAGACCTAGATCAAGAGCGCTGGAAAAAAGCCTTTATTAATCAAGGACTTGCTGAATGTAGAGATTACTTAGTTTTCAAGAACACGATTCCGAATGCGAGCGCAGTTCTCACGCGAAAATTACTGTTTGAGAAAATTGGTTATGCCGAAGAAACCTTGTTTCTCTGCGGGGATTGGATCTCCTGGATTCGGCTTTTGTTTCATGCAGATATCGCTTTCACAGCACAACCCTTAAACTATTACCGCAAGCACAACTCAACTGTGCGATCGTCCGCAAGCCGCAATGGGTTGGACATTTATGAAAGAATGCAAATTTATAGTCTGATCAAAGATAAAATTACTATCCCTCAAGCAACCTCAAGAAAAATCTTGAAAGGCTTAATTCGTGATTGGGTTTCACTCATGCTGAGAAAACAAAGCGGTCTCAGTTCAGAACGTAATTTTAATATCTACAAATTGTGCAAAACGCACAATATTTACCTTGAATTAGATCTCATTTGGGAGATAGGGCTGTATAGCTTGAGAAGATTAAGACAAAGAATGATTCGGGCAACAAGTTAAGCAACAAAATAGAGCCTTCTTTCGGGTCTGTTTCACGAGATTTATATGTCACATATCGCATTCATTTCAACAATGGAAGGATACCCGTGGGGCGGGAGTGAGTATTTGTGGGCCGCGATCGCTCAACAAGCGTTGCTGCAAAATCACAAGGTTTCTCTCTCACTTTGTGACTGGTCGATCGATCACCCGATCGTGCTGAAACTACGCGATCAAGGCGCACAGATTTTTCCTCGACCTCGCTTACAAAAATCCAATGCTTTGATCACGAGAGCAATTAAAAAACTTAGACCTGTCGCTTCACAACCCTCAAGCTACTTGCCGATTTTTAGAAACCATCCAGAAGTGATTTTCATTAATCAAGGTGGAACCTATGACATCATCCACAGTCCTGAACTGATCAATCTGCTGCAATCAAGCGGCATTCCTTACTTTATTATTTGTCATTTCAACACAGATACAACGGTGCTTGATCGCCCTCAGCGAGCCTTAGCCAACCAAATTTTTGCCAATGCAGCAGGCGTGTTCTTTGTTTCCCAAAGCAACCTCAAACAAGCAGAACGCCAACTCGCCCGATCGCTTCCAAACGCATCAGTTGTTCGCAATCCGACAAATCTAACCGAATTCGAGATTGTTCCTTCGATAATCGGCGATCGCGTCCACTTTGCAACGGTAGCTCGATTAGAAACATTAGCAAAAGGGCAAGATATTCTGCTCGAAGCTTTAGGCTTCCCGATTTGGAAAACGAGGAATTGGCAGTGCAATTTATACGGGTCAGGACCAGACAAAGCGTATCTCGAAGCATTAGCCGCTCATTACGACATCGCCGATCGCGTGGTGTTCCACGGACACGTCAACGATGTCCGCGAAATTTGGGCTGAAAATCATCTGCTCGTTTTGCCATCGAGAGCCGAAGGTACGCCGCTTGCTTTAGTTGAAGCCATGATTTGTGGTCGTCCTGCGATCGTCACCGATGTCGGCGGCAATCTTGAATGGCTCGAAGACGGTAAAACTGGCTTTGTTGCTTCAGCAGCAACGGCGAAATCCATTTATGCCGCTTTGGAACGGGCTTGGTCAGCACGAAACGCTTGGACGCACATGGGCATTCAAGCTCACCAAAGCGCGATCGCGAAGTTCGATCCCTCACCCGGTCAAACACTACTCAACGTCATCCTCGAACCCCTCAAACCGTCCTATGTCACCGCTTATTAGTGTTATTATCTGCACGCATAACCCGCGCCAGTCGTATTTAGCAAAGGTTTTGGCAGCGTTGCGATCGCAATCTTTATCCACTCAACACTGGGAGCTTTTGCTGATCGACAACAAGAGCGATCGCTTATTAGAAACAGAGGTTTCATTAGCGTGGCATCCTCACGCTCGTCATATTCGCGAAGACAAAATCGGGCTGACTGCGGCTCGTTTGTGCGGCATCGAGAACGCTAACGCTCCGCTTTTAGTGTTTGTCGATGACGATAATGTGTTGCAGCCCGATTATTTGCGGCATACGATCGACATCTTTCAAGCGGACGCCGATTTAGGCGCGATCGGCGGCAAATCGCTTCCTGAATTTGAAACTGAGCCAGAATCGTGGATTCGGTCGGTGTGGGGCTGCTTGGCGCTGCGAGATTTTGGCGAAGCCGCTTTAACGTATCGCTTTGGCGTAGACCCCAAACAACACCCAGACTTTGCACCCATCGGAGCAGGAATGGCGATTCGCCGCGCCGCCGCCGAACAGTACCGCGATTGCATTTTGCACGATCCCAAACGCAAAAGCTTCGATCGCACCGGGAAAAGCCTGCAATCTGGCGGAGATTGCGACATCAACCTCACGATTTTGAATGCAGGTTGGGCAGTGGGCTACTTTCCGCAGCTTGAACTGCTGCACCTGATTCCCGCAAATCGCATTGATCGCGATTATCTAGCTCGACTCAATCGGGCCTCGTGTCGATCGTGGGTGCAGGTGCTTGATGTTCATGACATTCGACCCTGGCAAAGGATTTCAGCCCCCAGCGTTTTACCGCGAAAGCTCAAAGCGGTGTTCAGCTACAAACCCTGGAAAAGTCCCGTTCACTACATTCGTTGGCAAGGTGCCTGCGGGCTGTTTGAAGGCTTAAGCACGTTGCCCAATTAATCGATTTACCTCGACTCAGAAACACGATGTCTCACCAAGTTCTACATCCGTCTGTGGAAATCTCGATCGGAGATTCGTCAAACTATGGCTTCACAATTCATCGGTTATTTGGTCAGGAAAATACGCATCACAGCTTGGAAAACTTTATCGCCCTCAGAAATCCATGACTAGCTCAATCCCGTTTATTTCGCGATCGGCGCGTCAGCTTTCAAAACAATGGAAGTTGGGCGTGTTGCTGTATCGATTTTATTACGCACCCAAAGGCTTTGCGGTTCGGTGTCTAGAAAAAGGCGCGTTGAATATCGCGATCGATGCTGTGGAGCGATCGAACATGGAAAAAGCAGCTTATCAGCTTAAACCGATTAACGCTGAATCTACACCGCCGCTTGATGTTCACTTCCTAACGGGCGCAAAGTTTTGGTATCAAACGTGCTTTTGTGCTTATTCAATGGCGCAGCAAACTCAACATTGCATTCGTCCGATCGTTTACGATGACGGTTCTTTAGCCAAGCCTTACCAAGCTGAGATTCGTCGTGTATTTCCAAACGCGATCGTCGTAACCCAACCAGAAATCGACGATCGCATCAATCAATTCTTACCGGAACCTCGATTTCCTTATCTCAGAGAACGCCGCCGAAACTACCCTAACCTGCGAAAGCTCACCGATGTTCATATCGGATCGCAAGGGTGGAAGCTGGTTTTAGATTCCGATATGCTGTTTTTTCAAGCCCCTGATTTTCTGCTCAACTGGCTGCAAAATCCGACTCAGCCGTGTTACATGGTGGATGTAGAAACGTCGTATGGCTATGAGATCGATTTGATGACCTCGCTTACTGGGCACCCGATCGCCGATCGCTTGAACGTGGGCATCTGCGGACTCAACAGCGAAGACATCGACTGGGAGCAATTAGAATACTGGTGCAAAACGCTTATCGAGCGGCAAGGCACGCATTACTACCAAGAGCAAGCGTTGATTGCCATGTTGATGTCGAGTCGATCCTGCGCCGTTGCGCCTGCTGACGACTACCGCGTAATGCCCGACCAATCCGAAACAATCAACCCCAAAGCGATTTTGCATCACTATGTGGCTGATTCTAAGTCTTGGTATTTCCGCTACGGTTGGAAGCACTTTATTTAGACAATTAACCCTGACGGCTTCTCCCAATCGCACTTCACGATGCAGTTCTACTGGCGGCGATTTTGTCGCATTTATCTGCCGTATTGGGAGAGTCTTAGTTCCCGGACCTTCAGAGAAATATTTTTATTTTTTTCCTGAATCAGTGAAGTTTGTTTGCATTAGGAATTGGGAGCAATTTGTTTGCAAACCGTCAATCTCGTGCAGGAACTAGCTGAGTGGTTTTCAGCATGGTTTCGACGGTAATTTGTCACTCGGTGCCCGTTTTTGTTGTAGCTGGATCAAGCACATTAGGCATTAGATTAACCGATCGACTGCTACTTACTTTTGCGGCTGCATAACGGAATCTAACTTGACGTTTTACCGCTCCAGATTCTCTATGATTTTGGCGTTTTACTGATTTGCATTGGTATTTGTGCTTTATTTTTCCGATTTGTTAAACAACCCACGATCGTGCTCGGTCGATCAAAAATCTCCCTAACCTCGATTATTTGTAACCGCTCGTGTATGAAACCGCTCGTCTCTATTTTGATGCCTGCTTACAACGCTGAAAACTGGATTTACGACTCAATTCAGTCAGTTTTAGCGCAGTCTTGGAAAAACTTAGAGCTGATCGTTGTTAATGATGGGTCGATCGATGCAACGTTAAGCATCGCACAATCCTTTGAATCTTCAAAAATCAAAGTTTTGTCGCAACCTAACCGGGGCGCTGCTGCCGCACGAAATGTTGCCCTTCAGTTAGCACAAGGCGATTTTATTCAGTACCTCGACGCAGACGATCTGCTGGCACCCGACAAGCTAAAGCAGCAGATTTTGCGTTTAGAACCCGACGATCGCTGCATTACTTCCGCCGCTTGGGGCAGGTTCACCGCCGATCCAGAACAAGCTATTTTTCGAGCCGATAGCTTATGGCAAACGCTGTCACCAACAGAGTGGCTTATTCAAGCGTTAGAGCAAAATTTGATGATGAATCCTGCCTGCTGGCTGACACCCAGATCAATCGCGCAAGCCGCAGGAACCTGGAACGAAACCCTAACGCTCAACGATGATGGCGAATATTTTTGGCGGGTGGTTCTGGCAAGTCAAGGCGTTACGTTTTGCCCAGACGCAAAAGTTTACTATCGATCGAGCATTCCGGGCAGCCTTAGTACTCAAACGTCGAATCAAGCTTGGCGATCGGTGTATGACTCCTTGAGCAGTGTTGAGCAACGCCTGCTTCAAACTGAGACCAGCGATCGAACTCGTCGTGCGCTGGCAACCGCATTTCAGCGTTTTATTTATCAAGCTTATCCCGCAGTGCCGCACCTGCGAGCAGCTGCGAGCGAAAAAGTGAACCGTCTGGGCGGCTCAGATGTTGGTGCTGAAGGTGGACCAATGTTTCAAAAATTCAGTCGAGTACTTGGTTGGAAGCTTGCAACCCGAATTCAAAAGTTAAGCAGGACTGTTGGTTGATTTAGAAGGACAATCACGATGATTTCAATGGATTCGTTAGAAACAAGAATCGCCACTTATCAAAACACGGCTGACGCAAACGATCCGCAGATTCTTGCGCTGCAAGATCAGCAGTTTTCGCTGATTTACAGTGATGGCGATCATACGTTTGAAGGCGTTATCGAAGACTTGCACAACTACAGCGATCGCGTTGCGCCAAACGGATTTTTGGTAATGGATGATGCGTCTTACTACCTGCCGGGTCAATCTTTCTGGAAAGGACACGAAACCGTGTCTTGTGCCTGCAACCGCATTCCAGACCTGGGCTTTATAAATGTGCTCAACGTTGGCCACAATCGCATTGATCAAAAGGTACAGTAAGCATGGCAACCTGTCGAATTTATCTACTGACCTACCGCCGTCCTAAGCTATTGCCAAGAGCACTCACCAGTTTGCTAAATCAAACCCTTCAAGATTGGATTTGCGAACTGCACAACGATGATCCGACTGATTTAGCGCCAAGCAAACTAGTTGAAGAAATCGGCGATCCGAGAATTTCAGTCATGAATCATGCACAGAATCTGGGCCCAACCCCAACGTTTAACCTTGTGTTTCAAAAAGTCAACGAGCCGTTTGTTTCGCTGTTAGAAGACGACAACTGGTGGGAGCCAACTTTTCTAGAGAAAATGCTGGAAGCAATGCAGCAGCATCCTCAGGTTGAAATGGCTTGGTCAAACATGCGAATGTGGCAAGAGCAGGACGATGAACACTGGATCGAGTTAGAGAAAACAACGTTTCCATTTTCAATCAATGAACCTTACAAACTCTTTGATTGGGGGCACACTCAGCAGGTTTTGGGGACGCTCCACTCAAATGGAGCGATGTTGATTCGCTCTAATCAGATTGAGAAATCTCAAATCCCAGCTTCTACGCCGTTTGCAATGATAGAGCATGTGCGTGAACGCACCTTCAGACATCCCATTCTATTTGTCAATCAAACATTAGCCAATTTTGCGGTGACTCGCTCAACTTCTCGATCGAATAACGCAAGCGAATGGGGCGCAGGTCAACTTCTGCTGGCAACAACCTTCTTAAAACATATGCCAAAAAGCGAGGACAGATTGATCGCGCTTTGGCAGCAGTTCAGGAACCAAAAGCCTGCTCCAACTTCTGCTCTGTTGTGGTCTGGCTTGCTGAACTCACAATGCCGCTATCTGCTCGCTCAAGCTACTGCACGTGATTGGCTGATGTTTTTTCTGAGTGTGTTAAAACGTCCGATGCGAACGTATCAAATGTTTCAAATTGTGAATCAGTTAGCAGAGGTTCAGCAGTTTCTTGACTGCAACACTCAGCAGCGCTTTCAAACTCACTTGTCGATTAAAGACTCATGACTTGCATCGATTCAGTCCACACGCGCCATTAATCCTAAGTAGTACAAATCGCATTTGACAGCAATGGCAAGAATTTTAATCTTAATTAGTGCCCATCTTTGTATGGCTCCTCGGCCGCAAAAAGAAGCAGAAGCTTTAGCCAATGCAGGACATGACGTAACCGTGATGGGAATTTGGTTTGATTCGATGTTGATGGAGCGCGATCGTGCCTTATTTGCTAATAAAAGCTGGCGTTTTGTCCCAATTCTAGATTTCCAGCCGATTCACCGTTGGCGCAATCAGCACGTTCGAGCGCAGACCCGACTTGCTAAAGAAATTTATCAACGGTTCAAACGCTTTTCACCGCACTTGCTCGGCTATGGCGCGATCGCAATGCTCAAAGCTGCTCGTGAATTTCACGCGGACTTGACGATCGTGCATTCAGAAGCTGGGCTTTGGATCGGTGATCAACTGCTCGATGCTGGCTATCAAGTGGGCGTCGATTTTGAAGATTGGTTTTCCGAAGATCTGCTGCCCGAAGCGCGAATTTCTCGACCGATCAATCAGCTAAAACGCTTAGAAAGTCGGTTGATTCAAGACTGTCAATACTGCTTAACCACGTCTAACGCAATGGCAGACGCAATGGCAAAAGCGTACCACGCCCCCACGCCAACGGTAATTTATAACTGTTTTCCCGATCAGCCACGCTCAGAATCAAGAATTTTCAAAGATCGACAAAATCTCAACCTTTGTTCGCTGCATTGGTTTTCCCAAACAATCGGGCCGGGACGCGGACTAGAGCTGCTGTTTGAAGCGTTGCCGTTGCTAAATAATCCGGTTGAGATTCATTTACGCGGGCAGTATTCAGACAGCGCTCGTCGATGGTTAGAGCCGTTAGTGCCCGACGAATGGCGCGATCGTTTGTTTATTCATTCAACGGTTCCAACCGATCAACTGCTCGATCGCATCGCTGAACACGACATTGGTTTAGCGCTAGAAGTTCCCCATTGTCCTAGTCGTCAGTTAACGATCACAAACAAGCTTTTTCAATATCTACAGGCAGGATTAGCCGTGGTTGCAACCGACACGCTGGGACAACAAGAAATTTTTTCTAAAGTTTCAACGATTGGTCGATTAGTTGCTCACAATTCTTCAGAATCACTGGCTCAAGCTTTAAATGAATTAATCCGCAAGCGTGGAGAATTAGCGATCGCGAAAGCAACGGCGCGAACCGCAGCCGAGCAGCTATTTAATTGGGAACACCAAGCAAATCAGCTTAGAGCGCAAGCAGAACGAGCACTTCAGAACTAACAGAAGCGTGGCAACCTGAAGGGTGGAAAATCGCTGTTTCTTCTAAAAATCATCAAATCTTTGTGAAGCACAAAGCACTCGGTATCGTTTCTTCCTGATTCGTCGTTGCACTGTTTGTAACGGTAGCTAGTGTCGGAAAGGAAGTCGAATTTTGGGTCGTCGCGTTCTGATCGTCAGTCCACATTTTCCCCCGATCAATGCACCGGATCATCAACGAGTGCGGATGTCTTTGCCGTATTTCGAGGCGTTTGGCTGGGAGCCGTGGATTTTAACCGTCAATCCCGAAGCGGTAGAAGGAACACACGATCCACTGCTGCTAAAAACCATTCCCGATGCAACGTCGATCGTGCAAACTCCGGCCCTTCCCGCCCAGCTTACAAAGCGCGTTGGACTCGGCAATATTGGCTGGCGCTGCTTGCCCTACTTCGCTCAAGCAGGCGATCGACTTTTGCGCGACCAGCCTTTCGATTTAGTTTACTTTTCGACCACGGTTTTTCTCACAATGGGATTGGCGGCTCGGTGGCGAAGACGCTTCGGCGTTCCCTATGTGCTTGATTTTCAAGACCCCTGGATCAGCGATTACTACAAACGAGCGAAAACCGTTCAGCGTCCGGGCGGGCGGTTCAAGTATGGCTTTGCTCAAACCGTTGCCAAAACGCTAGAACCTACGGCAATGCGGCACGTGAGCCAGGTGATCAGCGTATCGCCTGCTTATCTTGATCAATTGCGCCAACGCTATGCTTGGATGTCCAACGATCGCTTTACCGTTTTGCCGTTTGGCGCACCCGAAGCTGACTTCGATCGATTACCCAGCTTAAACATCCAGCAGCGCATTTTTGACTCAAACGACGGCAATCGGCACTGGGTGTATGTCGGTCGAGGCGGACATGATATGGCATTTGCACTCACAGCCCTGTTTTCAGCGATTCAAACGCTGCGCAATCGCGATCGGAAATTTTGGCAATCTGTCCGGCTGCATTTTGTGGGAACTAGTTACGCGACAGGCAATCGGGCTGAAGCCACGATCAAGCCTGTCGCGCAGCGCTGTGGCGTGGGCGATTTGGTGATCGAACATGCTGAACGCATTCCTTACTTTGAAGCGCTGCAAACGCTCGTGGACAGTGACGCCATTTTGATGCTTGGCTCTGATGATCCAAGCTATACCGCTTCAAAGCTGTATCCGTGCATTCTGGCTCGCAAGCCGATTTTTGCCATTTTTCACGAACAAAGCTCGGTTGTTTCAATTTTGCGATCGTGCCAAGCCGGACAAGCCGTGACGTTTGGATCGCAAACCGCACCGCAAACGCTGCAAGCTGACATCACGCCCGCGATCGCGGCGCTAGCTCGTTTGCCGCGTGGCACCGTTGCCGAAACCAACTGGTCAGCGTTTGCACCGTATACCGCCAAAGAAATGACCCGCAAGCAGTGCGCCGTCTTCGATCGATGTTTCGCTCCAGGTTAATCTGATGACTCAAGCTCCTATTGTTCTAGAAATCTTTCCGAAGCCGCCAAAAACGAGCCAAAAGCAACTGCTCACGATTTTTTGGGGTGCCGCGATCGGACTAGTGATCTATGAAATTTACTTTTCGCCCGTGCAGGAGTTACTCAGCGAAATCGGGGCGGTTTTGGTCACAATCGCAGCCTTAATCCCGATGTATCTCTGGTGTGCTGGACTTGCCCTGGGCATTCCAGTTTTTCCGATGTTCGGACTGAGCTTTATTTGGACGTATGCGTTGCCTTTGATCAACGGTTTTCCAAACGTGATGAAGTATTCACCCGGAGCGCACCTTTTCGCTGGGGCAACGGTTGCAGGCTTTTTAGCATTGGGCACGTTTATTTGGTATGAGCATGTTAAAACGGCTCCGAAGCCGCCTGCCGTTTATCGAGCGCTACAAGACCGAAAAGGCGATCAGTTTTTCCTAGCGGCGCTCACCGCCAGCGTTGTCTTTGGCGTGCTGAATGCGGCAAGACTGCTCGGAGGATTAGGCAGTTTCTACCCGATCGTGCGAAGCGGCGCACTCGGATTAACAGCGATTTCGACGTTTGTTTTGTGTTACCGATTAGGAACGCGATCGTTTACAAATCGCCAAGTCGGAACGGTCGTACTGCTAATCGTGAGCTTTATGGCGATCGATGCCCTCAGCTTTTTGCTGATTGGAGCGGCATCGGTGGCAATGGTTGCGATTGCAGCCTATACGATCGGGCGAAAACGAGTTCCGATCGCGACGATCGCCGTTTTATTCACGATTTTGACGTTTCTAAACTACGGCAAAAGCGAAATGCGCGAGAAATATTGGCTCGACGGCATCCAGCCATCGGTGACGCCGTTGCAATATGTCGGGGTGTATAGCGAATGGGCCGAGTCTTCATTTAAGTTTATGCAGCGACGAGAACAAAAGCTAGAAACCCAGGATCGATCCTTTTCTGAACGGGCCAGCGTGGTGCAAATGCTGCTGCTGGCTCAGCAAAAAAGTCCAGAGACGGTGCCGTATCTGATGGGACAAACTTATGCGATTATTCCTCAAATTCTGGTGCCACGAATTCTAGTTGAAAATCGGATTCGGGCGCAACAAGGCACGCACATGCTGAGCATTCACTACGGTCTGCAAACCGAGGAAGAAACCCTGAAAACTTCGATTTCTTGGGGGCTGCTGGCAGAAGCTTACGGCAATTTTGGACTGTTCGGCTGTGGAGGACTGGCGATCGTGTTGGGAACATTTTACGGTAAAGCTACGCGCTGGAGCATTAACGCGCCGCTTTTGTCGCTGCGATCGTTGTTTACGGTTCTGCTTGTGACGTTTGCGTTTCAAACCGAATGGACGGCGGGAACTTACCTTGCTGCCCTCGCTCAAACAAGCTACTTTCTGATCGGAATTGCCCTTGTGTTTATGGAGAATTATCGAGTTCCCCGTGCGCCGCGTTACTTTATTCAGCTTGACCAATGATGCGATTAGCGATTATTTCCTCTCATCCGATCCAATACTACGCGCCGTGGTTTCGGCAGTTAGCAAGCGGTTCTAATTTAACAATTCGAGTGTTTTATCTATGGGATTTTGGCGTTACTCAAAAAATTGATGTTGGATTCCAGAAAGCGATGCAGTGGGATATTCCACTTTTGAGCGGCTATGATTACGAATTTGTTCCCAATACGAGTTCTAATCCAGGAACGCATCATTTTTGGGGATTGCAAAATCCATTGTTGACTGGGTGTGTTAAAGCGTTTGCACCGGATGTCGTATTAATGATGACTTATAATCATGCTAGTTTGTATCGATTTTTATGGCGCTGGAATTCGACCCCGATTTTGTTTCGCGGCGATTCGCATCGGTTGATCCCCATTTCTGGCGTGAAAGCTGCTTTGCGGCGTCAAGTAATTTCGCTAATCTATCGTCGGTTTGCGGCGTGTTTGTATGTCGGCAAAGCAAACGCGGAGTATTTGCGATTTCATGGCGTCAAGCAGTTGTTTTTTGCACCGCACGCGATCGACAACGATCGCTTTATCGCTCAAGCAGATGCCGCAAACCTCGCCGCGATCGCTTGGAAGCAAGAACTGGGGATTCCGCCGGATCACCGCGTTATTTTGTTTGCTGGAAAATTCGAGTCCAAAAAGCGCCCGATCGATCTGCTTGATGCGTTTCTTGCGGCCCAGCTTCCCGACGTGTCGCTGTTAATGGTTGGCAGTGGATCGCTTGAAGCCGACTTAAGGGTGCGATCGGCGAATCATCCAAGCGTTTATTTTGCGCCGTTTCAGAATCAATCGCTGATGCCGCGCACGTATGCGATCGCCGATGTCGTGGTGCTACCGAGCTACGGCGCGTGGGAAACTTGGGGACTGGCCATCAACGAAGCGATGTGTTTAGCGCGTCCGGTGATTATCAGTTCGCATGTCGGATGCGCTCAAGATTTAGTTACGCCGTTTGAAAATGGATTGATTTTTCCGGCAGGCGATGTTTCTGCCTTAACCGATTGCCTGCGTGAAGCGTTTTCAGACTTCGATCGACTTCAAGCCTGGGGAGCCGCTAGTCAAGCGCGAATCGCTCAGTACAGCTACACCCAAACCACCGCCGGACTTCAGCAAGCGATCGCTTACCTAAGCGGTGCTTGATTCAATTTTTGTAATGCTGCGTACTTCCCGATGAGCCAACCCGCCCCGTTTCACGTTTGGATGCCCGAACTGTTTAGAACCAAAGGTGGAATTCAAACGTATTCCATCTACTTTTTGCAGGCATTGCAGCAAACTGTAGCCGATGCTCGCATCGACGTTTTTCTCAAGCACGACTGCACGATCACGCCGTCGATGCTGCAAGCGATGGCGATCGCCGACTCAGAGAATCTGCGCTTTCACTGTGCTGGCTCGTATCCTAACGCTGTGCGGACGCCGATGTTTGCGGCTCAACTGCTCGGTTGCGGACTGCAACAGCGCCCCAAACTCGTCATCACTACGCATCTGAACTTTACCACCGCCGCTTATCAGCTTTGGCGATGGGCAAAGGTGCCTTACTGGACGGTTGCCCACGGCATCGAAGCGTGGGACATTACTCGTCCCGCCTTGCGATCGGCGCTGCAAAACGCCGATCGCATTTTGGCGGTTAGCCACTACACCCGCGATCGCTTGCTCAAAAACCCGGATTTAGATCCGCAAAAAGTCGTGGTTTTGCCGAATACGTTTGACGCCGATCGCTTCAAAATTGCAGCAAAACCGACTCATTTGTTGCAGCAGTACGGGCTAAAAGCAAATCAGCCGATTATTCTCACCGTGTGCCGCTTATCAAACCAGGAACGCTACAAAGGATACGATCAAGTGCTTCGGGCGCTGCCGATCATTCGCCAAACGATTCCAGATATTCATTACGTGATTGTGGGCAAAGGCAACGATCGCGCTCGCGTCGAGCAGCAAATCGCTGAACTAAACCTGCAAGCCTGCGTCACTCTAGCAGGGTTTGTTTCGGATGACCATTTGAGCGACTACTACAGCTTGTGCGATGTGTTTGCGATGCCAAGCAAACGCGAAGGATTTGGTATTGTTTATCTTGAGGCGCTCGCGTGCGGTAAGCCAACGATCGGCGGCAACCAAGACGGCGCGATCGATGCGCTGTATCAGGGAGAATTCGGAGCGCTCGTCGATCCTGATCACGTTGATGAACTCGCAGATACGATCGTGAAAATTTTAAGGCGATCGTATCCCAACGCTTTGATGTATCAGCCGCAGTTACTGCGTAAAAAAGTGATCGAAGCATATGGATTTGAGTGCTTTCAAGCCACGTTTGCTAAACATCTCAAGGATTGGAGGTTTTGACTATTTTTTCGCTTGGTTAAACAGATTAGGGATGGTTAAAGCACTAGAAGGGCTTTCCAGAGGGTCAATCGAATTCAACCGAAACTGACGTTAGGGTAAGAAAACGAACTTAGAAAGCCAGACCGGGTGCGTTAAAGCGGTTATATCGACAAAGGTCATGCTCGACGCCGTTCGCGCTAACAGCAAACATTCAAACCATTAATTATGTGTGGAATTGCAGGATTAATCGGCGCTTCGTACAGCGTTGATCGGCTTGAGCAAATTAGTCATCGAATGCAAATGGCGATCGACCATCGCGGCCCTGACGATCGCGGCATTTACCTTGCCCCCGACGGCAACGCCGCACTGATTCACACGCGCTTATCGATTCTCGACCTCAGCCCTGCCGGACATCAACCGATGGTTAGCCCTGATCGTCGTTATTTCATTAGCTTTAACGGAGAAATCTACAACTTTCGCCAACTGCGATCGGATTTAGAACAGCGCGGCGATCGCTTCGAGTCGCAAACTGATACCGAAGTCATTCTGAAGCTGTATCAGCGCTACGGGGCAGCGTGCGTGAATCATCTGCGCGGCATGTTTGCGTTTGCAATTTGGGACACGCAAACGCAAACGGCGTTTCTCGCTCGCGATCCGCTTGGCATCAAACCGTTGTACTACTGGCGATCCGGCTCGATGCTGCTGTTTGCCTCGGAACTCAAGGCGATTTTGGCATCGGGGTTGCCGTCGATCGAACTCTCGATCGAGGGACTATACGGCTACTTGCTCACCGGAAGCGTCCCCGAACCGCACACGTTAATCGAAAACGTTCAAACGTTACCAGCAGGACATTCTCTGATTTGGCAGCAAGGCGACTTAACGCAGCAGCAATACTGGCAGATTCAGTTTCAATCCGAAGACGTCGATCAGATCGAAGCTATTGATCGCGTTCGCAGCGCTTTGATCGATTCGATCGATCATCATTTTGTCAGCGATGTTCCGGTCGGCGTATTTTTAAGCGGGGGCATCGATTCGAGCGCCGTTCTAGCGCTGTCTCGTCAAATTCAAACCGGAACGCTCAGAACGTATTCGATCGCGTTTGAAGAAGCCGAATTCAACGAAGGCGCTTTGGCTCACCAAGTCGCGCAGCACTTTGCCACCGAGCATACCGAATGTACGATTACCGCATCAACAGCCCGATCGCTGCTGCCCAAATTCTTAAGCGCGATCGATCAGCCGAGCATCGACGGGTTCAATACCTTTTGTGTGTCTCACCTCGCTCAGTCAAACGGGGCCAAAGTCGTGTTATCGGGTTTAGGCGGCGATGAACTGTTTAACGGCTACGGTTCGTTTCAAACTATCCCGAAGATGATGCGCTGGGGCGCGAGTGCCCAAGCTTTCAAGCCGCTTAATACCCTGGTGGGTGCGGGTTTAGAACAGTTAAGCCGATCAAATCGCGTGCGACGCATCGGTGATTTTTTGCAGCAGCCTGCCTCTGCTTTCAACGCTTACCGCAGCTTTCGCGGCATCTTTACCCACGCTGAAGCCAGCGCGATCGCAGCTCAATACCTGCCGGATCGATCGCGGCCGTTGCGCTTGATCGATCAATCGATCCCGCCGCAGCCTTCGGTTCTCGACGCGGTAAGCTGGCTAGAGTTAAGCGGCTACATGCGAAATCAACTGCTGCGCGACAGCGATGTGATGAGCATGGCGTGGGGGCTAGAACTGCGGGTGCCGTTTGTCGATTCGGTGCTGGTTGACACAATTGCCACAATTCCGAGTGCGCTGCGGCTAATGCCCGGAAAACAATTACTCGTGCAAGCGGTTCCAGAAATTCCCAAATGGGTGTGGAATCGCCCGAAACGCGGCTTTGCGTTTCCGTTCCAAACTTGGATGCAGCACGAATGGCGCGATTATTTTGAAACGGTTCACGCTCCTCGTGGTGTTGCGCTGCAAACGTGGTATCAGCGATGGAGTTTAGTAGCGCTACAGCAGTGGTGGCAGCAGATTCAATCGGCGCGATCGAGTTGATCCAACCTGTTTTGTCCTGATTTGGCATGAAATCGCTGTAATTCTAAGTAGTTTCCTCGGTGACTTGTGTTATTCAACGCTGAACCCGTTTGCTAACGAGCAGAGGCGGTTTTGGCGTTTGCGTACCGAGTCTATCTCTGAACCCACTGCTCAACGAATTCCCGTGATTTCTGAATGCTCTGCTCAAGACCAAACCCAAGTTAAACTTCCTCAGGTCTGTCACGTTATTGCCAGCATCAATGAACACATTGGCGGGCCAGCGCTTTCAGTGACTAGTCTTGCTGAAGCGACCACCGTTTGCAACATCAAATTGCACCTTCTAACGTTAAATTATCCGAGCGTGGGTGCTCAAATCAAGCCTCAAAACGTTGAGCTTCACAGCTACCCCGCAACCTTAACAACGCGATATCTGCGCGGATTTCAACCGACTGCGAAGCGAGGTTTAGACGATTTAGCTGCAACAAAGCTTGATCTAATTCACAATCACGGAATTTGGATGTTTCCCAATCTTTACGCTCGTCAAGCGGCAAAGCGCAGTCAGTTGCCGCTTGTGATTTCGCCGCGAGGAATGCTAGAAGCTTGGTCACTTAACCGCAGTCAGCTTCAAAAGCGAATTGCATGGCGACTGTATGAAAAAGAAAATCTGTTGAATGCAACTGCGTTTCACGCGACGTCGATCGACGAAGCCCACTCGATTCGACAACTCGGATTCACACAGCCGATCGCGATTATTCCCAACGGCGTTACCGTTCCGAAGCTTGATTCCGTTGGGTCGCGAGAATTGTTAACCGATCGCTTTCCTGAACTCAAAGATAAACGCTGGCTTTTATTTTTATCACGCCTGCACCCCAAAAAAGGACTTGATACGCTGTTAAGCGTTTGGCATACGCTGCACGCGCAGTTCCCCGATTGGCAGCTTGTTATTGCCGGCCCCGATTTAATCGGGTACCAAGCGGATTTAGTCAAACTCACAGCAGAATTAAATCTTCAGCATTGCGTTACCTTTACCGGAATGCTAAGCGGCAACGATAAAACAACTGCATTAAGTCACGCTGAATTAATGGTCTTGCCATCGCATTCAGAAAATTTTGGCATCGCGATCGCGGAAGCTTTAGCGTATGGAATGCCCGTCATCACCACGCATGGCACACCCTGGCAAGGTTTACACCCGCATGATTGCGGCTGGTGGATTGAAAACAACGCTAAAACGCTTGCAAAAACATTAACTGAAGCGATGCAGCTTTCTGATTCGACTCGTCGATCGATGGGTCAAAACGGACGCCGATGGATGATCGAGCAGTATTCGTGGAGCGCGATCGCGCAGTCGATGTCTGAAGTTTATCGCTGGATTCTAAACGGTGGCAATTTGCCTGCGTCGGTTCAAGTGAGGTAAAAGAATGAAAATCGCGATCGCAACCGGACCGTGGTTTCCGGTCCCAACCGTGCAAGGCGGAGCGCATCATCGCTTGTGGCAAGGACTCGCTGAGGAATTTGCAGCAGTCGGGCACGACGTCACGATCGTGTGTCGCTCGTACCCGACTCAGCCAAGAACCGAAACGATCAAAGGCGTTCGCTATTTTCGCTGGGGTGGCTTTTCGCAAAGTACGAATATCTGGTTTGACTTGATCAAAGATGGTCTTTATGCGCTAACCACGTTTCCGGTGCTCCCGCAAAGCGACATTTTAGTAATTAATGATTTTTGGCTTCCGGTGATTGCGCCGTTTCATCCACGGGTTGATCGCGCCGTGCTGAGCGTTGGACGATTTCCAAAAGGGCAGTTTCGGCTTTATCAAGGCGTCGATCGGTTTGCGGTGGTTTCACAAGCGATCAAAACCGAACTCGCTCAACAAAATCCAGCCGCGATCGCGAGAACCCGATTGATTCCCAATGCGATCGATATTCACACATTTTCACCGCGTCGATCGCCAAAGGCAATCCAGACGGAAAAAGTAATTTTGTACGTGGGCAGGCTGCATCCCGAAAAAGGAGTACACGTGCTGCTTGATGCCTTTGCCGTTTTGTCGAAGCAGCTCCCCCACGCAAAGCTAAGAATTATTGGTCCGGTTAAAAGCGAGCAAGGCGGCGGTGGATCTGACTATTTCAAGCTGCTTCAGCAGAAAGCATCCGGCTTGAATGTGGAATTTCAAGCCCCGATTTTTGATCCCGATTTATTAGCCGAAGCTTATCGCAATGCCGATTTGTTTTGTTATCCTTCGCTGGCCGAGAAAGGCGAGGCGTTTGGTGTCGCACCGTTAGAAGCAATGGCGTGCGGAGTCGTCCCGATTGTTTCGAGCTTGGACTGCTTCAAAGATTTCATCGAAGATCAACAAACTGGCTACTTTTTCGATCATCGAAGTCAGACTGCTGAAATAAATCTAGCAACGACGCTGCAATCAGCATTAACAAACGAAATACGCACAAACGTTATTGCTGAAAATGCCGCTAAAAAAGCTTGCCAATACAGCTATTTACAAGTTGCTAAACAGTATTTGTCCGACTTTGAATCACTTTTAGAAACGCCATTAGAAGCGGAGACGCAATGTTAGCCGAAATTACGCCGCTTATTCTAACTTACAACGAAGCTCCGAACATCGATCGAACGCTTCAGAAACTAACCTGGGCAAAAGAAATTATCGTCGTGGATAGCGGTAGTGAAGACGCAACGCTAGAAATTCTGCAACGTTATGCACAAGTCAAAGTATTTCAGCGCAAATTCGACACGCACGCCAATCAGTGGAACTTTGGATTGCAGCACATTCACTCACCCTGGGTTTTGTCACTCGATGCAGACTACGTTCTCACCGATGCGCTGATTGCAGAAATGCAGTCGCTTTCGATGACTTCAGACATGGAGGGTTACTTTATCAAGCTGCAATTTTGTGTGTTTGGGAAACCGCTACGCGGCAGCATTCTTCCGCCGCGACAAGCCTTGTTTCGCGGCGATCGGGCCAGATACATCGATGACGGTCACACGCAGCTTTTACAAGTTAAAGGTCGATCAGGACAGCTTAACGCGCCGATTCACCACGACGATCGTAAACCACTGACGCGCTGGCTTTGGGCCCAGGATCGCTACATGATCATCGAAACCGAAAAGCTGACGAACACCCCGCTTAGCGAACTAAGTTTTGGCGATCGCTTGCGCAAACAAACGCTCATCGCACCGTTTGTAGTGCTGCTGTACTGTTTGATTCTTAAAGGCGGCATTCTTGACGGTTGGCAAGGTTGGTACTACGCCT